>NZ_JAHTGR010000059.1:0-4820 GCF_019166075.1 Duganella violaceipulchra | reverse complement strand
CAGCCGTTCGGCCGGATAGGCCGGATCGAGCGGCACATAACAGCCACCCGCCTTCAGCGTAGCGAGCATCGCCAGCACCATCTCGATCCCGCGTCCGCTGCAGATCGCCACCCGGACGTCGGCTCCCGCGCCCAAGCCACGCAGATGGCGCGCCAACTGGTTGGCCTGGCGGTTCAAATCGGCATAGCTGACTTCCAGATCGCCGCACACCAGCGCGGTCGCCTCGGGACGAAGTTCGGCATGCCGCTCGAACAGCTCATGGACACACAACTCGCGCGCATACGGCGTTTCGGTCGCGTTCCATGCCGCCAGCACCTGCTGCCGCTCCGCGACCGGCAGCACCTGCAGCGACAACAACGACGTCTCGGGAGCGCCTTCCAGCGCGGCCGCCAGCTGCTCCAGCGCAGTCTGCATATAGGCGCACACGCGGCCGGCCGATACCGAGCGGTCGACCTGCGCCGTCAGCACGAAGCCGGCACCCAGATCGTCCACCGACAGCGTGAGCGGATAGTTACTACGTTCCTTGCCGGCCCTGACCTCGATGCCATCCCAAACGCCGCCATCGTTTTCGCGATCGTCGACGCCGGCCGAAGTCACCGCACTATGACGATAATTCAGCAGCGACGAGAACAAGGGCAACGGCGCCCGCACCGCACTGCAGCGCTGCGCCAGCGCCAATGGCGCGTGCTCGTGCCGCAGCAACTGCGTCAGCAACGCATGCGTGCCGCGCACGCCGCCGGCCACACCCTGCTCGCCGATGCTGATCCGCACCGGCAAGGTGTTGATGAACATGCCCAGCACCCGCCCTGAATCCGAACCACCCTGCATGCGCCCGAACAGCACCGTGCCGAACACCACGTCCTGGCGTCCCGTCAGTTTCGACAGCACCTGCGCCCAGGCCAGGTGCATCAAGCTGGCCACGCTCACGCCCAGCGTGCGCGCCTGCGCACGCAGCGTCTCAGCCAGCGCATGCGGCAACGTCAGGCGAGCATCGTCCAGCTCAGCCACTCCGCCTTGCACGTCGAGCAGCCCGTATGGGGCGCTCGGCTCGTCGATATCGGACAGCATCCGCGTAAAGAAGGCTTCGTGTTCCGCGACGCTCACGCCCAGGCGCGCCTGGGCGACGAAATTCCTGAACGGCAGCGCCGGCGCCAGTTCGGCCGCGCGGTCCTGCTGGATCATCCGGATCTCCTCGACCAGGATATCCAATGCCGTGTGGTCGATCGCCAGGTGGTGCGTCAGCAGTTGCAACAGCCAGCGGCCGTTGACGCGGTCCTCGCACAGGAAGGCGCGCAGCAACGGCGCTACTTGCACATCCACGCGGTAATGCCGAGGATCGTACGCCGCACCCAATTGTTCGGCGATATCGCCGTTGGCGGCATCGAAAACGACTTCCTCGACCGACAACGGCGCCCTGCGCCATACCACCTGCACCGGTTCGGCCAGGCCGTCCCATAGCATTGCGGTGCGCAGGATGTCGTGGCGGTCGATCACCACTTGCAAGGTTGCCAGGAAGCCGTCCAGGCGCGCGCGCGTATCGAACTCGATCAGCGTCGGCAGCAGATAGGCGTCGCCCTCGCCCTGCATCATATGGTGGAACAATATCCCTTCCTGCAAGGGCGCCAGCGGATAGATGTCCTGGATATTGGCGGCGCCGCCCGGCACCGCCGCGACGATGCCGTCGATCTCCTGCTGGCTCAATTGCACCAGCGGCAGCATGTCCGGCGTGATCGCCGCGCAACCGTCGACGATGCCGTTGGCCGGCACCAGCACGTCGCCCGCACCGCCGCCGGCGGCCAGCGCCGCGATGGTCGGCGTGCCAAACAAGGTGCGCACGTCGGTCTGCACGCCGGCACGGCGCATGCGCTCGATCAGCGCCACCGCCAGCAGCGAATGACCGCCCAGCTGGAAGAAGTTGTCGTGGCGGCCGACCCGCTCCAGTTTCAGCAGCTCGGCCCAGATCGCCGCCAGCGTCTCTTCGATCTCGCCTTGCGGCGCCTCATAGCCGTGTGTGACATAAGCCTGTCCCTGCGGCGCCGGCAGTGCCTTGCGATCGAGCTTGCCGTTCGGCGTCAGTGGCAAGGCCTCCAGCACCACAAAGGCCGACGGCACCATGAAGTCCGACAGGCCGCGCGCCAGTTCTTCGCTCAGTGCGGCGATTTCGAGCTGCGCGCCTTCGCGCGCCACCACGTAGGCCACCAGGCGTTGGTCGCCCGGCTGGTCCTCGCGTGCCAGCACCACCGCCTCGCGCACATCCGCGCAAGCCGACAACTTGGTCTCGATCTCGCCCAGCTCGACGCGAACGCCACGGATCTTGACCTGGAAGTCATTGCGCCCCAGGTACTCGATCGTGCCATCGGCCAGATGCCGCGCCAGGTCGCCCGTCCTGTACATGCGAGCCTCCGGCGCGCCGGCGAACGGGTCGGCCACGAAGCGCTCCGCCGTCATCTCCGGCAGGTTCAGATAGCCGCGCGCCAGGCCGGCGCCGCCGATGTACAACTCACCGGCCACGCCCAGCGGCACCGGCTGGCGCCGCGCATCGAGGATATAGACCTGGGTGTTGGCGATCGGACGGCCGATCGGCGAGCGATCCACCGCATCGGCATCGGCCGCCACGCAAGCGTGGAAGGTCGAGTCGCCGTTCGCCTCGGACGAGCCATAGAAGTTATACAGCCGCACACGGGGACAGGCCGCGAGCGTCCGCGCGATCAGGTCGCGCGACAGGCGCGCGCCGCTGCTCACCAGCGTCTTCAGCGCCCCCAGCGCGCCGGCGTCGGCCGCCAGCAAGGCCTCCAGCAACGACGGCACCAGCGTCAGGTGGCTGATGTCGCCTTGCGCGATCCGCGCCGCCATGCGTTCGACGTCGCGCCCCAGATCATGGTCGAACACCGCCAAAGTCCCCCCGGCCAGCAGGGTTTGCAGCACTTCCGATACCGAGTCGACAAAGCCGATGCTGGTCTTGAAGGCCGTCACCGGCGCCTGTTCGAAGATGTCGCGCACCGCCCACAACAGACGGTTGCGCAGGCCGACGCCAGTGTTGGCGACGCCCTTGGGCACTCCGGTCGAGCCGGAGGTATAGATCACGTAGGCCAGGTTGTCCGCCGTCAGTGCCAGCCGATCCAGGTTGTCGCCAGCCTGATCGCGCCACTGCGCGCCCGCGTCATCCAGCTCGACACAAGGCAGCTCGCCAGCCATGCCGGCCAGCGCCGCCCGTCCCGAGGCGTCGTACAGCACCGCCAGCGGCGCGCTGTCGGCCAGCATGTAAGCCAGCCGCTCCTGTGGATAGGCAGGGTCCAGCGGCACGTAGCAGCCGCCCGCCTTCAAGGTGGCCAGCATCGCCACCACCAGTTCCAGGCCACGGCCGGCGCAGATCGCCACCCGCGCCTCCGGCGCCACGCCCAGCGCGCGCAGGTGGCGCGCCAGCTGATTGGCGCGGGCGTTAAGCTGGGCGTAAGTGTGGACCTGCCCATCGTGCGTCACGGCCGGCGTATCCGGCGTGCGCAGCACCTGCTGTTCAAACAACTCATGCACGCACAGATCCTGCGCCAGTTCGCGCTGCGTGGCGTTCCAGCCCGCCAGCAGTAGCTGGCGTTCGGCCGCCGGCAGCGGGTCGATTGTGCAAAGACCGGTTTCCGGCGCCGTCTCCAGCGCTGCCACCAGGCCTTCCAGCGCCGCCTGCATGTAGCCGCAGACGCGCGCCGCCGATACCGAGCGGTCGACCTGCGCCGTCAGACGGAAGCCAGCACCCAGGTCATCCACGGATAGCGTCAGCGGGAAGTTGGTGCGCTCTTTTCCACTGACCACCTCCACGCCGTCCCAAGCTGCGCTGGCCTGTTCCGTAATGACTTCCTCGGCAACAGCGCTGTGACGATAGTTCAGCAACGATGAGAACAGCGGCAGCGGCGCCTGCACCGCGCTGCAGCGCTGAGCCAATGCCAGCGAAGCATGCTCATGGCGCAGCAATTGCGTCAACAGCGCATGCGTGTCGCGTACACTTTGTGCTACGCCCTTGTGATCGACGTTAACGCGAACCGGCAAGGTATTGATAAACATGCCCAGGCCGCGGTCGGAACCAACGCCACCCTGCATGCGGCCGAACAGCACCGTGCCGAATACCACCTGCTGGCGCCCGGACAGCTTGGCCAACACCTGCCCCCAGGCCAGGTGAATCAGGCTGGCCGCACTGACACCTTGGCCGCGCGCCTGCGCGCGCATCCGCGCAGCCAGATCGGATGGCAATTCCTGCTTGATCTCTTCGATCCTGCCGCCATCGCCCTGCACATCAAGCAGTCCGTATGGCGCGGTCGGTTCGTCGATATCGGCCAGCATGCCGGCAAAGAAGGCCTCATGCTCCTGCTGACTCACACCCAGACGCGCCTGCGCAACAAAATTACGGAATGGCAGCGCCGGCGGCAGTTGCGCCGCCATGCCTTGCTGGATGACGCGAATTTCCTCGATCAGTATTTCCAGCGTTGTATGGTCAAGCGCCATGTGGTGGCTTAATAGCTGCAACAACCAGCGTCGGTTGGCGCGGTCTGCGCTGATGAAGCCGCGCATCAACGGCGCCTGGCGCACATCCAGGCGATAATTGTGCGAGTCGTAGCGCTGTGCCAATTGCTCCGCGATGGCGCCGTCCGCCGCGTCCAGCTCCACTTCCTCGACAGTCAGCGGCGCCCTGCGCCACACCACCTGCACCGGTTCGGCCAGGCCATCCCACAGCACCGCGGTGCGCAGGATGTCGTGGCGATCGACCACCGTCTGCAAGGTCGACAGGAAGCCGTCCAGGCGCGCACGCGTATCGAACTCGATCAGCGTCGGCA
>NZ_JAHTGR010000058.1:0-5054 GCF_019166075.1 Duganella violaceipulchra | reverse complement strand
GCGTTGAGGCTGTCTTGCTGGGCTGCTGAAGTGCTAATTTGATGCTTTCGGTTGTGCATATTGGGGACCTACCGCTGTACTCTAAATTAATCGGGTAGGTGTCTCAAGTTATATTGGCACAGAGGGGCAATCCAACTGCCATCCATCCCATAGACACCAAAAGAGGCAATAGGACGAGCATGTGCCGAGCCATCGATGATTCGAGCCAAGGCGAAGAGACAATGACAGCTAGCAGAACCGCTATCACGAAAACTATCCGAACACTCAATGAAAAAATGTGACTCTTCATTTTCGGTCCGCGTCATACATGGCCACTGCATCAGCCAAAGCCCGGTCAGGACTGTCGTAGTCATCAATTTTTTCCAAGCGACCGCTGGGGCCGACCACATGGAATGCGGCATTGTGCACATACTCGCTAAGCGGCGCGGGCACGACAACAACTCCAAAGGTGTCGAGGACTGCTTTACGTTGGCTTCCATCCGGGATACCGGCAAAATTCCAGATGGTCCGGTCTGCATGCTGCCGTATGGCATAAGCACGCAACTGCTGCGCGTCATCTCGCGGGTCAAAACTGATGCTCATGAGCCGCACTTTGTCCTGTAGGCCTCGAGCGCGGATTGTTTCCTGCATCTGTTGAAACTCATTCCCAAGTACGGAACAAATAGCAGTGCAGCTTGTGTAGATGAACGACACGATAGTCACACGCCCGTCATTGCTAAGCACATCGCCTAGCAGCGGCCTCGATGGCCAGTCGAGCGCAGCAAATGGGACGGAACGAGGTTCCCTTTCAATCTCAAGCCTCCGACCGTCTTCAGTTGAGACTACCTGGAAACCCATCGTCGCCTGGTACAGCGCGGCACAACCGAATATGGCCACGAGGGAAGTCGCTGCCAGCGTCAGCAGCGGCGCTTTGGTCTCGCTACTGCTTGAGCTTGTTGAGGTCTTCATCACCGTTCCAGGGGTCTTTTCGATCTTTGCCAGCCTCACGCTCGGCTTTAACGATATCAGCGCTAATCTTGCCGGAACCGTTACCGAAATTGCTTCTTACATAGCTGAGGACCGCTGCGATTTCTGCATCGCTAAGCTTGTCCTTAAATGCAGGCATCTGGCCGTTGTACGCTACATCCTTGACGGTCAACTTGCCGGCGATCCCATGCAGGAGGATGTTCACCGGGACTTTATCGGCCGCTAGTGCCCATTCGGAGCCTGCGAGTGGTGGGAATACTCCAGGCAGCCCGGCGCCGGTAGCTTGGTGACACGCAACGCAGTTGGCCGAGTATACCTGTGCGCCGTCAGCTACGACGCCTGCACCGGCGGGCTTGCCCTGCAGAGTCGCCAGCGTACGGTGGTCGCCAAGCTCGGGCGCATCGTCGCGCTGAGTGAGCACGATATAGCCGACAGCCCAAGCCAATACGCCTAATACCACGATAAGAACGAGGCGCGGGATTGGTCGGTTCTTCTCGTGCGGATCTGGATTTTCGCGTTCTCGTGCGTCGTGCTTTGGCTGCTCGATCATATGAGTTCCTCTTATTTCTTTTTCGTTTCGGTGGCTTCAAACACCGGGTATGTATGGTCCAGGCCCTGAAGGTACGTCACCAAGTCGAGCACTTCTTGCGTTGCCACGACAATCTTCCCTGGAGGGTTATAGCCGGGTGGCAGGGTCAGTTGTCGGTCGCCCGGATCGGCCTTTTCCTTGACCTCGAAGAGGAACGGGTACGATGGCATGATAGAACCAGGCGTGTAGGCACGGGGCTGGTACAGATGTCCCAAATGCCAGTCTTGGCTTGGCTGGCGCACGCCGATATTGAAGAGGTCAGGACCCGTACGCATCGTGCCAAGCAGGTGAGGCTTGTCGTACGAGTAGTCGCCGGCGACTGAAGCGCGACCCCAACCGCGCTTGTCGTCGGGAGCCTGCGATTTGTCGCGGGGCTGCTGAGAATGGCAGTAAATACAGCCGTTTTTGATATACACTTCGCGACCGCGCAGCTGAGCAGAGGTATAGGGCTTGAGGTCTTTGGGGGGCTCCAGCCCTTTGAGCTGCATAAATGGGACAACCACGAGCGCGGATGTTGCGAGCGCTAACGTCACCATGGCGCCACTAAGTAATTTGAGTTCGTCATGCATTATCGGGCTCCTGCAAATTCATTCGTGGCCGCCTTGGTGGCGCTAGTGTGCAGGAGGGCGGCACCGGTACGTGCTGGACCATAGCGCAATATCATCGCGACAAAGTGGCCTGCGAAAACCAGGTGCCCCAAGGTCATAATGGCGCCACCGACTGAACGACTCTGCAAATACGGGATAGTCACCTTCACAGACTCCATGAAAGGCTTGGCTGCATCGAGCATTGCCAATCCTTGGAGCCAACCACCGATAGAGAGTCCGATAAAGTAAATAGAGAAGCCGAACACCACCAGCCAGAAATGGGCGGCAATCAGACTTGGGTACGGCCATTCCCATGACATTACCCGGGGCATCACGAAGTAAATTGAGCCGAACATCACCATCGTGAAGAAACCGTACAGCCCAAGGTGTGCATGCGCGACCGTAAAGTGAGTAAAGTGCGCGACGGTGCTCACAGCGCGAAGGGCTTCAAACGATCCTTGCAGTGAGCTGAGTGTGTACATCATTCCACCCAAGACGATAAAACGTAGAGTTGGCGAGTAAATGAGCTTGGAGAAGTAGCCTCGCATCGTCATGTGCTGATTGATTGAGAACGAAATCACCGGGATGATCATCATCATGCTTTGAACGATCGAAAGCGTGATGAGCCAAGCGGGCACAGGGCCACCGATCAAATGATGTCCGCCAACCTGGCCGTAGAAGAAGGCCAAGGTCCAGAAGCCTAGTAGGGACAGATTGTAAGACTGCACTGGGCGGCCAATGATCTTCGGCAGGAAATAATACACGGAGGCCAGCGCCATCGGCGTATAGAATAAGCCTAGCACGTTGTGCCCGAACCACCAGTTCATTGTCGCTTGCTCTACGCCGAAATGAACCGCCGGCAGGTTGGCTATGAGGAACAAAATTGGGAACCAGAACAACGCCGCCCCCATGTACCAGACGGACACATACAGGTGATCGACTTTGCGTGCCTGCAGCGTGTAGACCAATGGAAGGCCCATCAGGGCGCCACCGATGACAATCAAAATGTCGACTTGCCACGGAATCTCAAGCCACTCCATGCCATCACTAATCCCCGCCGCAATACAGCCAACGCCTGCGATGAGACCTGCGTTCCAGATCATACAGCCAAGGATTGCGAACCGTCCTCCAATCAACGGGGTCTTAAGCAGACGCGGCAGCAGCCAGTTCGCGATGCCGAATGCTGCCATCGGAGCCCAACCATATGCGATGATGTTGAGATGGATAGTTCGAATTCGTCCGAACGTCAGCCAAGCCTGCTGCACAAGCCAATCCGGCTCGTGCAGTTTGATGGAGCTAGTCAGGCCGGCGAGGGAGCCAGCCACCAGCCAAACAACAGCGCATGAGAGGAACACGAAAGACACGAATGCCGTCGAACGATCCGCTTCAACTCGCTCCTGCAATTCGCGCTGCAAGTCAGCTTCCTGAGCCGCAGATAGGGCAGGGCTAGTTTGGCCAGGAACCTTTAACCGCAGGCCGGCCAGCTGCTCGGCTGTAGCCGATGGTTCCTCGCCGCGACCGATCTCACCCTTGGAGAAGATCACGTTCGCAGCCGCAGCCGTGGTGTCGAAGAGCCGCTTTCTTAACGACCAGATAAAAACGAAGAGGCCGGTGATCGACAGGACGAAAGAAGACAGGAGAATTGTTACTGTATCCATGATTGGCCGTTATGTTTTAGGTTGAACTACATTTTCTGGATAAAAGGTACTTAGGGGAACGCCGCCATTCCGTGCATCGACGGCAGAATAACCGCCGCAAGCAGCAGCGCAAATTTGGCGACCTCGGTGACACCAAATATGGCATGCCACGCGCTCTTCGGCAGTTCAACGCCCGATAGGCGGGCGTCAACGCGTTTGGACAGCGGCGGCATCAGTACAGCGATCTGAGTGGCGAGAATGGTTACGGCGAAGAAGATCGGCCAAGGCTGAGTATGCTTAGACAGCATCAACACGACAACTGCGCACACGGCAATAACGCTCTCTGCAACGTGCATTGCTCGGAACATTTGCCGTCCCGCCGCGAGCGCGATTGGTCGGGGCAAGCCTGGGGTGGAGAACTTGGCGGGTTGCGCGACAAACGAAATTCCAAGTACCAAGTCTGCCCAAAGTGCTGCAATGAGAATGTTAGCCAAATTCAGATTCATCTCTTTCTCCGCTGACTTACCTTAGACGATGGTAAGTATATTCCCGCACAAATGCAATAAAAAGCATTTAAAATACTACATTAAAAGTCGACAACAATCAACTCTCGCCGTCCCCACTAACCGCATCGCTGGCATTTCCAGACCTTTTGGCGCACATGGAACGGACATCTCATGAACTGCGCAACGCGCCTGAGAAGCGGGCTACTAGCTTGGGCACGTTCACGAACGAGACCCCTAAAAACAGCAGCGGAATGAGGACCAAGCTATATGAAAGCCACGCTCCGTACACGCCGTCGGGTCCATATGGCTCGGTGACGACGTGCCAGTGGGCGTTATCGATACCTGGAATGACGGCACCCTCAGTAAATTCGTGGAACGCGTATATCACAAGCTGAATCGAAAAGAGAATCATAAAGACTGTCGTCGCTTGGAGGAATTTTCCGAGATTTATTCTTTTACCGAATCGTGTCCAAGCTAAGGAAAGTAGGGCTGCTAGAAAGGTACCGACCAGTCCACCAGTAAGCAAGCTTCGAAGATTAGCGGAGGACGCGATTGTGGCCAATATGGTGGCGGTTTCGACACCTTCGCGGCCGATCATCAAAAGGACAAACAAAAAGACACCGAGCTTCGCAGCCATACCGCCCCCTCTGTGCCAATATAACTTGAGACACCTACCCGATTAATTTAGAGTACAGCGGTAGGTCCCCAATATGCACAACCGAAAGCATCAAATTAGCACTTCAGCAGCCCAGCAAGACAGCCTCAACGC
>NZ_JAHTGR010000057.1:0-5247 GCF_019166075.1 Duganella violaceipulchra | reverse complement strand
AGCAGCAGCTGCGGCAGCGCCGCCGGCAGCGCCAGCGTCCGCGCCGCCAGCACCAGCCTGGCGCCGCAGTCGGCCAGCATCGCCGCCTGGCGGGCCGGCGGCAGCACCGCGTCCAGCGGCACATAGGTCGCGCCGGCCTTCAGGATCGCCAGTTGGGCGATGACCAGCCCGGCCGAACGCTCCAGGCAGGTCGCCACGCAGTCGCCCGCGCCGATGCCTTGCGCGATCAGGTGGTGCGCCAGGCGGTTGGCCTGCGCGTTGAGTGCCGCGTAGCTGAGCGTCTTTTGGTCGTGCACCAGCGCCACGGCCTGCGGCCGCAGCGCCACCTGTTGTTCGAACACCTGGTGCACGCCCAGTTCGGACGGATAGGCGGCGTCGCTTGCGTTCCACCCGTACAGAACCTGATCACGCTCCGCGTCAGCCAGAACGTCCACTGCCGCCAAGGGCGTCTCCGGCGCGGTTTCCAGCAGCGCCACCAGACTTTCCAGCGCCGTCTGCATATAACTGCATACCCGCGCTGGCGACACGGATTGATCGGCCTGCGCGGTCAGCATGAAGCCTTCCCCCAAGTCGTCCACCGACAAGCTCAGCGGGTAGTTGTTGTGCTCTTCGCCGCCGACGATTTCAACGCCTTCCCAGCCGCTGCCGGCCGGCTGCTCCGCGCCGGCGACGGCCGCCGCACTGTGACGATAGTTCAGCAATGACGAAAACAGCGGCGTCTGCGCGGCCACGCCGCTGCAACGCTGGGCCAGGGCCAGCGACGCATGCTCATGCCGCAGCAACTGCGTCAGCATCGTGTGCGCGCCGCGCAGCCCTTGGGCGACGCTGCCAGCCCCGGTGCTGATGCGCACCGGCAGCGTGTTGATGAACATGCCCAGCACCCGGTCGGAACCGGCGCCGCCCTGCATGCGGCCGAACAGCACAGTGCCGAACACCACGTCCTGGCGTCCCGACAGGCGCGCCAGCACCTGCGCCCAGGCCAGGTGCATCAGGCTGGCGGCGCTCACGCCGTGTGCGCGCGCCTGCGCGCGCAACTGCAATGCCAATTCGGCGGGCAACAGCTGTCTCGACTCCCCACTGCGCGAACCATCGCCGCGCACGTCCAGCAGGCCGTATGGCAGCGTCGGCTCGTCGATATCGGACAGCATCTGCGTGAAGAAAGCCTCATGCTCGGCGCGGCTCACGCCCAGGCGCGCCTGGGCGATGAAGTTACGGAACGGCAGCGCCCGTGGCAGCTCGGCCTCGCGGCCCAGCTGGATGGTGCGGATTTCCTCGACCAGGATTTCCAGCGTGGTATGGTCGATCGCCAGGTGATGCGTCAGCAGTTGCAACAGCCAGCGGCCGTTGGCGCGGTCCTCGCACAGGAAGGCGCGCAGCAGCGGCGCCTGGCGCACGTCGATACGGTAGTGGTGCGGGTCGTAACGGTCGCCCAGCTGCGCGGCGATTTCGCCGTCGGCCGGCGCCAGGACGATCTCCTCGACCAGCATGCGCGCCGAGCGCAGCACCACCTGCACCGGTTCGGCCAGGCCTTCCCACAGCACCGCGGTGCGCAGGATGTCGTGGCGGTCGATCACGGTCTGCAAACTACCGAGGAAGCCATCCAGCCGCACCCGGGTGTCGAACTCGATCAGCGTCGGCATGATGTAGGCGTCGCCCTCGCCCTGCATCATATGGTGGAACAAGATCCCTTCCTGCAGCGGCGCCAGCGGATAGATGTCCTGGATATTGGCGGCGCCGCCAGGCACCGTCGCAACGATACCGTCGATCTCCCGCTGGCTCAGTTGCACCAGCGGCAGCATGTCCGGCGTGATCGCCGCGCAGCCGTCGACGATGCCGTTGGCCGGCACCACCACGTCGCCCGCACCGCCGCCGACGGCCAGCGCCGCGATGGTCGGCGTGCCGAACAGCGCACGCACGTCGGTCTGCACGCCGGCCCGGCGCATGCGCTCGATCAGCGCCACCGCCAGCAGCGAGTGGCCGCCCAGTTCGAAGAAGTTGTCGTGGCGGCCGACCCGTTCCAGTTTCAGCAGCTCGGCCCAGATCGCCGCCAGCGTTGTTTCGGTCTCGCCCTGCGGCGCCTGGTAGCCGCGCGCGGCGTAGGCCTCGCCGTCCGGCGCCGGCAGCGCCTTGCGATCGAGCTTGCCGTTCGGCGTCAGCGGCAGCTCATCCAGCACCACGAAGGCGCCGGGCACCATGAATTCCGACAGCGTCCGGCCCAGCTGCGCGCGCAGCGCGGCGATGTCGAGCTCCATGCCGTCCTGGGCCGCCACGTAGGCCACCAGGCGCTGGTCGCCCGGCTGGTCTTCGCGCGCCAGCACCACCGCCTCGCGCACGCCGGCGCAGGCGGCCAGCGCCGCCTCGATTTCGCCCAATTCGATGCGGAAGCCACGGAGCTTGACCTGGAAGTCGTTGCGGCCCAGGTATTCGATATTGCCATCGTCCAGGAAGCGCGCCAGGTCGCCCGTCTTGTACAGCTTCGCTTCGGCCACGCCGGCAAACGGATCGGCAACGAAGCGTTGCGCCGTCAGTTCCGGTCGATGCAGATAACCGCGCCCCACCTGCACGCCGCCGATATACAGCTCGCCGGCCACGCCCAGCGGAACCGGACGCATCGCCTCATCAAGCAGGTAGATGCGGGTGTTGGCGATCGGCCGCCCGATCGGCACCATGGCGCGCGTATCGCCCGCCACGCTGGTCCAGGCCGTGACATCGACCGCCGCCTCGGTGGGGCCGTACAAATTGTAGAGCTGCGCGCCCGGCAGGCCGCCATGCAGGCGCTGCGCCAGCGCCGCCGGCAAGGCCTCGCCACTGCACACCACCCGCGTCACGCTGCCGCAAGCGTTCAACCGCCCGTGTTCCAGGAACACCTGCAGCATCGACGGCACGAAGTGCAGCGTCGTGACGCCTTCCCGTTCGATGGTCTCGCTCAGATACGCCGGGTCCTTGTGTCCCTGCGCCCTGGCCATCACCAGCCGCGCGCCGCAACTGAGCGGCCAGAAGAATTCCCACACCGATACGTCAAAACTGAACGGCGTCTTTTGCAGCACCACGTCCCGCGCGCTGAGCGCGTAGGCCTGCTGCATCCACACAATGCGGTTGACCACGCCCGCGTGCGCGTTCATCGCGCCCTTCGGCTGCCCGGTCGAACCGGAGGTGTAGATCACGTAGGCCAGATGCGACGGCGTCAGCGCCCCCCGCGCCAGATTGTGCACGGCCTGCGCGCGCCATGGCCCATCCTGCGCCTCCAGGTCGATGCGGGGCGCATCGCCGCCGATGCCGTCCAGCGCCTGCCGGCCGGCGCCGTCGAGCAGCACCGCCAGTGGCGCGCTGTCGGCCAGCATGTAGGCCAGCCGTTCATGCGGATAATCCGGGTCGAGCGGCACGTAGCAACCACCCGCCTTCAGGATGGCCAGCAAGGCCACCACCATGCCCACGCCGCGCTCGGCGCACACCGCCACCCGCACGTCCGGCGCCACACCCAGCGCCGCCAGATGGTGCGCCAGCTGGTTGGCCCGCTCGTTGAGCTGGCGGTAGCTCAGGCTGTCGCGCTCATCGTTCACGGCCACCGCCTCCGGGCTCGCCGCCGCCTGGCGCTCGAACAGCTCATGCAGGCAAAGCTCAGGTTCCCGCGCCGCGTCCGTGGCGTTCCATTGCTCCAGCATCAGCCGCAGTTCATCCTGCGGCAGCACGTTCAGCGCGTCGAGCGCCGCCGCCGGCCGGGTTTCCAGCGCGTTCACCAGTTGTGCCAGAGCCTCCTGGACATAGGCGCCCACGCGCTCGGCCGATATCGATTGATCGACCTGCACCGTCAAGACGAAGTCTTCGCCCAGATCGTCCACCGACAAGGTCAGCGGATAGTTGGTGCGCTCCTCTTGCCCCACGATTTCCACCCCGTCCCAGCCGCTGCTGGACTGCTGCTCCGTGCCGCCGATGGCGGTCGCGCTATGGCGGTAGTTCAGCAGCGACGAGAACAACGGCGTCTGCGCCGCCACGCCGCTGCAGCGCTGGGCCAGGGCCAGCGACGCATGCTCGTGCCGCAGCAACTGCGTCAGCAGCGCGTGCACAACCTGCACGCTCTGGCCAACACTCTGGCTGTCGACGCTGATGCGCAGCGGCAGAGTATTGATGAACATGCCCAGCACCCGGTCGGAACCAGCGCCGCCCTGCATACGTCCGAACAGCACCGTGCCGAACACCACGTCGCGGCGTCCCGACAGGCGCGCCAGCACCTGCGCCCAGGCCAGGTGCATCAGGCTGGCGGCACTGACGCCTTGCGCGCGCGCCTGCGCACGCAGGCGGCCGGCCAGGTCGGTCGGCATTCGCAGTACCGCCTCGTTGATCCGCGAGCCGTCACCGCGCACGTCCAGCAGGCCGTATGGCGCGCTCGGCTCGTCGATATCGGACAGCATCTGCGTGAAGAAAGCCTCATGCTCGGCGCGGCTCACCCCCAGGCGCGCCTGGGCGATGAAGTTACGGAACGGCAGCGCCCGTGGCAGCTCGGCCTCGCGGCCCAGCTGGATGGTGCGGATTTCCTCGACCAGGATTTCCAGCGTGGTATGGTCGATCGCCAGGTGGTGCGTCAGCAGTTGCAACAGCCAGCGGCCGTTGGCGCGGTCCTCGCACAGGAAGGCGCGCAGCAGCGGCGCCTGGCGCACGTCGATACGGTAGTGGTGCGGGTCGTAACGGTCGCCCAGCTGCGCGGCGATTTCGCCGTCGGCCGGCGCCAGGACGATCTCCTCGACCAGCATGCGCGCCGAGCGCAGCACCACCTGCACCGGTTCGGCCAGGCCTTCCCACAGCACCGCGGTGCGCAGGATGTCGTGGCGGTCGATCACGGTCTGCAAACTGCCGAGGAAGCCATCCAGCCGCACGCGGGTGTCGAACTCGATCAGCGTCGGCATGATGTAGGCGTCGCCCTCGCCCTGCATCATGTGGTGGAACAAGATCCCTTCCTGCAAGGGCGCCAGCGGATAGATGTCCTGGATATTGGCGCCGCCGCCCGGCACCGCCGCGACGATGCCGTCGATCTCCTGCTGGCTCAGTTGCACCAGCGGCAGCATGTCCGGCGTGATCGCCGCGCAACCGTCGACGATGCCGTTGGCCGGCACCACCACGTCGACCGCACCGCCGCCGGCGGCCAGCGCCGCGATGGTCGGTGTGCCGAACAGCGCACGCACGTCGGTCTGCACGCCGGCCCGGCGCATGCGCTCGATCAGCGCCACCGCCAGCAGCGAGTGGCCGCCCAGT
>NZ_JAHTGR010000056.1:0-5331 GCF_019166075.1 Duganella violaceipulchra | reverse complement strand
TGCCTGATGACCATAGCAAGTTGGTCCCACCCCTTCCCATCCCGAACAGGACCGTGAAACAACTTTGCGCCGATGATAGTGCTGCAACCAGTGTGAAAGTAGGTTATCGTCAGGCTAGTTATAAGAAGAAGCCCGCTCAGTGATCTGAGCGGGCTTTTTTGCGTTCGGAGATATACTCTCGACATGAACGAACACACTGCAAGAGACGTTGTACTGGTGCGTGCCATCGAGATGGCCGACCAGAATAAAGAAATTCTTAGCGACGACGATCGCATGTACGCCAGCCGCAGTGCGCGCGAACTCGCGCAATGGCAAGCCTCCGGCAAGCAGGCCGAAGTAACGGCCGACGATTTCTTGCAGCAGCGCTCAGAACTCATGCTCAAACGCATCGCTGAACGCACCCCCGCGTTTGCCGCCTTCGCCAAACAGCGCCACGGCTGGAAGGCGTTCTCGCTTGCCTTGCCCATCATCGCGCTGCTGCTCGGCGCCGGCCTTGACCGCATCACCGATCCGCACGGCGTCGACCTGCTGTCGGCACCGCTGTTGTTGATCGTCGCATGGAACATGCTGGTCTATCTGTGCATGCTCGCCTGGTTATTGATGCCTGCGCGCCGGCCGGCCTGGTCGAACTTGCGGAGGCCAAGCAAACCTGGCTTGCCACGCAAATTGCCGCAGGTGTTGGCATCCGCATTGCTGAGTTTTTCTGCCGAATGGACGCAACTAAGCGCCAGGCTTACCGCAGCGCGCCTGAGCCGCACCATCCATCTGAGTGCGGCGATGTTTGCGTTCGGCGCACTGGCCTCCTTGTATGCGCGCGGCCTCTGGTCGCAATACGCGGCCGGTTGGGAAAGTACCTTCCTCGACGCCAGCCAGGTGCATACCCTGCTGTCGATATTGTTCGCGCCGGCGGTCGCCATATTTCAACTTCAGGATTTTTCGCTCGCCGAGGTGGCCGCGCTGCGCTTCCCGCAAACCACGGCGGCCGAAGGCGGCGCGCGCTGGGTGCATTTGTACGCCGCCACCATGCTGTTACTGGTAGTGCTGCCGCGTCTGCTGTTGGCTGCGCTCGGCCACTGGCGCGCCGTGCGATGGGCGCAGCGCTTTCCGCTGGATCTGGATCAGCCATATTTTCGCAAACTCGGCGGAGGTGTCGGCATCGCCGCCGGCGGTACGCTGCGTGTGCTGCCGTACAGTTTTACTGTTGACGAAACACGCCACAAGAGCCTGGCGCAAATCGCTGTCACGCTGTTCGGCGAGCAAGGCCGCTTGATGCTGCGGCCTCCCATTGCGTACGGCACGGAACCGCAATCGGCTTTGCGGGATGTCGACCTGAGCGTGGACACCACGGCGGTGCTATTCAATTTGTCGGCCACGCCGGAGAGGGAAAACCACGGCGCGCTGCTTGATTATCTGGTGGCCTCATCACCGCGCGAGATCATCGCCTTGCTGGACGAATCCTCCTATCTCGAACGCATGGGCAAGCAGGCCGATGCACGCGCGCGTCTCGCTGAACGTACCGCGCTGTGGCAGCAATTTTGCGCCTTCCATCAAGTCAGGACCGAGGTCGTCAACCTGTTGAAGCCTCATGAATAAATCCGCACCCATTCAGCTTGCGCTGATCTCGCACACCAACAACGGCAAGACCACGCTGGCGCGCACCTTGATCGGCCGGGATGTTGGCGAAGTGCGCGATGCCGCGCATGTGACGATCTTCGCCGAATCGCATACGCTGCTCGAGACGCCGGAGGGCGATACCTTGCAGCTGTGGGACACGCCCGGCTTCGGCGATTCGGTGCGTCTGCTGAAGCGGCTGGCGCAATCGGGTAATCCGATCGGCTGGTTTCTGCGCGAAGTCATCGATCGCCACGGCGACCGCCCGTTCTGGCTGAGTCAGCAAGCGCTGCGCGCCGCCAAGGATGCGGCCGATGTCGTGCTCTATCTGGTGAACTCCGCCGAGCCGCCCGAAGATGCCGGCTACCTGCCTGCGGAAATGCAGATCCTGGCCTGGCTGGGTAAGCCGGTGCTGGTGCTGCTCAATCAGATGGGGCCGCCGCGCCCGGCGGCGCAGGAGCAAGCGGAGCAGGCCAGATGGCGCGATTATCTGGGCCAGTATCCGGCGGTGCGCGAAGTGTTGCCGCTTGATGCGTTCGCGCGCTGCTGGATACATGAAAGGGTTTTCTACGCGGCGGTAGGCAAGCAGCTGAGCGAGCCTATGCAAGCGGGGTATGGTCGTCTGCTCGCCGTTTGGGAGGCAAACAATGCGCAGCGCTATGAACAGGCCATGCAGTCGCTGGCCAGGCAGCTGGTGCTGGCAGTGCGGGATAGCGAGGTCATCGAAACCGAAGCCAGGAGTGTGCTCAAGTCGGCGCTGAAAGTGGTGGGCATCGGAAAGAATGAAGAGCAACAACGGCAGGACCGTGCAATGGCTGCCTTCGTCGCGCGCCTGAACCAGGCGACTGCGACGATGACGCGCGAGCTGCTGATCCTGCATCAGCTTGATCCTGCCGACGCCGTCAAGATCAACGCCAGGGTGCGCGACAATTTTTCGGTGCGCGCGCCGATCGACCAGGCGCAGGCTGGCTTGCTGGGCGCGATGATTTCCGGCGCCGCGACCGGCCTGTCGGCCGACCTGCTGTCTGGCGGCCTGAGTCTTGGTGGCGGCGCGCTGCTCGGCGGCGTGGTGGGGGCGTTGACCTTTGCCGGCGCGGCCTGGGGATTCAATTCCAGCACCGATCGCCAACAGGCGACCATGCAATTTACCGACGCCTTCATGCGCACACTGGTGGTGGCTGGCGTATTGCGCTATCTGGCGGTCGCGCATTTTGGCCGCGGCCGTGGTGATTTTATCGAAGGGGAGTCGCCGGCGTTCTGGCAGAGCGAGGTGGAACAGATGGTCGCACAACACGATGCGGAACTACTGGCGTTGTGGCGGAGTGCGCGCGCTGATCATGCGGCCGAACCAGCTATGAGCCTGATCCAGCCGCTTGTTCAGCGCATCGCGTCAGCCACGCTGGCGCGGCTGTATCCAGGCATGCAGCGTTAAGCGTTTCAGAACTGGTAGCGGGCGCCGAAAGTATAGATCGAAACTTCGCTCTTGCTCAGGTAGGTGCCTTCCAGACTCAGCGAGAAGTTGCGGTTGATGGCATAGCGCACGCCGACGCCGACCACTGCATCGGTGTCGGTGCGGTCGCTCATCGTGTTGCGGTTCGCTTTCATGGTTGTGCGGCCCACGCCGGCGCGGCCCAGCAGGCTGAAGCTTTCGTTCAGAGGCATGGTGCCGATGGCGGCAATCCCGGAATGCTGGTCGGGATAGTAGCCAGGCGCCGACACCGCCGCCACGAGAGGGATGAAGCTCAGGCTGCGGGTATAGACTTCGAAGCCGAAGTTCGGCGTGTACTGGTAGCCCAGTCCGGCGCCGAGGGAAATGTCGTCGCCGTTGGCGGCGTACTTGGAGGTGACCGAAGTCCGGCCGCCGATGATTTCGGCATAAACGCCCGGTTCGAAGCCAGGCCCGGCGAAGGCCGGCGCCGCCGCCGACAGCAGCGTCGCGAGCGTCGCGGCTCCGATAATGATATGTCGCATATTGCTCCTGATATGAAGTGGTACTACCGGGACGGAGTTGACTAATTTTCAATTCCGTCAGTAACCGAATAGTACCTGCAACTTATTTTTAAAGCAATCTTGCCGGTTCCGCCGGCTGGACCGCCAGCAGGCGGCGCATGGCGCTGGCTTCTTCGCCGGGACTGCGGCCGAAGAAGCGCTTGAATTCCCGGCTGAATTGCGAGGGGCTTTCGTAGCCGACCTGGGCCGAGGCGGATTGGGCCGTCATGTCGCTGCGCGCCATCAACAGCCGTGCCTGGTGCAGGCGGGCAGATTTCAGGTATTGGATCGGCGAGCAGTGCGTGACCGACTTGAAATGCACGTGAAAGGCCGGCACGCTCATGTTCGCTTCGGCGGCCAGCATGCCGACGTCGATGTCGGCTGAATAGTCGGCATGGATGCGGCGCAGCGCCTTGGCGATCCGGCCGAACTGGCCCTGGTTGGTCAGCGCCGCACGCATGGCGGCGCCCTGTTCCCCCATCAGCACGCGGTAGCAAATTTCGCGCACGATTGCCGGACCGAGCACGCGCGCTTCCAGCGGCGAATTCAAGGCTTCGAGCAGGCGCAGCACGGTTTCGCTCAGGCGTTCATCCATGCGGGTGGTCATCATGCCCTTGGGCATGGCCGGCACTTCGTTGTCGGTCTGGTCGATGGCAAACATCAGGTCCGCAAGGGTGGTGCGGTCGACCCGGATCGACAGGCCCAGGAACGGCTCATCCGGCGTGGCGTCGGTGGTGCTGGTGAAGGGCATGGGCACGGCGACTACCAGGTAATGCTCGGCGTCGAACTGGAGCACGTCGCCCCCGAAGTAGGCGCGCTTGCGCCCTTGCAACACGATGGCGATGCAGGGATCCGACATGGCCGGGGTCTTGGTTGAGCTGCAATTCGAGCGGGTCAGCCGGACGTCGTCGAGCGCCGATAAGGTGTAGCCCTCGTTGCGCGCCAACTGTTGATGCAGTGCGATCATGCGTTCCACGTCCGTTCCCTCTCAAATGCTGTGATGAATAGGAATGATCCATCATTCCCGGCCTCATCGCCACCATGTACACACCGATCTATAGGATTAGGCAATAAGTGCATAGTCGTGTGCATTCGCAGCATGGGCCTGATTCCGTAAGATGCAGTCTGGTGTTACTGCCATCGAAAGGACCGCGCCATGACTGCTACTGTACAAACAATTCGTAAGGTTATCCTGATTGCCGGCGCCAGCCGGGGCTGCGGTCCGGCGACCGCTCGCCAGTTGGCGGGCGAAGGGCATCATGTGGTGCTGGGTGCGCGACGCTCCAGCAAGCTGCACGCGCTGGTCACGGAGATACGCAGGGCCGGCGGCTCAGCCGAATGGTATGCGCTGGATGTGTCGCAGCCGGAAGAGATGCGCGAGTTCCTCGCGTTTGCCGAGGATGTGCATAAGCGCGTTGATATTGTCATTAATAACGTTTGACAGAATTACTACACCCTTGCTATAGTTCGCCCCCTCGCAGAACGACGCATGTAAATGCCGAGTGAAGTGGGAAAAAGTAGAGCTTGACGAGATGGACGAAACGCTTCATACTCTTGCCTCTTCGCTGATGAACACAACGCTTCTTCAGCAAGCAGTACCGAATAAGTTCTTTAAAAATTTACAGTCGATAAGTGTGGACGTTTGATGAAAGTGCACAGCAGGCTAGTCCTGCTGATACTTAAAATATCAAATGTTCACAAGAAGTAATGAAATAGGCGCTACGCAAGTAG
>NZ_JAHTGR010000055.1:0-5454 GCF_019166075.1 Duganella violaceipulchra | reverse complement strand
GATCGAGCTTGCCGTTCGGGGTCAGCGGCAGCGCCGCCAGCACCACGTAGGCGGCCGGCAGCATGTAGTCGGCCAACCGGGTCGCCAGCGCGGCGCGCAGCGTGGCCGGGTCGAGCGCGGCGGCAGATTCCTGCGCGCCGGCCTCGGCCACCAGATACGCCACCAGGCGGCGCTCGCCGGGGCTGTCGTCGCGGGCCACGACCACCGCCTCGCGCACGCCGTCGCAGGCGGCCAGGCGCGCTTCGATCTCGCCGAGTTCGATGCGGAAGCCGCGGATCTTGAGCTGGAAGTCGTTGCGGCCCAGGTATTCGATGCCGCCGTCCGGCAGCCAGCGGCCGAGGTCGCCGGTCTGGTACAGGCGCTCGCCGGGGCGGTCGCTGAACGGGTCGGCGATGAAGCGTTCGGCGGTCAGCTCGGGGCGGTTCAGGTAGCCGCGGCCGACCTGGACCCCGCCGATGTGGAGCTGGCCCGCCACGCCGATCGGCACCGGTTGCAGGCCGGCGTCGAGGATGTGGATGCGGGTGTTGGCGATCGGCCGGCCGATCGGCACCGGACCCGTCTCGCCGCTGTCGGCGCAGTGCCAATAAGTGACGTCGACCGCCGCCTCGGTGGGGCCGTACAGGTTGTGCAGCGCCAGCGCCGGCAGCGCGGCGCGCACCCTTGCCTGCAGCGCATGCGGCAAGGCTTCGCCGCTGCAGAGCAGGTGGCGGATGCTGCGGCAGCTTGCGGCCGGCGCCTGCTCGATAAAGGTGTGCAGCATGGACGGCACAAAATGCAGCACCGTGATGCCGCACTGTTCGATCAGCTGCGCCAGGTAGAGCGGGTCCTGGTGGCCCTCGGGACGGGCCAGCACCAGTTGGGCGCCGGCCAGCAGTGGCAGGAAGAATTCCCACACCGAGACGTCGAAGCCGAACGGGGTTTTTTGCAGCACGCGGTCGTCCGCCTGGAGCGCGAACTGCTGCTGCGCCCACAGCAGCCGGTTGACCACGCCGTCGTGCTGGTTCATCGCTCCCTTGGGCAGGCCGGTGGAGCCCGAGGTGTAGATCACGTAGGCCAGGTCGGTGGGGCGGTTGAGCACGCGCGGATTGTCCGACGGATAGTGCTGCGGCGCCGGCGCGTCCAGCAGCAGCACCGGCGCGGCCGGCGGCAGGCAGGCCAGCAAATGCTGTTGGGCCAGCACCAGCGCCGGGCTGGCGTCGTCCAGCATATGGGCCAGCCGGGCCGGTGGGTTGCCCGGATCGAGCGGCACATAGGCGCCGCCGGCCTTGAGCACGGCCAGCAGCGCGATCACCATCTCCGGCGAACGCTCGGCGCAGACGCCAACCAGGATCTCCGGTCCCACGCCGAGCGAGCGCAGGCGGTGGGCCAGCTGGTTGGCGCGGCCATTGAGTTCGCCGTAGCTGAGCTGCTGATCGGCGCAGCGCAGCGCGACCGCGTCCGGGCTGGCCTGGGCCTGGGCTTCGAACAGCTGGTGCACCAGCAGTTGCGGCGGATAGGCGGTGGCGGTGTCGTTGAAATCGACCAGCAATTGCCGCTGCTCCTGCGCGCTGAGCATCGGCAGCGTGCGCAACGGTTGGGCCGGATCGGCGGCCACGCCTTCCAGCAACTGCGCGAAATGGCCGGCCATGCGTTCGATGGTGGCGGCGTCGAACAGTTCGGTGCTGTATTCGATGTCGATGCGCAGGCCGGCCGTCTCCAGCGCCATTTCCAGTTTCAGGTCGAAGTGGGCGTGGGTGACGCTGCCGGCGTGCTGGCCGGTGATGGCCAGGCCGCCGGCGCCGCCGTGCTGCACGATGGCCTGCGGGTCGAACTCGCTGCGGAAGTTCAGCGCCACCTGCGCGAACGGCAGGTAGGCGCCGCTGCGTTCGGTGGCCACGTGGTGCAGCAGCAGTTCGAACGGCATCCGCATGTCGTAGGCCGCCAGCAGCTTGTCGCGGGTGCGCGCCAGCAGCGTTTCAAAGGTGTCGTCCGCCGTGATGGTGCTGCGCAGGGCGATGATGTTGACGAAGATGCCGATCAGCGATTCGGTCTGCGCCGGCCGGTTGGCCGACAGCGCGCCGATGCACAGATCGTCCTGGCCGGTGTAGCGGTGCAGCAGCACGTTGTAGACGCCGCTCAGGACCATGAATAGGGTGGCCTGGTGGCGCCGCCCCAGCGCCGCCAGGCGCGCGGCCAGCGCCGGCGGCAGCAGCAGCCGGTGGCTGGCGCCGTCGTGGCCCATGCGCGGCGGCCGTGGCCGGTCGGTGGGCAGGGCCAGCAGCGCGGGGGCGCCGGCCAGCTCCTGTTTCCAATAGTCGAGCTGTTGCGCCAGGTGGACGCCGGACAGTTGCTGTTGTTCCCACCAGGTGTAGTCGGCGTACTGGATCGGCAGCGGCGCCAGCGGCGAATCGCGGCCGGCGCTGAAGGCGGCGTACAGGCGCGTGAATTCGTCCACCAGCACCCCCATCGACCAGCCGTCGTACAGGATGTGGTGCAGGGTCAGCAGGAAGACGTGCTCGTCGTCGCGGCGTTTGAGCAGCCGGGTGCGCAGCAGCGGGCCGGCCGCCAGGTCGAACGGCGTGGCCGCTTCGGCGGCGATATGCTGGCGGATCGCCGCCTCGCGCGGCGCCGCTTCCAGCATGCTCAGGTCGATCAGCGGCAAGTCCAGCGTCAGCGCCGGCAGGATGCGCTGGCGCGGCACGCCATCCTCTTGCACGAACACGGTGCGCAGCGGTTCGTGGCGCGCGATCAGCGTGGCAAAGACCCGCCGGAACACCGCCAGCGCCAGCGGGCCGTTCAGGGTCAGCGCCAGCGGCGCGCTGTAGTAGCCCTGGCCGGCGGCGTATTGTTCCAGGAACCAGAAGCGCTTTTGCGCATACGACAGCGGCAGCGCGGCCGTCCGGTCCACCGGCGTGATCGATGGCCCGGCGGCGCCGGCGCCGTCGGCGCGCAGCAGCGTGATACGCCGCGCCATGGCGGCCACCGTGGGCGCGTCGAACAGCGCGCGCAGCGGGAAGTCCAGTCCGAATCGCGCGCGCACCTTGGCCGTCAGCTGCACGGCCAGCAGGGAATGGCCGCCCAGATGGAAGAAGTCGTCGGTGCTGCCGATGCGCTCGCGCTGCAGCACCTCGGACCACAGCGCGGCCAGCGCGGTCTCGGTCGGCGTGGCCGGCGCCACGTGGGCGCCGTCGTCGGCGTGGTCGAGGTCGGGGGCGGGCAGGCGGCTGCGATCGAGCTTGCCGTTGGCGGTCAGCGGCAGGCGTTCGAGCGCGACGAAATGCGCCGGCACCATGTAGTCGGGCAGCGTGCCGGCCAGCGCCGCGCGCAAGTGCGCGCCGTCAAGCGCGGACTCGGCGACGATGTAGGCCACCAGGCGCACGTCGCCCGGCAGGTCCTCGCGCGCCACCACCAGCGCGGCGCTGACGCCGGGCAGCGCCGCCAGCGCCGTTTCGATTTCGCCGGGTTCGATGCGGAAGCCGCGCAGCTTGAGCTGGAAGTCGTTGCGGCCCAGGTATTCGATATCGCCGTCGGCCAGGTAGCGGGCCAGGTCGCCGGTCCGGTACAGGCGGGCGCCGGCGGTGGCGCTGAAGGGATGGTTCACGAAACGTTCGGCGGTGAGCTCGGGACGGTTCAGGTAGCCGCGCGCGACGCCGTGGCCGCCGATGTAGAGTTCGCCGGCCACGCCCTGCGGCACCGGTTCCATGTGCCGGTCCAGCAGGTAGACCTGGGTGTTGGCGATCGGGCGGCCGATCGAAGGCCGCGGGTCCGCCGCGGCCAGCCTGCGCAGGGTAGACCAGACCGTGGTCTCGGTGGGGCCGTACAGATTCCATACGGCCGGTACGTGGCGCAGCAGTTGCTGCAGCAAATCGGCGGGCAGGGCCTCGCCGCCGCACAGCACCTTGAGGCTTTCCGCGCCCGCCGGCCAGCCGTGCGCGAGCAGCATGCGCCAGGTTGACGGCGTGGCCTGCATCAGGCTGACGTGGTGGGTTTGCAGCAGCGCGGCCAGTTGCCGCGGATCGGCCGCCGCCGCGGCGACGGCCAGGATGATGCGGGCGCCGACCATCAGCGGCAGATACAGTTCCAGCGCGGCGATGTCGAACGATACCGAGGTCACGCTGAGCACGACGTCGTCCTGCGCGATGCCGGGCGCTTGCCGCATGCTGTGCAGGAAATTGAGCAGGTTGGCATGCTCGACCATGACGCCCTTGGGCAGGCCGGTCGAGCCGGAGGTGTAGATGATGTAGGCCAGGTGGCCGGCGTGCAGACCCAGCGCGGCGGGGTCGGGATTGACGTCGGCGCGGGCGGCGATGGCGGCCGCTTCGGCGGCGTCGTCGATGGCCAGCGCGGCTGCGCCGGCGGGCAGGGTGTCCAGCAGGGACCGCTGCGTCAGCACGGCGGCCGGGGCGCTGTCGGCCAGCATGTGGGCGATGCGCTCGGCCGGGTAGGCCGGATCGACCGGCACATAGGCGGCGCCGGCCTTGAGGATGGCCAGCAGGGCGGCCACCAGGTCGAGGCCGCGTTCGAGGCAGACGGCGACACGGTCGCCGGGGCGCACGCCGCGCGCCAGCAGATGGTGGGCCAGCTGGTTGGCGCGGCGGTTCAGTTGGCCGTAGCTCAGGCTGTGGCCCTCGCACACCAGGGCGATGGCGTCCGGCCGCGCGGCCGCTTGCGCCTCGAAGGCCTGGTGCAGCAGCTGGTCGCGCGGGTAGTCGGCGCCGCTGGCGTTGAAGCCGGTCAGCAGCTGGTGGCGCTGGTCCGGCGTCAACAGGGCCAGCGCGCCGACGCGCTGCCGCGGGTCGGCCGTCATGGCCGCCAGCAGGGTCTGGAAGTGGCCGGCGATGCGTTCGACGCTGGCGTGCTCGAACAAGTCGGTGGCGTAGTCGATGTGGCCGCCGATGACGACGCCGTCGTCGGCCAGCGTCAGCGACAGGTCGAACTGCGCGCTCAGTTGCTCGGCCGGCAGCGCGGCCAGTTGCAGGCCGGGCAGCAGCAGCGCGCCGGCCGGGGCGTTGTTCCAGGTCAGCATGGTTTGGAACAGCGGGCTGTGGCTCATGCTGCGCACCGGCTGCAGCGCCTCGACCACCTGCTCGAACGGCAGGTCCTGGTGGGCGTAGGCGTCCAGCGCCGTGTGGGCGACCTGTTGCAGCAGCTCGCTCACGCTCGGGTCGTCGTGCAGGCGCACACGCAGCGCCAGGGTGTTGACGAAGAAGCCGATCACGTCCTCGACTTCGCGGCGCTGGCGGTTGGCCACCGGGGTGCCGACCACGATGTCGTCCTGGCCGCCGAGGCGGGCCAGCAGCGCGGCCCAGCCGGCCAGCATGGTCATGAACAGGGTGGCGCCGTGGCGTCCGGCCAGGGCGCGCAGCTCGGCGCTGAGGGCGGCGGGCAGGGTCAGCGCGACGCTGGCGCCGGCGTAGCGCTGCACGGCCGGCCGTGGCCGGTCGGTGGGCAGGGCCAGCAGGGCGGGGGCGCCGT
>NZ_JAHTGR010000054.1:0-5546 GCF_019166075.1 Duganella violaceipulchra | reverse complement strand
TCAAGATCCGCGGCTTCCGCATCGAGTTGGGCGAGATCGAGACCAGGCTGTCGGCCTGCGCCGGAGTGCGCGAGGCGGCGGTGCTGGCGCGCGAGGACCAGCCGGGCGACAAGCGCCTGGTGGCCTACGTGGTGGCGCGCGACGGGGCGCCGCTCGATATCACGGCGTTGCGCGAAGAACTGGCGCTGACGCTGTCGGACTACATGGTGCCTGCCGCCTTCGTGGCGCTGCCATCCTTGCCGCTGACGCCGAACGGCAAGCTCGATCGCAAGGCGCTGCCGGCGCCGGATGCGCAAGCGTATGTGGCGCGCGGCTACCAGGCGCCGCAGGGAGAGACCGAAACAACGCTGGCGGCGATCTGGGCCGAGCTGCTGAAACTGGAACGGGTCGGCCGCCACGACAACTTCTTCGAACTGGGCGGCCATTCGCTGCTGGCGGTGGCGCTGATCGAGCGCATGCGCCGGGCCGGCGTGCAGACCGACGTGCGTGCGCTGTTCGGCACACCGACCATCGCGGCGCTGGCCGGCGGCGGCGGTGCGATCGACGTGCTGGTGCCGGCCAACGGCATCGTCGACGGTTGCGAGGCGATCACGCCGGACATGCTGCCGCTGGTGCAACTGAGCCAGCAGGATATCGACGGCATCGTCGCGGCGGTGCCGGGCGGCGGCGCCAATATCCAGGACATCTATCCTCTGGCGCCGCTGCAAAGCGGGATACTGTTCCATCACATGATGCAGCGGGAGGGCGACGCCTACCTGTTGCCGACGCTGATAGAGTTCGATACGCGTGCGCGCCTGGACGGCTTCCTGGCGACCTTGCAAGTGGTGATCGACCGCCACGATATCCTGCGCACCGCAATGCTATGGGACGGCCTGGCCGAACCGGTGCAGGTGGTGTGGCGTCATGCGCCGCTGCCTGTGGAGGAAGTCACTCTCGACGCTGCGGCGGGCGACATCGCGGAGCAGCTGAATGCGCGCTACCATCCGCGCTCCTACAGACTTGATGTGCGACAGGGACCGCTCATGCGCGGATTCGTCAGCGAAGACCGCACCCAAGGCCGCTGGTTGCTGCAATTGCTGATGCACCATCTGGCGATCGACCACACAACGCTTGATATCCTGATCGAGGAAATCCGCCTGATCCAGCAAGGGCAGGTGGAGCGGCTGCCGCAGCCTCTCCCGTTCCGTAACTTCGTCGCGCAAGCGCGGCTGGGGGTGAGCCCGCAGGAACATGAGGCCTTCTTTACGCGGATGCTGGCCGATATCGACGAGCCGAGCGCGCCATACGGTCTGCTTGATGTCCAGGGCGATGGTTCGCAGATCGAGGAGCTCAAACTGGCGCTGCCGGACGAGCTGGCGAACCGTCTGCGTGCCCAGGCGCGCGGCTTGGGCGTCAGCACGGCCAGCCTGATGCACCTGGCCTGGGCGCGGGTGCTGACGAAACTGACGGGCCGCCGGAGCGTGGTGTTTGGCACGGTGCTGTTCGGCCGCATGCAGGGGGGCGCTGGTTCCGATCGGGCGCTGGGTATGTTTATCAATACCCTGCCGGTGCGGATTGACGTCGATGAGCAAGGCGTCGAGGATGGCGTGCGCGGCACCCATGCGCTGCTGACGCAGTTGCTGCGTCACGAACATGCGCCATTGACCCTGGCGCAGCGCTGCAGCGGCGTAGCCGCGCCGCTGCCGCTGTTCTCGTCGCTGCTGAACTATCGCCACATTCTCCCGACTGACACTACGGAAGGCAAGGCAGGGGCGGGGTGGGAAGGCATGGAGGTGATCGTAGCCGAGGAACGTACCAACTTCCCGCTGACGCTGTCCGTGGATGACCTGGGTGCTGGCTTCCGCCTGACCGCGCAGGTCGACCGCTCGGTGTCGGCGGCGCGCGTCTGCGGCTACATGCAGGCGGCGCTGGAAGGCCTGGTGACAGCGCTGGAGACGGCGCCGGAAACCGGTCTTTGCACAATCGACCCACTGCCGGCGGCCGAACGCCAGCTGCTGCTGGCGGGCTGGAACGCCACGCAGCGCGAACTGGCGCAGGATCTGTGCGTGCATGAGCTGTTCGAACAGCAGGTGCTGCGCACGCCGGATACGCCGGCCGTGACGCACGATGGGCGGGTCCACACTTACGCCCAGCTTAACGCCCGCGCCAATCAGCTGGCGCGCCACCTGCGCGCGCTGGGCGTGGCGCCGGAGGCGCGGGTGGCGATCTGCGCCGGCCGTGGCCTGGAACTGGTGGTGGCGATGCTGGCCACCTTGAAGGCGGGCGGCTGCTACGTGCCGCTGGACCCTGCCTATCCACAGGAGCGGCTGGCTTACATGCTGGCCGACAGCGCGCCGCTGGCGGTGCTGTACGACGCCTCGGGACGGGCGGCGCTGGCCGGCATGGCTGGCGGGCTGCCTTGTGCCGAGCTGGATGAAGCGGGCGCACAGTGGCGCGATCAGGCTGGCGACAACCTGGATCGGCTGGCCCTGACGGCGAACAACCTGGCCTACGTGATCTATACCTCCGGCTCGACCGGAGTGCCCAAGGGTGTCGCCAACACTGGCGTCGGCCTGCGCAACCGTCTGTTGTGGGCGGTGCGCGACATCTTCGAACAGGCGCCGGTGACGGCCTTCAAGACCAGCATCGGCTTTGTCGACTCGGTATCGGAGGTGCTGCAAACCCTGCTGGCCGGGGGGACTTTGGCGGTGTTCGACCATGATCTGGGGCGCGACGTCGAACGCATGGCGGCGCGGATCGCGCAAGGCGACATCAGCCACCTGACGCTGGTGCCGTCGTTGCTGGAGGCCTTGCTGGCGGCCGACGCCGGCGCGCTGGGGGCGCTGAAGACGCTGGTGAGCAGCGGCGCGCGCCTGTCGCGCGACCTGATCGCGCGGACGCTCGCGGCCTGTCCCGGTGTGCGGCTGTATAACTTCTATGGCTCGTCCGAGGCGAACGGCGACTCGACCTTCCACGCTTGCGTGGCGGCCGATGCCGATGCGGTGGATCGCTCGCCGATCGGCCGTCCGATCGCCAACACCGTGGTCTATATCCTCGATGCGCGGCGCCAGCCGGTGCCGCTGGGCGTGGCCGGTGAGTTGTACATCGGCGGCGCCGGCCTGGCGCGCGGCTATCTGAACCTGCCGGAGATGACGGCGGAGCGCTTCGTGGCCGACCCGTTCGCCGGCGCGCCGGAGGCTCGCATGTACAGGACGGGCGACCTGGCGCGGCATCTGGCCGATGGCACGATCGAGTACCTGGGCCGCAATGACTTCCAGGTCAAGATCCGTGGCGTTCGCGTCGAGCTGGGCGAGATCGAGACCAAGCTGTCGGCTTGCGCGGATGTGCGCGAGGCGGTGGTGCTGGCGCGCGAGGACCAGCCGGGCGACCAGCGCCTGGTGGCCTACGTGGTGGCGCGCGAAGGCGCGCAGCTCGATATCGCCGCACTGAGCGAAGAACTGGCGCGCAGCCTGTCGGACTTCATGTTGCCGTCGGCCTTTGTGGTGCTGGACGCCTTGCCGCTGACGCCGAACGGCAAGCTCGATCGCAAGGCGCTGCCGGCGCCGCAGGGACAGGCTTACGTCACACACGGCTATGAGGCGCCGCAAGGCGAGATCGAAGAGACGCTGGCGGCGATCTGGGCGGAGGTGCTCAAGCTGGATCGGGTCGGCCGCCACGACAACTTCTTCCAGCTGGGCGGTCATTCGCTGCTGGCGGTCACCTTGTTGGCCCATATGCGCCGGGCCGGACTGCCGGCAGATGTCCGCGCGCTATTCGGTACGCCGACCGTCGCTCAATTGGCAATTGCCATATCAAGTATCGCGTCTCATGACAGCGAAGAATTGTTGTCGGCGGATGCCGACGACGAAGGAAATTTTAAGGAAATTTTATTATGATGGCGACTGATCTTTTGCTTCAACTGCACGAAAAAGGCGTTACTCTTTCACTCTCCAACGAACAGGATCAACTTCGTATTCGAGGCAAGGACCAGGCGTTGGACGACGTATTAATGACGACGCTACGCAGCTGTAAGCCGGTATTGATCGGTATGCTGAAGTCGGGCGAGTATGCCCGCTACATGAGCGACTTGAAGAAGCTCGGCAAGCATCTGGCCTTGCCGCCAAATGAACTGACGGCTGAACAGCGCGACGGTATCGCCGCCCAGGTCAGCGGCGGTGCGGCCAATATCCAGGACATCTATCCGCTCGCGCCGCTGCAGGAGGGAATACTGTTCCACCATCGCACGCAGCGGGATGGCGATCCCTATCTGCTGCCGGTGCTGATGGAATTCGATACGCGCGACCGGCTTGACTGCTTCCTGGCGGCCCTGCAGCAGGTCATCGCCCGGCACGATATCCTGCGTACCGCGATCGTCTGGGACAATCTGGACGAGCCGCTGCAAGTGGTCTGGCGGTCGGCGCCAATGGCGTTGGAAGAGGTGAGTTTCGACGCCGGCGCTGGCGCCTTTGCCGACCAGTTGGCGCAGCGCTATGATCCGCGTCACTTCCGGATCGATGTGCGCCAGGCGCCGTTGATGCGCGGTTTCATGGGCGAGGACCGGCACAGTGGCCGCTGGCTGCTGCAATTGCTGACGCATCACCTGGCCATGGATCACACGACGCTGGCGATGCTGGTCGAAGAGATCCGGATGATCCAACTCGGATTGGCTGCGCAGTTGCCACCGGCCCTGCCGTTTCGTCACTTCGTTGCCCAGGCGCGCCTGGGCGTCAGCCGTCATGAACATGAAACCTTCTTTTCCGATATGCTTGCCGATATCGACGAGCCGACCGCGCCATATGGCGTGATCGACGTCTTGGGCGACGGTAGCGATATTGAAGAAGCCAGCCTTGAAATTGCTCAGCCCCTGTTGCTGCGCCTGCGGCGACAGGCACGCGAGCAGGGTGTCAGCCTGGCCAGTGTGATGCATCTGGCCTGGGCCCAGGTCTTGTCAAAACTGACGGGACGCCAGGATGTGGTGTTTGGCACTGTGCTGTTCGGCCGCATGGATGGCGGCGATGGCGCCGAGAGGGTATTGGGTATGTTCATCAACACCTTGCCGGTACGCGTCAGCATAGACGATCAAAGCGTGGCGCAAGGTGTGCGCCGCACGCATGCACTGCTGACCCAACTGCTGCGTCACGAGCACGCGCCGCTGTCGACGGCACAACGGTGCAGCGGCGTGGCAGCGCCGCTGCCGCTGTTCTCGACGCTGCTGAACTATCGTCATGCGCAGGCTTCCGATGCCGGTTCGGCAGAGACGGAATGGCCTGGCGTGGCGATACTCAAAAATGAAGAACGAACCAACTTCCCGTTCATGCTGTCGGTGAATGACCACGGCAACGCGCTGTCGTTGAGCGCGCAGGTGAAGCGGGTGGCTTCGGCTGAACGGGTGTGCCAATACATGCAGACGGCGCTGGAAGGCATCGTCGCGGCGCTGGAGACGGCGCCGCAGACGGCGCTGGCGGAGATCGGCGTGCTGTCGGCGGCGGAACGCCGCCAGGTGCTGGTTGAATGGAACGCGACGGCGGCGGACTACGAGCAGGATGTTTGCCTGCACGAGCTGTTCG
>NZ_JAHTGR010000053.1:0-6096 GCF_019166075.1 Duganella violaceipulchra | reverse complement strand
TGGCGGGCCGGCGGCAGCACCGCGTCCAGCGGCACATAGGCCGCGCCGGCCTTCAGGATCGCCAGCTGGGCGATGACCAGTCCGGCCGAGCGCTCCAGGCAGGTCGCCACGCAGTCGCCCGCGCCGATGCCTTGCGCGATCAGGTGGTGCGCCAGGCGGTTGGCCTGCGCATTGAGTTCCGCGTAGCTCAGCGTCTTTTGGTCGTGCACCAGCGCCACGGCCTGCGGCCGCAGCGCCACCTGTTGTTCGAACACCTGGTGCACGCCCAGTTCGGACGGATAGGCGGCGTCGGTTGCGTTCCACCCGTACAGAACCTGATCACGCTCCGCGTCAGCCAGAACGTCCACCGCCGCCAGAGGCGTCTCCGGCGCGGTTTCCAGCAGCGCCACCAGGCCTTCCAGCGCCGTCTGCACATAGTCGCAGATGCGCGCGGCGGAGCCCACCTGCTCGACCTGCGCGGTCAACAGGAATACGTCGCCCAGGTCGTCGATCGACAAGGTGAACGGATAATTGGTGCGCTCTTCCGCACTGAGCATTTCCACTCCTTCCCATGCCGTCTGCGCAACATCGCCCTGCTGCGCATGTTCTCCGTGACGATAGTTCAGCAGAGACGAGAACAGCGGCAGCGGCGCCTGCACCGCACTGCAGCGCTGCGCGAGAGCGAGCGGCGCATGCTCGTGGCGCAACAGCTGCGTCAGCGCACCGTGTGTTTCCCTCACGCTGCGGGCGGCGCCGTATTCACCGACGCGTATGCGGATCGGCAGCGTGTTGATCAACATGCCCAGCACGCGGTCGGAGCCGACGCCCCCCTGCATCCGGCCGAACAGCACCGTGCCGAACACCACATCCTCTTGCCCCGACAGTTTTGCCAGCACCTGCGCCCAGGCCAGGTGCATGAAGCTGGCCGCAGTCACGCCCAGCACGCGAGCCTGCGCACGCAGGCGCTTGCCCAGGTCGACCGGAAGCATGCGCTTCGACTCGCCTATCGACAGCTCGCCACGGCTCTGCTGCAAGCCATACGGCGCGGTCGCCGCGCTGAAATCGGACAGCATCGCCCTGAAGAAGACCTCGTGCTCGTCCTCGCTCACCCCCAGCCGCGCCTGCGCGACGAAGTTACGGAACGGTACGGTGGCCAGCAAGCCCTGCTCCCGGCCGTGTTGTATCGCATGCACTTCTTCGATCAGGAACTTCATCGACGTGTTGTCGTCGACCAGGTGATGGTTCAGCCACAGCATCACCCAGCGCCCATGGACGGCGTCCTGCGCGATCATCACCCGCATCAGCGGCGCCTGGCGCACATCGATGCGATAGTGGCGTGGATTGTAGCGTTCGCGGATTTCGCTGACGACATCGACGCCGGCCAGCTCCGCACTGACGTCTTCGATCAACAGCGGCGCGTCGCGCCATACCACTTGCACCGGCTGGCGCAAGCCCTCCCACCGCATGGCGGTACGCAGGATATCGTGCCGCTTGATGACGCTGCCCAGGGTCTCCAGATAACTGTCCAGGCGCTCACGCGTGTCGAACGCGCACACAATCTGCATCAGATAAGGGTCGCCTTCCTGCCCCATCATATGATGGAACAAGATTCCCTCCTGCAAAGGCGTGAGGGGATAGATATCCTGGATATTCGCCGCGCCTCCCGGCACGCCATCGACGATGGCAGCGATTTCCTCGACAGTCAGCTGCACCAGCGGCAGCATGTCCGGCGTGATCGCCTGGCAGCCGTCGGCGATGCCGTTGGGCGCCACCTGCAACGCCACGCCGGAGGCGCCCTGCTCCATTCCCAGCGCCAGTGCCGCGACCGTCGGTGTGCTGAACAAGGTACGCACATCCGTTTGCAGGCCGGCCCCGCGCATCCGCTCGATCAACGCCACCGCCAGCAGCGAATGCCCGCCCAGCTCGAAGAAGTTGTCGTGGCGACCGACCTGCTCCAGCTTGAGCAGCTCGGCCCAGATCGTTGCCAACGCTTGCTCCGCCTCGCCCCGAGGCGCCTCATAGCCACGCCGCGCGTAGGCCTCGCCATCCGGCGCCGGCAAGGCTTTCTGATCCAGTTTGCCGTTCGGCGTCAGCGGGAACGCATCCAACGCCACAAAGGCGCTCGGCACCATGTACTCGGCCAGTTGCGTGCTCAGTTGCTGGCGCAATCGTCCCAGATCCAGCCCTTCCGCGTCGGCGATCAGGTAGGCCACCAGGCGCTTGTCGCCCGGCTGGTCTTCGCGCGCCAGCACCACCGCCTCGCGCACCCCGGCACAGGCCGACAGCCGGGCTTCGATCTCGCCCAGCTCGATGCGGAAGCCACGGATCTTGACCTGGAAGTCGTTGCGGCCCAGGTAGTCGATGCTGCCGTCGACCAGGTAGCGTCCCAGGTCGCCGGTCTTGTACATGCGCGCGCCCGCCTCGCCGGCGAACGGATCGTCCAGGAAGCGCTCGGCCGTCAGTTCCGGGCGGTTCAGGTAGCCCCGCGCCACGCCGGCGCCGCCCACATACAGCTCGCCCACCACGCCGATCGGCACCGGCTGCCGGTTCGCGTCCAGGATATAGGTGCGCAAGTCCGGAATGCGCCGCCCGATCGGGCTGGCGCCGTGGCGCGCCGCGTCGGCCGGCTCCAGCGGACGGTAGGTCACGTGCACCGTGGTCTCGGTGATGCCGTACATATTGATCAATTGCGTGCCGGCGTTGACCGCCCGCGCATACCACGGCGCCAGCAGGCTCGTCTCCAGCGCCTCGCCGCCGAACACCGTGTAGCGCAAGCGGTGCGCGGCCTGATTCAAGCCCTGCGCCGCGATCAGCTGGCGGAACGCCGTCGGCGTCTGGTTCAGCACCGTCACGCCGCGCCGGCACAGCAACTGGTAGAACTCGTCGGGCGCGCGCGCCACCGACAACGGCACGATCACCAGCTGGCCGCCGTGCGCCAGCGCTCCCCACATTTCCCACACCGAGAAGTCGAAGGCGAACGAGTGGAACAGCGTCCACACATCGTCCGCGCCGAACGAGAACCAGGCGTCCGTGGCGCTGAACAAGCGCACCACATTGGCGTGTTCGATCATCACGCCCTTCGGCGCGCCGGTCGAGCCGGACGTATAGATGATGTAGGCCAGGTGCGCCGGGCTCAGGCCCGCCACCTGAGGATTGGCGTCGGAGTTGTCCTGCCACGCCGCGTCCTGCGCCAGGTCGATGCGCGGCGCATCGCCGACCGAATCCCCCACCCCGGCCAGCGCCGCCTGTCCGGCGCCGTCGACCAGCACCGCCAGCGGCGCGCTGTCGGCCAGCATGTAGGCCAGGCGGTCCTGCGGATAGGCCGGATCGAGCGGCACGTAGCCGCCGCCGGCCTTGAGCGTGGCCAGCACCGCCACCATCATCCCGACGCCGCGCCCGACGCAGATCGCCACCCGCGTGTCCGGACCGACGCCCAGGCCGCGCAGGTGGTGCGCCAGCCGGTTGGCCTGCGCGTTCAACTCGCCGTAGCTTACCGTGCGGTCCTCATGGACCAGCGCCACCGCCGACGGATCGCGCGCGGCCTGTTCCTCGAACAGCTGGTGCACGCAACGCTTCACTGCCGGCGCGACCGCGCCCGCATTCCAGTCCGACAGCATCCGCGTGCGCTGCGCCTCGCTCAGCAACGGCAAATCCTCCAGCGCTTGCGCGTCGTCAGCAACCAGCGCCGACAGCAGCGTGCGCCAGTGGCCCACATGCCGCTCCATCGTCGGCTGGTCGAAAAGCGCGGTCGCATACTCCAGTCCGCCCACAATGGCGTCGCCGGACTCCTGCAAATTCAACGACAGGTCAAACTTGGCCACGGCCTTGCCGACGGCGACGCCGGACAGCGTCAGGCCCGGCAACGTCAGCTCGCCCTCCGGCGCGTTCTGCCATGCGAACATCACCTGGAACAGGGGCGCATGCGCCATGCTGCGGGCCGGCTGCACCAGCTCGACGATCTGTTCGAACGGCAGGTCCTGGTGCCGCTGCGCCGCCACCACCTGGGCCTTGGCATGCTGCAGCAGCTCGGCGACCGTCGCGGCGCCCCCCAGCTTCAGGCGCAACGCCAGCGTATTGGCGAAGAAGCCGATCAACGGTTCCAGCTCGGCGCGCCCACGGCCGGCCATCGGACTGCCGATCACCACCTCATCCTGGCCGGACAGGCGCGCCAGCAGCAACGCCCAGCTGGCCAACAAGGTCATATACAAGGTCACGCCATGCCGCTGACTGAAGCGTTTCAGATCGGCGCTCAGCGCCGCGTCGAACACCACTGGCACGGCGGCGCCGGCGAAATCCTGCTGCGCCGGCCGCGGACGGTCGGTCGGCAGTTCCAGCAATGCGGGTGCGCCGCTCAGCGTCTGCCGCCAGTACTCCGACTGCTCTTGCTGGCGCTCCTGCTGCAACCACTGCCGTTGCCAGCACGCGTAGTCGGCATACTGTATCGCCAGCGCCGGCAGCGGATCGGGCTCGTCGCGGTAAAACGCCGCGTACAGGGCAGCCAGTTCGTTGATCAGCACGCCCATCGACCAGCCGTCGGAGACGATGTGATGCATCGTCACCAGCAACACGTGTTCCTGCTCGTCGAGTACGATCAAGCGGGCGCGTATCAGCGGCCCATGCTCCAGATCGAAGGGTTCCTGCGCCTCGACGGCGCTCAGGCGCGCCAGCTCCGCTTCCTGGTCGGCGCAGCCGCGCAGCTCGTGCACCAGCACCGCCATGCCGCAATCGGCGGCGGCAAACACTTGCACCGGTGCGCCGTCGACCAGCTTGAAACTGGTGCGCAGCGCTTCATGCCGCGCCAAGATGGTGTCGAGCGCATGAAGAAGTGCCTCGCGCTTGAGCGTACCCGTCAACCTCACCCCGCCGGCGATATGATAGACATCGCTGTCCACCCCGAACTGCGACAGGAACCACAGGCGCTGCTGGGCGAATGACAATGGCAGCGGAGTCTCGCGGCCGATCGGCGTGATCTGCGTCGGCTCGGCGCTGACGGCCCGGGTCAGTTTGGCGGCCTTTGCCAGCGCCATCAGATGTTTACGCTCTTCGAGAGACAGTTTCGCCAATGATGCATTCTTCATGTACTTGCGCCTATTAGTCAGATTGATGTGGTGGAGCGGGACCGCCCAAACCCCGCAAGCGCCGCCAAGCGGAGTTCGCGCACGTTATTATCAAGGATGCAATCTGAAACCTATATAGGCGGTATTTCTATGCACTCGGGGTAAATTTATGCTTAATTAAAATATTCTCAAAAAAGAATTCACCCCGAGTCTTCGGCAAAAGCGCGCTGGAAAACGGCTATTTCATGCTTGCCTCCACCTCGTCGGACAGCCGCACTTGTTGGACGTCCCCCATGTGTGCCATGAGCTCCTCCAGTTCACCTGCATCGAACTGCTCGAACTGGGCATTCAGGATGTATTCGCCCAGGTCGATGATCGTGGTGTGCGCGAACAAGCGGTCCAGCGGAACTTCAACCCCGAACGCCTGATTTATCCTCCTCATCAGCTGCACCGCCAGCAAGGAGTGGCCGCCGACATTAAAGAAGTTGTCGTGGCGACCGACCTGCTCCAGCTTGAGCAGACTGCGCCAGATCTCCGCCAGGCCCTCCTCGATCTCGCCTTCCGGCGCCTCGTAGCGGTGCCGCGCGTAGGCCTCGCCATCCGGCGCCGGCAAGGCTTTCTGATCCAGTTTGCCGTTCGGCGTCAGCGGGAACGCATCCAACGCCACAAAGGCGCTCGGCACCATGTACTCGGCCAGTTGCGTGCTCAGTTGCTGGCGCAATCGGCCCAGATCCAGCCCTTCCGCGTCGGCGATCAGGTAGGCCACCAGGCGCGTGTCGCCCGGCTGGTCTTCGCGCGCCAGCACCACCGCTTCGTGCACCCCGGCACAGGCCGACAACCTGGCTTCGATCTCACCCAGCTCGATGCGGAAGCCACGGATCTTGACCTGGAAGTCGTTGCGACCCAGGTAGTCGATGCTGCCGTCGACCAGGTAGCGTCCCAGGTCGCCGGTCTTGTACATGCGCGCGCCCGCCTCGCCGGCGAACGGATCGTCCAGGAAGCGCTCGGCCGTCAGTTCCGGGCGGTTCAGGTAGCCGCGCGCCACGCCGGCGCCGCCCAC
>NZ_JAHTGR010000052.1:0-6306 GCF_019166075.1 Duganella violaceipulchra | reverse complement strand
CTGACGGGTCGCTCACTCAAAATACTGACAGGCCACTACTTGCGTAGCGCCTATTTCATTACTTCTTGTGAACATTTGATATTTTAAGTATCAGCAGGACTAGCCTGCTGTGCACTTTCATCAAACGCCCACACTTATCGACTGTAAATTTTTAAAGAACTTCAATTCGGTACTGCTTGCTTGCTGCGGAGCGTTGTGTCCGTCAGCGAAGAAGAAAGAGTATGAAGCGTTTAGATCGTTTCGTCAACCCCTACTTTTTCCCAGCTCCCCGCTGTTCTCTGCATTTGCATGCACCGTTTTGCGGGGAGGCGAACTATAGCAAAGCCCCCTCCCTATCTGCAAGGCCTTTTTTCGAACTGCTACAATCGCGCCCTTTATGTACACGGCAGGTATGCACCCAATGACCAACCACACCATCAAACGCGGCGGCTTCAGCTCCAGCTTCGGCGTACTCGCGGCAACGCTGGGTTCGGCCGTAGGCCTTGGCAATATATGGAAGTTCCCTTATCTGACCGGCGCCAATGGCGGCGCCGGTTTCCTGCTGATCTATCTGCTCGCCACCCTGGTCATCGGGCTGCCCGTCATGATCGCGGAGATCACGATGGGCCGCGCGGCCAAGGCAAATCCAATCACGGCACTGCAAAATCTCGGCCCGAAAAAAGGCCTGCCATGGTGGCTGGTGGGCGCGGCCGGCATGGCGGCGGCCTTCCTGATCCTGTCCTTCTATTCCGAAGTGGTGGCCTGGGTATTCGCCTACGTATTCAAGGCCATCGGCGGCTCCATCCTGAGCAGCGACCGCCACGTTACCGAAGGCGCTTTCAGCGCGTTGATCGCCGACCCGGTGCAATCGCTGTTGTGGCAATGGAGTGTGCTGGCCTTCATCGGCGGCATCTTGCTGATGGGCGTCACCAAAGGCATCGAGGGCATCGCCAAGAGGCTGATGCCCATCCTGTTCCTGCTGTTGCTAATGCTGTGCGCCGTCAGCCTGTCGCTGGACAAGGCCGTCGATGGACTGGCCTTCCTGTTCCGCCCCGACTTCAGCAAGATCACTGCGGGCGTCATCCTGACCGCTATGGGCCTGGCGTTCTTCAAGCTGTCGCTGGGCATGGGCACGATGATGACCTACGGCTCCTACTTCCGCGACGATCAGAATATTCCCCAGACCACGCTGCGCGTGATGGCCGCCGACCTGTGCGTCTCCATGTTGGCGGGCATCGCGATCTTCCCTGCGGTGTTCACTTTCGGCTTTGAGCCGGCGGCCGGTCCGGCCCTGGTGTTCATCACCATTCCCGCCGTGTTCTCGCAGATTCCCGGTGGCCAGTTATTGATGATCGCCTTCTTCGTGCTGGCATCGGTGGCTGCCACGGGCGCGATGCTGTCGCTGATGGAAGTGCCGGTCGTGATCCTGCACGAACGTTTCGGCCTTAGCCGCGCGAAAGCCACGCTGCTGACCATCTCCGGCCTGATGCTGCTCGGCTCCAGCTGCGCCTTGACCAACAATGTGCTGGCCGATTTCAAGCTGTTCGGCATGAATATGTTCGACTTGTTCGACTTCGTCTCGTCCAACGTGCTGCTGCCGCTGGGCGGCATCTTGCTGGCTGTGTTTGTGGGCTGGGTTTGGGGCGCGGACAAGTTCGGCCAGGCGCTGTCGAACCAGGGCACACTAGGCAACCGGACCACGATACGCATCGTCTTCTTCCTGCTGCGTTATATCTCGCCGGTCCTGATTCTTTTGGTAATGTTGAAGGGATTGAATTTGTTATAGGCGCAACGGTCTCGCTCTTTTTTCACCGCCGCCGTAGCAGTATGCATATACTGTCTTCACCGTGAATATCCTCAGGCTGCATGATGAACCAGAGCGAGATCCCCGTAGTGCCGATGCCGACGATACTGATCGTCGACGACTCTCTTTCCTATCTGGCGGCGCTGCTGGACCGACTGGAACGGCATGGCTTCATGATCGTGCTGGCCCAGACCGCGGCCGAAGGTTTGATGCGCGCCGAATTCGCCGAGCCGGATCTGATCCTGCTCGATGTCGTCATGCCTGGCATCGACGGCTTCGAAGCCTGCCGGCGCCTCAAGGCCTGCAAGGCCACCAAGGATATCCCTGTCATCTTCATGACTGGCCTGACCGACCCCAAGCAAAAAGTCACCGGCTTCGATGCCGGCGGCGTGGACTACATCACCAAGCCATTCCAGATCGAAGAGGTGCTGGCGCGCATCAATACCCACCTGGCGCTGCGCCGCGCCAACCGCGAATTGCAGGACATGATTGCCACGCTGGACAAAGCACGCGCAGACCTGGTGCGCAACGAACGCCTGGCCGGACTGGGCGCGATGGTAGCCGGCATCGCGCACGAATTGAATACGCCGATCGGCAACAGCCTGATGGCCTCCACCACGTTTGAAATGCAGACCGACGATATCACCCAGCATCTGACGCGGGAAGGCGGCATCAGCCGCAAGGAATTTGAGAGTTACATCCAGAATGCACAGCTGTCGGTGGATATCCTGAGCCGCAATCTGCATCGCGCCGCGGATATTGTCACCAACTTCAAACAGGTGGCGGTCGACCAGACCAGTTCGCAACGACGCAGCTTTTTATTGGCCGAGGTGGTGGCCGGCAATGTGCTGACATTGCAGCCCACCATCAAGCGCACGCCCTTCGTGATACAGCAACGGATACCGCCGGACCTGATGATGGAAAGCTACCCAGGCCCCATCGGCCAGGTGATCTCCAATCTGATCAACAACGCCATCCTGCATGGGTATGAAGGCCGCGGTGACGGCCTGATCGACATCTCGGCCAGCCTCTCGCCGCAGGGCCTGGTGACGCTGTCGGTTGAAGATCACGGCGTCGGCATCAAGAAGGACTACCTGTCGCGCATCTTCGATCCCTTCTTCACCACCAAGCTGGGGGTGGGCGGCTCCGGCCTGGGCCTGAATATCGTCCACAACATCGTCACCGAAATCCTGGGCGGCACCATCGACGTCGTTAGCGAGACCGGCGGCGGCACCCGGTTCACCTTGACGCTGCCGATGCTGGCGCCGACGCGCTAGCGCCGGCGCCATGCATGCTTATTCCTGCGACCACAGCGACAGCGCGCCAAGCGCAGCCGTGGAGCTGGAGGCCGTACTTGCGCCGACAGCGGCCGTGACCGTCGGCATCTCCGGCGGGATGCTGATGTGCGACATCGTCCGGCTGACAATCGCATACTTGACCGAGCCGTCTGCCTTGGCATAGCGGTAAGCGCGCCAGGCGAGATCCATGACCCTCAGGCTGCCAGGCAGTACGCCGTTCAATGCGGTCTGCACCGAGGCGACCGGATACACCTTGCTGCCGCTTGCATCGGTCACCGTCGCGGCGCCCTCTGTATCGAACACAATATTTTGCGTGGTCACGACCCCGCAATCCTCACGGTAGGTAGACAGCGTCTGCCCTGCCAGCTCCTTGGCGTTGGTAACCATCTGCGCCGCATTCAGGACCAGCATGTCCGTTGATTTGTTGCGGACGACGTCGCTAGTCGATTCAGCTGCGGCCTGGCACAACATCAGCATCATCGGAGCAGTGCCATCGGGCTGGGCCGCAATCGTTGCCGAGGCGACGATGGGTGCGTCATATACCACGCTGAGGCTGCTCGATCCAGGGACTTTGGCGTAGCCAATCTGGCGCTCGCCCAATCCGAACGCCAACTTGCCGCTAGGGACGGGAATCGTGCCGCGCCCGAACGACAGCCAATACCGCACTGGCGTCGCGATCTCGGTGTAGACGTTCTGGAAGGCGGTGTAACGTAGCAAGCTGGTCTGGGCGATGTCCTGGGCGATCGACTGCACCGCCGCATCAATCACCGCCTGGTACGCCACCAGATCGGTCGCCGCATTGACCTGGGCCAGCAAGTCGGTGCCAATGACGCCTTTGGGCGACGTATCGGTCAAGCCGGCAGCGGTCAGCGCGGCTGTGAAGCGCGTCGCCACCTCGTTCTTTTTTGCCAGCGCCGTCTGGTCGCCGCCTTGGGCGCCGACCAGAATGGCCAGGGCTGCAAATGAGCGGGTAATCGCCTGCCTATCCAACGCTGCCACCCAGAAATTCTGGCGCCCACCGTCGACGTAGCGGCCGAATAAATTGATATAAACAGTATTGATGAATTCGGCGTTGGTGCCGGCGTACAGGTCGGACGCTTCCGTGCCCCGTCCAAATCCATCGAGCACCGATTTGACGGTGGCATTGCTGCCGTAAGCATCGTATAAGGCGGACGTGGTGGCAGGCAGATTGAGGTTTTCAAAGACGCCGGTCCAGAAAGCCAGGCCGCCGCTGTCAGGGACGCGGCCGTAATAGGCCAGATAGAGCGCCTGGACCAGCGCGGCATGCGCGGAAGCGGTCGGTGGCGCGGTTGGTCCGGCGGAGCCCATGCGCAAGGCTGCAGTGCGCGGAGCGGTACTGTCCACATTCGAACCACCGCAGGCGGCCAGCAAAGCGGCGATCAGGCTAAAGGAAGCCCATTGTAGTTGGCGTTGCATGATTGTCTCCCCATTAAATAATTACCAAATAGTACACGTTAACTATTTTTAATGGCGCAAACACAAGTATCAAGTTCGGTCTGAATAATTCAAAAATCACCGTAGGCTGAGACCCGGCTGCTGGCGATAGCTGTCGCCAGCTTCGTCAAACAAGAGCGCGGAAGCCATATGCCGTGGCGATGCAAGGTGCAACGATGGCAACCAAGCGGCGATGAAGGCGAAGAAAAGCCGCAGCTTCCGCAGAATCATCCGCAGGTTGTGTCCGCAGCCGCACAGCAGCGCGTTGAAGGCATCGCCGTGCACGCCCTGAAGCCAGTTACGCCGTAGCCTGCCGTCGTTCTTCATATGCCCGATGGCCGGTTCGATGGCACTGCGACGCCGGATGTCACGGCGTAGACGCGGTGTGATGTCGCGCTTGAGCTTGTGGTGATACACCTTCGTGCCCTGTTGCACGTCGGCGCCGCGATAGCCCAGGTCCACAAACACTTCCTTGGGCTGGCACTCGGTGAGGATCGCCACTTGCTCCAGGGTTTCGTACAAGGTGTGGCCGTCGTAGGGATTGCCCGGCATGCTACGCATGCCCACCACCAAACCTTCCTTGTGCGTGGTGGCGATCGAGACCTTCACGCCGAATTCGTAGGGCTGCCGCGTTTTGCCCTTGGCGATGCACTCGGTCTCGGGCGCGTGCAGGCTGTAGAGTTTGTTCTTGTCGCGCTGCTTTTGCGTCAGCAGGCGTTCGACTTTCGCCAGCAATTGGCAGCCGCGCTGCTGGAGCGCTTCGGGCGCCTTGCCCAACTGACGTTCCACATCGCGCCAGACGCGCCCCACCACCGTCTTGAGTTTCTTCAGGCTGGCGCGCATGCGCTTGTACTGCTTGGCATGAGCGTAGCGGCCTATTTGCACGGCCAGCTTGGGCGCCTGACGGTTGTAGTTCTGGCGCAGCGTCAGACCGGCCTCGGCGGCCAGCTTGACCAAGTGCCGCCTGGCTAGCTCCAGTAATTTGCTGTCGGTCGGGTGGGCGATGGCCTTTTCCTGCACGGTGCTGTCGACGATCACTTTTTGGAAGCTCTGGCGCTTGACCACCTGCGCCGATTCCGCCGCCTTGATGGTCTGCGTCAGCATCCATTCCAAGCCGGCCTCGCCGATGCGTTTGCGCCAGCGCGTCAACGAACTGGGATCGATCGGCGGACGGTGCTGGAACCAGGTTTCGCCGCAGAACAGCTGCCAGTATGGGTTCTCGACCCAGCCCCACACCACATCTTCATCCGACAACGCGAACGTGTGCTGCAGGTACAGCAGACCGGCGATCATCCGGGTCGAAGTGGCGGGACGGCCACGTGAAGAAGGGAAATGGCCGGCCCATTCGCGCTCGAACACGGTCCAGTCGATGTGGGTGGCCAATTGTGCCAGCGGGTGCTTCAGATCGACCAATTCGTCCAGGCGTTGGCGGAACATGTCTGCGCTTTGCGGTCCAGCTGGCTTCGGTCCCATTCAGGCCTCTGAAATTTGCAAGGAATTGCTATCCATTTTAGCGAAAGCTTGCAAATCCCAGCTACTGTTTTTCGCATTTTCGCATGCAGAATCAAACGGTTAGGGTTTGTTCAGACCGGACTATCAAGACGAAAAAAAGCCCCGACCAAATCATTGGAAGGGGCTTTTTAGTATAACTAGCCTGACGATAACCTACTTTCACACTGGTTGCAGCACTATCATCGGCGCAAAGTTGTTTCACGGTCCTGTTCGGGATGGGAAGGGGTGGGACCAACTTGCTATGGTCATCAGGCATTG
>NZ_JAHTGR010000051.1:0-6477 GCF_019166075.1 Duganella violaceipulchra | reverse complement strand
TGCTGGGGATTTTGAAGGCTGGAGGCGCGTATGTGCCGCTCGACCCGAGCTATCCCCAGGAGCGTCTGGCATACATGTTGGAAGACAGTGCGCCGGTGGCGCTGCTGACGCAGACGGGGATGCAAGATCGGCTGCCGAATCCGGCTCAAGCAAATCGGGTCATACCGGTGCTGCTGCTCGACGCAGAGGAAGACGGCGCAGCCATTGCTGGGCAAGCATCGCACAACCCCGAGCCGGCGCAGCTGGGCTTGACGGCGCGGCACCTGGCGTATGTGATCTATACCTCGGGCTCGACTGGAGTGCCCAAGGGGGTGATGGTGGCACATCGTAATACAGTTAATTTTGTGAATTGGGCCCAGGACGAATTTGCTATCGAAGTTCTGGATCGTACTTTGTTCTCCACTTCGCTCAATTTCGATCTTGCCGTTTTTGAATGCTTTGTACCATTGACTGCCGGTGTAACGGTTAAGATTGTCGGCAATGCGGTGGAATTGCTTCACAAGTCCATCGATGTCACGCTGATTAATACGGTGCCATCGGCGATGCAAACCTTAGTTGACGCAGGTGCAGTACCTAGCATGACCTATGCGGTGAATTTAGCCGGCGAAGCGCTCAAACGAACGCTGGTAGAGAGGATATTTGCAAGCACTAGAGTTGAAACAGTGCGTAACCTGTATGGCCCGTCTGAAACCACCACGTATTCCACATGGGTGGTCATGACCCGGGCACAGGGATTTGCTGGCCACATAGGCCGTCCAATCGCCAACACCCAACTCTACATCCTCGACGCCCACCTGCAACCGGTGCCGGTGGGAGTAACCGGCGAGATCTACATCGGCGGGGCGGGGGTAGCGCGCGGCTACCTGAATCGGCCGGAGTTGACGGCAGAGCGCTTCCTGCCGGATCCGTTCAGTGCGCAGGCGGAAGCGCGGCTATACAAGAGCGGCGACCTGGGGCGCTGGTTAGCCGATGGCAACATCGAGTATGTAGGAAGGAACGACTTCCAGGTCAAGATCCGTGGTTTCCGAATTGAGCTGGGCGAGATCGAAGCCAAGCTGGCGGCCTGCGAAGGCGTGCGCGATGCGATTGTGATCGCACGCGAAGACCAGCCGGGCGACAAGCGGCTGGTGGCGTACGTGATCGCGCAAGCAGGGGCGGAAGAAGGGGCCTTGTCGGCAACCAACTTGCGCGAGCAGCTATCGGCCAGCCTGGCCGAGTACATGGTGCCCAGCGCATTTGTGACCTTGGACGGTTTCCCGCTGACCGCCAACGGCAAACTCGACCGCAAGGCGCTGCCGGCGCCGGACAAGAGCGCCGTCGTCAGCCGTGCCTACGAGGCGCCGCAAGGAGAGATTGAAGAAGCGCTCGCGCAGATCTGGCAAGACTTGCTGGGGTTGGCGCAAATCGGGCGCCACGACCACTTCTTCGAGATGGGCGGACACTCGCTGATGGTCGTCACCCTGATTGAACGCCTGCGCCAGCAAGGTTGGAGCGTCGAAGTGCGCAGCGTATTTACCGCGCCGACCCTGGCCGCACTGGCCGCCAGCATCGCCGATGCCCACGTCACCCCCGGCTTTGTCACGCCGTCCAACCTGATCAGCGCCGATTGTACGGCGATCACGCCAGACATGCTGCCTTTGGTGACGCTGACCCAGGACGAGATAGACCGGATAGTTGGCAGCGTGCCGCAAGGCGCCGCCAATGTTCAGGATATCTACCCCTTGTCGCCGTTGCAAGAAGGCATCCTGTTCCATCACCTGCTGGAAAGGGAGGGCGACGCTTACCTATTGCGATCGCTCATCGCCTTTGATAGCCGCAATCGTTTGGATGGTTTCCTGAATGCCTTGCAGAGGGTGATCGACCGACACGACATCTTGCGCAGCGCCGCCCACTGGCAGGGACTGGCGCAGCCGGTGCAAGTGGTGTATCGCCACGCCCCGTTGCCGATCATTGAACTCACGCTGGATGCGGCAAGCGACGCGCTCCCGCAGATACAGGTGCAAACCGATCCACGCCACCTGCGGCTGGACTTGCAGCGGGCCCCCTTGATGGCCGCCTATGTGGCCGCCGATCCGCACAGCGCCACCTGCTACCTTGCGCTGCTCAACCATCACGTGGTGAGCGATCACGTGACACTCGAGCATATTATCGCGGAGATCCAACTGCTACTGTCAGGGCAAACAGAACGCCTGGCCAAAGCGCTGCCCTACCGTAACTTCATTGCGCAGACGCTGGCCATTCCAGCAGCGGCGCACGAAGCGTATTTCCGGGAACAGTTGGGCGACATCGACGAACCGACGGTCCCGTTTGGTTTGCTCAACATCCAAGGCGATGGCAGGCAGGTAGAAGAAGCCAGTATCAGCCTGAGCGCAGACTTGGCCGAGCGCATCCGCACCAGTGCGCGGCAAGAAGGCGTCACGCCGGCGGTCTTATTCCATGTGGCATGGGCGCAGGTACTGGGGCAATGCAGCGGGCGTGACGACGTCGTATTCGGCACGGTGCTGTCTGGCCGCCTGCAAGGATCGGAAGGCGCCGACCAAGTGCTGGGCATGTTCATCAACACCCTGCCGGTGCGGGTCAGCCTGGGTGGCACCAATGTGCGGGATCTGGTCGGCACCACCTACCGGCGCCTGAGCGAACTACTGGAACACGAACAAGCTCCGCTGGCGCTGGTCCAGCGCTGCAGCGGGATCAAGGCGCCGTTGCCGCTCTTTACCGCCCTGCTCAATTACCGCCACAGCCATGTCGCGATAGATAAACCTACCAGGGACGGGAGTACCGACTTGGTCTGGGAAGGGATGCGGATACTGCCGAGCGAAGAACGTACGAATTATCCGTTGACGGTCTCCGTCGACGACCTGGGACAAGGCTTTGCGCTGACTGCGCAATGCGACGGCGTGGATCCGGCGCGCGTCCTCGGCTACCTGCACACTGCGATAGAGGGTCTGGTGCAAGCCTTGATGCACACCCCGCAGCAAGCGGTGCACCTGCTCCCCATTTTACCGGACAGCGAACGGCAGCAGCTGCTGATCGGCTTTAACGCGACGCAAGTGGCATATCCGCTGGAGCAGAGCTATGCCGACTTGTTCGCGGAGCAAGTGGAGCTCAATTCGGAGCGGACAGCCGCCGAGTGCGATGGCATACGCTTAAGTTACCGGGAATTGGACCTGCGCGCGAGTCGCGTGGCTCAGACACTCATTATGAATGGAGCGCGCCCCAACACCTTAGTGCTTATTGCTGGCGAGCGCGACTTGCCGCTTTTGGTAATGATGATTGGAGTTCTAAAGGCGGGAGCAGCTTTCCTTGCGGTCGACATTAACCAGCCGGTCGGACGCTTGCGTGAGGTAATGGAATTGAGCCAGAGTTCCTTGCTACTGGTGTCGGAATCAGTGCAGGAATTGATTGAAGAAGTCGTTTCCGAGATGACTGTGGTGCCGCGCCAACTGATTGTCGAAAAAATATGGCAAGAAGGGCCGTTGCAAGATGTCGCGGTGGCAAGAAGTCCGGACGATCTCGCTTATGTTATCTATACCTCAGGGTCGACCGGTAAGCCAAAAGGTGTGCTGATCGAACAACGCGGCATGCTTAACCACATGTTCGGTAAATTGGACACGATGTCCGCGACGTCAAACGATCGATTGGCGCAGACCGCATCGCCAGCATTTGACATTTGTGTTTGGCAATTTCTGTCTGCGTTGTTGGTTGGCGGTGCGGTGGTGATCTTGAAAGACAGTATCGCCCGTAATCCGATGGGTTTGCTGGCAGCGGTGGACCGACAAGCAATCACATTGCTACAAGTGGTGCCAAGCTTGATGCGCGGCGTGCTTGATGCCTGTCCTCGTGATGTTGTGCTCAACAAGTTACGCTGGTTGCTTCCAACCGGCGAGGCGTTGACGCTGAAGGTAACGCAAGATTGGTTTGAGCGTTTCCCGCATATTCCATTAATGAACGTATACGGACCAGCGGAATGCTCGGATGACGTCACTTACCACGTCATCTCGGAACGACCGGTGGACGGCAGTGCTATACCGATTGGACGACCGACACCCAATAATCGGATATATATACTCGACAAGCATCTGCAGCCGGTACCAATCGGGATGCCAGGTGAAATATGCGTAGACGGAGTCGGTGTAGGGCGAGGATATCTGAACAATCTACAGCAAACTCAAGCCGCGTTTGTTGTCCATCCGTTTGAGCCAGGCGCTCGATTTTATCGAACCGGTGACATGGGCCGCTATCGTGCAAACGGCATCATTGACTTCATCGGCCGGATAGACTTCCAGGTCAAGATCCGTGGTTTCCGAATTGAGCTGGGCGAAATCGAAGCCAGGCTGGCGGCCTGCGAAGGCGTGCGCGCAGCGATTGTGATCGCACGCGAAGACCAGCCGGGCGACAAGCGGCTGGTGGCGTACCTGATCGCGCAAGCAGGGGCAGAAGAAGGGGCCTTGTCGGCAGCGACCTTGCGTGAGCAGCTATCGGCCCGCCTGGTCGAGTACATGGTGCCCAGCGCGTTCGTGACATTGGACGCATTCCCGCTGACCGCCAACGGCAAACTCGACCGCAAGGCGCTGCCGGCGCCGGACAAGAGCGCCGTCGTCAGCCGTGCCTACGAGGCGCCGCAAGGAGAGATTGAAGAGGCGCTCGCGCAGATCTGGCAAGACTTGCTGGGGTTGGCGCAAATCGGGCGGCACGACCACTTCTTCGAGATGGGCGGACACTCGCTGATGGTCGTCACCCTGATTGAACGCCTGCGCCAGCAAGGTTGGAGCGTCGAAGTGCGCAGCGTATTTACCGCGCCGACCCTGGCCGCACTGGCCGCCAGCATCGCCGATGCCCACGTCACCCCCGGCTTTGTCACGCCGTCCAACCTGATCAGCGCCGATTGTACGGCGATCACGCCAGACATGCTGCCTTTGCTGACGCTGACCCAGGACGAGATAGACCGGATAGTTGGCAGCGTGCCGCAAGGCGCCGCCAATGTTCAGGATATCTACCCCTTGTCGCCGTTGCAAGAAGGCATCCTGTTTCATCACCTGCTGGAAAGGGAGGGCGACGCTTACCTATTGCGAACGGTCATCGCCTTTGATAGCCGCAATCGTTTGGATGGTTTCCTGAATGCCTTGCAGAGGGTGATCGACCGACACGACATCTTGCGCAGCGCCGCCCACTGGCAGGGACTGACGCAGCCGGTGCAAGTGGTGTATCGCCACGCCCCGTTGCCGATCATTGAACTCAGGCTGGATGCGGCAAGCGACGCGCTCCCGCAGGTACAGGTGCAAACCGATCCACGCCACCTGCGGCTGGACTTGCAGCAGGCACCGCTCATGGCCGCCTATGTGGCCGCCGATCCGCAGAGCGCCACCTGCTACCTTGCGCTGGTCTCCCATCACATGGTGAGCGATCACGTGACACTCGAGCATATTATCGCGGAGATCCAACTGCTACTGTCAGGGCAAGCAGCACGCCTGGCCAAACCGCTGCCCTACCGTAACTTCATTGCGCAGACGCTGGCCATTCCAGCAGCGGCGCACGAAGCGTATTTCCGGGAACAGTTGGGCGATATCGACGAACCGACGGTCCCGTTTGGTTTGCTCAACATCCAAGGCGACGGCAGCCAGGTAGAAGAAGCCATTATCAGCCTGAGCGCAGACTTGGCCGAGCGCATCCGCACCAGTGCGCGGCAAGAAGGCGTCACGCCGGCGGTCTTATTCCATGTGGCGTGGGCGCAAGTACTGGGGCAATGCAGCGGGCGTGACGACGTCGTATTCGGCACGGTGCTGTTTGGCCGCCTGCAAGGATCGGAAGGCGCCGACCAAGTGCTGGGCATGTTCATCAACACCCTGCCGGTGCGGGTCAGCCTGGGTGGCGCCAGTGTGCGGCAAGCGGTCGGCGCCACCTACCGGCGCCTGAGCGAACTACTGGAACACGAACAAGCCTCGCTGGCGCTGGTCCAGCGCTGCAGCGGAATCAAGGCGCCGTTGCCGCTCTTTACCGCCCTGCTCAATTACCGCCACAGCCAAGTCGCCACGGCGACAAATGGCGCTGCCGGCTCTGCTTGGGAAGGGGTGCGGCAACTTACAGGTGAAGAACGCACGAATTATCCGTTGACGGTCTCCGTCGATGACCTGGGACAAGGCTTTGCGCTGACTGCGCAATGCGACGGTGTGGATCCGGCGCGCGTCGTTGGCTACTTGCACACTGCGATAGAGGGTCTGGTGCAAGCCTTGATGCACACCCCGCAGCAAGCGGTGCACCTGCTCCCCATTTTACCGGACAGCGAACGGCAGCAGTTGCTGATCGGCTTTAACGCGACGCAAGCGCACTACCCGCCAGAGCAACTGATCCAGCAACTGTTCGAAGCGCAGGCAGCAGCCAATCCGGAAGCGATCGCGGTGGTGTACGAAGAGACCAGCGTCAGCTATGGCGAATTGAATGCGCGCGCCAACCGACTGGCGCATACCCTGATCGGCCTGG
>NZ_JAHTGR010000050.1:0-6781 GCF_019166075.1 Duganella violaceipulchra | reverse complement strand
TCATCCGCACCACTTCCAGCTTCAGGCTGGGCTCGAATGTCTTACGTTTTCTTGTTGTCATGCTTTAACTCCTCAGATGGTGGATTTTCCACCTATTGAGGTGTCCGGGCAAATTAGACCACAGCAGTCCGCATACCAGTCGGCCAGCACTCGCATTAGTTCGCCGCTTTCCAAGAAGGGCAGGACGTGCGGTAGAGGTAACATGGCAATGCCCATACCGCAGGCCGCTGCGCGCGCGATCGCTTCCGGATCGTCCAAGACGGCGACCGGACGTACGGTGGCAACCATTTCTTGGCCGCCACTATTTTTTAAAGTCCAAGCCGTCAATCGGCCCGAACTGAGTGAGCGGCGCAGCAATCCCCGATGCCGCACCAACTCGGCTGGATTGTCCGGCGCCGGGAAGCGTTGCAGATAATCAGGCGAGGCAACTAGCACGACGCGCACGCGAGACAGCTCGCGCGCAACCAATCCCTCTGTCAGTTCGATGCCGCCGCCTATACCGACGTCGAATCCTTCCGCTACCAAGTCCACTTGGCGGTTATCAAAATGTAAGTCAAGCACGACGTCGGGGTATCGCAGAACGAATTCATCCAGTAACGGCACTAGATAATTGCGGCCCACTGTGTGTGCCATAGAGACCTTTAATGTGCCAGCGGGCTTGCCTGCCCCTTGGCGCAAATCGGTCAGAGCGTCGCCAATTTCGCTCCAGGGTAGGCGCACCTGTCCATACAGACGCTCTCCGTCGGTGGTCAGCGCCAAGCTGCGAGTGCTCCGCTGGAATAGCCGCACACCCAACTGGCTTTCCAGCCGGGCCACGCTTTTGCTGACAGCCGCCGGCGTCAGCCCAAGCCTTCGCGCGGCGGCTGAGAAGCTGCCCTCGTCGGACGCAGCGATGAATGCATCCAGATAGCTGCTAAGTTCAGTATACATGGCGCCAATTTTATACCATTGGTTGAAACTGTAAGTGCCAATTGCCTGCTACCGGGAAGTAATTTGAAAGCACATACTGTGCTCATCAACTAATACATTTCGAAAGGAAATAATCATGAGCACCAATCTCAACGGTAAAGTCGCTTTCATTAACGGCGGTTCGCGCGGCATCGGCGCCGCCACAGCCCGCCGCTTGGCCCGTGAAGGCGCCAAGGTTGCCATCGGCTATGCAGCTTCGGCCATTGCCGCCGAAGCGCTGGTTGCGGAAATCGAGGCTGCCGGCGGCACTGCCATCGCAATCCGAGCTGACGCCAGCGATGCCACCGCACTCACCAATGCCATCAACAACGCCGCAGCTCGTTTCGGCCGCCTGGATATCTTGGTCAACAGCGCTGGTGTGCTGTTGATGGGCCCGGTCGATCAGTTCTCGCTCGAAGACTTCGACAAGACTGTGGCCGTCAATGTGCGCGCCGTTTTCGTCGCGGCGAAAGCAGCTGCCGCACACATGAAAGATGGTGGCCGGATCATCAACATCAGCAGCACCAATGCTCAGCGCATGCCTTTCCCAGGGGGCGCGGCTTACGCCATGAGCAAAGCAGCACTGACCGGCTTGGTGAAAGGCCTGGCACGCGACCTGGGTGCTAGAAATATCACGGTCAACAACGTTGCGCCTGGTCCAATCGACACCGATATGAACCCCGCCAATGGCGATTTCGCTCCTGCCCTGCACGGACTAATGGCGCTGCAGCGTCACGGCCACGCTGATGAAGTTGCAGGCATGGTCTCCTACCTGGCCGGTCCCGACGCGGCCTTTGTCACCGGCGCGGACCTGCTGATCGACGGTGGCTTCGCAGCCTGATCCTTTTCACGTGGCGGCTTCTGGTCGCCACTACCTAACCTAGCTAAGGGCGGACTGACCTGATAATAGTTATCGTCCACAATCAATGCTCGGAACCGCTTTGCCAGTCCATTCCGCAAGTTGTCCGCCGCTTACAAAGGAATCGAAAAATGAAAAAACCGTCTATCTTAAACATGGCTACGGCCGTTATCGCTGTGACAAGCGGCTGGGCCTATGCCCAAGGAGAGCAACAATGAGTCGTTTAACCTTCATTGTCCATTTGCCCGCCAGAGCGAACCGCTATGCCGAGCTTGAGGCTGGTGTGCGGCAAGTGCTGCGAGACATGTCCCGCGAACCCGACTTTTTGGACTGCACGTTACATCGTGCCCAAAATGATTGCAACACGCTGGTGGTCTACGAGAGCTGGAAGTGCACCCGAGAATACTTCCTGGAGCAATATCTGCCGCGCCAGTATCGCGCCGATTTCGAACGCGAATTGCCTGGTTGTCTCGCTGCACCGCGCCGCATCGAATTCCTGGACGAAGTGGATCCGCCTTTGAGGTTGCGTGCAGGGGAAAACCATGAAACGTTGCCGACTGAAGGCCGCCGAAATTGACTTAGGGGATCGATACCAGTCAGATCATCATAGATCGGTGCACCGAGCTGGGAATCTCACTCGAGATGGCTCGGATGATCGGGAAAGAGTCCGGGTACGGCGACACCTCGGCGGTGTGCTGGGCTATCGGACTCGATCCCGTGACCCTGCAACCTTTGCGGCCGCGAAACTGGATTCACATGGCGGCCCGGACCAGAAGTGTCAGCTATCGGACAAAAATGCCTGAAGAGGCGCTCGTCACGATTTTCGCCTCGGGCGAGCTCCCGTCAGCCTTTATCGCGCACGTAAACCATTTGCTGGACGAGGCGCCGGCGCAAATATTGGTCATGGCCGCAGAGCAGGCGGCGCTGCAGGCCAGCCGGCCCATGGCGGCCATTTGGACGAATATTTCCAATCTGGCGAAGGCGACTGGCAGCCTACGTTCGGGCGCCTGGGAGACGCCGCGTTGAGACAGCCATTGGCAGATTTACTTCAAAACCTTCGGGGATTGTCACTTTTACTTCCGTTAATCGGGCACTTTTACTTCATCGTACGGCTCGTGAGCGTCTAAAGGCAAATGTTTAGACAATTGACAGTGCCGGAGGCACTGGAATCTTCGCTGTGAAACCGTCAATTTCGTGGAACGACTGTCATATGTTTTGCCTCGACCGGAAATCGAGCTTCGGCATGAGCACATCTCACAATTTAGGGCGCTTGCGGTGAGGCTGCTTATTCCATCCAAGTCTTTAGACACAGTTGGGTGATGTCTTTCGTAAGCAACACTTCCAGCTGATAGTGCTGTCTAAACTGAAAAACTTCTTTTACGCTTGTTCGTGCCTGCTAGATTGATTTGATAGCGGTCGGGTGAACGTTTGCGAGAACACGTCACTTGAGGTGTTTTTGTCCAGCCGCGATGGGCGCAATGTCGGACATCGTTACGAGATCGAGAATTCCTCGGTACAAATTAGCGCCCTAATGCTTTAGTGACCTTAAGGGGGCGGCATGCAACGAGTCCGGGCATTTGAATCCGCTGAGGGAGCTACACCATCACCACTTTCCGTACGTAAGCTTGTTGGGAAGAAGGTTGATCTTTGGTACATGCGATCGCCGAAAAACGGCTGCAGATTTGTGTTGTCGGGTGAACCCCTATATCTGCTGGCTATAACACTTGAAGCAAACCTCCAAATTCGATCTTACTCACCCTGCGGCACCACTGACAATGCCTTTAATGCTGAGAAGGTTGAACCCCAACTCAGTTCCCAATCCGTTGACGGAGTAATCACGAATTACTATACGGTGCGACTGCGCGGGTCCAAGGCTCGTCGGTCCAAATTCGAAAACGTTGCTGAAAAAGATGGCACCAGAATTGTTACTGACGAATGGCTCTACGAGCAGCGCATCCTCATTGATAACTGGATATTTTTATGTGCAGCGATGAACCGAGTCAGGAAATTGCATTTGTTTGGCGAAGTAGATGTGCTCACTGCCGCAGTATCGAAAACGCGTAACTGCTCCCTAGGTGAACTTTTAGCACTGCCACAGATTGACAAAGGAAAGATGCTCGGTTTAGTCGCATCAATGCTGCAAAAAGGTACAGCTTCTTTTGATACTGCTCGCGAGCCGCTAACACGAAACAGCGTGATCAGTTTTGGAGAGCAGTAATGGGCCGAAGCCGATTTTCCAAACGAAGCTCAATCCTACCAGTCGCCGAATGGCCCGCAGTGGATGTTGAGTGCTTCGTTGGTGAAGACAAGATACTGGTTGCAAATCGTATTCAGGCTATTCGGATGTATCTCGCTGGGCAACCACATACGCAAATTGCGGCAGATAGCGGAATAATCCGAAGTGAAGTTCATCGTTTGCTTAAGCGCTGCTGCCAGGTTGCTGCCGATGGACGAATCTGGGGATTCCGCGCTCTGGCCCCGAACATGCACATCAAAAATTATGAACGAACCGCGCCAGTTGTTTGTGTAACTGGGGAGGCGAACAATGGGAGCACTGGTGCACTGGGTCAGCTGTTTGAGCGCTACCCGATGCTACAAAAATTAGTTCATGAACTCTATCTACCACGGGAGCCAAAGAACAAATTCCAGGACGTCAGAATGCGGATTTGCGACCTCCACAATAAGTTCATACGGTGGCTGGAGGAACACGGACTACAACCCAATGAATGGCCACTTAGCACCAAGACCGAAGGTCTTGAAGCACTCCGATCCTACTGTAATTCATTGAGCTCTCGATATCCAGAACAATGGGTGAGAGCTCGCGCGGGCGATCAGGCTGCAGCGCGCCTTACTGTCGGCCGAGGCATAGAACCCATTGTCCCGACAATGCGTGCGTTCAACGCGGTGCAACTGGACTTTCATAAAGTAGACTCCGCTTCAATGATCTCGATCACCAATCCCTTCGGTGTAGAAATCAAGGTTCCTTTGCCAAGGTGGTATATCGGAGCGATTGTTGAAGAGCGATATGATCTGATTATCGGTGCAGTTCTGGCACTAGAGATAAACCCCAGTGCGGACAGTGTTCTGGAAACTATTGAGTCCGCAATCATTCCTCTGGTTGCTGGAAGCAAGAGCTGCGCGCTCGCAATTGGCTTGGGAAACAAAGTGTTTCCCAACCAAATGTTTGAGCAGCTAGCTGGGCAGGGGTTTTCGATTTTGAGAATGGATAACGGTTGGTCAAACGTAGCCTTTGATGTGATAGACAACGTAGTTGATACTATTGGCTGCGCCGTTCATCTTGGGCCTGTAAAAGCATGGTGGGGCAGGGATACAATCGAAAGGGTGTTCGGTCAGACCACCCGTTCAGGGTTGCAACGTAGTCCCTGCACCTACGGCTCTGGCCCGTCGGACTCGCGCAAAAACAATCCTGAGCAAAATGCCGTCGCATTTGAGTTGAAATTATCCGACATCACTTCGGCGCTCGAACATCAGATTTTGCTACAAAATTCCTCCCCAACCGGCGCTCTCATGATGTGCTCGCCGATGGACGCACTGGCGGCTGCTATCGATAACTACGGAAGCACCTTTATACCTTCGCCGCTGCCTGCTACTACCCAGGAGTTACCGTTACTGATGTATCACACCGACATTGTCACGGTACGTGGAAATCGCAAGAAGGGTGAGCGCCCCTACGCGAAAGTAGGACCTTGGCGGTACACGAATGAGATCATCAGTTCTGATTTTGCTCTGATAGGACAGCATCTTAAAATCTACAGTTCGCTCCGTGATGCTCGTATAGCGTATGCCGTTTGTGTGGAAACCGGTGAAGTTTTAGGGAAGCTGTTGCCACCGAATCGGTGGCAAGAAGTTGAAATAAGCTGGAGCGTTCGTAGTATCTTAAATCGCGAAGGCACCCACCATCGGCGCAAAGCTCGTCGAGAAATGCATTCAGACGACTGGGCAGGCACACTTGCTACCGCTACAGCGATAGAAGGCACCAACGGGATGAATAAGGCGAACGTTAGAAAGACAGCTCTGGCAGTCGCAAAAGCCGCCGCAAAGCAAGCGCCACAAAGCCACCTGAATGAGCATGAATCTAACGGCACGCCATCAGTCCGGCGTGATCGCGAGGCCGCGCAGCCAGGCAGTTCGATGCAGTCGCTTTTTCTGGATGTCCCATTCAACATTAAGAGCTTGCATCAGCCGGAGTAACGCCATGAAAAAGAAAGCTAGCGTATCTGAGAAGCCAGATGTCGAGCCTGATAGGTCAGATGACGCATGTGAGCCCCCGAGCGTCGACGGGCGCTCAGCGAACGAACTTCTCTCGTTAACGAAGCACCCGCTTTTTGGTAAAACCTTGGTATTGCCGACGGAACCCATTAAAGAAATGGTCGGTGCGATGCGGCGTGCGGTTATTTTGCGGGAGTTAGGATGCTGCTTTACGGCGACCAGCGGGTATGGAAAGAGCCGCGGCCTCATCATGGCAGAGCACGAGTTGAGAAAGATTTTTCCCAACGTGCCGATCTTCCGTCATATCGTTGATAACCAGCAAGTGCCGTCGATCCGAGCATTTTTTAAAAATTTCTTGTTGACCGTGGGGATCACGGACATAGCAGGTGAAACATTCGATTTACGAGTACGCCTTGGGGCCGCGTTAGAAGAGGCAGGTTTGGGCGGATCTGAAAAGATGGTGGTGCTGCTTATCGACGAGGCCCAGGGAATGGCGCTCCAAGACTTCTGCTTTCTAAAAGATATAGGCAATCAACTGGAGAGGGTAGACGTGCATTTCGTCGTGTTCATGATGGGTCAAGAGCCGGAATTCACTCGGGTGGCGCAAAGGTTAAGGGCACGCCGTTATACACAAGTCCTGAGCGTCGAGCGACTGGCTGAAAAAGCCGTTTACATTCAATGAGTTGCGGCAGCCCTTGTAAACTTTGCCGTTTTCGCGTTTACTCTCGTCTTTTGGATAAATCA
>NZ_JAHTGR010000004.1:0-514309 GCF_019166075.1 Duganella violaceipulchra | reverse complement strand
GCTTACTTACGCATGGCCAAGCTCAAACACCTGCCGTCCAATCCGCTGCTCGCCGCCGTGCCGCGCGAACATGGCGTTACGCGCCACTTCGCCTGATGTCAATTTCCACTGAAAACGGCATAGAGCCTATTTCTTCTTGTCGAAATTCTGCTTCACGCGCGCCTTGCGGCGCTTTTCGTCTTCGTCGTGTGCCTTGCGTTTGTCCAGGCCAAGCATCGGTTCCAGGAACTCGAACCATACGAAGGCGAACACCATCAGCCCGATAATCCACCACCAGGACAGCAGGGCGAACTTCCACACTTCAAAATACCGCAGCCCGCACAGGGCTAAGATCACCAAAATGATAGGCATGATGTGCTCCTCCAGTTACGTCATCTTACAAAGAAAATGGCTTTACGGGCAGCAATATTCTATTATTGGTCAACGAAGATAAGCGCTATGGCGTTTAATGTTCAATAGCAAAACACGGTAGAATTGTTGGCGGAATTGAGTAGCACTTACCTGGAGAAGACAATGAAACGTAATTTGATGATGGTTGGCATGGTAGTCGCATCGGCATTCGCATCGCAAGCCGCGATGGCGGACGCGGGCATGGACCTGGCGAAAGCGAAGAACTGCCTGGCTTGCCACGCGGTGAGCACCAAGCTGGTCGGCCCTGCCTACAAGGATGTCGCCGCCAAGTACGCCGGTCAGAAAGATGCGGAAGCCAAGCTGGTCACCAAAGTGATGAAGGGCGGTTCCGGCGCATGGGGCGCGATCCCGATGCCAGCCAATCCACAAGTGACCGACGCCGAAGCGAAGACGCTGGTGAAATGGGTGCTGGCGCAGAAGTAATCAGCGCCGTGGTAAAAAGTAAAAAACGCGCCATCGGCGCGTTTTTCATTGGTGCTGCTATAACTTATTTGATCACCGAGGTGATGGTCTTGGTGCCGTTGTTGTAGTTGTACATGGTCAGCGAGCCGTCCTTGATGTCGCCCTTGGCATCGAACTCGATCAGGCCGGTCACGCCCTGATACTTGATCTTCTGCAGGAACGGCAGGTACTTGGCCGGCTCGGCTGAATTCGCAGCCTGCATCGCGGCAGCCATCGTCATCACCGAGTCGTACACATACGGCGCGTACAGTTGCACGTCCATGTTGTACTTCTTCTTGTAGCGCGCATGGAAATCGTCCATGTTCTTTTGCAGCTCAGGCGGCACACCGCCGGCTTCGGCGCAGGTGACGACCTTGACCGCGTCGGCGCCGGCCAGCTTAGGCAGCGATTCGGTGCACAGGCCGTCGCCGCCCATGTACTTGGCCTGGATGCCCAGCGCCTTCATCTGGCGCAGCAGCGGGCCGCCTACCGAGTCCATGCCGCCGAAGAAGATCAGGTCGGGATTCTTGCCCTTGATGGTGGTCAGGATGGCGTTGAAGTCGGTGGCCTTGTCGGTGGTGAATTCCTTGCCGACGATTTGCACGCCCGGCAGCGCCTTCTTGGCGCCCTTGATGAACTCTTCCGCCACGCCCTGGCCGTAGGCGGTGCGGTCGTCGATGACAGCGATCTTCTTCACGCCCATCTTGCCGACTGCGTAGCTGCCCAGCGAACCGCCCAGCTTGGCGTCGTTGGCGACCACGCGGAACACCGAGTTGAAGCCTTGCTGCGTATATTTGGTTTGGGTGGTGGCTGGCGAAATTTCCGGGATGCCGGCGTCGAAGTAGATCTTCGATGCAGGGATGGTGGTGCCGGAGTTCAGGTGGCCGATCACGCCGTTGACTTTGGCGTCGACCAGCTTCTGCGCGACCGCCGTGCCCTGTTTCGGATCGCCGCCGTCGTCTTCCAGCACGAGGACGAACTTGACCGGCTTGCCGCCGATCTTGATGCCTTTGGCGTTCAATTCTTCGACGGCCATCTTGGCGCCGTTTTCATTGTCCTTGCCCAGGTGCGCGGACGGACCGGAGACCGGCGCCACGTGGCCGATCTTGATCACTTCTTGCGCGCCGGCGCTGCCAGCGAAAGCCAGTGCGATGGCGAGTGGAATGAACTTGGTCTTGAACAGCATATGCATTCTCCAATGGTTGAATAAGCGACGGTGTCTCATGAACGCCGCAGAATTTTTTCTGCAAGGCCAAAAGGTACAACAAATTATTCTTAACGCAAAGGGAGTTCGCTGGGTTTCGCACTTTTAAATGGCGCTTCCAGGTTTTGAGAGGGTGCGGCGTCGGCATTTCCCGGTTTTGAGGCGGTCCTGCGCTGGAAGAGTGCGGTCCGTGCACCAAGTGGGCACGGACCGGGGAGGGGATTGTTACTTTTTGGCCTGCAGATGCGTCAGCTCTTGCGAGACGGCGCGGGCGACGATTTTCTCGATGGTGTCGTGCAGGCCGATGCGGATTTCGTTGGTCAGGCCGTGCAGGGCGTGGGTCAGGACTTCGGCCATGCAATCCTTGATGCGCTGCTCCAGCACGAAATCGACGCGCGATTGCAGCTGGTGCATGATGCGCTCGGACAGGCGATGTTCCATCATTGCCCATTCGGCATCGCTCCAGTTGTCGATGGCGTCGGCTTCCAGCTCGGCCGCCATTTCAGCGCGCTTGGACAAGGAGGTGCGGGTACCGGAAGCGGCCTCGCCGGGCAGCAGTTCATCGCCCAGCGGCTCGGCCTTCAGGACTTCCGTCAATACAGGGATACTGGCGTCAAACGATTGGGCTTGGCTCATGATTTTCCTGTGACAAAGTGGGTAAGTGGATAGTCTTGCTGCTTGTATGCGACATAGCGCTTGCGGCCTGCGGCCGCGTCATCCTCATCGGAGGAAATCACTTCGATCATGCGCTCGAATTGCGCGACCCCGGAAGGCGCGCGGCGCGACAAATTTACCAATAACTCTTTGTGTGGTAATTCTGCCTCATCGTTGTCCGTGAGAATGATAGGCGTGTGCGCGGCGAGCGCATCGCCGGCAAGCACATGGGGCAGGAAGTCGGCAGGGGAAAATGTCCACATCGCCGCGTTAAGTTCCGCCAGTTGCGCCTCATCGTCTGCCATAAGCACCACGCGTTTGTTCGCGCCCCAGGCCTTGCGCACGAGGCGGCAGGCATAGGCGATCTTGTCCGGCACGTTGGTGTGGAAATCGATGCGTGTCATAGCTGTTTGTTCTGTTCTGTAGAGGGGAAGTGCATGCAGCGAGGTGCTGCCTGATCCCAGTTTATGCGAAAATTATTTTTGGCGCTGGCACCGATGTTGCTACCGAACGCCAATGTTAGAACTGGAAACCGGGTGGCGCATTGACCGGTGGCAGGGGCTTGGCAAGCTCCTCCACGGGGCGTGCCGATTCGGGGGCCGGCGGCGGCGGCGGCGCGGCGGAAACCGGCGCCGGGAATTGATAATTCGGTGGCAAGCGTTTTTCCAACGGATAACCGGCGTCACTTAACAACACATCCCAGCTGTTTTGTTCGAAGCCGGTCAGCCTGCTGCGGCCCACCAGCAACAAGGGCAGCTGGCCGTTGCCGCCGGCTTTCTTCAGCGCCACCTGGTCGTCCACAGTGGCAACGGTTTTTTCGTTGAAAGGAATGCCGCGCGCCATCAGCATGGCGCGGGCGTTGCTGCAGCCGTCGCACTGGGCCGTGGTGTACAGCGTGACCGGGCGGTTGCGCACCGCGTCGGCCAGTTCCTGCGGCAACTCCACCGAAGCTCCGCCGGTGGAAAACGATTTCACTTCGACTTTTGTTTTGGCCGGCGCCGATGGCGGCGGCGGCTGGTCGCTGTAGTGGGTCACGCCTTTATCGTCGACCCATTTGTACACCTGGGCGCTGGCCGTGCCGAGGCACAGCAGCGCGGCGGCGAGGACGGCCAGCCGCTTCATGATCAGGCCGCCATGCCGCTGTGACGCAGCAGCGCGTCGATGCTGGGCTCGCGGCCACGGAAGGCCGTGAACGATTCCAGCGCAGGGCGCGAGCCGCCCACCGACAGGATTTCCTGCAGGTAGCGCTTGCCGGTCGCGCTGGTGGCTTCCGGGCCCAGCGCCTTGGCTTCCTCGAACGCCGCGTAGGCGTCGGCGGACAGCACCTCGGCCCACTTGTAGCTGTAATAGCCGGCTGCGTAACCGCCGGAGAAGATGTGGCCGAAGGAGTTCTGGAAACGGTTGAACGCCGGCGGCACGATCAACGCGAACTTGGCGCGCACTTCGTCGATCAGTTGCTGCACGGTCTGGCCGGTGCTGGCGTCGTAGTCGTAGTGCAGGTGCATGTCCAGCAGCGAGAATTCGACTTGGCGCAAGGTCTGCAGGCCGGACTGGAAATTCTTCGCGGCCAGCATCTTGTCGTACAGCGCGCGCGGCAGTGGTTCGCCGGTGCTCACGTGCGAGGTCATGTGTTCCAGCACTTCCCATTCCCAGCAGAAGTTCTCCATGAATTGCGACGGCAGTTCCACCGCATCCCACTCGACGCCGGAGATGCCGGATACGCCCAGTTCATCCACTTGGGTCAGCATGTGGTGCAGGCCGTGACCGAATTCGTGGAACAGCGTGATCACTTCATCGTGCGTGAACAGCGATGGTTGCGCGACGCCGTCGACCACCGCAGGCTCGGTGAAGTTGCAGGTCAGGTAGGCGACCGGGGTCTGGATTTTCTCATCCTCGGCACGGCGGCCGCGGGCGTCGTCCATCCAGGCGCCGCCGCTCTTGCCGGCGCGCGCGTACAGGTCCAGGTAGAACTGGCCAATCAGCTTGCCGTTGCGCTCGATGCGGTAGAAGCGCACGTCCTTGTGCCATACCGGCGCGTGGTCCGGTTTGATCTCGACGGTGAACAGGTTCTGGATCAGGCGGAACAGGCCGTCGACCACTTTGTGTTCAGGGAAGTACTGTTTCACTTCCTGCGCCGAGAAGGCGTAGCGGCGCTCTTGCAGTTTTTCGGAAGCGTAAGGGATGTCCCAGGCTTTCAGTTCGGCGATGCCCAGTTCGTCCTGCGCGAATTTTTTCAGTTCGGCCAGGTCCTGCTCTGCGAACGGACGGGCGCGCTTGGCCAAGTCTTCCAGGAAGGCGATCACCTGGTCCGGCGACTGCGCCATCTTCGGCACCAGCGAAACCTCGGCGAAGTTTTTATAACCCAGCAGCTTGGCTTCCTCGTCGCGCAGTTTCAGCAGCGTGACGATGTTTTGCGTGTTGTCCCAGTCTTCCTTCTTGCTGAACACATCGCCTTGCTCGGAAGCCTTGGTGGCGTTGGCGCGGTAGATGGTCTCGCGCAGTTCGCGCTTGTCGGCGAATTGCAGGATAGGGAAATAAGACGGGAAGTGCAGCGAGAATTCGTAGCCTTGCTTGTTTTCCTTTTCGGCGGCGGCGCGCGCGGCGGCCTTGACGTCGGCGGGCAGGCCGGCCAGGTCGGCTTCGTCGGCTACCAGCAGCTTGTAGTCGTTGGTGGCGTCGAGCACGTTTTCGGAGAAGCGGGTCGACACCGACGCGTGCTCTTCCTGGATGTCGGCAAAGCGTTCTTTTTTATCGGCGGGCAGTTCGGCGCCGCCCATGCGGAAATCGCGCACGGCGTTGTCGATGATGCGCTTGCGGGCCGGCGACAGGCTGTCGAAGCCGGCCGACGCGCGCAGCGCCTTGTACTTGCCGAACAGCGCCTCGTTCTGGGCCAGCGCGGTCCAGAACTCGGTCACCTTCGGCTGGTTGTCGTTGTAGGTGGCGCGCAGTTCGGGCGTATCGACCACATTGTTCAGATGACTGACGATGCCCCAGGCCCGGCCCAGCAGCTCGGTGGCGTTTTCCAGCGGCATGACGAAGTTATCCCACGTCACCTGCTCGGACGGCGCTTCCAGTTGCTCGACCACGGCGCGGCTCTTGGCCAGCAGTGAGGCTATCGCCGGGGTGACGTGCTCGGGCTTGATCGCATCGAAACGCGGCAGGCCGGAAAAGTCGAGGAGAGGGTTATCTGCAGTCATATCAGTTCCAATAATGGTTACGTCCGCTTGCGGCAATCGCTCACCCCGCACGGCGGCGACAGGGGTCTGACCCCATGCGGGGTCAGACCCCGACTTGTCGGGTTAAGTACGCTCGGCCGCTTCGACGGTGTTCATCAGCAGCATGGTGATGGTCATCGGGCCCACGCCGCCTGGTACCGGCGTGATGTGCGATGCCACTTCCTTGATGCCGGCGAAATCGACGTCGCCGCACAGCTTGCCCGCTTCGTCACGGTTGATGCCGACGTCGATCACGATCGCGCCCGGCTTCACCATATCAGCGGTCAGCGTATTGCGGCGACCGGTTGCAGCCACAACGATGTCGGCCTGGCGGGTGTACAGGCCCAGGTCCGGCGTCGCACTATGACAGATGGTGACGGTGGCGTTGGCTTGCAAGAGCAGCAGCGCCATCGGCTTGCCGACGGTGTTGCTGCGGCCGATGACGACCGCGTGCTTGCCGCGCAGGTCGACACCGGTGCTTTCGATCAGCTTCATGCAGCCGTAAGGCGTGCACGGACGGAAACCGTCCAGGCCGGCCATCAGTTCGCCGGCGCTCAGCACCGAGTAGCCGTCCACGTCCTTCTTGGTGGAGATCGCTTCGATGACCTTGTGCGGGTCGATGTGCTTGGGCAGCGGCATTTGCACCAGGATGCCGTGGATGGCCGGATCTGCGTTCAGCGCGGCGATGCGCTCGAGCAGCGCGGCTTCGCTCAGGTCGGCGGGATACTGCTCCTTGAGCGAGTAGAAACCGGCGTCCTCGCAACCCTTGACCTTGTTGCGCACATACACGTGGCTGGCCGGGTCGTCGCCGACGATGATCACGGCCAGGCCGGGCTGTTTGCCTAGTGCGGTGAGGGCGGCAGCACGTGCAGCAATTTCCGCGCGCAGTTTTTGGGAGAGGGCGATTCCGTCGATCAGTTGAGCAGGCATGATTTAACCAGGTTGGAGAGGAAAGCAGGATTATAAAGCCGCAGCGCGCACTGCGCCTCGTTTCCGGCGGTTTAGTCATGTTGCGCCGCACAAGAATTCCATAGTGTGATTTCACAATACGAAATGACATATCGTAATTTGAAAAAGCCTAAAAGTGCTGTTAGAATCGCACACGGCATTGAAGTATTGGTAAATAATCAGCGTTACGTCAGCACTCAAACTCAGGAGACTTAATACATGTCAGCTCAACTTGACCAGGTAACGGCAAACACCGACCCTGATTCGCAAGAAACCAAAGAATGGTTGGACGCACTGGCCGCAGTGCTGGAACAAGAGGGCCCTGAACGTGCTCACTACCTGATGGAACGCCTGATCGACCTGGCCCGCCAAAGCGGCTCGGATATCCCGTTCTCCGCCAATACCGCTTACGTCAACACCATCCCGGCCCACCTCGAAACCCACTGCCCTGGCAACCTGGAATACGAAGAGAAGCTGCGCTCGTGGATGCGCTGGAACGCCATGGCGATGGTCGTCAAGGCCAACCGCGTCGACGGCGACCTCGGTGGCCACCTGTCCTCGTTCGCCTCGCTGGCCAACATGCTGGGCATCGGCTTCAACCACTTCTGGAAAGCGCCGAGCGAAAGCCATGGCGGCGACCTGCTGTACATCCAGGGCCACTCCTCGCCAGGCGTGTACGCCCGCGCCTTCCTTGAAGGCCGCCTGAGCGAAGAGCAGCTGACCCATTACCGTCGCGAAGTCGACGGCAAGGGCCTGTCCTCGTACCCGCACCCTAAACTGATGCCGGACTTCTGGCAGTTCCCGACCGTGTCGATGGGCCTGGGCCCGTTGATGGCGATCTACCAGGCGCGCTTCCTGAAGTACCTGCACGCGCGCTCGATCGCCGACACCACCGACCGCAAGGTCTGGGCGTTCTGCGGCGACGGCGAGATGGACGAACCGGAATCGCTGGGCGCCATCGGCATGGCCGCGCGCGAGAACCTGGACAACCTGGTCATCGTCGTCAACTGCAACCTGCAACGCCTGGACGGTCCGGTGCGCGGCAACGGCAAGATCATTCAAGAGCTGGAAGCGGACTTCCGCGGCGCCGGCTGGAACGTCGTCAAAGTCATCTGGGGCCCGGGTTGGGACGCGCTGCTGAAGCAGGACAAAGACGGCATCCTGCGCAAAGTGATGATGGAAACCATCGACGGCGAATACCAGAACTACAAGGCCAAAGACGGCGCCTATGTGCGCAAGCACTTCTTCGGCAAGCACCCCAAGCTGCTGGAGATGGTCGCCAACATGACCGACGACGACATCTGGCGCTTGACCCGCGGCGGCCACGATCCGCACAAGATCTACGCCGCCTTCAAGGTCGCACAGGAACACAAAGGTCAACCGACCGTCCTGCTGGTGAAGACCATCAAGGGCTTCGGCATGGGCAAGCACGGCGAAGCGCGCAACACCGCGCACAACACCAAGAAGCTGACCGACGAAGCCGTGCGCGAAATGCGCGACCGCTACTCGATCCCGATTCCGGACGACCAGCTGGCCGACATCCCGTTCTACAAGCCTGCCGACGACGCGCCTGAAATCAAGTACCTGCACGAGCGCCGCGCAGCGCTGGGCGGCTACCTGCCGGCCCGCCGCATGAAAGCCGACGAGAAGCTGGTTGTGCCGCCACTGAGCGCCTTCCAGAACGTGCTGGATGCGACCGCCGAAGGCCGCGAAGTATCGAGCACCCAGACCTACGTGCGTATCCTGACCACGCTGCTGAAAGATCCTAGCCTGGGTCAGCGTATCGTGCCGGTGCTGGTCGACGAGTCGCGTACCTTCGGTATGGAAGGCCTGTTCCGCCAGGTTGGTATCTTCAACCAGCAAGGCCAGTTGTATGAGCCGGTCGACAAAGACCAGGTCATGTACTACCGCGAAGACAAGGCCGGCCAGATCCTGCAAGAGGGTATCAACGAAGCCGGTGGCATGAGCTCGTGGATCGCTGCGGCGACGTCGTACTCGACCAACAACCGCGTGATGATCCCGTTCTACACGTACTACTCGATGTTCGGCATGCAGCGTATCGGCGACCTGGTATGGGCCGCCGCCGACATGCGCTCCCGTGGCTTCCTGATGGGCGGCACCGCCGGCCGCACGACGCTGAACGGCGAAGGCCTGCAGCACGAAGATGGCCACAGCCACCTGTTCGCAGCGGCTGTGCCGAACTGCATGCCTTACGATCCGACCTTCGGTCACGAAATCGCCGTGATCATCCAGGATGGCCTGCGCCGCATGGTGGAAGAACAGGAAGACGTGTTCTACTACATCACCATCATGAATGAGAACTACCCGCACCCAGGCATCAAGCCTGGCCAGGAAGCAGGCATCCTGAAGGGCATGTACCTGCTGCAGGAAGGCGACAAGAAAGCCAAGCAGCGCGTGCAGCTGATCGGCTCCGGCACCATCCTGCGCGAATCGATCTTCGCCCAGGAACTGCTGAAAAACGACTGGAACATCGCCGCCGACGTGTGGTCCACTCCGTCGCTGACGCTGGTGGCCCGCGACGGCCAGGATGCAGAGCGCTGGAACCTGGTCAACCCGACCAAGGAACAGCGCGTGCCGTACGTGACGCAGATTCTGAAGGATACGAGCGGCCCTATCGTCGCGACGACCGACTACATGCGTGCGTTTGCTGAACAGATCCGCGCCTTCATCCCGAAAGACCGCACCTACCGCGTGCTGGGCACCGATGGTTTCGGCCGTTCGGACACCCGCGCCGCGCTGCGTGAATTCTTCGAAGTGAACCGTTACTACATCACGGTCGCCGCGCTGAAATCGCTGGCGGAAGAAGGCAAGATCGACGCGAAGGTGGTGGAGCAGGCAGTCGTCAAGTACGGCCTGAACGCCAACAAGCCAAATCCGGTGACCCAATAATCCGCTAAGAGAAAAGAAACGGAGCAAACGCTATGAGCATTGTGGAAGTTAAAGTCCCGGATATCGGTGATTTCAAGGAAGTTGAAATCATCGAGCTGATGATCAAAGTAGGCGATACGATTAAAGTAGACCAGTCGCTGATTACCGTTGAATCGGATAAGGCCAGCATGGAGATTCCTTCGTCCGCCGCTGGCGTGGTCAAGGAAATCAAGGTCAAGGTCGGCGACAAGGTGGCTATGGGTTCGCTGCTGCTGTTGTTGGAAGCTGAAGGCGCCGGCGCTGCCGCTCCTGCAGCTGCCGCACCGGCACCGGCGGCCGCGGCTCCAGCACCGGCGCCTGCCGCTGCTGCCGCGCCGGCACCTGCACCGGCTCCCGCAGCTTCGGCCGGTCCGGTCGAAGTCAAGGTGCCGGACATCGGCGACTTCAAGGAAGTTGAAGTCATTGAAGTGATGGTCAAGGTTGGCGACACGATCAAGGTCGATCAGTCGCTGCTGACCGTTGAATCGGACAAGGCCAGCATGGAAATTCCTTCGTCGCACGCTGGTGTGGTGAAGGAAGTGAAGATCAAGGTTGGCGACAAGGTTGCCATGGGTACCGTGGTGCTGGTGGTTGAGGCTACGGGTGGCGCTGCCGCTCCGGCGCCTGCCGCCGCCGCACCTGCTGCCGCCGCCGCTCCTGCCGCCGCTGCCGCTGCGCCTTCGCCGGCGCCTGCTGCTCCTGCCGCCGTTGCGGCCGCGTCGCAAGGCTCGGTCCAAACCGGCAAGCTGGCGCACGCATCGCCATCGATCCGCAAGTTCGCCCGCGAACTGGGCGTGGATCTGGGCAAAGTGCCTGGCTCCGGTCCTAAAGGCCGCATCACCCAGCTGGACGTGCAGAACTACGTCAAGGGCGTGATGGCTGGCACCACCGCAGCACCTGCCGGCGCATCCGCGCCAGCCGGCGGCAATGGTGGCATGAGCGTGCTGCCATGGCCGGTGATCGACTTCAGTAAATTCGGCCCGACCGAATTGCTGCCGCTGTCGCGCATCAAGAAAATCAGCGGTCCTAACCTGCACCGCAACTGGGTCATGATCCCGCACGTCACGCAGTTCGACGATGCCGACATCACCGACCTGGAAGCGTTCCGCGTCGAGACCAACAACGCCAATGCCAAGAACAAGGACGCGGCCAAGCTGACCATGCTGGCCTTCGTCATCAAGGCAGCGGTCGCCGCGCTGAAGAAATTCCCGGCATTTAACGCGTCGCTGGACGAGAAGGGTGAAAACCTGATCCTCAAGCAGTACTACAACATCGGCTTCGCGGCCGACACGCCGAACGGCCTGGTGGTACCAGTGATCAAAGGCGCGGACCAGAAATCGGTCTCGCAGATCGCTCGCGAAATGACCGAGCTGTCGCTGCAAGCACGTGAAGGCAAGCTGAAACCGACCGACATGCAAGGCGCCAGCTTCACCATCTCGTCGCTGGGCGGCATTGGTGGCACGCACTTCACGCCTATCGTCAACGCGCCGGAAGTGGCGATCCTTGGCCTGTCCAAGGCATCGATCAAGCCGGTGTGGGACGGCAAGGCATTCCAGCCTCGCCTGATGATGGGTACCTCGCTGTCCTACGACCACCGCGTGGTCGACGGCGCGATGGGTGCTCGCTTCTCCGTGTACCTGAGCGAAGTGCTCGGCGACATGCGCAAAATTCTGCTGTAAGGAGCGACTATGAGCACAGAAGTGAAAGTGCCGAACATCGGCGACTTCGCAGAAGTTGAAGTGATCGAGGTGATGGTCAAGGTTGGCGATACGATCAAGGCCGACCAGTCGCTGATCACCGTTGAATCGGACAAGGCCAGCATGGAGGTTCCATCCTCGCACGCCGGCGTGGTCAAGGAGATCAAGGTCAAGGTTGGCGACAAGGTCAAGGAAGGCTCGTTGATGCTGGTGGTGGAGGAAGCTGCCGGTTCCGCCGCTGCCGCTCCTGCCGCCGCGCCAGCGCCTGCTGCTGCGGCTCCGGCCGCTGCACCTGCGCCAGCCGCGCCGATCGCCGCACCAGCTGGTGGCAGCTTCGCCGGCAAGGTCGACATCGACTGCGACATGATGGTGCTGGGCGGCGGTCCTGGCGGTTACTCCGCCGCGTTCCGCGCCGCGGACCTGGGCATGAACACCGTGATCGTCGAGCGTTACGAAACGCTGGGCGGCGTGTGCCTGAACGTTGGTTGCATTCCGTCGAAAGCGCTGCTGCACGTGGCATCCGTGATCGACGAAACCTCGCACATGTCCAACACCGGCGTTACCTTCGCCAAGCCGACCATCGACATCGACCAGGTACGCAAGTACAAGGAAGGCGTCATCAAGAACATGACCGGCGGTCTGGCCGGCATGGCTAAGGCCCGCAAGACGCAAGTCGTCACCGGTGTGGGCCAGTTCCTGAGCGCGAACCACATCGAAGTCACGGCCGCCGACGGCACCAAGAAAGTGGTGCAGTTCAAGCAGGCCATCATCGCTGCCGGTTCGGCCGTGGTGAAGCTGCCATTCGTGCCTGAAGATCCACGCATCGTCGATTCGACTGGCGCGCTGGAACTGCGCCAGATCCCGAAACGCATGCTGGTCATCGGCGGCGGCATCATCGGCCTGGAAATGGCTACTGTCTACTCGACCTTCGGTGCGCGCATCGACGTGGTCGAAATGATGGACGGCTTGATGCAGGGCGCCGACCGCGATGCGGTCAAGGTCTGGCAGAAGTTCAACGAGAAGCGCTTCGACAACATCATGACCAAGACCAAGACGGTCGGCGTTGAAGCGCTGCCGGAAGGGATCAAAGTCACCTTCGAAGCGGCGGAAGCCGGCGCCGCAGCGCCAGCGCCGCAGGTCTACGATCTGGTGCTGGTCGCAGTGGGCCGCAGCCCGAACGGCAAGAAGATCGCCGCCGACAAGGCTGGCGTGATCGTGTCCGATCGCGGCTTCATCCCGGTTGACAGCCAGATGCGCACCAACGTGCCGAACATCTTCGCCATCGGCGACCTGGTGGGCCAGCCTATGTTGGCGCACAAGGCGGTGCACGAAGGCCACGTGGCGGCGGAAGCCGCAGCGGGCCAGAAGTCGCACTTCGATGTGAAGGTGATTCCGTCGGTGGCCTACACCGATCCGGAAGTGGCATGGGCCGGCATCACCGAAGACGAAGCGAAAGCCAAGGGCATCAAGGTCGAGAAGGGCCACTTCCCTTGGGCAGCGAGCGGCCGCGCCGTGGCCAATGGCCGCGCCGAAGGCTTCACCAAGCTGTTGTTCGACGCTGAAACGCACCGCATCATCGGCGGCACCATCGTCGGCACGCACGCCGGCGACATGATCGGCGAGATCGCTCTGGCGATCGAGATGGGTTGCGACGGCACCGACATCGGCAAGACGATCCACCCGCACCCGACCTTGGGCGAGTCGATCGGCATGGCCGCCGAAGTGTACGAAGGCGTCTGCACCGACCTGCCTCCGCCACGCAAGCGCTAAACAAAGCCACACCACGAAACCGGGACTTGTTCCCGGTTTTTTTATAGGTTTTTAAAATGTCTTCGATACTGTCGTTTATTCCGCTGCTGCTGTCGATCGCGCTGTACACCAGCCTCGTCAAGCTCGCGGCCTTCCTCTACAAGCGCGCGCTCCTGAGCTGGCGCGACGCCTGTATCTTCAGCCTGATTTTATTGATGGTGCTGGGCGCCGGCACGCTGTTGAATCGTTTGTCCGGCAATGCGATTCCGCTGATGATGTCGATCGCCGCCGGCATGGTGATCCAGGTCGGCATCGGCGCATGGTACCTGGCCCCGCGTGCGCGCACGGCCGGCGGCGAGCCTTTGGCTGCGAAAGGCGCCGCCATGCTGGCATTGATCGCTTATGGGCTGATTGCGATGCTTGGCGTACTGGTCACCTTTGCAATCACGGCTTTGAGCGGTCGATAACTACGAACGACGCAAAGGTAGCTTTTTGATCTAAATCGCGAAGATATCTCATGATTTCTCCTGGAGTGGGTGCCGATGGGGCTGATTCGAGGTGGTCTTGCGCGTTGCTGGGTCGTGCATGGCGATCGGACTACGTCGGGGCCGTTTTTGTTCTCCCGCGCCGGCTGCACCGCTACTGACCGCAGCAGGATACTCAACTTGAGCCAGTTGATTGTGCTGCCGCAGCGGCAGGCTTTCCATGTCGTTGCGGACAGCCAGCAATTCCCTGCCGAGGCTGATCTCGTCGCGCTCCAGCGCCTGCAGCCGCAGATGCTGGTCCAGCAATTCCGCTTGTTTTTGCTGCTTGATCTCTTTGGAAACAAAGCCTTGTTCACACAACTGCGATGCGCGCTTGAATGCGTCCTCGGCCAGTTCGACGCTGCGGTGCTGGGACATCAGCTGGTGACCGACATTGGCCTGCTCCAACTGCAAGGCTTCGGCCTTTTTACGCAAGGCTGTCTGCTCGTCCTGCTGCACGCGTTGTGTCTGTGCCAGTTCATCGCGCAGCGATTGCTGCCGTCGAGCCACCTGCTGGCTAATGGCTTCCTGGATGTCGCTGCGGTTGATGGCTTGGCGTTCGCTGGAGACGATGTAGAGCAGGTCGCCACGATGTACGGGTTGTCCTTCACGCACCAATTTTTGCAGCACGATGCCTGCTTGCGGCGGGTAGACTTTCACCACGCCGAGGTCCGACATCAGCTGGCCGCTGACGTTGCTGTGCCGGGTGTAACTACCGAGGAGGAACAGGGCCGCGACTAGCAATGCCATCATGGCCGCGGCAGTAGTGAGGATGCGGAACGTCAGCGGCCGGATCAGGACGATCTCGCCCAGCCATTGGACTCGGGATGCGGATAAGGCCTCTTCCCGAAATAGCGATACCCGTTTCATAGCGGCTCCTGCATGTTGGGCGGATTATCTGCCTACATGATCGCCTCTATGCACGGGGGGCTATTTGTAGAAACTCAAGAAATAGTTGACTCTAGTCACTTTTTTGCCAGCTGCCGGCGCCGCAGCGCCGGGCAGCCAGACAAGCCAACATCAATTCAGTATCCACTTGTATTGCACCACGGCCCAGACAGGGGTAGCGCTATCTTTCGACGCGGGCGTGAACTTGCAGCTGGTGCTGGCGTGCAGCGAGGCACGGTCGCGCATGCGGTCGCCGCTCGATTCGATTACTTTGGCTTCGCGCACCGAGCCATCGCTGCCTATCAGTACGGCCAGACGCACGGTACCCGTTACTTCATCGTCCCAGGCGCTGCGGTAAGTGGGGACGGCGCACTCGCCCAGCTCAACCCGGGTGGCCGATTCGGCGGCGTTGGCGGTCAACGCGGACGAGCACAGGGCGATGGCGATGGCGATGTTTCGGACTTTGGCTATCATGAGGGGCTCCTGAATGTAAGTTCAAAAAGTGACTGGTACGCCCTCAATATACTGCGCTGCAGCATATACTTAAAATTTATTGTTGGAATATGAGTTATGTATTTTTTGTATATCACGAGGGGGGGGAACTTTGCCGGAACTGACTCTGAAGCTCGCGACGAGTTTCTACATAGGGGGCTACACTTATGATGTCGCCCTGGCAGGTCCCAGGCTCGACGCTTGACGGAGAACGATATGGCATCGATACGCAAGGAAATCGACATTGGCGTCCCACCTGAGCAGCTGTGGGATGCGCTACGCGACGTGGGCGCGCTGCATACTCGGTTGGTGAAGGGCTTCGTCACCGATTGCAAATTGGAGCCGGACGGCGCGGCGCGCACGGTGACCTTTGCCAACGGCATGGTGGTGCGGGAAGTGATTGTCACCGTCAGCGATGAAGACCACCGCGTGGTCTGGTCGGCGGCGGGCGGACGGCTGAGCCATCACAACGCCTCCGCGCAAGTCTTCGGCGAAGGCGCGCACGGCAGCCGGCTGGTGTGGATCGCCGACCTGCGGCCCGACAGCATGGCGCCCGCCGTCGCCGCCATGATAGAGCAGGGGCTGGATGCGATGAAGCGCACCGTCGAGGCACGCTGATCGTGTCAGCACAGTTTGATCTTTAGCGCGTGAGACGGTACAGCAGGATCGCAGTGCGGATAGTGGCGCGTTCGATCGAGGCAATCTCCAGGTCCTCATCGGGCGAATGCGAGCCGTTGCCGGTCGCGCCCAGGCCGTCCAGGCTGTCGAGCAGCGGGGCGACGAACTGCACGCCGGCGCCGCGCTGGCCTGGCGGCAGGGGAGGAATCTCGCCCAGGCCGGCGTCGCTGCTGGCCTGCGAATAGGTCTTCAATATGGCCAGGTTGCCGGCGGTCGGCGACATCGGCGGATACGATTCGTGGAAGCTGATGCTGGCGCTGGTCCCCGGCAGGTTCTGCGCGACGATGGCCTTCATCTTCGCGTGCGCGCGGTCGCGCTGTTCGTAGCTCAGGTAGCGCAAGTCGCCGTGCACGGTGGCGGTGCGCGCGATCACGTTGCCCTTGCCGGCGGCCTGGCCTTTGGTGCCGCTGGCTTCGAGGCTGACGTCGGTGCCGCCCAAAATCAAACCGGGGCTGAAGGTCAGGTCAGGCTCGATCACTTGCTGGCGGAAACCGTCGACGATGCGCGCCGCTTCGTACACCGCGCCGTAACCGGCGCTCTCGGTGAAGATGCCGCTGGAGTGGCCTTGTTTGCCTTTCACTTCCAGATCCCACGACGACGAGGCGCGGCGGCCGATGGTGCCGGTGTCCTTGCCGCTCTTGTCGCGCACCGTGGCTTCGAAGGCCAGTGCGATGTCGCTGCGCTTGGCGGCGGCGACCATGTCGGCGCGCGAGATTTCTATCGGATCGCCGGCGCTTTCCTCGTCTCCGCTGAACATGACAGTGATCGTGGTGTTGTCGAGCGCACCCACGCGCTGCAAGGCGCGCAGCGCTTCGACGATGATCACGTCGCCGCCCTTCATGTCGTTGACGCCCTGGCCGCGCACGCGGGCGCCGTCGCGCTTCCACAGCTGCACCGGGCTGTCTTTTTCAAACACGGTATCCAGATGGCCGATCAGCAGCAGGCGCTTGCCTTGCTTGCCTTCGCGCGTGGCCAGCAGGTGGCCGGCGCGCTTGACGGCGGGCGGCATGTCGATCCAGCGGGTGGTGAAACCCAGCTGGTCGAACTGTTCGCGAAACACCTTGCCGACTTCACGCACGCCCTCATGGTTCATGGTGCCGCTGTTGATGTTCACCGAGCGCTCCAGCAGCTGCAAGCCTTGCTCCGAATGCGCCTTGACCTCGGCGACGATCTTCTGCTCGACCGGCGACAGCGCCGCGGCGCCTGCGCTACTCATTGCCAATACCAGTGCTGCAAACGCGAACGGTTTCAATGCCATGTGGACTCCGGGGTGATCAATCAAGCTTGCGCCGACGCTGGCAGTCCGAAGATGCGGTCGAAGGCCAGGCTGAAGAGAAAGGTATAAAACATAAAGAATAACACCAGCCCCAAGTCCAGCACAAAGGCTTCCCACAGCGAGATGCCCAGCCACCAGGCGAACAGCGGCACCAGGATCACCACCAGGCCGCCTTCGAAGCCCAGCGCGTGCGCGACGCGGCGCATCCAGCTGCGGCCTCGCACCGCCTGGCGCGCTTCCCAGGCTTCGAACATGCCGTTGTAGACGAAGTTCCACACCACCGCGACCAGCGACGAAGCGACGGCGGCGACGCTGGCGTGGCCGGCGTCATGGCCCATCAGCAGAACCAGCACGCTGCTGGTCAGGCCGACGGCGATCAGTTCAAACAGCGACACGTAGACGACTTTGCGTTTCAATCCTTGCATGATGTTTCCTCCTTAATACGATGCGACCATGTTAATAGCAATTTTCTGATTGAAAAAGTCGACAGCTATCAGTTTTTCTGACAGCATGGGGCATGGCTTTCTCCAGCGATAACATCGCCATCTTCCTCGCTGTGCTCGATCACGGTTCTTTTTCCGCAGCGGCGCGGGCGCTGGGGCGGGTGCCGTCGGCCGTCAGCATGGCGATCGCCAACCTGGAAGCGGAACTCGACCTGCAGCTGTTCGACCGCACCTCGCGCGAGGTGCGACCCACCGAATCGGCGCGCGCATTGGAGGCGGAAGCGCGCCAGATGGCCGGCCAACTGCGCCGCTTGCAGGCGCACGCACTGTCGCTGCATCAGGGACTGGAGCGGCGCCTGACGCTGGCCATCGCGCCGGAGCTGCTGTCGGCGCCATGGAGCGATCCATTGGCGCGGCTGGCGGAGGAATTCCCGTCGCTGGAGGTGGACGTGCTGTCGGCCCCGCAGAACGACGCGCTGCGCATGCTGCACGACGGCTCCGCCCAGCTGGCGCTGATCTACGAGCGCCCGCAGATCGACCAGCGCGAAAGCTTCCAGGAGCTGGGCAGCGAGGTGCTGGTGGCGGTGATCTCGCCCCGGCATCCGCAGGCGCGCGAGCGCAATGGCCGGTTCCGGCTGGAGGACCTGATCGACATGCGCCAGATCGCCATCGTCAGCCGCGATGCGCGGATCGAGGACGAGCGCGTGCTCATCTCGCGCAAGCTGTGGCGCACCGACAGCCACCTGGCGACACTGAGCCTGGTGCGCGCCGGCGTCGGCTGGGCCTATCTGCCGCACCGCTTGGCGGCGCCGTTGCTGGATGCCGGCGAGCTGCTGGGCATAGGCTTCGCGCATATGAGCAACCAGGTGCGCCTGTGGGTGGACGTGGTGTGGCTCAACGACCGACCGCTGGGCCTGGGCGCACAGCGCCTGATCGCGCTGATGAAGGACATCGCCGGCCTGGAGGCGCGGCCGACTTAATGCAGCCTTAATCCGCCCGCCGCACAGTAGTGGAAGCTGTTATATTTGCTGTGCAGATTTTTTCATAAAGGATAACCATGCTTCGCCTGAAACTCGCTGTCGCCGCCGTCGCCTTGCTGGCCGGTTCCGCCTTCGCATCGCCCACCGCGCCGAAGAACGGCGCCGAGTACACCACCCTGAAAACGCCGCAACCGGTGCTGGCCGACGGCAAGAAGGTCGAGGTGATCGAGTTCTTCATGTACCACTGCCCGGCGTGCTACGCGCTGGAGCCGGCCATGCTGGCTTGGGTGAAGAAGCAGGGCGACAGCATCGTGTTTCGCCGCATCCACCTGCCGCTGACCGGCGAGAACGATCCGGAAGCGCATATGTTCCTGACGTTGGAGGCGATGAAGCTGGAAGAGTCGCTGCACGCCAAGCTGCTGAGCACCTGGCACGTCGAGCGCCGCCGCCTGAAGAGCGATGCGGACAATCTCGATTGGGCGGTCAAGAACGGCGTCGACAAGGATAAATACCTGGCCATGTATAACTCGTTCTCGGTCATCACCAAACTGAAAAGCGCCGGCCGCGTGGCCAGCACGTATGAAGTCAACAGCACGCCGACGCTGATCGTCAATGGCCGCTACCTGACCAATCCTTCGATGGTGGACACCAGCAATCCAGGCATCCCACGCCCGCAGCTGGACCAGGCCACCTTGCAGGTGCTGGACGCGCTGGTAGCGATGTCGCGCAAATAAGTTGGCCGCCAGCGCCGAATTTGTCGGCTGGATGCGCGAGCAATTCGCGCCTCTCGGCGCGGCCGTGTCGGATGGCGCGTTCTTCGGCGGCCGCGCGTTCACATATCACGGCCTGCAGTTCGCGTGGGTGATGGGCAGCACGCTGTACCTGCGCGTGGGCGACGCTACCCGCGCCGAATTCGAGGCCGAAGGCGCGGCGCCGTTTTCCTACGAGACCAAGAAGGGTACGGTGCTGGTGCGTAAATTCTATACGGCGCCGGAGTTCCTGCTCGACGATCCCGAGCAGATGCTGGTCTGGGCCCGCAAGGCGATCAACGCAGCGGCGTAGGCCAGTCCATTCACGCTGGCGGAAAATGCTCGATGTGGACTTCGCCGCGATGGCCGAAGTAACTGACGTGGCGGCCGGCAATCCACACCATATAGCCGACACAGCCCGCCGCCATCGATAATGCCATGAACTCAGGATAGTGAACCGCGCCGTGCTGCGCGCTGCGAATTGCCTGCACCAGCGCAGCGGCGTCGAACTGCTGCGGGATGATGGCGTCCGGCGCCGGTAGCGCTACGGCGTGGGTGGCGCCGTCCGGCAGGTAGTAGGTGGTATCGCAGCGGCGGTAGTCGGCATGGTATGACTCGATGCCAGCCTGCATCAGCCTGCCGACCAGTGCGCCGAACGACGTCAGGCCCGCATGCGATTCGCGTGCGCATTGTTCGATGGTGTCACGGGTGGATGCTTCCATTTTGCTGCTCCTTATTCGACGGGAATTTCTTTCAGTTGCTGCATGTGGACGATCTGCTGCATCGTCGCGATCAGGTCGGTGCGTAGGCTTGTGCTCAGATGGCCGAAATAGGCGGCGTCGTTCTGGTCGGCCAGCGCCGCCAGCACCGGCACCAGGCGCGAGCCTGCGGACGTCAGCAGGATGGTGCTGGCGCGCCTGTCGCCGGCGGCGGTGGTGCGCTCGACCAGTCCCCTTGCTTGCAATCGGGTGATGATTTTCGATACCGCCCCCTTGGTCATGCCCAGCGCGGTCATCAGCTCGCCCGGCGCGGCGGCTCCGGCGTTGTAGAGCTGGCGCAGCGCCACCCAGTCCGACACAGAGACGCCTTGCGCCTCCACTAGTTTGCGGAAGCTGCCGGAGACATGATTGGATACGTAGCGCAGCCAGAAACCGAGGTGGGCATCGAGTTCGCTGACAGGTGGGCGGTGGGTCTTCATGCGTGCATTTTAGTTTCCGTGGAAACTAATTGCAAGGCAAATTGGAGCCTTCGTCGGCTCCGCGTGTCAGTTGACGGTGAAGCGGGTGGGGATTTCGATGCCGCCGTTGCGCGCGGCTTCGGCGTAGGCTTGCATTTCCTGGATGACGGCGTCGAGCTGTTCCTGGCCTGGGTTGGCCTGGAACATTTTAATGCGCTCGTTCATGAGCGTTACCTGCCTGCTCCAGTCCAGTCGATTCGATTTGCTCATGTCTGCTCCGTGGGTAAAAAAGCAGTATAGAGCAAATGACAAAAATGCACAGCTTCTAACGCAGCACGCCGCGGAAGAACAGGTCCAGCCCTTGCTTGGCGCGGGCCCGCAACTCGTCGACGGTGGGCTGCTGCTCGGTCGGGAACAGCATGCGCACCATGGTGTCGCCCATGATGCAGGCCAGCATATGCACCGCCAGCGTCTCGACCGGCACTTCCGGTCGCAGCTGGGCGCGGATGTCGGGGCGGCTAAAGAAGCGCATCAATTCCTGGCGGGTGCGCAGCGGGCCGGCCTGGTAAAAGGTGTCGGCCAGTTCCGGCGTGGTCCTGGCCTCGGCCACCACCATGCGGTGCAGGCTGGCGAAGGCGGGCGCCGTCACCAGCTCCAGGAAACGCAGCGCGAAATCATCCATCACTTCCCGGAACGGCCGCACGTCCGCTTCCATATCCGTCATGCCGGCGAAGAAATGCGCGCGGCCGTTGGTGATGACGGCGTTCAGCAGCCCGGCCTTGCCGCCAAACTTGACATAGATGGTGCGCACGGCGACATGGGCCTCGCGGGCGATCATTTCCAGGCTGACCTTGCTGTAGCCCTTTTCCAGGAACAATCTGGCCGCCGTGTGCAGCAGCGACTGCAGGCGGGCTTCCTTGTCGGCCGCGCGCGGACGGCCGGCCGACTTGCCGTAGCAGGGCGAGTCGGGAGAGTCATTGGCGGCGTCATCCGGGCAATCCGGGTCGTCCAGGGCGGCGGCGTTGGCGGTAATCTTCATGGGCTGACATGGTAATGGATGCGGACATCGTAGTCCAAAATAAAATGAAATGCAATCGTTTCATTTCTTGACTTTGCCGAAATTCGGGCTAATAATGCACTTCTCCCATTTCATTTATTTGGAGCTGCACATGTCCACTCAGCACAACCAAGAACAAAAAGTGCTCAGCGCCGTACCGGCTGCCCAGCCTGCGTCGCCCGCCGCCGCCGCTGCGCCGGCCGGCCCGGCCAAGTCCAATACCCGCGTGCTGGTGATCGCCGCCGTCGTCGCGCTGGCCGCCCTGGCCGCCGGTGGCCGCATGTGGTATCGCAGCCATTATTTCGTCGAGACGGAAAACGCCTATGTGGCCGGCCATGTGCATCCGGTATCGGCCCGCATCGCCGGCGTGGTCACCAAGGTGCTGATCGACGACAATCAGATCGTCAAGGAAGGCGATGTCATCGCCGAACTCGATCCGTTCGACCAGCACGTGAAGGTCGAGCAGATCCAGGCGCAGATCGCCACCGCCGAACAGCAAGTGGCGCAGTCGGACGCGCAGATCGCCCAGACCCAGGCCCAGGCCAGTGCCGCCGCCGCCCAGGTGGCGCAGTCGGAAGCGCAGCTGGTGCGCGCCAAGCAGGATGCCGAACGATACGGCCAGTTGTATAACAGCCAGATGAAGGCCGTCTCGAAAGCGGAGTTGGATAGCGCCGTCGCCGGCCGCGCCAGCGCCGTGGCCGACCTGGCCGCCCGCAAGGACAACGCCGTCGCCGCCAAGGCCCAGATCAGCGCCGCCCATTCGGCGCGCGACGTGCTCAAGGCGCAGGTCAACGTGCTGCGCGTGCAATTGAAGGACGCCCAGCAGCAGCTGGCGTACAACCGCATCCTGGCGCCAGTGGGCGGCCGTATCGGCAAGCGCAGCATCGAAGTCGGCCAGCGCGTGACGGCCGGCCAGCAACTGACCGCCATCGTGCAGGAAAACGTCTGGCTGACCGCCAACTTCAAGGAAACCCAATTGGCCGACCTGAAGCCGGGCCAGGAAGTAAAAGTCTCCATCGACGCGATTCCGGGCCATGAACTGGTCGGCAAGGTCGACAGCTTCGCGCCGGCTTCCGGCGCCCAGTTCGCGCTGCTGCCGGCCGATAACGCCACCGGCAACTTCACCAAGATCGTCCAGCGCGTGCCGGTCAAGATCACCTTCAAGCCGGAGGATGTCAAGGCCCTGAGCGGCCGTCTGGTGCCGGGCATGTCGGCGATCGCCGAAGTGGCCGTCAATCAGCCTGAAGCCAAAGCCGCGCACTAAGGAGCCCTGTCATGGCTAGCACCACAATCGATACGCCGGCCGGCGGCGTGGGGAAACCTGCGCTCGCGCCTATCATGCCGGGCGAGAAGGTCTCCGGCCGCACCTGGATGGCGGTGGCCGCCGGCATGCTGGGCGCCTTCATGGCGGTGCTCGACATCCAGATCACCAACTCGTCGCTCAAGGACATCCTCGGCACCTTGTCCGCCACGCAGGAAGAGGGCTCGTGGATCGCCACCGCCTACCTGGTGGCGGAGATCATCGTCATTCCGATGACGGCCCTGCTGACCCGCGTGTTCGGCATGCGCGCCTACATGATGGGCACCACCGCGCTGTTCCTCGGCTTCTCCACGCTGTGCGGCTTCGCCTGGAACCTGCCAAGCATGATCGTGTTCCGCATGCTGCAGGGCTTCACCGGCGGCGCGCTGATCCCGATGGCGATGACGCTGGTGATGAGCAAACTGCCGCCGTCCAAGCGCGCCACCGGCATGGCCATCTTCGGCCTGACGGCGACGCTGGCGCCGGCGATGGGCCCGACCTTCGGCGGCTATCTGAGCGAGCTGTATGGCTGGCCGTCGATCTTCTACATCAACTGGGTGCCGGGCGTGCTGCTGATCGGCGGTATCGCCATTGGCCTGGACAAGGAAAAGGTCCAGCTCAAGCAGCTGTTCAACGCCGACTGGCTGGGCATCGCCTTCATGGCGCTGGGCCTGGGCAGCCTGACCATCTTCCTGGAAGAGGGCAACAGCAAGGACTGGTTCGATTCGTCCTTCATCATCACCTTCGCGGCGATGGCCATCATCGGCCTGCTGGGCTGGATGGTGACCGGGTCGACGCGCAAGCAGCCCTTTGTCAACCTGGGGCTCTATGGTCAGCGCAACTTCTTCGCCGCCACCGCGCTGTCGATGGCGATGGGCATGGGGCTGTACGGTTCCTCGTTCCTGCTGCCGCTGTACTTGGGCCAGATCGCCGGCTACTCGCCGATGCAGATCGGTGAAGTCATCATGTGGGTCGGCCTGCCGCAGCTGTTCATCATGCCGTTCGTGGCCAAGCTGTCGTCCAAGGTCGACAACCGCATCCTGTGTTCCTTCGGCCTGCTGCTGTTCGGCGGCTCCTGCCTGATGAACGCCTACATGGACGCCACCACCGGCTACGACCAGCTGCTGCTGTCGCAGGTGGTGCGGGCGCTGGGCCAGCCGTTCGTGATGCTGACCTTGTCGAACTTTGCGATGAACGGCATCTCGCCGAAAGACATGCCGTCGGCATCGAGCCTGATCAACATGACCCGCAACCTGGGCGGTTCGATCGGTATCGCGCTGCTGGCCACCGCGCTGACGTCGCGCGAGCATTTCCACTCGCAGCGCATCGGTGAATCGGTGACCGGCTTCGCGGCCGCCACGCAGGACCGCCTGGCCGCGCTGACGCAGTCGTTCATGAGCAAGGGCTTCGACGCCACCAGCGCCGGCGACATGGCGCTCAAGGCGATCGACGGCATCGTGCGGCGCGAGGCTTATGTGATGGCCTATAACGACGGTTTCTTCCTGGTCGCGATGGTGCTGTTTGGTTGCATCGGCGTGCTGTGGTTCTCGGACAAGGTCAAAGCCCCTTCGGCTGGCGGTGGCGGCGGCGCGCACTAAGCGTCGGTCTTCAATCAAATTTTAAGTGAGGTAACACCATGTTGAATTCAGCTTTGAAGCGCCTGACGCTCGCTGTTTCCGTAACGCTGGCCGTCACCGGCTGCGCCACCGTCGGCAGCGATTTCTCCGCGCCGAAGAACGTCGCCGACGCGTCGTTCCGCCACCTGCCGCAAGCCGGCGCCAGCGAGGCGCATCTGCCTGCCCAGTGGTGGACCGTGTTCAACGACGACACCTTGAACCGCCTGGAACAAACCGCGTTGCGCGACAACCCGAGCATCAAGGCCGCCGCGCAGCGGCTGGTGATCGCGCTGGAGCAGGCCGGCGTGTCGCGCTCCAGCCAGCAGCCGTCGCTGAGCGTCAGCACCTCTGTGTCGAACTCGCGCACCTCGGCCGAGACCTCGCAGGGGCTGGCGCTGGGCGGCCGTTCGATCAAGGGTAACAACTACGCGGTGGGCGCCGCACTGTCGTATGAGGTCGACCTGCTGGGCCGCGTGCGCCGCCTGGTCGAAGCTTCCGATGCGCAGGCATTGGTGGCCGAGGCCGACCGCGACGGCGTGCTGTTGCTGCTGTCGTCGCAGCTGGCCACCACCTACTGGCAGCTGCGCGGCCTGGACGCCGAGATGGCGATCCTGAACGGCGCGCTGGACACCCGCCGCGAAACGGAAGATCTGGTGACGGCGCGCTTCAACGCCGGCCTGTCGAATGAGCTGGACGTGTCGCGCGCCCGCATCGAGCGCGCCAACGCGCAAGCCGACCTGCATGAGGTGCAGCGCCAGCGCAATCTGCTGGAACACAGCCTGGCGACGCTGGTCGGCGCTTCGCCTTCGTCGCTGTTGACGGCGGCGAAGGCGAATGCCGCCGTGCTGCCGCAACCGCCGGCGATTCCGGTCGGCCTGCCTGCCAGCCTGCTGGCGCAGCGTCCGGACTTGGCGGGCAGCGTGGCCAACCTGCGTTCGACCAACGCGCAGATCGGCGTGGCCGAAGGCGCCTTCTATCCTTCGCTGACGTTGACCAGCAATTTCGGCTACGCGTCGGAGAGCCTGAAGGAACTGGGCAAGGGCGGTTCGCGCCAGTTCAGCATTGGTCCACTGGCGCTGTCGCTGCCGATCTTCGACGGTGGCCGCAACAAGGCCAACCTGGCCATTTCGAAAGCGCGCTATGAAGAGGCGATCGCCAATCACGAGACCAAGCTGTTGACGGCCCTGCGTGAAGTGGAAGACGCATTGTCGGACGTGCAGGAGCGCCAGTTGCAGGGCGAGGCTCAGTCGGCCTCGCAAGTGGCGGCGGCGCGCGGCTACCTGGTGGCGCGTGCGCGCTACGAGCGCGGCGTGTCGACCTACCTGGACGTGACCGATGCGCAGCGCAGCGCGCTGGCGGCCGACCGCGCGGCGGTGCAGATCAACACCCAGCGCCTGCTGGCTGCGGTGTCGGTGGCGCGCGCCTTGGGCGCGGGCTGGCAGCCGTCGGCGCAACTGGCGACGGTGGCGCGGAACGGCGCGATCAAGCCGCTGGCGCAGTAAAGCTTTTCCGCCCGGCGCAATGCCGGGCGTTTGTCCCTACGCGGAAGAGGCCAGCGGCAGTGCTGCCGCTGGCCCGAAGCGTTCCACGATGAAGTCGATGAAGGTGGTCAGCTTGGGCGTGGCCCTGCGGTCGCGCTGGTAGACCAGATGCATCGGCCGCGCCGGCGGCAGGTAGTCGCATAGCACCGGCACCAGACGTCCGGCGGCGATGTCCTGCGCCAGCAGCACCTCGGCCTGCATCACGATACCGAAATCCTTGAGCGCGGCCATGCGCAGCGCCTGGCCGCTATTGGTGCGGAAGCGGCTGGCCGGCAATTCTCGCTTGCCGCGCACGTCGTGTACCGATTGCAGGCGCCAGCGCACACCCACCGTCCCCACCATGAAGTCCAGGCATTCGTGCCGCGCCAGATCGTCCGGCGTGAGCGGCGTACCGTGCTTTTTCAGGTAGGCCGGCGAGGCGCAGATCGACATCGCGTAGTTGAACAGCGGGCGCGCGATCATGCCGGAATCGTCCAGGGGGCCGATGCGCACGGCGGCGTCGTAGCCTTCCTCCACCATGTCGACCATGCGGTCGTTGAGGTTCAGGTCCACGCCCACTTCGGGATGCAGGCGCAGGTAGTCGCTGATCGCGGGCGCCAGCCATTCGCTGCCGAAGGAGACCGGCGCGGTGATGCGCAGCCGTCCGCGTGGCACGCTGCGCATCGCTTCGGCGCCGGTTTCGGCGGCGGCGATCTGCGCCAGGATGGCGCGGCACTGTTCGACATACTGGGCGCCGATTTCCGTCAGGCTTTGGCGGCGCGTGGTGCGCGTCAGCAGGCGCGCACCCAAGGTGGCCTCCAGATGGGCGATGTGCTTGCCGACCATGACGGCGGAGAGCTGGAAGGCGCTGGCGGCGGCCGTGAAATTGCCGGCGTCGACGACGGCGACGAAGATCTCCATGCTGCGCAGCTTGTCCATGTTATTGCTAATCGTGGGTTAGTAATGATCGTCATGTTAGCTCATTTATTCCTTTGGCGTTGTGGCCGATACTGGTGTTTTCACTCACAGGGAGAACAGCATGAAAGTAGTCGTCATCGGTGCGGCCGGCACGGTCGGCAAGGCAGTTGTCGAGCAACTGGGCCAGCGGCACGAGATCGTTACGGTCGGCGCCTCCAGCGGGCAGTATCAGGCGGACATCGCCGATATCGCCCAGGTGCGCGCCTTGTTCGCCAAGATCGGCCGCGTGGACGCGGTGGTGGTGGCGGCCGGTTCGCTGCACTTCGCGCCGCTCGCCGGCTTCACGCCGGAGCAGTTTTATGTGGGCCTGAACAGCAAGTTGATGGGGCAGGTCAATGTGGCGCTGGTGGCGCAGGAATACCTGAACGACGGCGGTTCGATCACGCTCACCAGCGGCATCGTGGCCGACGAGCCGATCCGCAACGGCGTCAGCGCCACCATGGTCAATTCGGCCGTCGAAGGCTTTGCGCGGGCGGCGGCGATCGAGCTGCCGCGCGGCTTGCGCATCAACGCCGTCAGCCCGACGGTGCTGGAGGAATCGATGGGCAGCTACGGGCCGTTCTTCATCGGCTTCGAGCCGCTGCCGGCGCACCGTGTGGCGCTGGCGTATGCGCGCAGCGTCGACGGCGCGCAGACCGGGCAGGTCTACCGCGCATGGGGAGCGTCGGCGTGAAGGTGCTCGTGATCGGCGGCACCGGGACCATCGGCAGCGCGGTGGTCGAGCAGCTGGGGCAGCGGCATGAGATCGTGGTGGTCGGCGCGGGCGGCGGGCAGCATCAGGTCGATATCGAAGACATCGCGCAGGTACGGGCTTTGTTCGACAAGGTTGGCCGCGTCGATGCGGTGGTGGTGGCCGCTGGCGCGCTGCATGTGGGGCCGTTCGCCGAGCTGACGCCGGAACATTTTCATGTGGGCCTGAACGGCAAGTTAATGGGGCAGGTCAACGTGGCGCTGGTGGCGCAGGAGTTCCTTAACGACGGCGGTTCGATCACGCTGACCAGCGGCGTCGATACCGAGCATCCGATACGCGGAGCGGTGGCGGCATCGACGGCCAATGCGGCGGTGCAGGGATTTGTGCGGGCCGCCGCGATCGAGCTGCCGCGCGGTTTGCGCATCAATGCGGTCAGCCCGACGGTGTTGCAGGAGTCCGTGCATTTGTTCGGCGACCTGTTCACCGGCTTTGAGCCGATCAAGGGCAGCCGCGCCGCCTTGTCATATGCGCGCAGCGTCGATGGCGCTCAAACGGGACAGGTATATCGGGCCTGGTAGTGGGGAAGGAGTGGCATCCGTTGTACTACAATGCGGATCTCACTCCACCCTGAGGTTCGAATGAAAAAAATACTGCTCCCTCTGGCCCTGGCTATCGCCTGCGCCTCCGCATATGCCGCACCGGCCAGCGTGACCGATCTGGACAAGATGACCAAGCGCTTCGCGCCGGTCGCCTTGACCGCCGACAGCAGCCAGCTCTCGGCCGGCGACAAGAAGGCCATCGCCAAGCTGATCGAGGCGGCCAAGATCATCGACGTGCTGCAACTGCGCCAGCGCTGGTCCGGCAACGAAGCGCTGTGGTCCGCTCTGCAGAAGGATCAAACGCCGCTGGGCAAGGCGCGCCTGAACTACTTCTGGCTCAACAAAGGTCCGTGGTCGATCCTGGACGACCATCTAAGCTTCCTGCCGGCCGAACTGTCGGGCATCGCCATCCCGGCCAAGAAGCCGGAAGCCGGCAACTTCTATCCCGAAGGCGCGAGCAAGCAGGCGCTGGAAAGCTGGATGAACACGCTGCCTGCCAAGGACAAGGAGCAGGCGCAATGGTTCTTCACCACCATCCGCAAGAACGCGGCGGGGCAGTTCTCCATCGTCAAATATTCGGACGAGTACAAGCCGGAGCTGGAGAAGGCCGCCGCACTGCTCAAGCAAGCCGCTGCCGACACCGACAACGCCTCGCTGAAGAAGTTTCTGCAACTGCGCGCCGGCGCCTTCCTGAGCAACGACTACCTGGCCTCCGACTTCGCCTGGATGGATCTGGATGCGCCGGTCGACATCACCATCGGTCCATACGAAACCTATAACGATGAGCTGTTCGGCTACAAGGCCGCGTTCGAGGCCTACGTCAACATCCGCGACCAGAAGGAAACGCAGAAGCTGGACTTCTTCGCCAAGCACATGCAGGAGCTGGAAGACAACCTGCCGCTGGACGCCAAGTACCGCAACCCGAAAGTCGGCGCCCTCGCGCCAATGGTGGTGGTCAACCAGGTGTACGGCGCCGGCGACGGCAACATGGGCGTGCAGACGGCCGCCTACAACCTGCCGAACGACGAGCGCATCATCAGCCAGCGCGGCTCCAAGCGCGTGATGCTGAAGAACGTGCAGCAAGCCAAATTCAAGTCCACGCTGACGCCGATCTCCAAGCTGGTGCTGAAGCCGGCCGACCAGAAGGATGTTGACTTCGACTCCTTCTTCACCCACATCCTGGCGCATGAAATCACCCACGGCCTGGGCCCGCACATCACCAAAAACAATGGCGCCGAATCGACGCCGCGCCAGGACTTGAAGGAAGCCTATTCGACCATCGAAGAAGCCAAGGCCGACATCACCGGCCTGTACGCGCTGGCCTACATGATGGACAAGGGCCAGCTGGCCGGCACGCTGGGACAGGGCGCGATTGCGGAGCGCAAGCTGTACACCACCTTCCTGGCCTCGGCCTTCCGCACGCTGCACTTCGGCCTGACCGATTCGCACGCGCGCGGCATGGCGATCCAGATGAACTACATCCTCGACAAGGGCGGCTTCATCTCGCACGGCGACGGCACGTTCGCGGTGGACTACAAGAAGATCAAGCAGGCCGTGATCGACCTGGACCGCGAGTTCCTGACCATCGAAGCGAGCGGCGACTACGCCCGCGCCAAGGACATGATGGCCAAGTACGTGGTGATCCGTCCGGACGTGCAAAAGGCGCTGGACAAGATGAAGACGGTGCCGAACGACATCCGTCCTGAGTTCAAGACCGCCAACACGCTGCTGGGCAAATAAACCACGGGGGTCAAGTCTGACATTCGGACACGGCCTCTGCCTTAGCGGCCGCTACGGCAGAGGCCGTGTCCGAATGTCAGACTTGACCCCAGGCCGTTTTAAAACCTCAATCATTCAACTTTTTCTACGTAGAAATAATCTGTTGTAGAACCTGCTTGATGGCAATAAATATTGCCCGCACCATGCTACAGTTTGATCATGATGATCAAGCGCGCCTTATTCCTGCTGCTCCTGTCGTCCGCCGGCCTGGCCTCCGCCGCCCAGCTGACCGATATGGAAACCCGCTGGCTCACCGCCGGTTCGGCCGTGCTGGGCTACGCCAAGCAGGAGCTCAAGCTGCCGATCGATATCACCGTGCAACCGCAGGCCAGACCCACCGATGTGCCGCTGGCGCTGGGCTTCCAGGACGGCCGCTGCAAGCTGGTGCTGTCGATGCGCGGCAACGCCAATGCTGAAGATGTGCTCGCCGGCGTGCCCGCCGAGCAGCAGGCGCTGATGATCGAAGCCATGGTGGCGCACGAGATCGGCCATTGCTGGCGTTATGCGCAGGGCGTGTGGCACGTGCTGCCGGCCGGCTTTGAAGAACCCTCCCAGCCGGCGCTGGAGCAAGCCCAAGCGCTGCGCCTGACCCGGCGCGAGGAAGGCTTTGCCGACCTGGTCGCGCTGGCCTGGACCCAGCATCGCCATCCACAGCAATACACCGCCGTCGCCGCCTGGATGCGCCAGGTGCGCCAGCCGGCGTCCGCCGCCGGTTCGCACGGCACGCTGGCCTGGCTGCGACTGGCGCCCTCCGGCGCCGCCTTCAATCCCGCCCAGCCCCTGTTCGAGCAGGCCGCCAGCTTGTGGCGCCAGGGCTTGCTGCGCGACGAATAGCCCCACGGGCCAATTCCGCAACTGTGTACGTTCCCGCACAGAGCCTGGGCGCTGGCGGGCGTTTAATGTGTCCATCAACCACCACAAAGGGACACATCATGAATAAAATTCTGCTCTTCGTCATGGCCACGGCCGCCAGCGCCAGCTTCGCCGCCTCCATGCCCAATGACGACACGGTGGCCTACAAGGCCACGACCAAGCAGGCCGAGATCGACTACAAGAGCGCCAAGGCGGCTTGTGGTGGCCAATCGGGCACCGCCAAGGATATCTGCGTCGAGCAGGCCAAGGTGACCCGCGCCAACACCGAGGCGAACGCCGTCATGCAGTACAAGAACGATAAGCGTTCGGTGCAAAAAGCCGAGACCGAGGTGGCGGACGCCAATTACAACCTGGCCAAGGCCAAATGCGCGCCCATGACCGGCGCCGACAAGGACAGCTGCCTCGATAGCGCCAAGTCGGTCCATGTGGCCGCCATCAATGACGCCAAGGCCGGCAAGAAAATGGCCGACACCGCCCAGACCGGCATCGATTGCAGCACCATGACCGGCACCGACAAGGTTTCCTGCGAAACCAGGCAGAAGAGCGCGATGGCCAAGGACACCGTGGCCGATTCCGTGATCACCACCAAGGTCAAGACTGAATTGCTGGCCGAGCCCGCACTGAAATCGCTGGACGTGCACGTGGAAACCACCAACGGCACCGTCATGCTGAGCGGCTTCGTGCCCTCGCAGGCGGAAGTGGACAAGGCGGTCGACGTGGCCCGCAATGTCGAGGGCGTGAACAAGGTGCAGAGCTCGCTGCGCATCAAGTAAGCTGCTCCCGCCGGCCGCCAGGCCGCCAGGGACCGCCGGCCAGCGGTCCCTTTTTTTGCTTGCATTCATTATGATCGTCATTTAAAATCGGTGCAAGCGTGCCTTCCGTGCGCACCGACTATGCGAGGACCGTCATGTTCGCCCTACCGTTATCCCGCTGGCTGCAACGCCGCGGCCTGCACTTTTCCTGGGTGATCGTCGCCATCACCTTCCTCACCGGACTCAGTTCTTCGGCCGCGCTGGGCTTGCCGGGCGCGCTGCTGCAGCCGCTGGCCAGGGAATTCGGCTGGGATGTCGAGCAGATCTCGTCGGCGCTGGCGGTGCGCTTCGTGCTGTTCGGCCTGATGGGGCCGTTCGCCGCCATCCTGATGGAGCGTTTCGGCCTGCGCAACGTCGTCGTCACCGCGCTGACCCTGGTCGCCAGCGGCCTGGCGCTGGCCACGCAAATGACGCAGTTCTGGCAACTGGTGCTGTTCTGGGGCGTCATGCTCGGCGTCGGTTCCGGCATGACCGCGCTGGTGCTCAGCGCCGTCGTTTCCACCCGCTGGTTCGACAGCCACCGCGGCCTGGTGGTGGGCATGCTGACGGCCGCCTCGGCCACCGGCCAGCTGGTGTTCCTGCCGATCGGCGCCTGGCTGATCGAGCACTACGGCTGGCGCACGGCGGTGATCCCGGTGCTGCTGGCGTGCGCGCTGGTGGCGCTGCTGGTGTTGCTGCTGATGCGCAACCGGCCCAACGAAGTCGGCCTGGCCCCATACGGCGCGCCGGAAGGTACGCCGGTCGCGCCGCTGGCGCCGCCGATGCGTATCACCTTCGCCACGCCGTTCAAGGTGCTGGCCGGGGTCGCCAACAACCGGGTGTTCTGGATACTGTTCGGCACCTTCTTCATCTGCGGCCTCAGCACCAACGGCCTGATCCAGACGCACTTCATCTCGCTGTGCGGCGACGCCGGCCTGTCGGCGGTGCCGGCCGCCTCGGTGCTGGCGATGATGGGCGCCTTCGACCTGGTCGGCACCATCGCCTCCGGCTGGCTGTCGGACCGCTACGACAACCGCAAGCTGCTGTGCATGTACTACGGCTTGCGCGGGCTGTCGCTGTTCTGGCTGCCGTATTCGGAATTCACCTTGTACGGGCTGTCGCTGTTCGCCATGTTCTACGGCCTGGACTGGATCGCCACCGTGCCGCCGACGGTGCGGCTGGCCGGCGCCACGTTTGGCAAGGAACAGGCCGGCATGGTGTTCGGCTGGGTGTTCGCCGGCCACCAGCTGGGCGCCGCCGTGGCTGCGTATGGCGCCGGCCGCGTGCGCACCCTGATGCTGACCTACAACCCGGCGCTGTTTGCCGCCGGCGCCGCCTGCCTGGTGGCGGCCGGCGTCATCCTGCTGATCCGCAAGCCGGCGGTGGTGGCGGCCGCGAGCGCCGCCGAGGCGGCCAAGGCCGCCTGAGGGGAGGGCGTCAGCCCATCGCCAGCAGCGCGATGGCCACGACCACGCCGGCAAACCACACCACGGTGCGCAACGCATCGACATTGGCCAGGTACAGGCCGATGTAGGCCAGCCGCAGGCCGATAAAGCCCAGCGCCAGCAGGTCGACGCGCGCCTGGTCGGCGTGCGCCTGCTGCGCCAGCACCACCGCCGCGATGAACAGCGGCAGGCTCTCGAAGCCGTTCATCTGCGCCGCGTTGGCGCGCGCCTGCCAGCCGCTGAGCCCGGCCGCCCACTCGCGCGGCTGCTTGTTGTTGTAGCGTCCGCCGCCCGACGGCAGTCTGGCCGACGCCAGCTTCGCCAGCCCGACCGTCGCAGTCGGTAGCAGGCAGGCCGCCAAAACACACCAATTTGCAATCGTCATCCCTGCTCCTGTTAAGTTGTTGATGGAAAGACATGTTACACGGCTCAGGCACCGCGTCACCATCTCTTTGAATCTCCAAACGTTGAGTGGCGCCAATAACAGTAGCCTGGTTTCAACTAGATTCAGACAAGCTCTGCAATAACTGTCATAAACCGTAACAAATATCAATGAAATGGTATAAAAATAAATATTTTTACAACAATATTGCTTCATAAAAGAACAATGTTATATTGCTTTTCAGACCACAGTCGTCTGGGATGCACTTCGGTGATGACGACTGGCGGTTGATATTTCAGGGCTATAAATCTTTCCACAAGAAACCAAAATAGTAAGGATAGTTTTTTATGATCTTCCACTCCAAACAATACAAACTGACCGCCATGGTCGCAGCCCTGTTGGCCGCTGGCGCCGCCCAGGCTTCCTCCGGCCTGAGCGCCGACCTGGCCAAGCTGGAGCCGATGACCGGCAACACCTCGACGGTGAGCGACTGGCGCTTCACTGTGGGTCAGAGCTTCAACGGCGTCGCCGGCGCCCTGGACGGCGTCGCCCGTCTCAGCTTCACCAATGCTGCTGGCAACTGGGCTTGTTCCGGCTCGCTGCTGGCGGGCGGCCAATACGTGCTGACCGCGGCCCATTGCGCTGATAACTTCAGCAAGATGACCGTGCAGTTCGGCTGGCAGGGCGGTAGCGCTGCCGTGACCCGCAACGTTGCCGTCGGCAACGCCTATGTGAACAAGGCCTGGCACGGCGAGGAGGCTTCGCTCGATGCCGGTTCCGACATGGCCATCCTGAAGCTGGACACCGCCGTCACCGGCATCAAAGGCTATCACCTGAGCACGACCAACGACGTTGGCAAGGATTATCTGATGGCCGGTTACGGCACTACCCAGAAGGCCACCACGAATAACCCGACCAACTGGGGCGATGGCAATTATGGCCACTACGGCTACAACACCTTCGACGTCGACAGCAAGACCTTCAACGAAGCGTACGGCAAGTCGGTCGCCAACTGGGGCTACGACCCCGCCTTCTACGCACCGGGCACCACCTACATGAGCGACTTTGACAACGGCAGTGCCGGTCAAAACACGCTGGGCCGTATTGCCGACATCACCGGCAAGCATTGGAGCAGCGGTACCGGACGTGGCGCGAATGAAGCATTGATCGCCGGTGGCGATTCCGGCGGCGGCGACTTCGTCTGGAACGGCACGGAATGGCTGCTGTCTGGCGTGCATTCGTGGGGCTGGCAAGGCAAAAGCGCTTGCGGCCTCATCGGCCTGGCAGGCTGCGATGTCGCCGATCTGAACGGTTCCAGCTTCGGCGACCTGTCCGGCTCCACCGCGACCTACTCGCACATAGGCTGGATCAATTCGGTAACCGCCGTGCCTGAACCGGAAACCTACGCGATGATGTTGGCCGGCCTGGCGCTGGTCGGCGTGGCCCGCCGCCGCAAGCAGGCCTGATCGTCCCGGCGTTAAAAAGCCCCGTCTGCACCGGGCGCGCTCAACGGCGCGCTCAGGCAGGCGGGGCTTTTTCCATGGGCCGCCGGTGTTACTTCAGGTACTTGGCCAGCCAGCCGTGCACCTCGCTGTAGAAGTAGCGGCTGTTTTCGCCCTTTAAGATCCAGTGGTTCTCGTCCGGGAACACCAGCAGCTTGGCCGGCACGTTCAGGCGGTGCTGGGTGGCGTAATTCATCAGCGCGTTGTTGGCCGGCACCCGGTAGTCCAGCTCGCCCACCGAAATGAGGATGGGCGTGGTGAAGCCCGTGCCCTTGTCGTGGTTCCCCGCCTGCATCACCGGGCTCTGCTCGCGCCACACCGCCTTGTCGCCCCATACCGGGCCACCGCTGTTGACTTCGCGGCCGTGGATGCTGTCGCTGCTGCCCCACTGCATCACCAGGTCCATCTCGCCCGCGTGCGAGACGAAGGCCTTGTAGCGCGTGGTGGTCGCCTGCAGCCAGTTGGCCAGGTGGCCGCCGTAGCTGGCGCCGCCGGCCGCCAGCCTGCTGCCGTCGACATAGCCGTACTTCCTGACCGCCTCGTCGACCGCCTCGTTGACCTCGTCGCCCGGACCCTTGAGCGGATCGCCCTGGATCGCGCGCGCGAATTCCTCGCCGTAGCCGGTCGAGCCCTTGTAGTCGGTCAGCAGCACCACATAGCCGGGCTGCGCCAGCAGGTGGTAGTTCCAGCGGATCACGAACTGGTCGCGCCACATATTGGCCGCGCCGCCGTGGATCACCGCGAACAGCGGATATTTTTTGGCCGGATCGAAATTGGCCGGCTTGACGATCATGTTGTGGATCATGCGGCCGTCCTTGGCCTTGAACCAGAAATGCTCGGGCGCCTGCCAGTCGATGCCGGCCGCGCGCTCGGTGTTGAACGCGGTCAGGCGCTTGGGCGCGCCGTTGCCGAAGGCGTACACCTCGGGCGGGTTGATCGACGATTCCCATACGCCCACCACGGCCTTGCCGCCGGCCGCCAGCGCCCCGATGCTGCCGGTAGTCGGCGAGGCCTCGTCGCGCAGGTCGCCGCCGGCGTAGTTGATCGAATGCAGCTGCTCCAGGCCCGCGTGCTCGTAGCTGAACACGATGCGGTTGGCGCCGGCCGGCAGCACGAAGCGCGAGATCGAGCGATCCAGCGTGGCCGTCAACACTGTCGGCGTCGGATTGCTCAGCGGCCAGGCGAAGCTGGCCAGGCGGCTCACGTCGTAGACCTTGCCTTCTTCCTCGGCCTCGGTCAGCGTGAACAGCGTCTTGCCGTCGGCGCTGAATTTCAGGCCGTGGTAGCTGTGCTTGTCCTGGGTCAGTTGCCGCGGCTCGCCGCCGGCCATCGCCACGCTGAAGACCTGCGTATAGCCGGAGGCGCGCGCCGCTTCGTCGCGGTTGGTCGAGGCCGAGAACACCACCGCCTTGCCGTCCGGCGACCAGATCGCGTCCAGCGACTGGCCCTCGTCGCCCTGGCCGCCGCCAAAGCCCGGCAGCGCCGCCAGCTTGCTGCCGGCCAGCAGGTCGCGCGGCTTGGCGCCGACCTCGGCGTCCATCACGAACAGGCGCACTTTTTTATCGTCGAGCCACTTGTCGAAGAAGCGCGGCGGGAAGGTCTCGTAGGCGCGCGCCGTGTACTTGCGGTCCTTGCGTTCCTTGGCGCTTTGCTTGACGTCGGCCTCGCTGGTGTTGCCGGGGTAGATGTCGCTGACGAACAGCAGCTGCCTGCCGTCCGGGCTGACCTTAGGCTGGCGCGCGCCCAGGGTCAGCGTGGTCAGGCGCTGCGCCTCGCCGCCGGCCGCCACGTCGATGCGGTACAGCTGGGCCGCTTCGTCGCCGTCGCGCTTGGCCACGAACACCAGCTGCCTGCCGTCCGGCGACCAGACCGCGCCGCTCTCGCCACCCTTGCTGAAGGTCAGGCGGCGCGCCGGGGTGTCGTCGGTGAGCGACTTGATCCACAGGTCCGAACATTGCTCCTTGCCGTCGTAGGCCGGATCGGTGACCGAGAACACGGCCCACTTGCCGTCCGGGCTGGGCAACGGCGCGCCGACCCGCTTCATCAGCCACACGTCTTCGTGGGTGATGGCGTGCCTGGCGGCGACGGTGTCGGCGGCCGGGGCTGCATATGCGGCGCCGCCGGCCAGGCTGGCCGAAATCAATATGGCAAAAATGGAAAGTCGCGGTATAGTCATGACGAGGTCGCTGTAATGTCGGTGAAGCGACGATAGTGACCAAATCTCCCATTGCTGTCAATCAAGTACCCATCCAACCCGTGGAGTAGCCATCTATGCAGACCATCACCAAGATCCATAAAGTCGCCGCCTTCACCGCAGGCGCACTGGGCGGTAATCCGGCCGGCGTCATGATCCGTTCGGCGCTGCCGGAAGAGGCCGCCATGCAGCGCATCGCCGCCGAGATGGGGTACTCGGAAACCGTGTTTGCCGCGCCCACCGGCGACGGCTGGCGGGTGCGCTATTTCTCGCCGGATGGCGAAGTGCCGTTCTGCGGCCACGCCACCATCGCGCTGGGCGCGGTGCTGGCGCAGCAGAACGGCGACGGCATCTTCCCGCTGACCACCAACCACGCCCGCGTCACCGTCGAAGCGCAGAGCAAGGGCGGGCAGGGCAGCGCTGCGCTGCAATCGCCGGCCACCGCCAGCGCGCCGGCCCCGGCCGCGCTGGTGACGGCCGCGCTGGCGCTGTTCGGCTACCGCCTGGCCGACCTGGACGACCGCATCCCGCCGGCCATCGCCAACGGCGGCGCCAACCATCTGGTGCTGGCGCTGGCCAGCCGCGAACAGCTGCGGGCGATGCGCTACCAGCTGGCCGACGGCCGCAGCCTGATGCGCGCGCACGGCCTGGCGACGATCTCGCTGGTGCACGCGGAAACCTTGCAGCGCTTCCACGCGCGCAATCCGTTTGCGTCCGGCGGCGTGTACGAGGACCCGGCCACCGGCGCCGCGGCGGCCGCGCTGGGCGGCTATCTGCGCGACCTCGACTGGCCGCATGGCGGCGCCATCGACATCGTCCAGGGCGAGGACATGGGCGCGCCCTGCCATCTGCGGGTGGAGATTTCCGGCCAGGCCGGCAGTTCGATCCGCGTCTCCGGTAACGCCCGCATGCTGGGCGACTAGTGGACAGCGCACCCGATTCAGCGTCGGCGCCCAGGCCTCCCAGCGCGGCGTGTCGAACCATCTGCTGAGGGTGTCGGCGAACTTGACAATGACAGCCGCGCCGGCCACCCGGCGCGCGCTAATGATCTGATTCCAAAGGACGAGCAGAGCACGGCACGATAGTTGCGTCACACCGCCGCGTGTCCGCCTGGCGCGGACTGGTGTTTCCACGCATGGGAAAGGATATCGTATGCGCATTGCTCCCTCTCTGTTGCTGGCCTCGCTGCTGCTGGCAATCAGCCTCCCCGGCAAGGCCTTCTGTCCCAAGAATGGCTTTGTCTGTTTCATCACGTCCAAGTCGGCCGGCAGCCTGACCCACCAGGACATCACCCAACGCGGCATCGAAGCGCTCGACAAGCGCTACTTCGCCGTGCCCAAGCTGACGGCGTCGATGCAGAAGGCGCTGGACCAGATCATCGAGGCCGACGCCAAGGTCGATGACGACCAGACCAGCTCGGCCAAGCACTTCGACGGCGAGAACGCGGCCGGCGCCCAGCTGCGGCTGGCCACGCTCAAGCAGAACGTGCTCGACGCGCTGCGCAGCGATCCGATCAACGCCACCGGCGCGCGCGACAACCTCGGTAGCGCGCTGCACACCATCCAGGACTTCTACTCGCACAGCAACTGGGTCGAGCAGGGCAACAGTGGCGCCCATCCCGGCGTCGGCCGCCCCGGCCCGCTGGCCTTCGCCGGCCCCGCCACGCCGACCTGCGCCGGCTTCACCGACACCGGCCTGTTCTGCGCCAATTCGTCCAACCTGACCGGCAGCCTGCTCACCAGCGGCTACTACGGCGGCGAGGACCGGGTCAAGCCGGGCGCCTTCAAATGCAGCCACGGCGGCCCGCTCGACAAGAGCTCGCCATCGAGCGACCTGCTCGGCTACTTCCGCGAAGGCATCAACAAGGACACGCTGTACTGCGACATCTCGCCGCACAGCGGCTTCCACAACACGGCGGCGGCGGCCGCCATCGCCGGCACCCAGCAGTTCGTCGAAGACATCAAGGCCGAGATCACGCCGGCCCAGCTGAAGGCGCTGCTGGGCGCCGGCCCCACGCTGGCCTTCGCCATCGACACCACCGGCAGCATGGGCGGCATCATCGCCGGCGTGCGCGCCTCGGCCACCAGCATCGTCGACGCCCGCCTCGGCACCGACGAGGAACCGCTGCAATACGTGCTGGCGCCGTTCAACGACCCGTTCACCGGCCCCACCATCGCCACCAACGACGCCGGCCTGTTCAAGGGCGCCATCAGCGGCCTGGGCGCCTCGGGCGGCGGCGACTGCCCCGAGCTGGCCATGACCGGCATGTACAACGGCCTGTCGCTGGCCGACCCCGGCGGCGACCTGTTCATGTACACCGACGCCACCGCCAAGGACGCCGGCCTGGCCGGCGCCGTCATCAGCCTGGCCAAGAGCAAGGACATCAAGATCTATCCGGTGCTGTTCGGCAGCTGCTCGCCGCTGACGCCGGGCTTCCTGCAGGCGGCGGCCGAGACCGGCGGCCAGGTGTTCTTCCTGTTCGGCAGCGAAGCCGCCAACGTCACCCAGCTGGCCGACCTGGTGGTGCGCAACAACGTGGTGCAAGTGCTGTCGCTGGTCGACACCTACCCCAGCGCCAAGAGCTACACGGTGCCGGTCGACAGCAGCATGAGCCGGCTGACGGTGTCGGTCAGCGGCACCGCGCAGGGCGTGCAGCCGCAGGTGACGCTGACGCGGCCGGACGGCGTGGTGGTCACCGCCGCCAACGCCACCAAGTACCTGAGCCTGTCGAGCGGCGTCATCATCTCGATCGACAGCCCGCCGCGCGGCGCCTGGACGCTGTCCATCAACGGCTCGTCCAGCCAGACCTATGTCAACGTCAACGGCGTGGCCGACCTGGCCTTCAACTCCTTCCGTCTGAACCGCTTCGGCGCGCAGCCGCCGCACCAGGGCTTGCTGGCGATCGACGGCGAACCGGGGCCGGGGCAGGCGCTGTATGCGGTGGCCTCGCTGACCGGCATCGCCAGCGCGCCGCAATTCCAGCTGCGCCGCAAGAACTTCGAGCTGCTGTCGCCGCTGGCGCTGGAGCAGGACCAGACCGATGGCGGCAAGTTCTTCGGCGCGCTGACCATCCCGAATGTAGCCTTCGTCGCCTACGCCAGCGGCAGCGACAGTTCCGGCTTCCCCTATCAGCGCCTGGTCAGCGTGGTGGTGCAGCCGCAGACGGTGTCGGTGACGCCGCCGTCGCGGCAAGACCTGCGGCCCGGCGTGAGCACCACGCTGATGTACCAGGTGCGTAACGACGGCCCGGCCGGCACCTTCGGCATCAGCGCCACCGACGACCAGCGCTACATCGCCTCGGTTTCGCCCACCACGCTGACCCTGGCGACCGGCGAGAGCGCCAGCGTGGCCGTCACGCTGATGCCGCCGGCCGGCGCGCGCATCGGCAGTTCCGACAGCATCACGGTCTCGGCGCAAAGCACCAGCGTCGCCACCGTCCACAACAGCGCGTCGTTGACGGTGTTCGTCACCGGCGCCGCGCAGGTGCCGGGGCGGCCCGACTTTACCGCCGCCATCGTCGGTCAGGAAAACGTGGCGCCCGGCGTCATCGGGCTCGATGTGCGGCTCACCAACATCGGCGTCGGCACCGCGCGCGACATGAGCTTGTCCTCGCTGTCGCTGCGCACTCTGGCCGGCACCGGCACCGTCACGCTCAACACCGCCTTGTCGCCGGCGCTGCCGATGGTGACGCCGAACGTCGACGTCGGCAGCTTCTTCACCGTGCGCCTGACCTTCAACGTGCCGGCCACCGTGCAGCGCTTCAGCGTGATTGAAAACGGCAGCGTCACCGACCTGGGCGGCGTGATCTACGCCTACTCGCAGGCCCAATCCGTCATCCCGAAATAAACCGGAGGAACCGTTATGAAACCCCGATACCTGTGCGCGTTGGCCGCGCTGTTGTGGAATATGTTGTTGTGCTCTTGGTTGTGGGCGCCCGTCGCGCAGGCGGCGCCCGTGGTGTTCACCTTCTCCACCCTGCCGGCCGGCGGCGCGCTGAGCGGCCATCCCGGCGATACGGTGGGATGGGGCTACCAGCTGGTCAACACCGACCCGCTGAACTGGTTCGTGCCGACCCAGCTCAATGCGTCCTCGTTCAGCCTCGGCATACCGGACGCCAGCTACTTCGATTTCCCGACGCTGGCGCCTGGCGCCAGCGCCACCGTGGCCTTCGATGCGCTGGCGCACACCGGCTTGTACGGCTTGCAGATCTTCTCGTTCGCCTTGCCGGGCATGAGCGACAGCGGCAGCTTCGGCCTGTCCGGCGAATGGTGGAACGGCGATCCGCTGACCGGCGGCGTGTTCCTGCAAGTGTCGGATGCGCAGCTGGCGCCGCTCTCGGTCACGCTGGCGGTGACGGCCGTGCCCTTGCCGGGCAGCCTGTGCTTGCTGGCGCTGGGCCTGCCCTTATTGTGGCTGGTCCAGCGCCGCCGCCAGGAAGGCGCGCAGTTCGGCCGCGCTCTGGGCTGACGGCGCGGCGGGCCGCACATCCTGGTAGGCGCCGGGACCGGTGCGGCCCAGCAGCTTGAAGGACTTGCCGGCGTAGACGGTGGGCCGCAGCTGCAGCAAGGCCAGTTGCGACTGGCCACCGCCCGCCGCCCGCAGGTGCACGATGAACTGGCAGGCGTACTGGCGGCCCTCGGCGTTCCAGTAGTAATCGACATCGGGCGTGATCAGCAGGTCGTGGCGGCGCTGTTCCGCCGGCAGCTGCAGCCACGCCGTCAGCGCCGGGCTGGCCGGCGGCAAGGCCAGGTCGGCGTCGGGCGGGAACAGCGGCGCGCCGAAGGGCAGGGCCATGCGGTAGCGCCGGTGTTCCTCGCGCTGCGCGGGCAGGCGCCGCAGCGCTTGCAGGATCGCTTGCTGCGCCTGCTGCGGCGCCATGCGCACCGTCAGCTCGCCGTCCTGCGCGCGCGCCGCCGTCGTCGACAGCAGCAAGGCCAGCATGGCCAGGACACCGGGCTTCATGCTAGTCCCACTTGCGCATCAGCCGTTCCAGCTCGCCGTTTTTTTCGAGTTGGAACAGGGCGCGCTCGAGTCGCTCGTTGATGAAGGCGGCGAGTTTTTTGCTGGTCACGAAATACAGTTTGGCGCTGTACATCACTTGTGGCAGGATGCGCACCTTGTCGGCGGTGCCGGTGCGCGCCAGCAGCCGTTGCAGGCCGGGGCCGCGGTGGAAGAACAGGCGTCCGCGTCCGGCGATCAGTTTTTGCAGGTTCAGTTGCGGATTGGTGGAATTGGCGTCGACCTCGATGCCGCCCATTTCGGCCAGCACCTCGCCGGCCGCGAAGCCGCGGTTGATCAACACGACGTTGTCGGGCGCCAGGCGGCGCACATCGTCCCACTGCGTGATGTTGACCGTGTCCTGGACGCGCACCAGGAAGTGGTAATCGATGCTGTACAGCGCCGGCCCGAGGAAATGAAAACGCTGCTCGCGTTCGGCGGTGCGCTGCATGGCGCACTGCACGTCGAGCTGGCCGGTTTCCATTTCCGAGTAGGCGCGTATCAGCGGCTTCCAGTGCTGGTCGCCGACGAATTGCAGCGTCGGTTCGATCTGTTCGACGGCGCGCAGGATGTCGACGCACAAGCCGACCACGTGGCCCTTGCCGTCGGCGATGAACTTGGGTTCCGTGCCTTCCTGCGCGGCGGTGCGCAGCACGATGGCATGCGCGGGCAGGCTGGCCGACAGCATAAGCGCGCAGCACGTTGCACTGAGCAGCCGGCCCCACCTGCTTTGCTGTCCTGCCATCGGTCTCTCTCCATCTCGCATTGAGCGCTGTTTGATGACAAGCTTACACCAGTATCGGCCTGGCGTCTCATGGGCATGGGCGGACAAATTGCCGGCCGCCGCGCAGCGCGCCGGCGATCACTTCCATGCCTGCCTGGTGCTCGCCCTGCACGAAGCCGCATTTGTTCAGGACGCGGGCCGAGGCGGCGTTGCCGTCGGCGACGTAGGCCAGCAAGCAGCGCAGCCGCCATCGCTGCTCGGCCAGCGCGATCAGGTGGCGCAGCGCCTGCGTGGCCAGGCCCTTGCCGGTCTGGTCGCTGGCGATGCGATAGCCGGCTTCCGCGCTGGCAGCCTGGCGGTCGATGTCCTTCAGGTTGGCGCGGCCGACGATGCGGCCTTGCCCGTCCAGGATGACGCACGGATGCCAGCTGCCGTTGGCGTAGCCATCCAGGTATTGTGCGATATGCCGCCGCACGCCTTGTTGCGTATAGAACTCCGGCGGGCGCGGGGCGATGTGCTGCTCGAACCAGGCCCGGTTTTTCCGCTCGAATTGCAGCAGCGGCGCGGCGTCTTCACGCAGCAGGGTTCTGATGAGGATGTCGTTCATGGCGTCTCCAAAAAATCTTCCGAGCAGGCGACCAGGGCCGCGCAGCCCAGCGTGGCCATGCCAGCCGCCGTCAAGGCCGGCACGATGCCGTAGTGCGCGGCCAGCAGCCCCCACGCCGCGCTGCCGGCGGTCTGGCCGGCGGCGATCGCCAGGATGTGCACCGACAGCGTCCTGGCGCGCACCGCATCGGGAAAGGCCCGCTGCGCCGCGCCATTGAGTGTGGTGACGATGGCCGACCACGCCACGCCGCCGATCACCACCAGCAGCAGGCGTTGCGGCTGCGAGGCGGCCAGGCCGATGGTCGCCAGCATGACGCCGTACACCGCCAGGCCGCCGGCCAGCACCATGCGCCTGGCCGCATGGCGGCGCACGGTCGGCAGCACGACGGCGGCCAGCACCGCGCCGGCGCCCAGCGCGCCCATCAGCGATCCGTAGGTGCCGGCCTCGGGATGCAGCAGTGGCAGCAGCGCCGCGAACGCCGCCGAGACAAAGAAGATGCCCATCCCGTGCAGCAGCAGCGATCGATAGCGCGGCGAGGCACAGCTGATGCGCAGCGCGCTGCCCATGCTGTGGCGGGGCGCGCGCGCTGTCGCGCGCGGCCGTTCGGCCGACCGCCATTGCCGGTAGCTCCACAGCAGGGCGCTGAAGGACAGCGCGTTGAACCAATACAGCGGAGCGGCTCCCGCCAGCTGGAACAGCACGGCGCCCAGCGCGGGGCCGGCCAGCGCCGCCAGGTTGTAGCTCAGATTGTTCAGCGTGGCGGCCGCCTCCACTTCCTGCAGCGGCAGCAGCGAGGACATCGAGGCCTGCCAGGCCGGCATCGTGAACGCCAGGCCGGCGCCCATGGCAAAGGTCAGCAGCAGCAAGGCCGGCACCGGCTGGCTGTCGGCGCAGGACAGCAGCGCCATCGCGACGGCGGCCAGCGCCATCACGGCGTTGGTGCGGAACAGCAGCGTGGGCCGGTGCAGCGTATCGGCCAGCGCGCCGGCGGGCAAGGCGAACAGCAGCATCGGCGCCCAGGTCGCGGTCTGCACCAGCGCCGTCAGTTGCGGCGAATGCGACAGCGAGGCGATCTGCCACGCCGCGGCGAACGCTTGCATCCGGCTGCCCAGGTTGGACAGCAGATTGGCCAGCCACAGCTGGCGGAAACGCGCATGGCGCAAGGGCTGGAAAATGGCGGCGGCGTAGGGAGGCGATTGCATGGCTGAAGTCTAGAAGCGCGTCGCCGGGCCGGTCAATCTTGATTCCTGCAATCGACATTACAATAAGCGCATGAACCAAGACCTGTCCGCATCCGAGGCGGCGCGCATCCTCGGCGTCAGCCTCGCCACCTTGTACTCCTACGTCAGCCGCGGCATGCTGACGCCCAGCGGCGCGCAGGCCGGGCGCCGCAAACGCTATCCGCACGACGAGGTGCTGCGGCTGGCGGCGCGCAAGGCCGACGGCAAGCGGGGAGGGCACAAGGTCGTCGCCGCGATGAACTGGGGCACGCCGGTGCTGGAGACGCGCATCTCGCGCATCGCCGACGGCCGGCTGTACTATCGCGGCCACGACGTGTTGACACTGGCCGCCGACGCCACGCTGGAGCAGGTGGCCTGCCTGTTGTGGGACGACGGCGGCGCCGACTACTTCGCCGCAGCCGCCGATGCCGCACACGCGCCGTTTTCCGCAGGCGTAGTCGCGGCCATCGGCAGCGTGCGGTCCATGCCGCCGCTGGAAGCTGCAATGTGCATGCTGCCGGTATGCGCGCAGTCGCTCTCCGCGCGCAGCGACTTCGCCGCCGGCGCCGCCTCGATGCGCATGCTGGCGGCCTTGCTGCTGAACCGCGCACCGTCTGTGCAGCGGCTGCATTTGCAGGTGGCGCAGGCCTGGCAGGCCGACGCCGCGCAGGCCGACTGGATACGCGCGGCGCTGGTGCTGTTGGCGGATCACGAGTTGAATGCGTCCACCTTCACCGTGCGCTGCGTCGCCTCGACCGGCGCCAGCCAGGCGGCCGCGCTCAGCGCCGGCCTGGCCGCCTTGTCCGGCCCTCAACATGGCGGCGGCAGCACGCTGATCCGCGCCATGCTGGAGGCGGCGCTGGCATCGGATAGTCTGGAGCATGGTATCGCCGCCTGGTTCGACGGCCGCGATCCCAGCCTGTTCGGCTTCTCGCATCCGCTGTACCCGCACGGCGATCCGCGCGGGGCGTATCTGCTGGCCCGCATGGCGCAATGGCCGCGAGCCAGTGCCGTGCTGGCGATCGGCGACCGCATCGCCGCCAGGCTGGGCATGCCGGCCAACGCCGACTTCGCGCTGGCGGCCATGAGCGTGGTGTGCGGCTGGCCGGCGGCAGCCGGTGAAATCCTGTTCGCGCTGGCCCGTTCGGCCGGCTGGATCGCGCAAGCGGCGGAGCAGATCGCCGGCGGCGGCATGATCCGCCCCCGCGCGCGCTATGTCGGCAGATATCAGGTGGAATAAGAACGGCACGCCCAAACCATGAGGGTATGCAATTCTCCCGGCTTGGTATATCGTCTTGCTATCATCCACGGCATAGGGGGCGGCATGCTGTTTCGCCATGCAACGCAGTTGCGAGCGCGACCGGGCAAATGGTCGCTCTTGGCCATTCTGCTTGCCATCGCTTGCTCCGGCGCGTTGGGTGGCACGGTGCCCGCGCAAGAATTGATATTGCAGGAAGTGCATGTCGGCATGGGCCTGCCCAAACCACCGTACATCATGGAATCGGGTGCGGCGGGGCTCGATTACGACATCGCCAGGCAGGCGCTGGCAGCCGGCGGCTACAAGCTGGTCGGCCATAGTTTGCCGCAGACGCGAGCGCTGGCGATGCTGCGCGCCGGACGGCTCGACGGCATGCTGTCGACGACCGAAGGAATCGGTGGCCGGGACTACTTTACTGACACCTACATCGTCTACCAAAACGTCGCGACCACGCTCACCAGCCGCGACTTGAAACTTCGGAAAATTGAGGATCTGTCCAAGTATTCGGTGGCTGCTTTCCAGAATGCCAGCATGGTGCTAGGCGAGCGTTTTGGCTTGGTCGTGAGCGGGCATGCCGACTATAGGGAATTGCCGTCGCAGATCACCCAAAACAAGCTGCTCTTTATGGGAAGGGTCGATGTGGTGGTGGGGGATCGCTTGATTTTCAACTACTTCAGCGACAAGCTCGAACCGCAGATCGATGCCACGCAGGCGGTGACCTATCACTGGATTTTTCCGGAAAGTCCGCGCAAGGCGGTATTTCGCGATGCGCGCGTGCGCGACGCCTTCAATGCCGGCCTGAAGATTATCCGCGGCAATGGCGCGTATGACTCGATCGTGAAGCAATACGTTGGCGCGGCGCGGCCCTGATGCAGAGCGCCAGCGGACGGACCCTGGAAACAAAAAAAGCAATTACGATCACTCGTAACTGCTTCATTTTGCCACTGCGAATTCGGTGGTAGGCCGTGCGGGATTCGAACCTGCGACCAACGGATTAAAAGTCCGCTGCTCTACCAGCTGAGCTAACGACCCCCGAAAGAGGCCGTATTATATACAGCCTGCCGCGAACTGCAAAGGGTTTTGTGAAAACAATTTATTCCCTTCTTACTTCATCCCCAAGGCCGCCGTCACCTTCAGCACTTCGTCGGCGGTGGTCACGCCTTCCTGCACCTTCATGGCGCCGGCGATGCGCAGCGGCTTCATGCCGTCGGCCACGCTCTGGCGGCGCAGCGCCTGGATGTCGGTCTGCTCGCGCACCATGTCGCTGAAGCTCTCGGTCACCGTCAGCAGCTCGTAGATGCCGGTGCGGCCGCGATAGCCGGTCTGCCGGCATTCGGGGCAGCCCACCGCGCGGTACACGGTGGTCGGCTTGGGCAAGTCCCAGGCGCCGCCTATGCTGTGCCAGATGTCGTCGCTCAGCTCGCCGTCGTCCCGCTTGCATTCGTTGCACAGCGTGCGCACCAGGCGCTGCGCCATGATGCCGATCAGCGTCGCCTCCAGCAGGTAGTAGGGCACGCCCAGTTCCAGCAGGCGCATCACGGCCGACGGCGCGTCGTTGGTGTGCAGGGTCGACAGCACCAGGTGGCCGGTCAACGCGGCCTGGATCGCCATTTCGGCGGTGGCCAGGTCGCGGATCTCGCCGACCATGATGATGTCCGGGTCCTGCCGCATCAGCGCGCGCACGCCGTCGGCGAAGGACAAGTCGATGCCCGGCTGCACCTGCATCTGGTTGAAGGCCGGCTCCACCATCTCGATCGGGTCTTCCACCGTGCAGACGTTGACCTCCGACGTCGCCAGCGCCTTGAGCGTGGTGTACAGCGTCGTGGTCTTGCCCGAGCCGGTCGGCCCCGTCACCAGGATGATGCCGTGCGGGCGCGCGGTCAGCTCGTCCCAACGCTGCGCGTCGTCGGCCGGGAAGCCCAGTTCCGGCAGGGTCTTGACCACCACGTCGGGATCGAAGATGCGCATCACCAGTTTTTCGCCGAAGGCGGTCGGCAAGGTCGACAGGCGCAGTTCGATTTCCTGGCCGCCGGCGGTGCGGGTCTTGATGCGGCCGTCCTGCGGGCGGCGCTTCTCGATCACGTCCATGCGCCCCAGCAGCTTGATGCGCGCGGTCATGGCGATCATCACCACCGCCGGCACCTGGTACACCTGGTGCAGCACGCCGTCGATGCGGAAGCGGATCGTCGCCATGTCGCGCTTGGGTTCCAGGTGGATGTCGGAGGCGCGCTGCTCGAACGCGTACTGCCACAGCCAGTCGACGATGTTGATCACATGCTGGTCGTTGGCGTCGACCTGCTTGTTGGTCTTGCCCATCTCGACCAATTGCTCGAAATTGTTGCGCAGCGCCAGGTCGTTGCTGTTGTTCTTGTTGGCCTTCTTGATCGACTTGGCCAGGCTGAAGAATTGCGTGGTGTATTGCGCGATGTCGAGCGGGTTGGCGATCACGCGGCGTATCGTGCGGCGCGAGATCTTGGCGATCTCCGCTTCCCACTCGACCGCGTAGGGATCGGCGGTGGCCACGACCAGCGTGTCGCCGTTCAGTTCCAGCGGCAGGATGTTGAAGCGCGCGGCGTAGCTGGCCGACATCACGTCGGCCACGCGGGTGAAGTCGATCTTCAACGGATCGATGCGGGTGAAGGCCAGACCGGTGCGCGCGGCCAGCCATTCGCACAGCGCGTCGAGCGTCAGCAGCTTGTGCGGCGGCAGCGCCGACAGCAGCTTGCCATGCGCCACCGCGCACAGCGGATGCATGGGGCCGATCGCGTTCTTCAGGATGCCCTGGCTGTGCGCGTACAGTTCCTTGACTTCGGCCTTGCGTATCATGCCGTCGGCCAGCAGCCAGGTGTAGATCTGCTGCAGATCGAGCGGCGCCGGCTTGGCTGCGGGACTGGCGCTAGGTGCGGACGTTGCGGACGTTGCGGACATCGTGCCACTTTCAAAAATCGGCGGCGGAACGGCCCGCTGCCGCATTGGCCCTGTTTATTTTGCTGCGATGCCCTTGACCCAGGTCTTGGCCGGCAGCTTGGTGTCGGCGCTGATCTGCGCGGCGCGCGCGGCCAGCGCCTCCAGGTCGATCGCGCGCTTGCGCTTGAAGGCGATCGCCACCACGTTACCATCATGTACCTGCGGCAGGCAAATGACTTGCTCGAACGCGAACTTGATGGCCTTGATGTTGCGCGCGTAGCTGGGATGGTCGCCGAACAGGTTGACCGTCATGATGCCGTCGTCGGTCAGGCAGGCGTTGCAGGACTGGTAGAACTCGGCGCTGTCGAGCACCGGGCCGCGCGCGGTGGCGTCGTACAGGTCGACCTGCAGCACGTCCAGTGTGCCGGCGTTGTCTTCCTGGTTGACGTAGTCGAGGGCGTCCATTTCCACCACGCGCAGGCGCTCGTCGTTCTCGGGCAGCTTGAACATCGAGGCGCAGATGGCGATCACCGACGGGTTCAGCTCGACGGCCGTGACGGCGGCCTCGGGGAAGGTGGTGTAGCAGTATTTGGTCAGCGTGGCCGTGCCCAGGCCCAGCTGGGCGATCCGCGCCGGTTTTTCCAGCCACAGCATCCAGGCCATCATCTGCTGCGCGTATTCCAGTTCCGGCCAGTTCGGCTTGCGCAGGCGCATCGCACCCTGCACCCACTCGGTGCCGAAATGCAGGTAGCGCACGCCATCCTGCTCCGACAGCGTCACCGGCGCGTATTTGGGCTTGCGGGCTGCGGGCGACGCGGGGCGGGAGGATTCTACTTGTTCGATGGATTTTCGTTTGATCAGCATAGGATGGGGGCAAAAGCGGCGGCGACAGGGATGAACCGGCATTATCCCGCGATGCCTTGCAGCAAAGCAAGCCTGAAAACAACACTGCCGGTCATCGGACCGGCAGTGCTGGGGAGGGGGATACAGATCGGCGGAAGATTAACGCTGCATCGGTTCCACGACCACGCGCAGGCGCACGCGCTCGCCCGGATCGTAGGACATCACGCTGGTGTAGTTGCGGCCGCGATAGTCGTAGGTGACTTCATAGCCGGACGTGCGCGATTCCCAGTGGTCGACGGTGCGGCACTGCTTCACTTGCTGTTCCTGCACGCCGCCGCTGGACGGGGTGTTGGCGTTGTCGATGCGGTCGCCGGCGACGGCGCCGGCGATGGCGCCGGCCGCGGTGGCGACCGAGCGGCCGGTGCCGCCGCCGACCTGGTTACCGGCCAGGCCGCCGATCAGGCCGCCGATGATGGCGCCGCCCACGCCGCGCGATGGCGCCGGCTGCTGGACCTGCACATACTCGGTGCGGCATTCCTGGCGCGGACGGTTGATTTGCTCCACTTGCGGGGTCACACGAACCACACGGCCGAAATCTTCAAAATCGGCAGCTTGAGCTTGAGCGGCGAAAGGCAGGGCGCCTACGCACAGTACGGATGCGATCAATTTGGCTTGCAAGTTCATTTGGTACCTCGTTTCAGTTTGGATGTCTTATCAGGGATTCTGATATTGCATGGTTTGTATGGTAATCCCGTATGCAGGCCGCAACCAGTGCTAAACAGGTATCTGTGGCAACAAATTGTAACAGTGGTCACGAAACGGCGTCGTCCGGCCAAAAGTGGGAAATGTGCCGATTTGACCCCTAAAACACTTACAAAATGTTCTGTTTTTAACAAATATTGCGTGGGTCATCACATTCGTATTGATCTGGGAGGAACAACACGTTACCCTAATATGCGTATGGGATTCGAGAAACATATTGAATCAGCCACGGTGAACGCAGACCAGTTTGCCGTGTAAAGTGGACAGGTGCTCAAATTATTTACTCTTTAATTCACAAAATAGGCACGCTCGACAGTAAAGTGGACACACCGTACATACCAGGTCAAATTGAGGGAAACATGAGTTTGCTAATGACCGTGCCGCCCAACCTCGTGCAATCGATCCGCGCCTTCCGCGTGGTCGAACTGCAAGAAGAAGCGGCCCGCCTCGGACACCACTTCCTGTACGCGCATTGCATCGCCGGCGCGACCAAGCAGCAAGTCCTGGGCATCATTGCGGAATCGTTTCAGTTCCCCAAGGGTATAGGCAAGAATTTCGATGGTTTGCGGACAACATTAACCGAAACCATGGCCAGCGCCGGCACCCAGCAGGGTTTCCTGGTGGTGCTGGAGCAATTGCCCAATACCCAGAAATTTGACAAGGAAGCACGGGAAACCCTGCTCGATGTCTTCCGCGACGCTGCCGATTACTGGGCCGACAAAAAAGTCCCGTTCCGGGTATTTTACTCCTTCGAGTAAGCCGGAGCCGTCTCCCGCGCCAGCGTGGGGGCGGGTGTTCTGCGCCCCGGTGTGCCCTGCTGCATTGCAACAAATCTTGTTCAGTTGTAGTCCCGACTGCCTGAACAAGGTACAATGTCGGCCTATGAAAAACATCGTCATCCTGATTTCCGGTCGCGGCAGCAACATGGAAGCGGTCGTCCGCGCGGCGCAAGCCGAGCGCTGGCCCGCCCGTATTGCCGCCGTCATCAGCAACCGCGCCGACGCCTCCGGGCTGGTATTCGCTGCTGAACATGGAATCCCGACGGCTATTGTTGCCAATAAAGACTATGCCAGCCGCGCCGAATTCGACGCGGCCCTGCAGACCGTGATCGACGGCTTCCAGCCCGATCTGGTGGTGCTGGCAGGTTTCATGCGGATTTTGACGGAGCAGTTTGTCGCGCATTACGCCGGCCGCATGCTCAACATCCATCCATCGCTGCTGCCGCTGTTCCCCGGCCTGGCGACACACGCGCAGGCGCTGGCCGCCGGCGTGGCAGAGCATGGGGCGACGGTGCATTTCGTGACGGCCGAACTCGATCACGGGCCGATGGTGGCGCAAGCCGCCGTGCCCGTGTTGCCCGACGATACGGTTGAAACCCTGTCCGCCCGCGTGCTGGAACAGGAGCATGTCATCTACCCGCGTGCGATACGCTGGTTTGTAGAAGGCAAGTTGACGATAGCGCAGGGCGCGGTCCACGTGGACCACACAAAGTAAAACTAACCAAGGAATTCCATGAGATTGCCACCAGCGATACTCGCCAACGCCGAAGAAGTGTTGCGCGAGATTTTGCGCTTTGCCGCGCCGGCCGACACCACCCTGTCGCGCTATTTCAAAGACCACCATCGCCTGGGCGGCCGCGAGCGCGGCGCCATCGCCGAGTGCATCTACAACGTGCTGCGCAACAAATCGTTTTACACCGATTTCTCCGAAGCGGGCGGCGGCGCCACCATGCGTCGTTTGACCCTGCTGGGCATGGCGGACGCGGTTGGCGTTGAATCGCTGGGCGGCCTGACCGAGGACGAAGTGTCCTGGGTCGAGCGCATCCTGCTGATCGACCGCAAGCTGATGCATAAGTCGAGCCGTTCGAACATGCCGAAGTGGCTGTTCGACAAGCTGGTCGAGCAGATGGGCGAAGAAGAAACGCTGGCGCTGGCCGACGGCATGAACTCGCCTGCGCCGCTGGACCTGCGCGTCAACGCCATCAAGGCGACCCGCGACGACGTGGCCGCCAAGCTGGCCGAAGCGCCGATCCGCAGCACGCCGACGCCGTTCGCGCCGCTGGGCCTGCGCGTGCTGCAAAAGCCTGCGCTGCAAAACCTGCCGCTGTTCAAGGACGGCCATATCGAAGTGCAGGACGAGGGCAGCCAGATCCTGTCGGCCATCGTCGGCGCCAAGCGCGGCGAGATGGTGGTGGACTTCTGCGCCGGCGCCGGCGGCAAGACGCTGGCACTGGGCGCGACCATGCGCAACACCGGCCGCCTGTACGCCTTCGACGTGTCCGAGAAGCGCCTGGCCAAGCTGAAGCCGCGCCTGGCGCGCAGCGGCCTGTCGAATGTGCATCCGGTGCAGATCGCGCACGAACGCGACGCCAAGATCAAGCGCCTGGCCGGCAAGATCGACCGCGTGCTGGTCGATGCGCCATGCTCGGGCCTGGGCACCCTGCGCCGCAACCCCGACGTCAAATGGCGCCAGCAGCCGAGCGCGATCGGCGAGCTGCAAGTCAAGCAGGCCGCCATCCTGGCCGGCGCCGCGCGCCTGTTGAAGGGCGGCGGCCGCCTGGTCTACGCCACCTGCAGCTTCCTGGACGACGAGAACGAATTCATCGCCAAGCAATTCCTGGAGACCCATCCGGACTTCGAGCTGGTGCCGATGAGCAAAGTGCTGGCTGAACAGCGCATCGAGCTGGAGATGGGCGACTATCTGAAGCTGCTGCCGCACAAGCACCAGACCGACGGCTTCTTCGCCGCCGTGTTCGAGCGCAAGCCGATGGTCAAGAAAGTCATCGTCAAGGATGAAGAGGAAGCCGCCGACGAATAAGCCGGAACCCCGCCGCAGTCGCGGGGTCGGACCCCATCCGGGGTCCGACCCCTGTATCGCCGTGCGGGGTGAAAGCCGGCGTTTACGATAATCTACGTATCCCAGCCAACTAGCCCTGCGCGCAATGACCCAGACACAACCCCTGCTCAACCTGATCGACGACCTGACCGGCGACCTGCAAGATCCCAGCCGACTGTGGCAACTCGCCGCCATCGTCGGTTCCGTGATCCTGGGCTGGGGCTTGGCGCGGCTGTTGAAGAAACGTTTCGGTCGCCAGGAAGTGCATGGCGGCGTGCTGGGCTTCGGGGTCGAGAGTTTCGGCCGCGTGATGGCGCCGCTGGCCGTGGTCTGCCTGCTGGCCTTGTCGCGCGTGGCGCTGACCAAGTACCATTTCCACGTCAACCTGATCAAGGTGGCCTTGCCCATCTTCGGTTCGCTGGTGGTGATCCGCTTCACCGTCTACCTGCTGCGCCGCGTGTTTGCGCGCCACGGTGAGATCAGCGCCACCATGCTGGCCTTCGAGAAAGTATTCCAGCTGCTGGTGTGGCTGGCTTTCGTGCTGTACATCACCGGCCTGTACCAAGAAGTGTTCGACTTCATGGACGGCACCATCCTGCCGCTGGGTAAATACAAGGTGTCGCTGGCCGATATTCTGCAGGCCACCGTCTCGGTGATCGTGCTGCTGATGCTGGCGATGTGGGCCGGCGCGGCGCTCGAAGAGCAACTGATGAAAGTGCAGGGCATGCATTCCAACCTGCGGGTGGTGGTGGCGCGCACGGCGCGCGCGCTGCTGATCCTGGTGGCTGTGCTGATGAGTTTGTCGCTGGTGGGCATCGACCTGACGGTGCTGTCGGTGTTCGGCGGCGCGCTGGGCGTCGGCCTGGGCTTGGGCTTGCAGAAGATCGCCAGCAACTACGTGTCCGGTTTCGTGATCCTGCTGGACCGCAGCCTGACCATCGGCGACATGATCACCGTGGATAAATACAGCGGCCGCGTGACGCAGATCAACACCCGTTACACCGTGCTGCAAGGGCTGGACGGCGTCGAGTCCATCGTGCCGAACGAGATGCTGGTGTCGGGCGCGGTGCAGAATTCCTCGCTGTCGAGCAGCATGTTGAATATCTCGACCAAGGTGTCGGTGGCGTATGACACCGATGTCGACATGGTGCTCAAGCTGCTGGAAGAGGCCGCCCTGACGGTGGAGCGCGTGCAGAAGGAAGACAAGCTGCCCTCGGCGCAGCTGCTGAGCTTTGGCGCGGACGGCCTGGATTTGCAGGTCAATTTCTGGATCAACGATCCGCAGAATGGCCGAGGTGGCGTGACCTCGGACGTCAATCGCGCGATCTGGCGCGCGCTGAAGGCCAACAATATCTCCGTGCCGTTCCCGCAGCGCGAAATGCGCATCCTCGGCCCCGTACCCGAGCAAATGGGCCCTCGGGAAAGCACGACCGTGCCACAGAAATCGACGGTGACTGAGGGAAATCCTTCCGCTAGTCACGTTTAAATCAGCGTACAATAACGTCCAAAAGTACGACTGACGGACTTCCTGCGCCTGCTAAAAACGCAATCTTGGCGGAACGACCGCACAGCGAGACACGCCCACTTTGGAGTAGCAATGATTTTTAGTTTAAATGCTGTACTGGATTTTTTGTCTAACGGCGTCACCCGACTTACCGCCTGGCAAGTATTCTTTTATACACTGGTGGTAACCCACATCACCATCGCCAGCGTCACCATCTACCTGCACCGCCACCAGGCGCACCGCGCGCTGGAGCTGCACGCCATCCCCAGTCACTTCTTCCGTTTCTGGCTGTGGCTGACGACCGGCCAGGTAACCAAGGAGTGGGCCTCGATCCACCGCAAGCACCACGCCAAGTGCGACACCGAGGAAGATCCGCACAGCCCGGTCACGCGCGGCATCAAGAAAGTATTCTGGGAAGGCGCCGAGCTGTATCGCGCTGAATCGAAGAACCTGGAAACCATGGAAAAGTATGGCCATGGCACGCCGGACGACTGGATTGAACGCAATCTGTACACCCGCTTCAGCTGGCAGGGTGTGGCTGCGCTGCTGGTGATTAATGTTGTCTTGTTCGGCGTCATCGGCATTACCGTGTGGGCCGTGCAGATGATGTGGATCCCGGTCACGGCGGCCGGCATCATCAACGGCATCGGCCATTACTGGGGCTACCGCAACTACGATTGCTCCGACGCAGCGACCAACATCATCCCGTTCGGCATCCTGATCGGCGGCGAAGAGTTGCACAACAACCACCACACCTTCGCCACCTCGGCCAAGCTGTCGTCGAAGTGGTATGAGTTCGACATCGGCTGGGGCTACATCCGCGGATTGGAAATGGTGGGCCTGGCCAAGGTCAAGAAACGCGCACCGGAGCCAAAGTTCGCCAAAGGCAAGATCGAAGCCGACTTCGACACGCTGCAATCGGTCATCGCCAACCGCTACGACGTGATGGCCAAGTACGCCAAATCGGTCAAGCACGCCTGGAAAGAAGAGCTGGAACACCTGAAGGACAAGGCCCAGCTGGAAGCGCGTTTCCTGAAATCGTCGCGCAAGCTGTTGCAGCGCGAGCCGGGCAAGCTGGAAGCGCCGCAGCAGCAACAGCTGGTTGAACTGTTCCAGCACAGCAAGGCGCTGGAAACCATGCACACCATGCGTGTGGAGCTGGGCGTGATCTGGGAGCGTTCGCACTTCACGCGCGACCAGTTGCTGCATAAGCTGCAAGACTGGTGCAACCGCGCGGAAGCGTCGGGCATCAAGTCGCTGCAGGACTTCTCGCTCCGCCTGCGCAGCTACGCATAAGAAAGTATTGATACAATTGAACGGCCCCGAAATTCGGGGCCGTTTTCATTTCAAGGACCCACATGACATTGCGAACCTACCTGGCGACCCTGGCGTTGGCCTTGCCGCTATGCGGCGCACACGCCGCTGACTGGACCGTGCGCTTCGATGGCGCCGGCCCGCTGAAGATCGGCATGCGCTTCGACGCCGTCAACAAAGTGCTGGGCGATCACATGGAGCGCACGCCGAAGGCGTTGCGCGGCTCGCCGAACTGCTTCCAGCTGGAGCCGGCGCGCCAGCCCGGACTGCTGCTGATGTTTGTCGATGACGTGTTGAAGCGGGTGGACGTGATGGAGGAGGGCATACTGTCCGAGCGCGGCATCGGCCTGGGCGACCCGGTGGAAAAAATACGCCAAGTGTACGGCGAAGCGGTGACCGCCACGCCGCAAGCCTACGACGACAGCGAGCAAACCCTGACGGTGAAAGCCGGCGGCGGCCAGTACGCGATCCGCTTCGACACCAGCAAGGGCAAGGTCGGCGCGATCTACGCCGGCGCCTGGAAGGAAGTCCAATATATCGAGGGTTGTTTGTAGGCATATTGATCCTGCTCTAGGTATCGCTTGGTGCTGTTTGCGTAGCATCGTATCCCGGGCTAGACTGAATCGATGGTCTGGCCTTGGGGTGTCAAATGAAAGAGTTTGATATCAACGATGTGCGAACAAACTTGTTTTTATCAGTAGACAATGCTGTTCGTGGAGAGCCGTTTCTTATTACACAGTCCGGCAGGGCGTTGGTGAAAGTCGAGGCTGTGCCTCCGGAGATTTTCGAGCCGTATCTCCACTTGGCGTTTATGGTTGGCCAATTCACAATTCCTGACGACTTTGATGCTCTTGATCCATAGATCGAAAAGCTTTTTTATGATGTGAAGTGAAGATCCTCCTGGATGAGCGTATTGTGCTCGGAAGTTTAGGTGGCAGTACGGAGGATCTTTGCGCAGAGCGTGTCTATTGCGCCAATGACGTTTTGAGAAAACTCATTTAGTGTGCGCGTCGACACGGACGCAACACATGGAGTGAGCGATGATAGGCAGATTGAAATAGATTGAAAGCGCGGATTTGAGTAACAACATTGGTTACAAAAGATGACATATCTGTTGCTCTAAGTCCATAAAAATGGTATATGATGATTGCATGCACTTAGAATTTTGCGGAAGTTGGCCGATCACGGAGGTGTGTAATGTTTCCCACTGACATCTTTGATGAGAAAAAAGCGTCTCAGGCCGCTGCATATTTTCTTTTCCGCTCGGGCGGTAAGATGGAGATGCCAGTATTGAAGCTGGTCAAGCTACTTTATTTGGCGGAGCGTCGCTCTTTCCAACTTTACAGTGAGCCAATGATTGGCGATCGCGTAGTGTCAATGCCGCATGGTCCGGTGTTATCCATAACATATAACCATATGAATGGTGATCTTGAGTCGGCCGATGGTGGTTGGACAACTTGGATGCGGAGTCGCGTTGGAAATGACATTGGCCTGCGAGAAGGTGTCCTGCGTTCACCTCAGGACGACCTACTTGAGTTGAGCGATGCGGACCTTGAAATTCTTGAGCAGACATGGGATGTTTTCGGTCCTATGGATCAGTTTGAAATCAGGGATTATACCCACGACCATTGTCCGGAATGGCGCGATCCCAATGGCTCAATGATTCCCATGACCTACGGTGACCTGTTCAATGCATTGGAGTTTTCGCAAGATCGTCAGAATGATAGCTTGGCTTTACTGGAGGAAAAGAATGGTATCGCACGTACATTCAAGCGGGCGTTTTCATAAATGCCTGCCGCAGGCGATGCAATCCTTATACCTTCTGGCGCCGTCAGGCACTTATTTATCGTTCTAAATGATCCTGCCTTACTGTCGGGTTATGGCGGTGTTCATCATTGCGTTCTAGTCAACATTAGTTCCATTCGCGCCAATATTCCCCACGATCCGACCTGTATACTACAACCTGGTGCACATCCGTTTGTTCAGCAGCCTAGCTATGTTTATTATAAAGATGTGAGGGTGGAGCGGGCACAGCATATTGATGCCTGCCTTGCAAATGGACATTTTGTTATGCGGCCCCCACCTATTGACTTAGCGATCATAGATGAAATTAAAGCAGGATTTCGTCATTCGAGGATGATCAAGCGAATATTCAAAAGTATATTTCCTTAAGCCCCGGAAGAATTCATCAGGCATAAATAAAAAAGCCGCTGAGCTGATGCTGAGCGGCTTTTTTGCGAGAAGCGAAGATCGAATTACTTGATCTTGGTTTCTTTGAACATGACGTGCTTGCGTGCTTTAGGATCGAACTTCATGATCTCCATTTTAGCAGGCGTGGTGCGCTTGTTCTTGGTAGTGGTGTAGAAGAAACCCGTACCTGCGGTCGATTCCAGTTTGATTTTGTCGCGGCCAGTTTTTGCCATGGTAGCTCCTAATTAGACTTTTTCGCCACGGGCGCGCATGTCGGCCAGTACGGCATCGATGCCGACTTTGTCGATTACGCGCAGACCAGCGTTGGACAGACGCAGGGAGACCCAGCGGTTTTCAGATTCAACAAAAATACGACGGTTCTGCAGGTTAGGCAGGAAACGACGTTTGGTTTTGTTGTTTGCGTGGGAAACATTGTTGCCGACCATCGGCTTCTTCCCAGTAACTTGGCAAACACGTGCCATAACGCACTCCTTAAAAGACATTCCACAATTGGAAAAACAAGAGTATATCCAAAAACCTCAGCTTTTTCAATGACTTGTGAAAAACAATTGTGTCTCGTGCATCTGAAAATATTTAACAATTGTGAATTCGCTCGTAAACCCTTGAGTCCATAGGGGTAAACTCATAGTTGACCATGCTCGGCAAACGAGTGAACCTGATGGCCGGCCACGACAAAATGGTCGAGGATGCGGATATCCACCAGCGCCATGGCCTGCACCAGCGCCCGCGTCAGCAGCAGGTCCGATTCGCTGGGATCGGGCGTGCCGGACGGATGGTTGTGGGCCAGCATGATGCTGGCGGCGTTGCAGGCCAGCGCGGCCTTGACCACCTCGCGCGGGTAGACGCTGGTATGCGTCAAGGTGCCGCGAAACATTTCCTTGGCGTCGATCAGGCGGTTCTTTACATCCAGGAACAGCACGTGAAACGATTCGAAGTCCTTGCCGCTGAAGGTGATGCGCAGGTATTCCTTCACCGCGCGGGGCGAGCTCAGCGTGTTGCCGGCCTTGATTTCCTCCAGGATGGCGCGCCGCGCCAGTTCCATCACCGCCTGCAATTGGGCGAACTTGGCCGTGCCCAAGCCGCGCAGCACGGAAAATTCCTTCAGGCTGGCGCCGAACATGGCTTGCAGCGAGCCGAAGTGGTGCAACATTTCCTGCCCCAGCTGCACCGCGTCCTTGCCCGGCACGCCGGTGCGCAGGAAAACCGCCAGCAATTCGGCGTCCGTCAGCGCCGCCGCGCCTTCGCGTATCAGCCGCTCGCGCGGGCGGCGCTCCAGCGGCCATTCGTTAATTGTCATCGATATCCTCCGCAAATCAGCACAGACGACAGGCGCGGCAGGCAAGGTGGCTTACAATATAGCCTTTGCCAGCTTACCGAATCCCACGTCATGTCTAACGCGCAACCTGCTGTTGTCACCAAATCGGCTTACTTAACTCTGCATTATCGTCTCGCCTCGCTGGACGGTACTGATATCGTTACAACCTTCAGCGGAAATCCCGCCACCTTGATGCTGGGCCAGGGCCAGCTGGCGCCGGTGCTGGAAGAACTGCTGATCGGCATGCCTGAAGGCACGCACAAGACCTTCGACCTGGAGCCGGGTGTCGGCTTCGGCCCGCGCAACCCGGAGCTGGTGCGTGAAGTCACCCGCGCCACGCTGGACGACAACTCGGTGCCGGGCGCCGACTACAAAGTGGGCGATCTGGTCGACTTCGCCGCGCCGGGCGGCGGCCGCTTCGCCGGCATCCTGCGCGAGCTGGGCGAGGAAACCTGTCTGTTCGACTTCAACCACCCGCTGGCCGGCCAGCCGCTGAAATTCGAAGTCAAACTTATTTCCGTGCTGTGAGGAACTGATGAGCGATAAAGAAATCCTGTTGGCCCAGCCGCGCGGCTTTTGCGCCGGCGTCGACCGCGCCATTGAAATCGTCGAACGCGCGCTGACCCAGTTCGGCGCGCCCATCTATGTGCGCCACGAGATTGTCCACAACGCCTACGTGGTGGACGACCTGCGCAACAAGGGCGCCATCTTCATCGAAGACCTGGACGACGTCCCGGCCGGCAACACGCTGGTGTTCTCGGCGCACGGCGTGTCCAAGGCGGTGCGGGCGGAAGCGGAAGCGCGCGGCCTCAGCATCTTTGACGCGACCTGTCCGCTGGTCACCAAGGTGCACGTGGAAGTGGCCAAGATGCGCAAGCAGGGTTGCGAGATCATCATGATCGGCCACGACGGCCATCCGGAAGTCGAAGGCACGATGGGCCAGACCGAAGAGGGCATGTACCTGGTCGAAACAGTGGCCGATGTCGCCAAGCTGAACGTCACCAAGCCGGACCAGCTGGCCTATGTTTCGCAGACCACGTTGTCGGTGGACGACACCGCCGACATCATCGAGGCGCTGAAACGCAAATATCCGGCGATCATCGAGCCGAAAAAAGGCGACATCTGCTACGCCACCACCAACCGCCAGGAAGCCGTGAAATTCATGGCGCCGCAAGTGGAAGTGGTGATCGTGGTCGGCAGCCCGAACAGCTCCAATTCCAACCGCCTGCGCGAAGTGGCGGAAAAGAAGGGCACACCGGCCTACATGGTCGACAACGCCACGCAGATCGATCCGCTCTGGCTGGAAGGCAAATTGCGCGTTGGTGTCACTGCTGGTGCGTCGGCGCCCGAAGTGCTGGTGCAGGCCGTCATCGACCGCCTGAGGGAATTGGGCGCGCGCAGCGTGCGCACGCTGGACGGGGTGCAGGAAGCGGTCACTTTCCCACTGCCCAGAGGCCTGGATGGACAGAAAGCTGCACCAGTAGAGGGCGTGGTGTAACAACTTTCGGGATGAAACGGAATTAAATTTTGCATCTTTCCGTTATTCCGCAGTTAGTTTTTCCAGAATCTCGCTATCATTGCCTCGCTCTCAAAAAGTTGTCGTTTAGGCTTATAAACGAAGGAACGGCGGAGGGCGCGGCTCGCAGGGAGACGCTACTGGTTCAGGCATGAAATTTGCATCATGAACGTGTAGTCAACGGCGGCACTACGGAGACATACTCCGGGTGCCGTTTTTGTTAGATGAACCGCTGTGCAGGCATAACACAAAAAGTAAAGGCACTCTTCATGGATACATTTATCCAACAAATTATTAACGGACTGGTGCTAGGCAGCATGTACGCACTGGTCGCGCTGGGCTACACCATGGTGTACGGCGTGCTGAACCTGATCAACTTCGCCCACGGCGACGTGCTGATGATCGGCGCGATGACCGGCCTGACCATCCTCAAATACCTGAACGAATACGCACCGGACCTGCCTGGCTACGTCAAGCTGGCGATCGCCATTGGCGGCGCCATTCCGGTCTGCATCGTCGTCAACATCCTGATCGAGCGCGTTGCCTACCGCCGCCTGCGCAATGCGCCGCGCCTGGCGCCGCTGATCACCGCCATCGGCGTGTCCATCCTGCTGCAAACCATCGCCATGATGATCTGGACCCGCAACCCGCTGGCCTTCCCGCAACTGCTGTCGTCGGAACCGATCACGGTCGGCGGCGCGCTGATCTCGCAGACCCAGATCCTGCTGCTGGTGCTGGCCGCGCTGTCGATGACCGGGCTGGTGCTGCTGGTGGAAAAAACCAAGATGGGCCGCGCCATGCGCGCCACGGCGGAGAATCCCCGCGTCGCCGGACTGATGGGCGTCGATTCCAACAAAGTCATCGTCGCCACCTTCGCGCTGGGCGCGGGCCTGGCCGCCGTGGCCGGCGTGATGTGGGGCGCCAACTATGCGTCGATCCAGTTCGCGATGGGCTTCGTGCCCGGCCTGAAGGCCTTCTCGGCCGCGGTGCTGGGCGGCATCGGCAACATCTACGGCGCAATGATAGGCGGTATCGTGCTCGGCATTATCGAGAGCCTGGGCGCCGGCTACATCGGCGACCTGACCGGCGGCTTCCTCGGCAGCCACTATCAGGACATCTTTGCCTTCGTCGTGCTGATCATTGTGCTGACGGTGCGTCCGTCCGGCATCATGGGCGAGCGCGTTGCGGACCGTGCCTAAGCTGAGGAACTACACATGGCTATTCTGAATTTCGACACCACCCGCAACCCGCGCAAGGCCTACAGCAGCATGGCTGTGGTCCTGATCGGCCTGCTGATCTTCCCGTTCGTCGCCTCGCAGTTCGGCAACTCCTGGGTCCGCATCATCGACATGGCGCTGCTGTACATCATGCTGGCGCTGGGCCTGAACATCGTGGTCGGCTTCGCCGGCCTGCTGGACCTGGGCTACATCGCCTTCTACGCGGTGGGCGCCTACATGACCGGCCTGCTGGCCTCGCCACAGTTCGCGACCTTGCTGGAATCGCTGATCAACGAGTATCCGGCGGTCGGCAATACGCTGGTCGCCATCCTGGGACCGGACATCCAGCAAAACGGCATCCACCTGTCGGTATGGGTGATCGTGCCGCTGGCGGCCGCGCTGGCCGGCCTGTTCGGCGCGCTGCTGGGCGCCCCGACCCTGAAGCTGCGCGGCGACTACCTGGCCATCGTGACGCTGGGCTTCGGCGAGATCATCCGCATCTTCATGAACAACCTGAACGAGCCGATCAACTTCACCAACGGTCCGCAGGGCATCAACCTGATCGACCCGATCCGCGTGTTCGGCGTCAACCTGGCGGGCGAGGCGGGTTCGCGCGCCAACGTCGTCGTCGGCGGCTTCTCCATGCCGTCGGTGAACGCCTACTACTTCCTGTTCCTGTTCCTGTGCATAGCCGTGGTATTCATCACCTCGCGCCTGCAGCACTCGCGCCTGGGCCGCGCCTGGGTCGCGATCCGCGAAGACGAGATCGCCGCCAAGGCGATGGGCATCAACACCCGCAACGTCAAGCTGCTGGCATTCACGATGGGCGCCTCGTTCGGCGGCGTCGCCGGCGCCATGTTTGCCTCGTTCCAGGGCTTTGTGTCGCCGGAATCGTTCTCGCTGACCGAATCGATCGCCGTGCTGGCGATGGTGGTGCTGGGCGGTATCGGCCACATCCCTGGCGTCATCATGGGCGGCGCGCTGCTGGCGGCGTTGCCGGAAGTGCTGCGCCACGTGGTCGAGCCGCTGCAGGAAAAACTGTTCGGCCACGTGCTGATCGAAGCGGAAGTGCTGCGCCAGCTGCTGTACGGCCTGGCGATGGTGCTGATCATGCTGAACCGTCCGGCGGGTCTGTGGCCGGCGCCCAAGCATGAAGACCGTCCCGACGGCGACTCCGACACCAAAGATCAATCGTCCGGCACCGTGGCGGCCTGAGGAAAGCAGACATGAGCGAACAAGTTATTCTCCACATCGCCGGCGTCAACAAGCGCTTCGGCGGCTTGCAGGCGCTGACCGATGTCGGCATCAAGATCATGAAGGGCCAGATCTACGGCCTGATCGGCCCCAACGGCGCCGGCAAGACCACCTTCTTCAACGTCATCACCGGCCTGTACCAGCCGGACACCGGCACCTTCGAGCTGGCCGGCAAGCCGTATTCGCCGTCCGCGCCGCACGCGGTGGCCAAGGCCGGCATCGCCCGCACCTTCCAGAACATCCGCCTGTTCGGCGAGATGACCGCGCTGGAAAACGTCATGGTCGGGCGCCACGTGCGCTCGCACCAGGGCGTGTTCGGCGCCGTGTTCCGCCACAAGGCGGCGCGCGAGGAGGAGGCGTCCATCCGCAAGCGCGCGCAGGAACTGCTGGACTTCGTCGGCATCGGCCAGTTCGCCAGCCGCACCTCGAAGTTCCTGTCCTACGGCGACCAGCGCCGCCTGGAAATCGCCCGCGCCCTGGCCACCGATCCGCAACTGCTGGCGCTGGACGAACCGGCGGCCGGCATGAACGCCACCGAGAAGCTGGCGCTGCGCGAGCTGCTGGTCAAGATCAAGAACGAAGGCAAGACCGTGTTGCTGATCGAGCACGACGTCAAGATGATGATGGGCTTGTGCGACCGGCTGATGGTGCTGGAATACGGCAAGCCGATCGCCGAAGGTCTGCCGGCGGAAATACAAAGCAATCAGGCGGTTATCGACGCCTACCTGGGAGGATCGCACTAATGGGCGACAACGTTCTTAAAGTATCGGGACTGAAAGTCGCGTACGGCGGCATCAAGGCCGTCAAAGGCATCGATCTGGAAGTGAACAAGGGCGAGCTGGTGGCCTTGATCGGCGCCAACGGCGCCGGCAAGACCACCACCTTGAAAGCCATCACCGGCACGCTGCCGCCCTGCAAGGTCGAGGGCACGGTGTCGTACAAGGGTGAATCGCTCAAGGGCAGCAAGTCCTTCCATCTGGTCGAGAAGCGGCTGGCGATGGTGCCGGAAGGACGCGGCGTGTTCACCCGCATGTCGATCCAGGAAAACCTGATGATGGGCGCTTACACCCGCAACGACAAGGCCGGCATCGACGCCGACATCGCCAAGTGGTTCGACGTGTTTCCGCGCCTGAAGGAGCGCGCGGCGCAGATGGCGGGCACGCTGTCGGGCGGCGAGCAGCAGATGCTGGCGATGGCGCGTGCGCTGATGTCGCATCCCGAACTGCTGTTGCTGGACGAGCCGTCGATGGGCTTGTCGCCGATCATGGTCGAGAAGATTTTCGAAGTGATCCGCAACGTCTCGAAAGAGGGCATCACCGTCCTGCTGGTGGAGCAGAACGCCAAGCTTGCGCTGCAAGCGGCGCACCGCGGCTATGTGATGGATTCCGGCCATATCACCATGACCGGCAACGCCAAGGACATGCTGGACGACCCGCGCGTCAAAGCGGCCTACCTCGGCGAATAGTCAGGCGAAAAAAAAACCGTGTGGCTTGCGACGATCTTGAGCGTCGCAGGCACACACGGGTTTTTTGATGGAACCGGCGCCCTACCGCGCCGGAATTCCTTGATTACTTCTTGGCTGGAGCGGCTTTGGCGGCAGCAGCGGTGAACTGGTTCACGGCCGAGGTCATGTTCGACTCGATCGACTCAACAGCTTGCTTGGCGGTCTTGGCGAACTGCTCGTAGCCGGCGTTGGCGTTGCCGATGGCCGATTTCAGGATGGCGACAGCGTTTTCCGAACCAGCTGGGGCGTTCTTGCTGACTTCTTCCACCAGCGAGATGACTTTACGGTTGGTTTCAGCGATCTGGGTTTCAGCTGCTTTGCTGAATTCAGCGCCGGTGCTCGAAGCGATGGTCGCCAGGTGACGGCCGTAAGCGATGGTTTTTTCTGCGTTAGGCTGGGCTTGTGCCGAAGCCAGCGAGAAGAATTCTTGTGGATCTTTAGCCGACAGCAGCTGCTTGGTGGTGATCGACGACTCTTCCAGCGATGCCTTGGCAGCGGTCAGGTTCAGATCGACAAACTTCTCCACGCCTTCGAAAGCCTTGTTGGTCAGGGCCGAGAAGATCGCGAATTGAGCTTCAAAGTTGGCTTTGGTCGCATTGGAAAATTGCTCAGGGATAGAAAACATTTGAATCTCCAGGAAAGTAGTCATTGATTAAGTACTGCTTAGGTACTGCTGTTTCTTACGGCCGGTGAGAAACAGGCTATCCTCGTTTCAGACCGAACAACTAATTGTGCAACGCAACAAACCCGATTTTACGGCCTTCAGAAATTAAGTCAAGCGATTTTTTGTGCATTGCACCAAAGAACCAAATCTAGCTTGAGGAAAGTATTTCCCTAGGGAAAATGCGGCTTGGCAAGGCATGGCCGGTGGCGAAATGCCTGCCGTGATAGACTTGCATCCTGTCGAGTCGGCGCCGCAAATCGGCGCCGATTTCCTTTCATGCTGCAAGCAAGTTTTACCGGTTTTCCCATGCCCAACACCCCGAGCGCCGTCGCGGTTGTCAAACACGCCACTTTCCTGTCGCCGCTGCCGCTGTTTTTCGTGCTGTTGTGGAGCAGCGGCTTCATCGTCGCCAAATTCGGCTTGCCGTATGCGCCGCCGCTGACCTTCCTGGTGATGCGCTTTGTGGGCGTGTTGTTGTTCCTGATACCTGCCGTGCTGCTGCTGAAAGCGCCCTGGCCTCAGGGCAAGATCTGGCAGATCGCGCTGGCCGGCCTGCTGGTGCAGGCCGGCTACCTGATCGGTGTCTGGTGCGCCATCAAGCTGGGCATGCCGGCCGGGCTGTCGGCCCTGATCGTCGGCATGCAGCCCATCCTGACCGCCTTCGCCGCACCGCTGATCGGCGAAAAAGTGCGGCCGCTACAGTGGCTGGGCCTGGTCTTCGGGCTGGCCGGGGTGGGGCTGGTGGTGGCCGCCAAGATCAAGCTGGTCGGATTGTCGACCGACGCCATCCTGCTGTGCGTGCTGGCATTGCTGTCGATGACCGCCGGCACCCTGTGTCAAAAACGCTATTGCCCGCATTTCGATTTGCGCACCGGCACCGTGATCCAGTTCGCCGCCTCGCTGGCCTTGGTGTTGCCGCTGGCGATCATCTTCGAAGGATGGACGCCAGCCTTTGCTGCGGTGCAGTGGACGCCGCGTTTCATCGGCGCCTTGCTGTGGTCGGTACTAGGCTTGTCGATCGGCGCCATTTTCCTGTTGTTCGCGCTGATACGCCGCAACGACGCCACCCAGGTCACCAGCCTGATGTATCTGACGCCGCCGACCACCGCCGTCATGGCCTGGCTGATGTTTGGCGAGGCTTTCAACGCCCTCGGCATAGCGGGGATGGCGCTGGCGGTCACCGGTGTGATTTTTGTAGTCAAGAAAACCAACTAAGCGAGTGCATATGATTTCAACTCCCGACCAGCAGGCGGTGGACGCCGCCATCACCAGCCGCCGCTCGATCCGCGCCTTCCTGCCGCAGGCTGTGGCGCGCGACGATGTCGCGCAGATTTTGCAGGTGGCGGCGCGGGCGCCGTCCGGCACCAATACCCAGCCATGGAAAGTCTACGTGCTCGATGGCGAGCGCAAGCAGCAATTGTCGGCGGCGATTTTGGCCGCACATGGTGATCCAGAACAGGCAAAACTGCACAGCGAGGAATACGCCTACTATCCGCGCGAGTGGGTGTCGCCCTTCATCGAGCGCCGCCGCAAGGTCGGCTGGGATTTGTATGCCTTACTGGGTTTGACGCGCGACAATAAAGCCGGCATGGCCGCGCAACACGGCCGCAATTATGAATTTTTTGGTGCTCCGGTAGGTCTCATCTTTACCATCGATCGCATCATGGAGCAGGGCTCATGGCTGGACTACGGAATGTTCCTGCAAAACATCATGGTGGCGGCGCGGGCGCGGGGCCTAGATACTTGCCCGCAGGCGGCTTTTACCCAGTATCATAAAATTATCGGCGGCCAGTTGGGCTTACCGGACAATGAGACCGTGGTGTGCGGCATGGCGCTCGGTTACGCCGATAGCTCGAAAGTTGAAAATACCTTGATCACGGACCGTATGCCGCTTGAGGAATTTGTTAAATTTGTTGGTTAGAACTAGCTTGTTTAAAACCTACGGCGCCATATTGTATCGACGCAACCATCGATGCACTCAATGTTAAATTTGCTTGCGATCGCTCAGAATTTTGCTACACTGCAACAGGTCTTTCGCTTTCTCCACACCGTTTTTTCGGGGATATGAATGTATAAACTAGCCTTAAGTGCGCTCATTTCGCTGATGTTCGCCTCCACGGCGCTCACCGCAACAGCAGCCCAGGCTGCCGATGGCGCCGGATCGAAAAAACACCATGTGAAGAAGGTCAAGGCCCGTGGACCGGTGCGCGTGGCCGCCGCCGAGCCTGGCGAACGCGTGGTCAAGCGCGTGATCAAGGTCAATGGCCGCCGCAAAGTGGTGTACCAGCGCATGATCGTGGCCGCGCCCGCAGTGCCGACCATGGGCGACCTGGCCGGCCTGAACATGACGCACGATCCGCTGGACCTGAAATCGAACGTGGCGCTGGTGCTGGACCAAGCCAATTCCGAAGTGCTGTTTGAAAAGAATTCCAACGTCGCCCTGCCGATCGCCTCGATCACCAAGATGATGACCGGCCTGGTCGTGGTTGAAGCCAAGCAGAACATGGACGAGATCCTGAGCGTCACCGACGAGGACGTCGACCGCGAAAAATTCAGCAGCTCGCGCCTGAAGGTGGGCACCCAGCTGAGCCGAGCAGACATGCTGCACATCGCGCTGATGAGTTCGGAAAACCGGGCGTCGTCGGCCCTGGGCCGCAACTATCCGGGTGGCAAGCCCGCGTTTGTCGAGGCGATGAACGCCAAGGCGCGCGAACTGGGCATGGTCGATACCCATTACGTCGATTCCAGCGGCCTGTCGAAAATGAATGTGGCCAGCGCGCGCGACCTGGCCAAGCTGGCGATGGCCGCGTATCAGCAGCCCATCCTGCGCCAGTACTCGACCGACGCCAAGGCCATGGTCGAAACCAACGGCCGTCCGATGCAGTTCGGCACCACCAACCACCTGGTGGCCAATCCGGACTGGGCGATCGGCTTGCAGAAAACCGGCTTCATCAACGAAGCAGGGCGCTGCCTGATGATGCAGGCGGTCATCGAAGGCCGCTCGGTCATCATGGTGTTCCTCGATTCCAAGGGCAAGCAGTCGCGGATCGCCGACGCCGGCCGCATGCGCAAATGGCTGGAGGCGCTGAAGCCAGCCGCCCTCAGCGCGCCGGCGACCACTTATTCGACCGGAATGTAACCGAGCGTGGCGGAGATCTGGTTGGCGGTCGTGACCAGGTCTTCCAGCCATTCATCCTGCAGACGGTCGGCCGGCGCCGAGATCGACAGCCCGGCAATGAGCTTGCCGCTGTCGTCGTGGATGCCGGCGGCCATGCAACGCACTCCCAGTTCCAGTTCCTCATTGTCGCGCGCGTAGCCGCGTGACTTTACCAGGCTCAGCTCGCGCTCCAGCTTGGCCAGATCCGTGATCGAATTCTTGTTGTGGCCGGCCAGTCCGGTACGCGTGGCGTAGGCGCGGATGGCTTTCGGCTCGTCCACCGACAGGAACAGCTTGCCGGTCGAGGTCAGGTGCAGCGGGCCACGGCCGCCGATGGCGCGCACCACCTGCATGCCCGAACGCTCGGAGAAGGCGCGGTCGATGTAGACGATCTCGTCGCCCTGGCGCACCGACAGGTTGATGGTCTGCTGGGTTTTTTTGTGCAGTGCGCGCATGAAATCCAGCGCGGCTTCGCGCACCGACAGTCGGCTCTTTACAACATTGCCCAGTTCCAGCAGCCGCATGCCGAGCCGGTAGGTGCCCGGCTCGATGCGGTCGACAAAGCGCGTCAGCACCATGTCGTTGAGGATGCGGTGGGCGGTCGAAGGGTGTAGCCCGGAAACCTTGGATAATTCCTTCAGGCTGACAGGGTCGGGATATTTGGCGAGCGCATCGAGTAGCGCCACCATGCGCTCGATCACCTGGATCGTGGTCTTTTGCTCTGGAACGGTTTCGATTTTCATGATGTGGTTGGTGCGGTGCAGTATGCGATAGCTACTTTATACCATAATGTGAAAAAAAGTGGAATTGATGCATAATGATACATTCACCATTTGCGGTTTATTCATGGAACCAGTGAGCGAATTCAAGAGCAAGAGCGGCCTGAAACGTATCTTTTCGGCCTTTTTATACTCCATCGACGGCTTCAAGTCGGCCTGGAAGCATGAGCATGCCTTCCGCCAGGAAGTCAGCCTGTTTGCTGTCGGCACCATTGTCGCGCTGGTGCTGCGCATCTCGGCGTTCGAGAAATTGGTGCTGATCGGCGTGCTGATGTTGATATTGATCGTGGAACTGATCAATTCCTCCATCGAAGCCGTGGTCGACCGCGTATCGCTGGAGCGCCATCCGCTGTCCAAGAACGCCAAGGACTTCGGCAGCGCCGCCGTATTGCTGACCTGTCTGCTGGCGGCTGGGGCCTGGGGCGTGGTGCTGTTCAACCGTTACTATTGAGTGTATATAAGGTTTCGGTATAAGGAACTGCTAAAAGCTTAGTTCTAAAATATAAAGGATGGCCGTAATCTGGAGACCTACACTACAAGGGGAATCAGATGCTGTCCAAAAAAATTATTGCTGCTGTTCTTGTCGTCGCCGCCGCCGCCGCCCCATCCCTGGCCGCCGAGATTTCTTTGCTGAACGTGTCTTACGACCCGACCCGTGAGCTGTACCAGGACGTCAACGCCGCGTTCGCCAAGGAGTGGAAAGCCAAGACCGGCGACGTGCTGAAAATCAAGCAATCGCACGGCGGCTCCGGCAAGCAGGGGCGCGCCGTGATCGACGGCCTGGAGGCCGACGTGGTCTCGCTGGCGCTGGCCTACGACATCGACGCCATCGCCGAGCGCAAGCTGCTGTCGCCCGACTGGCAGAAGAAACTGCCGCACAACAGCACGCCGTACACCTCGACCATCGTGTTCCTGGTTCGCAAAGGCAACCCTAAAGGCATCAAGGACTGGAGCGACCTGGTCAAGCCCGGCATCGCCGTCATCACCCCGAATCCGAAAACCTCCGGCGGCGCCCGCTGGAACCACCTGGCCGCCTACGGCTACGCGCTGCGCCAGCCGGGCGGCAGCGAAGCGTCCGCCAAGGACTTCCTGAGCAAGCTGTACAAGAACGTGCCGGTGCTCGATTCCGGCGCGCGCGGCGCCACCACCACCTTCGTCGAGCGCGGCATCGGCGACGTGCTGATCGCCTGGGAAAACGAGGCGCTGCTGGCGATCAAGGAACTGGGGCCGACCAAGTTCGACATCGTCGCGCCGTCGGTGTCCATCCTGGCCGAGCCGCCGGTGGCCGTGGTCGACAAGGTGGTCGACAAGCGCGGCACCCGCAAGGTGGCCGAGGCTTACCTGAACTTCCTGTACACCGATGAGGCGCAGGAAATCATCGCCAGGAACTACTACCGTCCGGCCGTGGAAAAGGAGGCGAAGAAATACGCCGCCCAATTCCCGAACGTGAAACTGTTCAAGCTGTCCGACGTGGCCGGCGACTGGAGCAAGGCGCAGAAGGTGCACTTCGCCGACGGCGGCCTGTTCGACCAGATCTACCAGCCCAAGTAATCACGGCCGGAAGGTCTCGAAACATTGTATTTTTTAGCAGAAAAGGCGCAGAATAGCAGGCTGGCGGCTGACTGAAGGCCGGTGTTCTTTTTCCCATCTGGAGCTGACTATGACGATACGACTGGGCGATACCGCCCCTGATTTTGAACAAGATTCTTCCATCGGCAAGCTGCACTTTCATGAGTGGGCTGGTAATTCCTGGGTGGTGCTGTTCTCGCACCCGGCCGACTTCACGCCGGTCTGCACGACCGAACTGGGCCTGACTGCCAAGTTGAAACCCGAGTTCGACAAGCGCCACGTCAAGGCGATCGCGCTGTCGGTCGACCCGGCCGAATCGCACAAGTCGTGGATCGCCGACATCGAGGAAACCCAGGGCACCGTGGTCGGCTTCCCGATCATTGCCGACGCCGACCGCAAGGTGTCCACGCTGTACGACATGATCCACCCGAACGCTTCGACCACGGCCACCGTGCGCACGCTGTTCGTGATCGATCCGAACAAAAAAGTGCGCCTGAGCCTGACCTACCCGATGAGCACCGGCCGCAACTTCGACGAAGTGTTGCGCGTTATCGACGCCCTGCAACTGACCGACGGCTACACCGTGGCCACGCCAGGCAACTGGAAAGACGGCGACGACGTCATCATCCCACTGACCGTGCAGGACCCGGACGTGTTGAAGCAAAAGTATCCCAAGGGTTATACCGCGGCCCGACCTTACTTGCGCGTCACCCCCCAACCAAATAAATAAACGCATAAGCAAATAAGGATTGCGTTGTTTGGATATTCCCCTAGAGTAGTTACTCTGCAGTCTACTCTTGGGGATTTGCATGGATTTGTCATTTGTCGCTTCTGGTTTCGCGGTCGGCCTATTGGTCGGCATGACTGGCGTGGGCGGCGGCTCGCTGATGACGCCGCTGTTGACGCTGTTGTTCGGTGTGTCCCCCTCGGTAGCGGTCGGCACCGACCTGGCTTTCGCCTCGCTGACCAAGGGCGTGGGCACCTTCACCCACCGCATGCGCGGCACGGTGCACTGGGAAATCGTACGCCGCCTCTGCCTCGGTGCCTTGCCGGCCGCTTTGCTGGCCAGCCTCTCTCTCAAATATTTCGGCACGCTCAACAAGGAAATCGGCCAGGTCATACGCTATATGATCGCCGGCTCGGTGATGTTGACCGTGGTCGCCTTGCTATTTAAACGCAAGATGCTGGACTGGGTCATGGCCCGCCCCGAGCGCCAGTTGCAGGGCAGGGCGCTGACCATCGCCACCATCGTCTCCGGCGCCGTGCTGGGCACGCTGGTGACCATCTCCTCGATCGGCGCCGGCGCCATCGGCGCAACCCTGCTGGTGATGCTGTATCCGCGCCTGACCGCCGCCGAAGTGGCCGGCACCGACATCGCCTACGCCGTGCCGCTGACGGCGATCGCCGCCGTGGGCCATTGGTGGCTGGGCTCGATCGACTGGAGCCTGCTGTTGACCTTGCTCGTCGGCTCGCTGCCCGGCATCACCATCGGCGCCTACGCCGCCCGCGCCGTGCCGGAACGCCTGCTGCGCGGCTTGCTGGCCTTCACCCTGGTCGCGGTGGCGGCGAAGCTGGTTTCTTAAAAACCATATAGCGTTACCGTCTAACCAAATGAAAAATGCTTCGTTTGTAATATGAAGCGCAGGTGAGATTATGCAGCCCTTATAGAAGAATTTGTAATAAGGGAGCATCCATGTCAGCAGTTCTCGCCGCACCCGCCACGGCGCCCGGCGCCGTCCGGGGCGCGCCTTTCCGCGTCATGCCGGGGTTCCGGCTGTCGCTGGGATTCACCATTTTCTACCTGACGCTGATCGTCCTGATCCCGCTGTCGGCCGTGTTCCTGAAGACCTTCACGCTGAGCTGGGAAGGCTTTTGGAGCGCGGTGACATCGGCGCGCGTCATCGCCTCGTATAAGCTGACCTTTGGCGCCTCGTTGCTGGGCGCCCTGGTCAACGTCGTCTTCGGCGGCATCGTCGCCTGGGTGCTGGTGCGCTACCAGTTCCCCGGCAAGCGCATCATCGACGCGCTGGTCGACTTGCCGTTCGCGCTGCCGACCGCCGTGGCCGGCATCACCTTGACGGCGCTGTATTCGGCCAATGGCTGGTTCGGCCGCTTCCTCGAAGGCACGTTGGGTTTCAAGGTGGCGTTCACGCCGGTCGGCGTGGTGGTCGCGCTGACTTTCATTGGCTTGCCGTTCGTGGTGCGCACCGTGCAACCGGTGCTGGAAGACGCCGAGCGCGAACTGGAAGAAGCCGCCGCCAGCCTGGGCGCCAACGCCTGGCAAACCTTCAGCCGCGTGGTGTTCCCGACCATCCTGCCGTCGCTGATGACCGGCTTCGCGCTGGCTTTCGCGCGCGCCACCGGCGAGTATGGCTCGGTGATTTTCATCGCCGGCAATATGCCGATGGTGTCGGAAATCACGCCGCTGTTCATCATCACCAAGCTGGAGCAGTACGACTACGCCGGCGCCACCGCGATCGCGGTGGTGATGCTGGTGGTGTCTTTCATCATGCTGTTGACCATCAACCTGTTGCAAGCCTGGGCTCGCGGAAAGTCGGGAAAAAAATGAGCGCCATTCCAACGACATCTGTGCGTCGCGGCGAGTTGCCGTCGGCCCCGCAAACGCTGGAGCCACGCTGGGTGCGCATCGCGCTGATCGCCATCGCGCTGACCTTCCTCACGCTGTTCCTGTTCGTGCCGCTGGTGGCGGTGTTTGTCGAAGCCTTCCGCAAGGGCTGGGAGGCCTACCTGGCCGCCATCATCGAGGACGACGCGATTTCGGCCATCAAGCTGACCCTGATCACGGCGCTCATCGCCGTGCCGCTGAACCTGGTGTTCGGCGTGGCCGCGTCGTGGTGCATCGCCAAGTTCGAGTTCCGCGGCAAAAGCATCCTGCTGACCCTGATCGACCTGCCGTTCTCGGTGTCGCCCGTGATCTCCGGCCTGATCTACGTGCTGCTGTTCGGCGCGCAGGGCTGGTTCGGTCCGTGGCTGCAGGAGCACGACATCAAGATCCTGTTCGCGGTGCCGGGCATCGTGCTGGCCACCATCTTCGTCACCTTCCCGTTTGTCGCGCGCGAGCTGATCCCGCTGATGCAGGCGCAGGGCAGCGAAGAGGAGGAGGCCGCCATCGTGCTGGGCGCGTCCGGCTGGGACACCTTCCGCCGCGTCACGCTGCCCAACATCAAGTGGGGCCTGCTGTACGGCGTGATCCTGTGTAACGCCCGCGCGATGGGCGAGTTCGGCGCGGTGTCGGTGGTGTCCGGCCACATCCGCGGCGAGACCAACACCGTGCCCTTGCAGGTCGAGATCCTCTACAACGAATACAACTTTGCCGCCGCCTTTGCCGTGGCCTCGCTGCTGGCCCTGTTGGCGCTGGTGACCTTGGCCCTGAAATCCTTTATCGCATGGCGCTTGAACGAGTCCATCGCCGACGACGTGCGCACAACGGAGTAATGCCATGACCATCGAAGTTAAAAACATCAACAAGCGTTTCGGCGATTTCGTCGCCCTCAACAATGTGTCGCTGGATTTCCCGCCGGGCGAACTGACCGCGCTGCTGGGACCTTCCGGCTGCGGCAAGACCACGCTGCTGCGCATCATCGCGGGCCTCGAACATCCGGACTCGGGTCAGGTGCTGCTGGACGACAACGACGCCTCGCACCGCCACGTGCGCGAGCGCCAGGTCGGCTTCGTGTTCCAGCACTACGCGCTGTTCAAGCACATGACGGTGTTCGAGAATGTCGCCTTCGGCCTGCGCGTCAAGCCGCGCGCCGAGCGGCCGTCGGAACACCAGATCCGCCGCAAGGTCAAGGAGCTGCTGGAGCTGGTGCAGCTGGACTGGCTGGCCGACCGCTATCCGCCGCAGCTGTCGGGCGGCCAGCGTCAGCGCATCGCGCTGGCGCGCGCCCTGGCGGTCGAGCCGCGCGTGCTGTTGCTGGACGAACCGTTCGGCGCGCTCGACGCCAAGGTGCGCAAGGAACTGCGCCGCTGGCTGCGCCGCCTGCACGACGACCTGCACGTGACGTCGATCTTCGTCACCCACGACCAGGAAGAGGCGCTGGAAGTGGCCGACCAGGTGGTGCTGATGAACAAGGGTAACGTCGAGCAGATCGGCGCGCCGGACGAGGTCTACAACCATCCGGCCTCGCCGTTCGTGTACGGCTTCCTCGGCAATGTGAACATGTTCCACGGCCGTGTGCAGGACGGCATCCTGGCCAGCGGCGACGCTTCCTTCAGCGTGCCGGGCCAGCCCTCGGCCGACGGCAAGGGCACCGCCTATGTGCGGCCGCACGACCTGGAGATCGACCGCTACGCGCCGGGTGCGGAAGGCATCGTCGTCAAGCTGCGCCATGCGCATGCGATCGGCCCGCTGGCCCAGCTGGACCTGGAGCGCAGCGATACCGCCGAGCTGATCGAGGCAGTGATGTCGAATGAACGTTATAGCCAACTGCAATTGAAAGAAGGCGAAACCCTGGTAGTGCGTCCCAAGCGCCTGCGTGTATTTGTTGATGGCGGAGTCTCCATATGAATTTCCAACAACTGCGGTCGATCCGCGAGGCCGCGCGACGCGGCTACAACCTGACCGAAGTGGCCAACGCGCTGTTCACCTCGCAGCCCGGCGTCAGCCGCCAGATCCGCGAACTGGAGGACGAACTGGGCGTGGTGATTTTCGAGCGCAACGGCAAGCGCCTGACCGGCATGACCGAGCCCGGCAAGGGCATCCTGAAGATCATCGAGCGCCTGCTGATCGAGGCGGAAAACCTGCAGCAGGCCAGCCTGGAATACACCGGCCAGCAAAGCGGCACCCTGAGCGTGGCGGCCACCCACACGCAGGCGCGCTACGCGCTGCCCAAAGTGGTGCAGAGCTTCCGCACCGCTTACCCCGATGTGCGCATCGCCTTGCAGCAGAGCGCGCCGGAGCACATCGCCGAATGGATTTTGTCCGGCAAGACCGACATCGGCATCGCCACCGAGGGCCTGTCGCAATTCCCCGACCTGGTGTCTTTCCCTTGCTACCGCTGGAGCCATTTGATCGTGGTGCCGGACGGCCACCCACTGCTGGCGCGCTCGCCGATCCGGCTGGAAGACCTGGCCGAGTTCCCGTTGATTACCTACGACGTCGGCTTCACCGGCCGCGGCCATATCGACGCGGCGTTCGAACGCGCCGGCGTCAAGCCCGACATCGTGTTGACGGCGATGGATTCGGACGTCATCAAGCAGTATGTGGCGCTGGGCCTGGGCGTGGGCATCGTCGCTTCGATGGCCTTCGACCACGGCCGCGACAAGGGCATGCGCGCGGTGGAGGCGTCGCACCTGTTCGCGCAAAACACCACGCGGCTGGCGGTGCGGCGCGGCGCCTATCTGCGCTCCTACGCCTACCACTTCATCCAGGAATTCGCGCCCGACCTGACCCGCGCCGATATCGACGCGGCCTTGAGTGGCGGGGATTGAAACTGATGTGGCTGCCAGCTAACAGTCCGTTAATTTTTCCATCTGGCACGGCTAATTGAACCTATACTAAAACTCAAAACTAGTTTGCAGCAACCAAGAATTTAAGTCCGTTGGTCTTACTCTGGGGAGCACGTAAATGGGTATCGGTAACTGGAAGATAGGTGTCCGGCTTGCTGCCGGGCTGGGCGTGTCGATGGTGTTCATGGTCGGCATTTCGGTGATCGGCATAGGCAATCTTGGCAAGTTGAATAACAACACCCAGGATCTCGCGGCCGACAAGATACCCAAGGTCATCCTGGGCTATGAAACGATAGGCGGCCTCAATGACGTGGCGCGCGCCATGCGCAACGCCATGCTGTCCAAGGACCCCGAGGTCGTCAAGGCGGAGCTGGCGCGGGTGGATCTGCGCAAGGCCGACAACGCCACGCGGCTCGACAAGCTGGCCGTGCTGATCGCCGACGACGAGGACCCGCAAAGCAAGGCCAAGCTGCAGGCGGTGCTGGAAGCGCGCGACAAATACACGGTGGTGCAAACCGCCTTCCTCAAGATGTCGGCCGACGATAGCCGGCGCGAAGAGTCGGTCGCCTATCTGCTGACTTCGGTACGCAAGGAACAGACCGCCTACCTGAATGCGCTGACCGAGCTGGTCAAATTCCAGAACGCCGCGATCGAGGACGCCAGCACGGTGGCACAGCAATCCTATGCCAGTTCGCGCAACATGATGATCTTGCTGACGGTGGTCGCCACCGCGCTGGCTTCGTGGGTGCTGTACTGGATCACGCGCAGCATCACGCAGCCGCTGAACCGCGCCGTCGGCATGGCGCAGGCGGTGGCGGGCGGCGATCTCACCACGCGGATGGAGTGCCATACCACCGATGAAACCGGGCAGCTGCTGCGCGCGCTGATCGACATGAACGACAGCCTGGCGCGCACCGTCGGCCAGGTGCGCTCGGGCACGGATACCATCGCCACCGCCTCCAATCAGATCGCCAGCGGCAACCTGGATTTGTCCAGCCGCACCGAGCAGCAGGCGTCCAGCCTGGAGGAGACCGCGTCGTCGATGGAGGAATTGACGTCGACCGTGACGCAGAACGCCGAGAACGCGCGCCAGGCCACCAAGCTGGTGGTGGCGGCCTCGGAGTTCGCCACCAAGGGCGGGCAGGTGGTCGGCCAGGTGGTGACAACGATGGGGGCGATCAAGGAAAGCTCCGGCAAGATCGTCGACATCATCAGCGTCATTGATGGCATCGCGTTCCAGACTAACATCCTGGCGTTGAACGCGGCGGTGGAAGCGGCGCGCGCAGGCGAGCAGGGACGCGGCTTCGCGGTGGTGGCCTCGGAGGTGCGGACGCTGGCCCAGCGTTCGGCCAACGCCGCCAAGGAAATCAAGGAATTGATCGCGCGTTCGGTGGAGACGGTGGACGCCGGATCGCTGCTGGTCGACGAGGCCGGTGCGACGATGGACGGCATCGTCAAGGCGGTCAAGCAGGTGGCGGACATCATGACGGAAATCAGCGCCGCCAGCAGCGAGCAGAGCACGGGGATAGAACAGGTCAACCAGGCCATCGTCTCGATCGACGATGTGACGCAGCAGAACGCCGCGCTGGTGGAAGAGGCCGCCGCCGCCGCGCAAAGCATGCGCGACCAGGCGGACTTGCTGGCGCAAGCGGTCAGCGTGTTCAAGCTGGCGGGGCAGCCGTCGCATGCGACGCCGTCCCGCCAGCGGAGCTTGCTGGCCGTCTCGGGCTAGCGCCGGGCCTGGATCACCAGCTGTAGCCGGCCTTGGCGTAGTAGTAGCGGCCGTTGAAGCCGTTCGGCGCGAAGCCGCTGTACGGATTGATGCCGTTGTTGTTGAGGTTGCTCGCCGACGTGACCTGGTCGGGATAGCGGTTGGTCACGTTGTCGATGCCCGCGCTGAGACGCCAGTTCTTGTTCAGCTTGACGCTGCCGGACAAGTCCAGCACCCATTGCGGATCGTAGACCTGGTCCAGCGCGGCGTTATTCTGCGGCACGGTGAAGCAGCCGTAGCGCGTCACCACGCCGCGCGCGCCCCAGGCGCCGAGCGACCAGTCGGTCGCCAGGCTGAGCTTGTCCTTCGGCGAACCGACGGTCAGGCGGTTGATGGTCTGGCGGTCGATCAGGGTCAGGCCGTTGTCGTTCAGGATGGCCGGGTTGGCGTTGACGTGCTCCAGCGAGTTCTTGTTGTGGTTGTAGGCCGCGGTGAAGTCGTAGCGGCCCGCGCCGATGGTTTCCCAACGGTAGGTGCTGACCACGTCGACGCCGGTGGTGCGGGTGTCGATGGCGTTGGTGAAGTAGCGGCCCGCGCCCACCAGGATGCCTTGCTTGGCCAGCGCCGCCTGCAGCGCCGGCGACAAGGTCATGTTGGCCGACAGCGCCACGCGGTCGTCGATGTCGATGCGGTAGGCGTCGACCGAGGTGTTCCAGTTGCGGGTCGGCGACCATTGCACGCCGAGGCTGTAGTTGCGGGCTTTCTCGGCCTTGAGCTGGGTCGCGCCCAGCGCCGACGCGGCGGCGCTGCCGACCGCGAAGGTGCCGGTCTCGATCGCCGTGTTGACATTGTTCACCACCGAGAAGTTGGTGGTGGTGATGGTGTAGAACTGCTGCGCCAGCGACGGCGCGCGGAAGCCCGACGAGGCCGTGCCGCGCAGCGAGAAGTCCGGCGTGAACGCGTAGCGCGCCGAGCCCTTGGCCGAGGTGGTGCTGCCGAAGTCGCTGTAGCGCTCATGGCGCAGCGCGCCCGAGGCCGAGAACTGCTTGGTGATTTCCGCTTCCAGGTTGGCGTAGATCGATTCGTTGTGGCGGCTGTTGCCGCCGGCGTTGATCGGACGGAAGCCGGAGAAGCCCTGCGCGCCGCTGCCGATGTAGGAGGCCTCGTCGCCGGCGCCGATCTCGTATTTCTCGTGCCGCGCCTCGACGCCCAGCGCCACCGTCAGCGGGCCGCTGAAGGCCGCCACCGGATATTCCTTGGCGACGTCGAAGTTGAACAGCTGCTGCGTGTTCTTCAGCTTGCCGGCGTAGAAGTGGGTCGGGCTGGCGGCGTTCAGCGACTGGTTGACGGTGTGGTCCAGGTCCAGCTGGAATTCGTTGCTGCCGTAGTTCAGGCTGGCGTCCCAGCGCCATCCGCCGGCTTCGCCGCGCAGGCCGGTGACCAGCGAGGTGTCGGTCGATTCACTGTTTTCCAGCGGCAGGAAACCGTTCGGGAAGAGCGGCGTGCGCGGCACATATTCGGTGTGGGCGGGCACAGTCGGCGTTGCCGCGACATTGACCGGCAGCAGCGCGGTGCGCCAGGTGGCTGCGGCCGAGGTGTTGCGCTGGCCGTAGTTGGCGAAGGCGTACCAGTCGATGTCATCGTTGATGCGGTATTGGCTGTTGACGAACACGGTGCGCGGCCTGGTCTCCGGATCGCCGAAGCGCTGTACCACCTGGCCGTATCGGGGCTCGAGCTTGTTGCGCGAATCGGGCTCGGCGCGGTTGGTCGGATCGCGGTTGGACGCTTCCAGCGCCACCCGCACCCAGCCCTGGTCGCCCAGGTTGAAGCCGGTGGAGCCGCGCAGCGTGAGGGCCTTGCCGTCGCGCTTCTGGTACTCGCCGAAGCCGATCTCGGCCTCGCCGCCGGCCGCGCCTTTTTTCAGGATGATGTTGATCACGCCGGCGATCGCGTCCGAGCCGTACTGGGCGGCCGCGCCGTCGCGCAGCACCTCGATGTGGTCGATGGCGGCCAGCGGTATCGCGTTCAGGTCCACCGGCGCCGAGCCGCGGCCCTGGGTGCCGTTGACGTTGACCACCGCCGTGGTGTGGCGGCGCTTGCCGTTGACCAGCACCAGGGTCTGGTCCGGCGACAGGCCGCGCAGTTGCGCCGGGCGCACGGCGTCGCTGGCGTCGGCGCCGGACGGGCGCGGGAAGTTCATCGACGGCAGCAGACGGCCCAGCACGGTGGCCAGTTCGCTCGAACCGCTGGCCTGCAACTCCTTGGCGCCGATGACGTCGACCGGCGATTCGGAATCGATGGTGCGGCGGTTCTTGGCATAGGTGCCGGTGACGACCACGGACTGCAATTCACCGTCGGCCACGGCTTGCTGGGCAAAGGCGGGCATGACGACGGTGGCGATCAGGCTGCTGAGCAGAAGGGGACGGGCGATGCGGCGTGTGCTCATGTGACGGTCTTTCTACGTTGATGATGAGGAAAGCTTACCAGTGCGCAAAGTTGCTGCACACGAATGGTTACGTCTAATGATATTCAAGATTTGGATAACGCGCAGGGGAGTGTTGTTTAAAAGCGCCGGGGTCAAGTCTGACATTCGGACACGAGCTCTGCCGTAATCTCGCATTACGGCAGAGCTCGTGTCCGAATGTCAGACTTGACCCCCGGGTTTTATTGGCCGGGGTTGGGGATGGCGGCGTGGATGGCGTCCACCTGCGCCAGCACTTCGGGCGGCAGTTGCAGGCCGTAGGCGTCGATGTTTTCCTTCAGCTGCGCCAGGTTGGTGGCGCCGATGATGGTCGAGGCCACGAACCAGCGCGAGTAGCACCACGCCAATGCCAGCTGGGTCGGCGTGATGCCGTGGGCGCGCGCCAGCTCGGCGTATTGCGCCACGGCCGATATCACCGTCGGCCTCAGGTAGCGCGGGCTCCAGGTCACCGGGAACAAGGTCAGGCGCCCCTTGGCTTTCGGGTCGTCGTGGTACTTGGCGGTCAGCTGGCCGAAGGCCAGCGGGCTGTAGGCCAGCAGGCTGACGTTCTCGCGGAAGCAGGTTTCGTCCAGCAGGCTGGTCTCGAAATGGCGCGCGGTCAGGTTGTACAGGTTCTGGATGCTGGCGATGCGCGGCAGGCCCTGCATCTCGGACTGCTTGATGAACTCGTTCACGCCCCAGCACGATTCATTCGACACGCCGATCGCGCCGATCTTGCCTTCCTTGATCAGCTCGCCCAGCGCGGCCAGCGTTTCCTCGATCGCCACGCACTCGCGCTCGAGCTTGGGATTGAAGGCGTTGGAGCCGAACACCGGCACGTTGCGGCTGGGCCAGTGCAATTGGTATAAATCGATATGGTCGGTTTGCAGCCGCTGCAGGCTGGTCTCGACCGCCGCGCGCAGATTGGCGGCGTCGAAGTTCTGCTGGCCGCCGCGCACCCAGCTGATGTGCGGACTCGGTCCGGCGGCCTTGGTGGCCAGCACCACCTTGCCGCGCGCGCCGCTCTTCTTCAGCCAGCTGCCGATGTAGCGCTCGGTCGCGCCCTGGGTTTCCGCGCGCGGCATCACCGGATACATTTCCGCCGTGTCGATGAAGTTGACGCCGCGCTCGAGCGCGTAGTCCAGCTGGCTGTGGGCGTCGGCTTCGGTGTTCTGCTCGCCGAAGGTCATCGTGCCCAGGCAGATCTTGCTGACCTTGAGATCGCTCGTACCAAGTTGTGTCTTCTGCATGCCGCCTCCTTTATTTGCCGTGTACGGCGTCCGCGCAATCGCGCACCAGCGCCGGGCCCGCGTAGATCAAGCCACTATACAGCTGCACCAGCCGCGCGCCGCACTCCATTTTGACCTTGGCATCGGCGCCGCGCATGATGCCGCCGACACCGATGATGGGCAGCGCATCGCCCAGCTCGGCCTTGAGCAGGCGGATCACCGTGTTGGAGAACTCGAACACCGGCGCGCCCGACAGGCCGCCGGCCTCGGCGCCGTGCAACATGCCGGTGACGGCGTCGCGGCTCAACGTGGTGTTGGTAGCGATCACGCCGTCGATCTTGTGGCGCAGCAGTGCGTCGGCGATGTTCTTGACCTGGTCGCCGTCCATGTCCGGCGCGATCTTCAACGCCAGCGGCACGTAGCGCTTGTGCTGGTCGGCCAGGCGCAGCTGGGCTTCCTTCAAAGTGCCGAGCAGGCCGTCCAGTTCCGAGCCGCCTTGCAGCTGGCGCAGGTTCTTGGTGTTCGGCGACGAGATGTTGACCGTCACGTAGCTGGCGTAGGGGTAGACTTTTTCCAGGCAGTGCAGGTAGTCGTCGGTGGCGCGTTCGATCGGGGTGTCGGCGTTCTTGCCGATGTTCAGGCCCAGCACGCCGGCCTTGTCCTGGTAGAAGCGTGACGACTGCACGTTGGCGACGAAGGCGTCGACGCCGCCGTTGTTGAAGCCCATGCGGTTGATGATGGCTTGCGCGTCCGGCAGGCGGAACATGCGCGGCTTGGGGTTGCCCGGCTGCGCGCGCGGCGTCACGGTGCCCACCTCGATCGAGCCGAAGCCCAGGTCGGCCAGCGCGTCGATGTAGGCGCCGTCCTTGTCCAGGCCGGCGGCCAGGCCGACCGGGTTCTTGAAGGTAATGCCCATCACGGTGCGCGGGTCGGCCTTGGGCTGCTTGACCAGCTTGGTCAGGCCCAGGGCGGCGGCGCGCTTGAGTGCGGGAAGGGTGAAATGGTGGGCCGCTTCGGCGTCCATCGAGAACAGCATCGGACGGGCCAGCGAGTACAGGAATTTTTCGGACATGGGGGAGCTCTTGTTGTAGTTCCCCGTATTTTATCAGGCGTCCAGCACGCTCCACACGCCGCGCATGCGGGCTTCGAGCGGCTTGAAGTTGGTTTTGTAGGACATTTTCGGACTTTCCTTGATCCAGTAGCCCAGGTAGACATAGGGCAGCTTCAATTCGCGCGCCTGGGCGATCTGCCATAAAACATTGTAGGTGCCGTAGGACGCGCCTTCGATGTCGGGATCGAAGAAGGTGTAGACCGACGACAGGCCGTCCGACAGCACGTCGATGATGCTGACCATGCGCAGCGTGCCGCCGGGCTCGCGAAACTCCACCAGCCGCGTGTTGACCCGGCTTTGCAGCAGGAATTGCGCGTACTGGTCGCGGCTGTCCTGGTCCATGCCGCCGCCGGCGTGGCGCTTGCTCTGGTAGCGCAGGTAGAGGTCGTAGTGCTCGTCCGAGAACGACAGCGTGGCCACGCCCGCCGTCAGGTCGCCATGCCTGGCCCAGGCACGGCGCTGGCCGCGGTTGGGGCAGAACTGCTCGGCCACCACCCGCACCGGGATGCAGGCCTGGCAGCCGTCGCAGTACGGGCGGTAGGTGAAGATGCCGCTGCGGCGGAAGCCGTTCTTGACCAGCTCGGAGTAGACGTCGGCGTTGATCAGGTGCGAAGGGGTAGCCACCTGCGAGCGCGCCTGGCGCGCGTCCAGATAGCTGCAAGGGTAGGGCGCCGTGGTGTAAAACTGCAGCGTCGCGAAAGGCAGATCGTTCAGGTGCGTCATGCACGTCCTATCGAGGGCAGGTGGTGTAGACCTATGATAGCGCCAAGATTGCGAAGGCGCTTGTCACCTTTAGCTTAACTGTCCGCAGCCAGTGGTGCAATGGGTACCCACACGGTGATCTGAGGCAATTCAATATTGTTGCGCAGATGCGCCAGGAATTGCGCGCGGGGAATCGGCGCCGCGCCCAGCGAGGCCAGGTGGCCGGTCTCCTGTTGGCAATCGATCATCTTTACACCGTGCTGGCGCAGGAAGCGCACCAGGTAGGCCAGCGCGATCTTGGAACCGTCGGTGACGCGGGCGAACATCGATTCGCCATAGAACATGCGGCCGATCGACACGCCGTAGGCGCCGCCGACCAGCTGGCCGTCCAGCCACAACTCGGCCGAGTGGGCGTAGCCCAGCTTGTGCAGGCCGGTGTAGCCGGCGATGATGTCTTCCGAAATCCAGGTGCCGGGGCCGTCCCGGCGCGGCGCGGCGCAGGCCCGCATCACCTGCGCGAAGGCGCTGTCGAAACGCACTTGCCAGCGGCCGCCGGCGGCCATCTCGCGCTCGACCTTGCGCAGGGTTTTCTTCAGGCTGTCCGAGATGCGGAACTGGTCGGTCATCAACACCATGCGCGGATCGGTGCTCCACCACAGGATGGGCTGGCCTTCGGAAAACCAGGGGAAGATGCCGTTGCGGTAGGCCATCAGCAGCCGCTGCGGCGACAGGTCGGCGCCGGCCGCCAGCAGGCCGGGCGCGTCGGTGGTCAGCGCCTGGGCGACGTCGGGGAAGGGGCTATCGGTTTCCAGCCATGGGATCATAGGGACAGCGTCACGTCATCAGAGGTCGGAACGCATATTGCGGGTGATGTCCTGGGTGTGGAAGCCGTAGCCGCCGCCCTCGCGCATGCTGGCGCGATCGGCGAAGAACAGTTCCAGCGTGGTGCGGATGGTGGGGAAGGCCAGCTCGTCCCACGGAATCTCCGCTTCGCTGAACAGTTGCACGTCCAGGCTTTCCTCGCCGGGGGCGAACTCCAGGTCCAGCAGCGTGGCCAGGTAGAACAGATGGACCTGGTGGACACGCGCCACGTTCAGCAGCGAGAACAGCTGACCCAGCTCAATATTGGCGCCGGCTTCTTCCTGGGTTTCGCGGATGGCACCTTCGGCGGTGGTTTCATTGTTTTCCATGAAGCCGGCCGGCAGCGTCCAGTAGCCGTGGCGTGGCTCGATCGCGCGTTTGCACAGCAGAACCTTCAGTTCGCCGTCGCGTTCCCACACGGGAATGGAGCCCAGCACCATTTTCGGGTTCTGGTAGTGGATGGTGGCGCAGTTGCCGCAAACATAGCGCGGGCGGTTGTCGCCGGCCGGGACGGCCAGGCTGACGGGGGAGGCGCATTCGGAACAGAATTTCATAGGGGATAGCTCAGTCGGTAAGGATGCTCACTTTGGCTACTTTACACCGATTGAAGCCGGTGCGGCATGGCCTATGCCTATAGGTAACTGCATATATTCGGACTATCGCAGCCGATTTCAGGATTAATATTGCCTAAACCAATGAACTGCCCTATAATAGCTACATACAGACGCGGGGTGGAGCAGTCTGGCAGCTCGTCGGGCTCATAACCCGAAGGTCACAGGTTCAAATCCTGTCCCCGCAACCAAATTTGAAAGCCGTTGATACCGAAAGGTGTCAGCGGCTTTTTCGTTTCCGCGACTGCAAAATCGTGCTTTCCCTATAATTTAGGTACTTGTGGGGAGTGTTTTCATGCGAAAAATCAGACTGACCTCGATTGTCACCTTCTTATCCATGCTGGCGCTGGTATTGCTGCTGGCGGTGCTGAGCGCTTACTGCGGCGTGGGCGCCATTCCCAGCCTGGGAGATTTCCGGGGCGTGGCCGTCAGCGCGGCGGCGGTGCTGCTGGTTTACCTGTATGGCCTGCTCATCTTCCGGCTTTTCCTGTGGGCGCAGCCCCTGCATGACGGAAATATTGAATTCGGCTCCAGGCAGGAGTTCATCTATCAAGTCTATGTCCTGTTCTATCTGATCCTGTTCAACTCCTTGATACGCGGTGGAATGATTCCGATCCCCATCATGCGGCTGATCTATCTTGCGCTGGGCGCCCGCCTGGGCGCCAATACCTACAGCTCCGGCATTATTTACGATCCATCGTTTGTGACGATAGGCGCCAACAGCGTGATCGGCGAAACGGCCTTGCTGGTGCCGCATGTGATTGAGGGCGATACCTTGGGACATTATTTCATCACGATAGGCGACCATGTGACGATAGGCGCGCATGCGGTGGTCTTGTCCGGCGTGACGATAGGCGACAACGCGATCGTGGCGGCCAATTCGCTGGTGGCCAAGGGCACGCGCATCGGCAGTGGCGAAGTGTGGGGCGGCAGTCCGGCGCGCCGATTGAAATAAGACCAGGCCATGAAAAGAGGCCGGCGCCCTGAAGCGCCGGCCTGAGTCGATTGCCAGCCCCGCTTGCCAACTATTTCTTCTGCTCGCGGCGACGGCCCAGCGTACCCATGCCGAAGATGCCTGCGGCAACCAGCGCCAGGGTGGCTGGCTCAGGGACAGGGGTGAACTGCTGGGCGCCATCGATATTCAACACGAATTGCGAATCCGTGTTGGGACCGGTGGCGATGCCATTGACCAGCAGCGGGCGCGTGAAGTCGGGCGCGGCGGGGCCAGGGAAGTTCAGCGTGGTGTCGAAGCGGGTACCGGCCAGGGCCGGCGACACGTAGGCCCCATTGGTGAACAAGACCGTGCCGAGCAACGTCGCCGAGCCTACGCCGGTGGCGCCGGGCGTGCCGGAGGTGCCGGTTGCCAGGAAGGTCGACAGTTCCGAATCCCAGGTGCCGGAAAGCATCAGCGCGCCATCGGTAAAGCCGGTGCCGGCCGCTTGATTGGCATCGGGCGAGTTATCGAAATAAATCGACCAGTTGCTGCTGGTGGCGGGGGTGAAGGTGATCGCCACCGTGGAGCAACCTGCGTTGAGGCATGTTGCCCGTTCGTGCAGGGTGGCGACCGTCGTCAGCTCATAGGTGCCAACTGCGGGGCCGGGTGGGGCGACGCGCAGGTCCGGCGTGGGCGACGTGGTGTTGATGACGCCGGCGAAGGCTTGGTATGTCAGGGTGAAATCGACGAAATCGCCGGTATTGTTGGCGGGGGTGAGCGCAAAACCCTGCACCAGTCCCGCGCCGTTCTGGTGCCAGTCTATGCCGGTGAAGTTCTGGAGGACGCCGTCGCCGCCCAAGGCCGAAGGGGCGGCCGGTTCCCCCGGGTTGCCGGCAAAGATCACATTGGCGGCGCTGGTGGTGTTCAGCGTGGTCGCCTGAGCCGCGCCGGCCACAAATAGCGCTCCCAGCAGAGCGCCTAGTATGCTTGATTTTTTCATTTTGTTTCCTTCCTTGATGAGTGGAGTATCGCTACGCTAGGGTGGAGTTTCAATACCTTGCCGACCGCTTGGAGTCAGTCAGCTACCCACTACTAAGCAAATGCCAAGCCATGCTTGAAGGAGATTCTAAGTATCTGTTTTTAAAGTATCTTTTTTTAGTGCAGCCGGCGCGGTGAGATCGCATGTAAAGAAAATCGACAGCCTTGCGGCCCGGTCCGCGCCTACCAGGACGCCAGCAACGCCTTGACATCGGCGCGTTGCGGGAAGTCTTTGTCGGTGGCCAGCAGTTGCTCGAACTGGAGCCGCGCGGCAAGCTTGTCGCCGGACTTCATCAGCGCCAGGCCCAGGTGATAGCCGATATCCGGCACGTCGGGCGTCAGGGTCTTGGCTTGTTTCAGCAAGGGCAGGGCGCGGCCGGTTTCGCCTTGCTCCAGCAAGATCCAGCCCAGGGTGTCGAGAATGCTGGGATTGGTGCCGGCCAGCTGGTAAGCCCGTTCGGCGGTCGCCAGCGCGCGTTGGTCTTTGTCCTGCTGGTAGGCCCAGGCCAGGTTGTTGAGCGCCACGACATTTTTCGGGTCTTGCCGGACGATGGCCTCGAACGCGTTGATCGCGGGCTTGTAGCGCCCGGCCGCCAGATCGGCGCTGCCCTGATAGAACCGGAAGCCGGGATCGTTGGGATGTTGCTGCAACCACTGGGCGGCATGCAGGCTCGCCTCCCTGGTCTTGCCCGCCATGAGCAGGGCCTGGTGGATCTTGATCGCCAGCGGCGGCAGCTGGCTCATCTTGTATGCCCGCTCGTAGGCGCGCAACGCGTCTTGCGCTTTGTGCTGGGCCATCCAGATGTCGCCTTCCAGCGTCAGCCCCGCCGGCAGCTCGGGCCGCTGGCGCTGTACGGTTTGCGCGATGGCAAGCGCCTCCGCGTAGTTCTTGCCATCGACCAGCAAGCTCGCCGCCAGCACCTGGGCTTCGAACCAGTCTTCTTTCAGACGCAAGGCTTTCTTGGCCGCATCGAGGGCGCCGTCATTGTCCTTGAGCGCGACCTTGGCATAGGCGATGCGCAGTTGCACGGCGGCCGACGTCGGTTGCAGGGCGGCCAGCTTGGCATAGTTTTCCAGCCCCGCCTCGTAGTTGCCGTTCGCAGTCTGTATCTGCGCCAGCAACGCCAGCGCGTCGGGATCGGCGGGATGGCTGGCCTGGACGGCCTGTGCCAGCTTCAGTGATTTTTCCCTGGCGCCGGTGCGCAGGTAAAGCGTCGCCAACTGCAAGGCCGGGGTCAAGGCTTCGGGATGGTCGGCGGTGGCGCGTTCCAGCCAGCGCACCGCTTCCGCGCTGTTGTTCTGGGTCAGGGCCAGCTTGGCCAGGCCCGTCATCAGCCCCACGTTTTTCTTGTCCTTGGCGAGCGCCGCTTCGTAACGCTGACGGGCACGTTCGGGTTTTTTCTCCAACAGGTCCATTTGCGCCAGGTTGTCGAGGGCCGGCAGGTAGGCCGGGTCCAGCGCCAGCGCCTGCTCGAAGCCGGCGCGCGCGCCGGCCAGGTCGTGCTTGGACAAGAGGATGCCGCCCTTCAGATTTTGTACCAGCGGATTTTTGCCGTCGTGTTTTTCCATGGCCGCCACCGCCAGCAGCGCCTTGTCGTATTCCTGGTTGCGCAAGTGGGTCATCGCCAGCAGGATGCCGGCCTTGCCGCTCTTGTCATCCAGGGCGGTCGCCTGTTCCAGTTCGGCGACCGCGCGCGCCGATTCGCCGGCGCCCAGGCGACTCAATCCCAGCGAGGTGTGCAAGCTGGCCGTTTGCGGCGCCAGATCGCTGGCGGCCTGGAAATATTCAGCCGCTTTGGCGAAATGCCTGCCTTGTATCTGCGCCTGTCCGGCCAGGGCCAGGAGTTCCACATCCGTCTGATTAGCCTCCAGCACCGGCCCCAGCACCTCGATGGCGTCGTCGGTCTTGCCGTTCTTCAAAAGGATGCCGGCCAGGCGCTTGCTGGCGTAGACATGGTGCGGATTAGCGTCGAGAAATTTGCGCAAGGTGAGCTCGGCCTCCAGATATGAGCCCATGGCCGGTTGCACGGCCCCCATCAGTAGCAAGCTCGGCATGTGATCGGGCATCACCCTCAAGATCAGTTGCAAGGTATCGCGCGCCGCCGGATATTTCGCTTCCTGAAAGTCGAGCAAGGCCTGGGTGTAGAGCACCGGCAGATTGTTGGACGAGATCTTGCGGGCGGCATCGATTTCGGCGCGGGCCTCGGCCAGTTTTTTGTCCTGGATCAGCAGGGTGGCGCTATCGATATGGGCTTGCGCATTGTTGGGCTGGAGGGTCAGGATTTGCTTGTACGCCCGTAGCGCCGCCGCGGGTTTTCCTTGCAGGCGCAACAGGTCGCCCTTGAAACGCAGACACGCGATATTGTCGGGATGCTTGGCCAGCGCGTGCTCGATATGTTGCGAGGCCAGGTCCAGGCGCTGCGACAGGGCGGCGATCCTGGCCTGGCCCAGCAGCGCTTCCGGCAGGTCCGGGTTTTTCGCCAGCATGGCGTCGAACAGTTGTTGGGCCTGCGCCTTGTCGCCCAGGCCCAGGTAGGCGTTGGCCCGCAGCACGAGCAGCTCCGTCTGGTGCGGGCTGGACGGGTCGGGCTGGACTTCGTCGAGCAGTTTCTTGAATTGCCCTTGCATCAGCATCACCTTGCCCAGACGGGGCATGATTTCCGCCGCGCCCATGCCCAACGCCTGGGCCTTGCGCACTTCTTTCTCGGCCGAGGCGACATCGCCCGCGTCGATATAGACTTCGCCCAGCAGCAGGCGGGCGCGCGCATCGTCGGGGGTTTTCTGCAGCGCGTTTTTCAGCTCGATGATGGCGGCCTTGGTCTCGCCCTTGACGCGATACTGACGGGCTTGGGCCATCAGGCTGTCGGTGTCGCGCGCGTTGTTGCAGGCGCCCAGCGTCAGCGTCAGCAGCACCATGGCCAGGCGTGGTGCGCGAGCGCGCCGGCCGGTCGAATTTTTGCTGAATCGTATCATCGAGGTCTCCTGGACGTGGGGGCACCTCCGCGATCTTAGGTCGCAATATGGACCTCGGCCTTACGCTTGATCAAGCCAGCGTGGCGTAGGCGGTCCTGATGTAGTCGAGCATGGCGGGGGTGATCCAGGTGCCGCTCAGCAGCGCGGGTTCCTGCTCGTGGGCGGCGCGGATCTTGGCCAGCGTGGCCGGGGCGCCGCCGATCTGCGCCATGTAAAGTGTCATCCAGCGCTGCGCCAGCGCCTGCGCCGACGGCGCATCGTGAGCGATGCCGTCCTCCAGATGCTGATGCGCGCCGGCGATCAGCGTCATCCACTCGTACTGATGCTTGCCGCTGTTGTCGCGCATGGTGCGCAATTCATCGGGATCAAGGTAGCGCGCGTAGATGCCCAGCTTGCGCGCGCCCAGCGCCGTCGACACATAGTGCTTCATCGCCGGCGTGATGCGGGTTTGCTGCTGCACCGCGAGCTCCTGGTCCAGCATGTCGGTGATGCGCAGAGCGAGTCCGGGATGGGCGTTGGTATCGTGTTGCAGTGTCTGCATCCAGCGCTCCGCCAGTTCGCCCGCGCGCGGGTCGTCCGGCGGCGCGCCTTGCGCCATCAGCGCTTCCACTTCGCCCACCAGCGCGGCCCAGGCGGCGTGGCGGCGCGCGTCCTGCTGCCAGAAGGGCAGGCGCTTCAACTCTTCGCGGGTGAAATATTTGTCGTACAGGTCCATCCGCTCCAGCGTTTCCAGCCAGTCGGACAGCTCGGGACTGCGGCCGCTGCCCAGCACGTGCTGCAGTTGCATCAGTTGTTCGCGCAGCGCCGCCGCCTGTTCGATCTGCTGGCCCAGCGCGGCGATCTGCTGCGCGACGATGTCGGCAAACGGCGCGTCCGGGCTGGCCAGGAAGGTGGCGATGTCGCCTAGCGACATGCCGAAGCGCCGCAGCGTCTGGATACGATGCAGGCGCGCGACGTCGTCGCGGTTGTACAGGCGGTAGCCGGAATCCGCGCGGGCCGACGGCGTCAACAGGCCGATGCTGTCGTAGTGGTGCAGCGCGCGCACCGTCAGGCCGGAGCGCGCCGCCAGTTCGCCGATTTTCAGGACCGTGCTGTCGTGATGTTCTTTCATGCGCGACAGTGTACGACAGGCGCGCCGTCTCAGGCCAGCGCGTCCTTTGGCAGCTTCAGCAGCAAGGCCAGCAGCGCGGCCAGTTCGGCACGCATGGCGCGGCGGTCGACGATCATGTCGATGGCGCCGCGTTCGAGCAGGAACTCCGGCCGTTGATAGCCCTCCGGCAAGGTCACGCCCAGCGTGCTCTTGATGACGCGCGCGCCGGTGAAGGCGATCAGCGCCTTCGGCTCGGCCAGCACCAGGTCGCCCAGGAAGCAGAACGAGGCCGAGATGCCGCCCGAGGTGGGATCGGTCAGCACCGACACAAAGGGCAGCTTCTTCTCCGCCAGCCTGGCCAGCATGGCGGTGGTCTTCGCCATCTGCATCAGCGACAGCAGGCCCTCCTGCATGCGCGCGCCGCCGCTGGCGGTGATGCAGATGAAGGGCACATGCTGGTCGATCGCCGCCTGCACGCCGCGCACAAAGCGTTCGCCCACCACCGACCCCATCGAGCCGCCCATGAAATCGAACTCGAAGCAGGCCACCACCACCGGCACCGACAGGATGGCGCCGCTGATGACGATCATGGCGTCGGTTTCGCCGGTGGCTTCCATCGCCGCCTTCAGGCGTTCGGTATAGCTCTTGCTGCCCTTGAACTTGAGCGTGTCGACCGGCAGCACTTCCTGGCCGATCTCGTGCCGGCCGCCGGCATCGAGCAGCGCATCGAGGCGGTTGCGGGCGCGGATGCGCATGTGGTGGCTGCATTTGGGGCAGACCTGCAGGTTCGCTTCCAGGTCGGCGCGGTACAGCACCGCCTCGCAGGCGGCGCATTTGATCCACAGCCCGGCGGGGATGGACTGCCGCTGCTCGGCGCCGCGCTTGATGCGCGGCGGCAGCAGTTTTTCTATCCAGCTCAATGCATGCTCCTTCACGGTAAGGCATGCAGCGTACAGCCTGACGCAGCGTCAGGCTCAAGCGAAATCTGCGCATTTGTGCGCCGATTAACACAACGGCATTTGGCAAATTTGACCTAGGTCAAGGACGTGCGATTTACGGCCGGCCGGCGCGCGGCATTGCTGGGCAGGCCCGATTGCCGATGCTACTCTCAAGCAATTCCTACCACTCCGGTGCCCGCCATGGCTAGTAATCACTCCCGATTCATTGCATTGGTCACAGCGACCTACCTCGTGCTCGGCTCAGCCTGGGTGCTGTTATCGGATCAGTTATTGGGTGCGCGTGAATCGCAAGTCGTGATCTGGCTGTCCAGCGCCAAGGGCGTGTTCTTTGTCGTGTGCAGCGCGGCCGGTTATGCGCTGGCGATGCGGGCGGTGTCGACCCGTGATGACCATCGCCAGCCGCTGTTCGAGGTGGCGGCCCGCGGCCTGGTGCCCGGCGCCGGCCACTGCTGGTACCACTACCCGCTGGCGCTGCTGCTGGTCGGGACGATGCTGGTGGTCCGCACCCATCTGGTCGACGCCAGCGAGCCGCGTCCCTTGATGGTGCTGTTCATGTTGCCGATCATGGTCAGCGCGCTGGTCGGCGGCTTGGGGCCGGGCTTGCTGGCGACGGCGACGGCGGCGGTGGGGATCAAACTGCTGGTGCTGCACCCTTTGTACAGCATGCGGTTTGCTGACCTGCGTGACCTGATGCAGTGGCTGCTATTGATCGTCAATGGCGTGGTGGCCGGCATGTTGAGCGAATTCATGCGCAGCGCCTTGCGCAAGGGCGAGTCCCACCGCAAGCTGTTGAGCGGCATCATCGGCGGCACCTCGGACGCGGTCTATGTCAAGGATTTACAAGGTCGCTATCTGCTGGTCAACCAGGCGACGGCGGCATTTCTCGACATGCCGGCGGACCAGATCCTGGGACGCACCGACGAGCAGTTGTTCTCCGCACCGTCGGCGGCCAGGATGCGGCAGCAAGACCAGTTGGTGATGCGGGCCGGCCGCACCCAGACCAGCGAGGAACACCTGACCCTGCCGGACGGCAGGCAGGCGCTGTTCCTGTCGACCAAGGGGCCGCTGCTGGACAGCGCCGGCCACGCGACGGGCATCTTTGGCATTTCGCGCGACGTCACCGAGCGCAAACTGGCCGAGGAGCGGATCGAACATCTGGCGCATTTCGATGTGCTGACCGGCTTGCCCAATCGTGTGCAGCTGGACGAGAGCGCGCGCCAGGCGATCCTGAAGGCCCAGTGCGAGGGCCGCAAGCTGGCGGTGATGTTCCTCGACCTGGACCGCTTCAAGGATATCAACGACAGCCTGGGCCACAGCATCGGCGACGCGCTGCTGGTCCGGCTGGCGCGCCGCCTGCGGCTGACGCTGCGCGCCGAAGACTCCGTGGCACGGCTGGGCGGCGATGAATTCATTTTCCTGCTGCACGGCGACGATGTCGAGGCGCTGCCGCGCGTGGCGCAAAAGATACTCGACACGGTGTTGGAACCGTTCGCCGTCGAGCAGCATGAATTGTCGGTCAGTGCTTCGATCGGCGTGGCCGTCTATCCGCAGGACGGCAAGGACCTGGAGACGCTGGTGCGCTGCGCCGACTCCGCCATGTACCGGGCCAAGCAGAACGGCCGCAACGGCTATTGCTTCTTCACCAGCGATCTGGAGGCCGAAGCGGTGCGGCGGATGCAGATCGTCGGCGCGCTCAGGCACGCGCTGGAAAATCGCGAACTCAGCGTCCACTACCAGCCGCAGGTCGATGCGCACGACGGCCGTATCATAGGCGCCGAGGCGCTGCTGCGCTGGCAGCATCCCACGCTGGGCGCGGTGTCGCCGGCCGAGTTCATTCCGGCCGCCGAGGACAGCGGCCTGATGCTGTCGATCGGCGAATGGGTGTTGCGCCAGGCGGTGCGCCAGATGAGGACCTGGCTGGACCAGGGCATGGCGCCGTTCATGATGGCGGTGAACCTGTCGACCACGCAGTTCCGCCATCCAGACCTGCCGCAACTGGTCAGCAACATCCTGGCGCAGGAGCAGCTGGAACCGCAATACCTGGAGCTGGAGCTGACCGAAGGCACGGCCATGCACGATCCGCTGGCGGCGATCGCCGTGATGGACAAGCTGCACGAGCTGGGCGTGCGGATGGCGATCGACGATTTCGGCATTGCCTACTCGTCGCTGAGCTACCTGAAGAAATTCAAGATCTACAAGCTGAAGATCGACCAGTCCTTTGTGCGCGACATCAGCACCGATCCGGACGACCGTGCGATCGTCGCCGCCATCATCAACCTGGCGCGCAGCCTGGGCTTGCACACCATCGCCGAGGGCGTCGAGCACCCGGCGCAGCTGGAGTACTTGCGGGAGCAGGGCTGCGACGAGATACAGGGCTTTTACTACAGCCGGCCGTTGACCGCCGGCCAGTTCGAAGCCTACGTCAGCGAGCGTCGCCTGTGCGCCGCCTAGGCGGGGCTGTCGCCGTCCGCGCGCGGGTGCAGGCTGGCCCACAGATGGGCGGCGGCCATGGTGCGGTGAGGGCTGTACCGGGCCAGGATTTTCTCGGTGCGCGGCATGTCCGGCTTGCTCTCTTCGCCCAGCAGGTGTTGCAGCGCGGCGCGGATCGCGACGTCGCCGTGCAGCGAACAGTCGGCATGGCCGTAGCCGCGCAGCAGGCCGTAGTTGACGGTCCACGGGCCGATGCCCTTGACCGCCAGCAGCGCCGCCGACACCTGTTCGATGCTGTTCGACGGCGACAGCTCCAGCGGCAGCTCGCCGCCGGCGACCAGGCCGGCCAGGCGCAGCAGCGTTTCCGCCTTCGCGCGCGAGAATTTGCGGCTGGTCAGGTCGTCGATGTGCAGCCTGGCCGCGTCTTCGGCGGCGGGGTAGCACCACAAGCCGCTGCTGTGCTGGCGGCCGGCCTGCAGGATGAAGGTGCGGCGCAGCGCGATCGCGAACGACAGGTTGATCTGCTGGCCGATGATGGCCCAGGTCAGCGCCTCGAACACGGTGGCCGATTGGACGATGCGCAGGCCGGGCTGCGCGCGCGTCAAGGGCCCGAACATCTTGTCCCTGGCGGCGAAGGCGATGAACGGCTCGGGATCGATGCGCAGGCCGAGAATGCTGAGTGCCGCCTCGCGCACCTGCTGCTGCGCGGCCTTGGACAGCGGGCCGTCGGCGTGCACGGTGCAGCTGGCGCTGGTGGGCGCGGCGGGGTGGTCGGGCACGATCTCCAGCACCACCGGCACGCCGGCGATCAGCATGCCCTTGCGCAGGCGCTCGGGGCTGACTTGCTCGGCCACGCTTTCGGCGTCGCGGCTGTGGAAGGCCAGTACGTCGTCCAGCCGGTAGTTGGCCGGCAGCGGCAGGGTGTAGGGCTTCACGCTGCCTTGGCCTTGTTCAGGAAGCCGAAGCCGGGACGGAAGCCGGTCACCAGCGCGGTGCCGGTGATGACGATGGCCGCGCCGACGAAGGTGTACCAGCCGACGCTCTCGCCGAGGAACAGCATGCCCCACAGGATGCCGAACAGGGGGCTGAGGAAGGTCACCGTCAGCGCCGACGACGGGCCGACATCTTGGATCAAACGGAAGTAGATCAGGTAGGCCACGCCGCTGCACAGCACACCGAGCGCCAGCACCGCGCCCATGATGCCGATGGTCGGCTCGCCCGGCGCCGGGAAAAACGGCAGCGCCGGCAGCACCAGGAGGGTCGAGGCCCACATCGAGCCGTGCGCGTTGGAGAACGGCTCGACCGCCTTGGCCTGCTTGGCGTAGTTGCTGGCGATGCCGTAGTTGAAGGAGGCGAACAGCACCGCCGCGATGGCGATGCCGGCGCCCGGCTTGGTGGTGACGTGGTCGAAGCCGACCAGCAGCGCGACGCCGCAGGCGCCCAGCAGCAAACCCAGCATCACTTTGCCGCTGACCATGTGGCGGGTCCAGACAGCGGCGATCAGCGTGCCCCACAGCGGCGTGGTGGCATTCAGCACCGCCAGCAGGGAGGCCGACAAGGTGCGCGCGGCGAAGGCGAACATCAGGAACGGCAGCGCGGAATTGAACAGGCCGAGGATCAGGTAGTGCTTCCAGTTCTGGCGCAGGTTCAGCGGCTTTTTCAGCGCCAGCGCGATGACCGCCAGGAACAGCGACGCGAACAGCACGCGGTACTCGATCAGCACGGCGGCGCCCAGCACCGGCGCGGCGATGCGCATGAACAGGAAGGAGCCGCCCCAGATGGCGGCGAGGAAGATCAGGCGTAACAGGTTGGCGGTGCTCATGCGGAATTCCAGTCGGTGAACGGTGGCGCTATTGTCCCGTAGCCGCGGGCTGCGGGCTAGCCGGTTCTTGCTTTTGAATTGTTCGTGCTTGCGGTTTTTACGCCGCGCCGATATCGACCGCACAGGCGTTCTCGCCGGGCGTGGCCGGCGTGGCGGCATGCGGGATCAGCATCGCGGTCGGCACGCCGTTTTTAATCGCGGTCATCTCGGCCAGGATGGAGATCGCGATCTCGGACGGCGTCTTGCTGCCGATGTACAGGCCGATCGGCCCGTGCAGGCGCGCCAGCTGCTGCGGCGTCAGGTCGAACTCCAGCAGCCGCTCGCGGCGCTTGCTGTTGTTCAGCCGCGAACCGATGGCGCCGACGTAGAACGCGTCCGACTTCAGCGCCTCCATCAGCGCCAGGTCGTCCAGCTTGGGATCGTGGGTCAGCGCGACGACGGCGCTGCGGCGGTCCAGCTGCATGGCGATCACCGTATCGTCGGGCATGTCGTGCACCAGCTGCACGCCGTCGACCTGCCAGCCGGCGCGGTATTCCTCGCGCGGGTCGCAGACGATGACGTGGTAGTCCATGGCGGTGGCGATCTGCGCCAGGAAGCGCGACAGCTGGCCGGCGCCGATGATCAGCAGCCGCCAGCGCGGGCCGTGCAGGCTGACCATGGCGCGCTCGCTGACCTGCATCTGCGCGCCCGGCGCGGCCTTGGACAGTTCCACCTCGCCGCTGTGCAGGTCCAGGCGGCGCTGCACCAGCTCGTGCCGCTCCAGCCGTTCCAGCAGCTCGGCCACGCGGCTGCGCGCCGACAGCGGCTCGATCGCCAGCTCGATGGTGCCGCCGCAGGGCAGGCCGAAACGGTGGGCCTCGTCGGCCGTGATGCCGTAGCTGACGATCTCCGGCACGGTGCGGCGTATGCCCTCGTCGCGCACGCGGGCGATCAGGTCGTCCTCGATGCAGCCGCCGGAGACGGAGCCGATCACCGTGCCGTCCTCGCAGATGGCCAGCGTGGCGCCGATCGGACGCGGACTGGAGCCCCAGGTCTTGATGACGGTGATCAGTTCGCAGCGGCGCCCGGCGGCGATCCAGGCGGCGCTGGTTTTGAGTACTTCAAGGTCGATGCTGTCCATGGATGGAATATACTACGGCTCTCTAAAGCTTGCAGGAACTGCCATGACCACTCCCAAGGAAGACGACGGCTCGCCCAAATTCGGCCGCCTGCTGATCGTGCTGATACTCGCCGTGCTGCTGTGCGCGGGGCTGACCTGGCTGATGGGGAACGTGTTCCCCAATTTCCCCGGCTAAGTTCCCAAACTCAGCTATTTGCAGACCACGGACAGCGCGTTGTCGAACGGGCTGTCCGGCACGATGTCTTCCGGGTTGAACTTCTCGTATTTGTAGTTTTCGACCGGTTCCCCCTTGCCCATGGCCTCGGGGTAGAACACCTGCGACAGCAGCACGGTGGTGCGGTCTTCACAGGAATACAGGTGCAGCGCCTTGACCGAACGGTAAGGCTTGCCCTCGGGCGTGGTTTGCGGCTTGCCGTAGCTGCGCATCGACCACACCTTGCGCGTCTTGTCGGCCTTGATGATGCTGGCCTTGTCGATGTAGAAGACGCCGGCGCCGTCGCCCTTGACCTTGGCCCATTGCGCCGCATGGGCCCAGCCACACATCAGTATCAAGGTGATTGCTAACAGGCCCGGCTTGTTCATGGCGGCTTCTCCGAGTTACGGCACCAGTGGCTTCTTGGCCGCCTGCTTGCCCTTGATTTCGGCGATGGTCTTGTCGATCACCGACAGGCGGTAGTTAACGGCGGGGTGGTTGGCAGTATACCCGTTTAGCACCGTGGCGGGATATTGTCCGGCCATGCGCTGCCAGAAGGCGTGCGCGTGGTCCAGGCTGTAGCCGGCGCGGGCCACCATGTACAGCGACAGGTAGTCGGCCGCCGCGTCGAGTTCCTGCGGCATGGGCTTGACCCCGGCGGTGCCGATCAACATCGTCAGGTCGGGCCGCACGGACACCAGGTTGTCGATGATGCTGCCGACCGTGTAGGCGGAACGGGTGGTGGCGGCGTGGCCCAGCACATTGTGGGCGATGTCCTTGGCCAGCACGTAGGCGATGGCTTCGTCGCTGTGCGCGAAGTTGACCATGCCTCGCGTGATCATCACGCGCTGGCCGTCCGAGTAGGAGTTGATATTGTCCGAGTTGCCGATGTCGATCTTGAAGGCGCAGGCGCGCGTGACCGGCACGTTGAGCGCCTGGTTGCGGCCATCGCGGGCGACGATCAGGTTGAGCGACTGATGGCCGGAGACCAGCGGGCCGAGGATGCCGGCGGCCTGGGTTTCGGCATTCTGGCCGGTGGGCAGGGTCTTGCCCTCGGCGGCGACCAGGCCGTCGCCCTTGCGCAGGCCGGCGCGCGCGCCGCCGCTGCCGGCCAGCACGCTGGCCACTTCCAGGCGGTCGCCGTAATTCAGCACCGCCTGCGCGGCGTCGACGAATTCGCCGGTGTAGGAGTATTTGTTCTTGGCGGTGAAGCCGAGCAGGTTGCGCGCCTGTGTGCGGCACAGGTCCGCGTTGTTGATCAACAGCGGGCCGGCGATGCGGTACAGGCGGTCCTGCAGGGCCACCATCTGGCTCAGGGAATCGCGCGCGGCGGCCATCTTGGCGGTGACCACCGGCGGTTCTTCGTTGATGACGCGGGCCACCACCGGTTCGGCCGGCGCGGGCGCCGGCTTGGATTGGAAAGTCGAGCAGGCCGACAGCAGCGATGCCGCCGCCAACAGGGACAATGAGGCGTATTGATTGATCTTGTTTGTCTGCTGGACCATCCAGGGTCTCCGTCTGTTTTTGTTAGTGTTTGCCGGTGCTGCCAAAGCCGCCTTCACCGCGCTCGCTGTCGCCGAATTCTTCGACCACGTTGAAGCCCACTTGCAGCACCGGCACGATGATCAGCTGCGCCAGGCGTTCCATCGGGTTCAGCGTGAAGGCGCTGTGGCCGCGGTTCCAGGTCGAGATCATCAGCTGGCCCTGGTAGTCGGAGTCGATCAAGCCTACCAGATTACCCAGCACGATGCCGTTTTTGTGGCCCATGCCGCTGCGCGGCAGGATCATGGCGGCGTAGCCCGGATCGGCGACGTGGATCGCCAGGCCGGTGGGTATCAGCACGGTTTGTCCGGCTTCGATGACCATGGGCGCATCGATGCAGGCGCGCAGATCGAGGCCGGCGGAACCCGGGGTGGCGTAGGCCGGCATCTGGTCTTTCATGCGCGGGTCGAGGATTTTGACGTCGATATTTTTCATAATTATTTTGCGAAAAGCGAGTGCTGTGAGATCCGTTTCGAGATCTCCGAAATCAATTGGCGCGCCAGCGTCAGTTTGTCGGCGCGCGGCAGGATGGTGTGGCCGTTTTCATCGAACACGATGATGGTGTTGTCGTCCTGGCCGAAGGTGTGGTGGCCGATATTCCCTACTAGCAGGGGGATGCCTTTTTTCTCGCGCTTGTCGGCGCCGAACTGCACCAGGTTTTCCGATTCGGCGGCGAAGCCCACGCAGTAAGGATAGCCGGCCAGCGTGGTGCGGGCGGCGACGCCGGCGAGTATGTCCGGGTTCTGCTCGAACTTCAGGTCCGGCACCGAGCCGTCCGGGTTCTTCTTCAGTTTCTGCTCGCTGGCGTTGGACACGCGCCAGTCGGCCACCGCCGCCACCGCGATGAAGATGTGCTGGTGGTCGACATTGGCCATCACCGCGTCGTGCATCTGCAGCGCGCTCTGGACGTTGATGCGCTGGACGCCGAACGGCGCCGGCAGCGCCGTCGGGCCGGACACCAGGATCACTTCGGCGCCGGCTTCGCGCGCGGCGCGCGCCACGGCGTAGCCCATCTTGCCCGACGACAGATTGGTGATGCCGCGCACCGGGTCGATCGGTTCGAAGGTCGGACCGGCGGTGATCAGGATGCGCTTGCCCGCCAACACCTTGGGCTGGAACGAGGCCACCAGCTCTTCGAGCAACTGCGCCGGTTCCAGCATGCGGCCCATGCCCACTTCACCGCAGGCCTGGTCGCCGGAGGCTGGGCCGAAGATGACGATGCCGTCGTCGCGCAGCTGTTGCGCGTTGCGCTGGGTGGCGGGGTTCTGCCACATCTCGACGTTCATGGCCGGCGCCACCAGCAGCGGCACCAGGCGCGGACGCGCCAGGCACATGGTCGACAGCAGGTCGTCGCAGACGCCGTGCGCCAGCTTGACCATGAAGTCCGCCGAGCAGGGCGCGACTAGGATGGCGTCGGCGTCGCGGGTGACGTCGATGTGGGCCATATTGTTGTCGACGCGCGGGTCCCACTGGCTGCTGAACACCTTGTTGCCCGACAGCGCCTGCATGGTGACGGCGGTGATGAAGTGGGTGGCGGCGTCGGTCATCACCACCTGCACCGAGGCGCCGGCCTTGGTCAGCGCGCGGCACAGTTCCGCCGCCTTGTAGCAGGCCACGCCGCCGGACAGGCCGAGGACGATTTTCTTGCCGGTCAATTCCATCATGCGCTGCTCCCGTTATTTGTTCACCCGGCGCAGCTCATCGAGGATGAACAGCGCCGCGCCGATGCAGATGGCCGAGTCGGCGATGTTAAACGCCGGGAAGTGGCCGAATCCGCTCCAGTGGAAATCGAGGAAGTCGACCACGTGGCCGTACAGTACCCGGTCGATGACGTTGCCGATGGCGCCGCCCAGGATCAGCGACAGCGCCCACGAGAACATGCGCTGGCTGCCGTGTTTTTTCAGCAGCACGATGATCCAGGCCGCCGCGCCCAGCGCGATGGCGGTGAAGAAGTAGCGCTGCCATCCGCCGCTGTTGGACAGGAAGCTGAACGCGGCGCCCTTGTTATACGCGAGCACCAGGTTGAAGAAGGAGGTGATGATTTTCTCTTCACCGAGCTGGAAGGTCTTGGTGATGGTGATCTTGGACAGCTGGTCGAACAGGATGACGATGGCGGCAATGCCCAGCCAAGGCGTCAGGCTGGCCGAGGATTTGGTCGGAAAGATTTTTTTGGTGGCCATAAAATTTCAAGTTGGTTCGTGGCGACGGCGCCGCCGCTCCCGGTGGGAACGGCGGCCCTCATATTAAGCGAACTTGCGTTTTTCGCCCGCACCGAACAGATTGCTGTGGCAACGGCCGCACAGGGTAGGGTGGTCCGCATGCGCGCCGACGTCGGCGCGATAGTGCCAGCAACGCTCGCACTTCTCGGCCGTGGAGGCGCTCACCTCGACCGCTTCATCCGCTTCGCTTTCCACCTGCACCGCCTTGGCGGCGGAGGTGATGAAGACGAACTTGAGGTCGTCGTCCAGGCTGGCCAGCAGCTGGTACTTCTCGCCGGCGGCCTTGATGGTCAGTTCCGCCTGCAGCGAGGAGCCGATCGCGCCCGAGGTGCGCACGTCTTCCAGCTGCTTGGTGACGTCGGTGCGGACCGCGCGCAGGGCCGTGTACTTGGCCAGCAGCGCCGCCGCGTCGGCCGCTTCCGGCAGCGTCCACCAGGTTTGCGTGAAGATGGTTTCGTCGCTGGCCTTGTAGGCCTCTTCGCCGGCGAAGATGGCCCATGCCTCTTCCGCCGTGAACGACAGCGCCGGCGCCATCACGCGCAGCAGGCTTTGCGTGATGTGCCACAGCGCGGTCTGCGCCGAGCGGCGTGCAGGCGAGGTGACGGCGCTGGTGTACAGGCGGTCCTTGAGCACGTCCAGGTAGAAGCCGCCCAGGTCTTCCGAGCAGAAGTTCTGCAGCTTGGAGTAGATCGGCTGGAACTCATACTGCAGGTAGTGCTCGGCGATTTCGGCCTGCAGCGCCGCCATGTTGGCGACGGCGTAGCGGTCGATTTCCAGCATGTCGTCGATCGCCACCGCGTCCTTGGCGGCGTCGAAGTCCGACAGGTTGGCCAGCAGGAAGCGCAGCGTGTTGCGGATGCGGCGATAGGCTTCGGTGACGCGCTTGAGGATCTCGTCGGAGATCGACAGCTCGCCGGTATAGTCGGTGGTGGCCACCCACAGGCGCAGCATGTCGGCGCCCAGCTTGTTCCAGACGTCCTGCGGGGCGACGGTGTTGCCGACCGATTTGGACATCTTCTTGCCTTCGCCGTCGACCACGAAGCCGTGGGTCAGCAGCGCCTTGTAGGGCGGCGCGCCGTTCAGCATCGAGGACGTCAGCAGCGACGAGTGGAACCAGCCGCGGTGCTGGTCCGAGCCTTCGAGATACAGGTCGGCCGGGAAAGCCGATTGTTCTTTATGCGAGCCGCGCAGCACGGTCTGGTGGGTCGAGCCGGAGTCGAACCAGACGTCCAGCGTGTCCTTGTTCTTTTCGTAGCTTGCCGCTTCGTCGCCGAGCAGGTCTTTCAGGTCCAGCGCCAGCCAGGCGTCGATGCCGCTCTTTTCGATCAGTTTGGCCACCTGTTCCAGCAGTTCCGGGGTGCGCGGATGCAGCGCGCCGGTTTCCTTGTGGACGATGAAGGCCATCGGCACGCCCCATTGGCGCTGGCGCGACAGGGTCCAGTCGGGACGGTTGGCGATCATGCCGTGCAGGCGCGCCTTGCCCCAGTCCGGGAAGAACTTGGTCTCGTCGATGCCTTTGAGCGCGGTTTCGCGCAGCGTGTGGCCGCCGTCCTTGGGCTTGACATCCATGCCGGCGAACCACTGCGAGGTGGCGCGGTAGATGATCGGCGTCTTGTGGCGCCAGCAGTGCATGTAGCTGTGGTCGAACATCTTCACTTCGAACAGCGCGCCCGCTTCCTTGAGCGCGTTGCAGATCGGCTTGGAGGCTTCCCAGATCGTCATGCCGCCGAACAGCGGCAGCGTCGACGCGTATTTGCCGTCGCCCATGACCGGGGTCAGGATGTTCTCGTCCTTCATGCCATGCGCGCGGCAGGAGATAAAGTCGTCCAGGCCGTAGGCTGGCGCCGAGTGCACCACGCCGGTGCCGCTTTCGGTGGTCACGTATTCGGCCAGGTACATCGGCGACAGGCGGTCGAAGAAGGCGTCCGAGGCGTGCAGCGGGTGGCGGAAGCTGATGCCGGCCAGCGCCGCGCCGTGGCAGGTGGCGATGGTGGTGCCTTCGAGCTTGTAGCGCGCCAGGCAGGCTTCGACCAGGTCCTGCGCCAGGATCAGCAGCAAGGGCTGGCCGTCACGCTCGGTCTGCACCAGCGAGTAGATCACTTCGGCGTTGACGTTCAGCGCCTGGTTGGACGGGATGGTCCAAGGGGTGGTGGTCCAGATGACGATGAAGCCGTTCTCGGTCGGCAGCTTAGCGAGGCTGAAGGCCGTGGCCAGCTTGTCGAATTCGGCGAACTTGAAGCCGACATCGATGGCCGGATCGCGCTTGTCCTGGTATTCCACTTCCGCTTCCGCCAAGGCGGACTGGCAATCGAAGCACCAGTTGACCGGCTTCAGGCCGCGGTAGACGTAGCCTTTTTCCAGCAGCTGTCCGAGGGCGCGCAGTTCGTCGGCCTCGTTCGAGTAGTTCATGGTCAGGTAAGGGTTCTGCCATTCGCCCAGCACGCCCAGGCGGATGAAGTCCTTGCGCTGGCGGTCGACCTGCTCCAGCGCGTAGGCACGGGCCTTGGTCAGCACTTCGGCGGTCGGCAGGTTCTTGCCGTACTGTTTTTCGATCTGGATCTCGATCGGCATGCCGTGGCAATCCCAGCCCGGCACGTAGGGCGCGTCGTAGCCGGCCAGGCCGCGGGCCTTGACCACCATGTCCTTGAGGATCTTGTTGACGGCGTGGCCGATGTGGATGTCGCCGTTGGCGTACGGAGGACCGTCGTGCAGGATGAATTTCGGACGGCCTGCGGCGGCTTTGCGCACGCGCTCGTAGATCTTCTTGTCCTGCCATTCCTTGACCCAGTTCGGCTCACGCTTGGCCATGTCGCCGCGCATCGGGAACGGGGTTTCGGTCATATTGACCGGGTATTTGCTTTCAGGCTTCTTTGCAGATTTGTTATCGGACATGGTTATCTTCAGTGATTTTTATTCGGGGAGTTCGGTGTAGCCGGCGCGCGTAGCTGGTCGCGCGGCTAAATTCGGTCGGTGGCGGTGGTGGCGCCGTCGCGCTCTTGCATGCGCTGGGCGAAATACTCGCGGGCGATGATGGCGTCGCGGTCGATGGCGGCCGTCAGCGTCGGCAGGTCGACGTATTTTTCCTCGTCGCGTATCTTGTGCAGGAACTCGACGCGCACCTGTTTGCCGTAGCAGTTCTGGGCGAAGTCGAACACGTGCACCTCCAGCAGCACGCGGCCGCTGTCGTCGACGGTCGGGCGCACGCCCAGGCTGGCGACGGCCGCCAGCGGCTGTTCGGCCAGGCCGTGTACCTGCACGATGAAGATGCCGGACAACGCGGGACGGTGCGGCACGCGCAGGTTCAGCGTGGGGAAGCCCAGGGTGCGGCCCAGTTTCTGGCCGTGGATCACATGGCCAGAAATCGCGTAGGGATGGCCCAGCAGCGCCTCGGCATGCGCGAAGTCGCCCTCGGCCAGCGCGGCGCGCACGGCGGAGGAGGAGATGCGGTTGCTGCCGTTCATCACGGTCGGCAGGGTCTCGACGTGGAAGCCGTAGTGCTGGCCCGCTTCCAGCAGCATCTGGACGTTGCCGGCGCGGCGGGCGCCGTAGCAGAAGTCGTCGCCGACCATCAGCCACTTGACGTGCAGGCCTTCGACCAGCACTTTTTCAGTGAATTCCCGCGGCGTGAGCGCGGCGAACGGCGCCGAGAAGTGCTCGACGATGACGCGGTCGATGCCGTTGTCGGACAGCGATTGCAGCTTGTCGCGCAGGTTGGCGATGCGCGGCGGCGCCTTCGACAGGTCGCCGGCCTTGTGCGCGAAAAATTCGCGCGGATGGGGTTCAAAGGTCATCACGGCGGCTTCCAGCCCGAGGCCGGTGGCGGCGGCGCGCACGCGGCCGAGCAATGCCTGGTGGCCAAGGTGGACACCGTCAAAGTTGCCTATCGTGAGCGCGCAGGGCGCGCGCGCCGCTGCATTGGGTAGACCTCGAAATACCTTCATGGGAATCTGGGGGGAAACTGTCGCTAAATGGAGGATTATACGGTTTGTTTGCGGTAGCCGACAGTTATCGAAAGGAATGCGGGGATAAAGCATAAAAAAAAGCGCTGTCCGGCGCGGGGCCGGACAGCGCTTGCGCGCATCAAAACCGCCGGATTACATCGGGTGGTTGATGTTCAGCGTCCAGTAGCGGGCCAGTTCGGCGGTGCCGTCCTTGCCTTTGACCGTTTTCAGGGTGGACAGCGCGGCAGGCTTCTTGCCGGCGTTGAACTGGGCGATACCCTGGTGCAGCTTGACGGCGTCAGGATTTTTCGCGGTGCCCATCTTCACAGCCTGGTCCAGCAGCGCCAGGCCCTTGTCGGCCTTGCCGGCGGTCACCAGCGCGTAGCCCATATTGGCCAGCGTGTCGGCGTCCTTGTTCTTGACGGCTTCCGCTTCCAGCGCGGCTTGCTTGGTGTCGAACTCGGTCTGGGTCTTGACGGCCAGGTCTTTCAGGCGCTGGTGGCGGGCGGCGTCGGAGCCGGTGCCCAGCGCGCCTTTTTTGTAGCCCTGGTCGATGATCTTGGTCGCTTCGGCGGGGTTGCCCGCTTGCAGCGCCAGCTGGGACATTTCCATGTACTCGCCCGGCTTGGTCAGCAGGCCGTTGGCCAGGCGCAGGCGCAGCACGTCCAGCGACAGCGACGAGGCGAAGCCAGGCTTGCCCGACACGCGGTTCAGCAGGTCGGCCCAGTAGCTGGTCTTCGGATAGGAACCGGCCAGTTTTTCCAGGGTCTGGACGTAGCCTTCCTTGTCGTTCTGCTTGAGCTGGATATTGGCCAGCATTTGCAGCGACGCTTCCGAATTGGCTTTGGACGATTGCAGTTCCTTGGCGGCTTCCGAGTATTTGCCGCTGATGTAGTAGGTCTGGATCAGCAGTTCATGCATCTGGCCGTCGTTCGGATTGTCTTTCAGCGAGCGCTGGATCCAGGTGATGGCTTTTGGATAGTCCTTGGCGCGGTAGTAGATGCCGGCCAGGGCCTGGGTGAATTTCGGTTGTTCGGCAGGCGACAGCTTGCCGGAGTTGATCACGGCTTCGAAGGCCTTGGCGGCGGCGTCGTTATCGCCAGCGGCAGCTGCGGCCGAAGCGCGGGTGCGTTCGATCAGATAGGATTCGTGGGGCGATTTGCCACCGACAGCATCGGCTTCCTTGAGTTTGGCCAGTGCTTCTTTGTTCTTGCCTGCCGCAGCCAGTTTCTGTGCTTCTTGCAATGGTTTGCCGATTTCAGCGCGCACCGCGTCGGCCGCGTAGGCAACCGAGGAGAGACCTGCCAGAGGAGCTGCTGCTGTGAAACCAATAGCGGCCATTACCAGGCCGAGATGAGCGAGACGAAACTTGGTCATGGGTAAGTTTTCTTTCTTCAAAATGCGAAATAGGCAGGAACGGTCCTGCCTATCGTTGAACATAGAACTGATTATTGGAACTGTTCGTTGCCGACCAGGCCAATCTTGGTCACGCCCAGACGCTGGGCCGCAGCCATCACGCCTGCCACGACTTTATACGATACCAGCTTGTTCGGACGCAGATGCACTTCCGGCTGGTCAGCTTGCGCTGCGACATCGGTCAGTTTCGCTTCCAGGGTGCCGCGGTCAGCAACGACAGCGTTATCCCACAGAATCGTACCGTCGAAGTCGACGTCAATCGTGATCACCACAGGTTCCTTCACAGGCGGAGGCGGGGTGCCGACCGGCATGTTCAGGTTGACCGAGTGGTTGGCCTTCGGAATCGTAATGATCATCATGATAATCAGCACCAACATCACATCGATGAGGGGCGTCATGTTCATTTCCATCATTGGTTCCGGATCCGCGCCACCGCTTGGGGAGCCGACATTCATACTCATGGTGTTTCCTTTTAAGAAGGGCAGGCCCGGATTCCAGGCCTGCGATGCACTATTCGGGGATTAACCCTTATCAGGCGGTTCGGTGATGAAGCCGACCTTCTGAATACCAGCGCGCTGGGTAGTGTAAATAACCTTGCCGATCGCTTCGTAACGAGTTTCTTGGTCGCCACGAACATGCACTTCTGGCTGAGGCAACTTCACTGCTTCCACCTTCAGAAAATCGAACAACTCATTCGCGTCGCGCATTTTCTTCTGATTCCAGTAGATGTCGCCATCCTTGCTTACAACGATGTTGACATCTTCCGGTTTGGTCTGGATAACCTGGTTGGCTTCTTCTGGCAGCTTGATCTTGATCAGATTCAGAACAACCGGGCTCGTGATCAGGAAGATAATCAGCAGAACCAACATGATGTCCACCAGGGGCGTCGTGTTGATTTCTGACATGACTTGATCTTCTTCTCCGCTATCGGAGCCTACGGACATCGACATGATTAATTATCCAATCTTTTTAGCGCCGGCGGCACGGCCAGCTTCGCTGGTGGACATGGCGCCCGAGATCAGTACCGAGTGCACGTCAGCGGAGAACGAACGGACGTCTTCCATGGCCGACTTGTTACGACGCACCAGCCAGTTGTAACCCAGAACGGCAGGAACCGCGACGAACAGACCGAAAGCGGTCATGATCAGCGCTTCACCCACTGGACCTGCAACCTTGTCGATCGATGCGTTACCCGACATGCCGATGGCGATCAGTGCATTGTAAATACCCCAAACGGTACCGAACAGACCGATGAACGGTGCGGTCGAACCAACGGTTGCCAGGAACGACAGGCCGTCTTGCAGACGCGATTGAACTTTGTCAACAGCGCGCTGGATCGACATGGTCACCCAGGTCGACAGGTCGATTTGTTCCAGCAGGGCGCCGTCGTGGTGCACGGTAGCCTTGGTGCCGGTTTCAGCGATGAAGCGGAATGGCGAGCCGTCTTTCAGGGCTGCCGAACCAGCAGCGATCGACGATGCCTTCCAGAACTTGGCCGAGGTTTCTTTCGACTGCTTGAAGATTTTCATCTGGTCGATCAGCTTGGTGATGATGATGTACCACGAACCCATGGACATCAGCGACAGGATGATCAGGGTGCCGCGCGATACGAAACCACCGTTCCAGACAGCTTCGAAGCCGTAAGGATTGTCCACTTCTTCTTTGCCGCCCTTGGCAGCTGGAGCTTCTGCTGCTGGTGCAGGTGCGGCTGCCGCATCCGCTGCTGGAGCGGCTGCTGGTGCCGAAGCGGCGGCCGAGGCTGGCGCGTCAGCGAAAGCTGGGGCGCTTACCAGGGCGGTGGCTGCGGTCACGGAAAACAGCACAGCGGCCAGTACAGCGGACAAACGGGTATTCTTAAACATGCTTCCTCCAAATTGATAAAATAATCAGATCGCTGAACGTAATGACAACGAAAATTACTAAGTGAGACGATACTGCCGCCTCGGTTTTACTCCAGCGTCCAGACGTATTGCATCTGCATCCACGCTTCCGTCGGTTTCCCGTCGGTCAGACCCGGTTTGAATCGGCATTTGCCGATACCGTTAACCGCAGCCTTGTCCAAGTCCCTAAAACCACTGGATTTGACGATCTTGGAATCAGCGACGTGGCCGTCGACCCCAATCAAGAACGATAACGTGACCGTACCGGTTTCTTCGTTACGCAGGGAGGATTTTGGCCACTCCGGTTTCGCGCAGGTGCTGAAGTCAGCTACAGCAGCTACGTTTACCGATTTAGCCGGTCCCGGTGGCGCTGCCGGTGGTGCTGGTGGCGCTTTTTGCAGTTCGTTCGTCGCAGGCTTGACGTTGGTCGCATTCGCGATCGTGTTTTGCGGCGGCGGTGGCTGCTGCACATTCACCTCGACTGGCGGGATGAATGGCGGTGGTGGCGCTTTCATCTCTGGCGGAGGTGGCGGCGGTGGGAGTTCTTTCGGTGGAGGAGGTTTGACCTCCTCAATGATCTTGGTCTCCACTGGTGCGATCATCTTGCTCACCAGACGTTTACCCAAGCCCGTCACGATCCCATAAGCAACCAGGAGGTGCAACAAAACGACAATGGTAATGCCTGTAAAGTTCTTCCCGGTGCTTTTCTCGTTGTGCGTGAAATTCATGCCTGCTTTCTCCAATACCAACTCTTTTTGTTGCTACTAAACCCCAAAATGGCGACACAAAACAACAGCCGCATCCGGGACGTCGGCGAATTATACATACGAATTCTTGATTTTACATAGAATTTTCATCCCTAAAACCGGTTAAATTTCATAGGGTTTTCCTATGTGATAGCGCTCTCTTTGCACCGTTCTAGCTCAATTTGCAAGCTTCTCCGGCGCAATTTTGGGGCGGAACGCACCACGACATTACTTAGTTTTCCCTTAAGCCCAAAAACGGAATTTTATGCGCGTAATTTTACTACATGCAGTTGATAATTTGGCCGTAAAAGTTTCTTTTGCGAAATTCTTGCGGGAAACACCTAGCCGCCAGGTGACGAAAGCTGTTGACTTCTGTCCGGCGGCATGCCTTTGCTAAAAAAACCGGGGCCAGAGCGCTGCCTCTGACCCCGATTTATCCCTTGCAAGAGCCGTGCCCGGGATCGGAAAAAGCTCTATATATATGTCGGTCAACTTCCGCGCGCCCGTTTCTCGCGTTTGACCTCCAGCGTACTGACGATCTCGCCGCTCGGACCCACGGTTTCCAGGTGCACGTCGAAGCCCCACAGCCGCGCCACGTGCTTGAGCACCTCGCCGGCCTGCTGGTTCAGCGGCCGCCGCTGGAACTGCGTATGGCGCAGGGTCAGCGCGCGGTCGTCGCGGGTGTTGACCGACCACACCTGGATATTCGGTTCCCGGTTGCCCAGGTTGTACTGCTCGGCCAGCTGCTGGCGGACGTAGCGGTATCCGAGATCGTCGTGTATGGCGGAGATTGCCAGCTTTTCGTTATTGTCGTCGTCCAGTACAGCAAAGAAATGAAATTCGCGTATCAGCTTGGGCGACAGGTACTGGGCGATGAAGCTTTCGTCCTTGAAATTACGCATCGCGAAGTCCAGCGTCTTGCGCCAGTCGCTGCCGGCGATGTCGGGGAACCATTCGCGGTCCTCGTCGGTCGGATGCTCGCAGATGCGGCGGATGTCGGTCATCATGGCGAAGCCCAGCGCATAGGGATTGATGCCGCTGTAATACGGGCTGTTGACCGGCGGCTGGTAGACCACGTTGGTGTGGCTCTTCAAAAACTCCATCATGAAGCCGTCGCCCACCACGCCCTCGTCGTACAACTGGTTGAGGATGGTGTAGTGCCAGAAGGTGGCCCAGCCCTCGTTCATCACCTGGGTCTGGCGCTGCGGGTAGAAGTACTGCGAAATCTTGCGCACGATGCGCACCATCTCGCGCTGCCACGGTTCCAGCAGCGGCGCATACTTCTCGATGAAGTACAGCAGGTTCTCTTCCGGCTCGGGCGGGAAGCGCGGCGCGGCTTTTTCCTCTTCCTCTTCCTCGCGCCGGGGCAGGGTGCGCCACAGGTCGTTGATCTGCGACTGCACATAGGCTTCGCGTTCCTTCTGCCGCGCGCGCTCTTCCATCATCGACAGCTTGGCCGGTCGCTTGTAGCGGTCGACGCCGTAGTTCTGGATCGCGTGGCAGGAATCGAGCAGCAGCTCGACCGCGTCGATGCCGTGGCGCTGCTCGCACTCGGCGATGTAGTTCTTGGCGAACACCATGTAGTCGACGATGGCGTCGGCGTCGGTCCAGGTGCGGAACAGGTAGTTGCCTTTGAAGAAAGAGTTGTGGCCGTAGGCCGCGTGCGCGATCACCAGCGCCTGCATGGTCAGGCTATTCTCCTCCATCAGGTAGGCGATGCAGGGATTGGAGTTGATGACGATTTCGTAGGCCAGGCCCATCTGGCCGCGCTTGTAGCCTTTTTCGGTCGACAGGAAATGCTTGCCGAACGACCAGTGGTTGTACGACACCGGCATGCCGACCGAGGTGTAGGCGTCCATCATCTGCTCGGCGGTGATGATCTCCAGTTGATTCGGATACGTATCGAGCCCGAAGGCTTCGGCGACGCGGCGGATTTCCTGGTGGGCCTGCTCGATCAGTTCAAACGTCCACTCGGACTGTTCGGGCAGGGCGCGCGGATGGCGCGGCTTGGGGGCTGGGGCATGCGTCATGTCGTTCATTATTTCGGCCCGCCTATTTAGGCTGTTTCTTGAACAGTTCGCGGAACACCGGATAGATATCGGCCGGCGTGACTATTTTTTGCATGGCGAAATGCGGATGGTGGTCGGGGATCTGCGAGTATTGCTCCCACAGGTTTTGCGGCGGCCCGTCGGTGATCTCGACGTAGGTGTAGTACTGCACCTTGGGCATGATGGTGTTGACCAGCAGTTGCCGGCACAGCACCGAATCGTTGTCCCAGTTGTCGCCGTCGGAAGCCTGGGCGACGTAGCTGTTCCAGCTGCCGGCGCCGTAGCGTTCATCGATGATCTTGTCGAGCAGGTGCAGCGCCGACGACACCACGGTGCCGCCCGATTCGCGCGAGTGGAAGAATTCCTCCTCGTTGACCTCGGCCGCGGCCGTGTGGTGGCGGATGAACACCACCTCGATCTTGTCGTAGGCGCGCTTGAGGAACAGGTACAGCAGGATGAAGAAGCGCTTGGCCGTGTCCTTGCGGGTTTCGTCCATCGAGCCGGAGACGTCCATGACGCAGAACATCACGGCCTGCGTCATCGGCTTGGGCACCTTGATGCGGTTGCTGTAGCGCAGGTCGAACGGGTCGATGAAGGGGATGGCCAGCAGCCGCGTGTGCAGATGGTGGATCAGTCTTTTCAGCTCCACCACGCGCGGCGCGTCCAGCGGTTCGCCGTCCAGCAGCAGTTCCTCCAGCTCGCGCTCGGCTTCGATCACGCGCTTGCGCGAACTGCCGCCGACCGCGATGCGCCGTCCCAATGCGCCACGCAGGGAACGCAGCACATGGATGTTGGACGGCGTGCCCGACATATTGTAGCCGGCGCGCTGGTTCTTGAATTCGGTGGTGGCGGTCAGCTGGGTCTTGACCAGGTTGGGCAGCTCCAGATCCTCGAAGAAGTAGTTCATGAATTCTTCGCGCGACAGCTCGAAGATGAAATCGTCCTCGGTCATCTGGTCGCTGTTGCCGGCCTTGCCCCGGCCGGCGCCGCCGCCGCCCTTGGGCCGGTTGATCAGGTCGCCCTTGAGGTATTCCTGGTTGCCGGGGTTGATGGTTTCCCACACGCCGCCATGGGCATGGCCGAACGAGGGCTCGCCCACGTCCTTGACCGGGATGGAAACTTTTTCGCCGTTCTCAATGTCGGTGATGGAGCGGCCTTTGATGGCACGTCCCACCGCGTCCTTGATCTGGGACTTGTAGCGCCGCAAGAAGCGCTCGCGGTTGACCGCAGACTTGTTCTTGCCCTGCAAACGTCGGTCGATGAGGTAAGTCAAAAGATGCCTCCTGCTGCAATTGGTCGGCGCCGCGCCGCCTCGCTTTACGCGGGCGGCGCGCAATCCTGCTTAAGACGACTTCCTCACACGCAAATACCATTCGCACAGCAGCCGCACCTGCTTGGCCGTATAGCCCTTCTCGACCATGCGGGCGACGAAGTCGGCGTGCTTGTTGGCGTCTTCGGCGCTGGCCTTGGCGTTGAACGAAATCACCGGCAGCAGTTCCTCGGTGTTGGAGAACATCTTCTTCTCGATCACGGTGCGGAACTTCTCGTAGCTGGTCCAGGCCGGATTCTTGCCGCCGTTGTTGGCGCGGGCACGCAGGCCGAAGTTGACGATCTCGTTGCGGAAGTCCTTGGGATTGGAGATCCCGGCCGGCTTCTCGATCTTCTCCAGCTCGTTGTTCAGCGACTCGCGGTCGAAGCTCTCGCCGGTGTCCGGATCGCGGTATTCCTGATCCTGGATCCAGAAGTCGGCAAAGGTCACGTAGCGGTCGAAGATGTTCTGGCCGTATTCCGAATACGATTCCAGGTAGGCGGTCTGGATTTCCTTGCCGATAAACTCCACGTACTTCTGCGCCAGGTGTTCCTTGATATACGAGAAGTACTTCTGTTCGGTTTCAGGCGGGAACTGTTCGCGCTCGACCTGCTGCTCCAGCACATACAACAGGTGCACCGGATTGGCCGCCACTTCGGTGTTGTCGAAGTTGAACACCTTGGACAGGATCTTGAAGGCGAAGCGCGTCGACAGTCCGTTCATGCCCTCGTCGACGCCCGCGTAGTCGACATACTCGTGCATCGACTTGGCCTTCGGGTCGGTGTCCTTGAGGTTTTCGCCATCGTAGACCAGCATCTTGCTGAAGATGCTGGAGTTCTCCGGGTCCTTCAGACGCGACAGGATCGCGAACTGCGCCATCATCTTCAGGGTTCCGGGCGCGCACGGGGCCTGGTACAGCGAAGAGTTGGCCACCAGCTTGTCGTAGATCTTGATCTCGTCGGTCACGCGCAGGCAGTACGGCACTTTGACGATATAGATACGATCCAGGAAAGCCTCGTTGTTGCGGTTGTTCTTGAAGGTCTTCCACTCCGACTCGTTCGAGTGCGCCAGGATGATGCCGTCGAACGGGATCGCGCCGAAGCCCTCGGTGCCCTTGTAGTTGCCTTCCTGCGTGGCGGTCAGCAGCGGGTGCAGCACCTTGATCGGCGCCTTGAACATCTCGACGAATTCCATCAGGCCCTGGTTGGCCAGGCACAGGCCGCCCGAGTAGCTGTAGGCGTCCGGATCGTCCTGCGAATAATCTTCCAGCTTGCGGATGTCGACCTTGCCGACCAGCGAGGAAATATCCTGGTTGTTCTCGTCGCCCGGCTCGGTCTTGGAGATGGCGACCTGCTTGAGCACCGAGGGGTAGCGCTTGACCACGCGGAACTGGTTGATGTCGCCGTTGAACTCGTGCAGGCGCTTGACCGCCCACGGGCTCGGGATGTTGCGCAGATAGCGGCGCGGGATGCCGTAATCCTCTTCCAGGATCACGCCGTCCTCTTCCTCGTTGAACAGGCCGAGCGGCGATTCGTTGACCGGCGAGCCCTTCAGGCAATAGAAGGGCACGTGCTCCATCAGCGACTTGAGCTTCTCGGCGATCGACGACTTGCCGCCGCCCACCGGGCCCAGCAGATACAGGATCTGCTTGCGTTCCTCCAGCCCCTGCGCGGCGTGGCGGAAGTAGGAGACCACTTGCTCGATCACTTCCTCGGTGCCGTAAAACTCGCGGAATGCCGGATAAATCTTGATGACCTTGTTCGCGAAGATGCGTGACAGCCGGGTGTCGTTGCGGGTATCGACCAACGTCGGTTCGCCAATGGCGGCCAGCATGCGCTCGGGTGCGCTGGCGTAGGTGAGTCGATCTTTTTTGCAAAGGTCGAGATACTCCTTCATGGACATCTCTTCTTCTTTGGTCCGTTCGTACCGTGCGGCGTAGTTGTCAAAAATGGTCATTTGGATGTCCTTTAATGTAAACCTGCTTGTCACGGGCCACCGGCAGTTCGCCTGCCCTGGCCCTGGTCCGTGCATACCCCTTTTCGATATTATTCTTCTTATGTCCAGCTTCTTTGAGTGGCACGGATTGCCCGTGCCGGTGAGCTGGCTTTATGGCCGGTTGGCGGCTTTTATGTGTTGGTCGTAACGCTTCTTACGTCTATGAAATTGATTATTGCGCTATTGGTGCCGGAAGTCAAAAGATATGTCGTAATATCGTTAATACTCTATCGTAACTTGTTGATTTATAAGATTAATTTTCAGAAATTTTGTGTATTTTTCGTGGGTTTTCGGGCGTTTTTTCGCGCTGCTTTATGCCACAGTATCACGCCTGTCGGCGCTGTGCTGATCGTGCCTCAAACAGATAAATTTTGCCGCAACTTGGCCGCCGCTGTCGCACTCTCGCAGCATGCGCTAAGATGCGATGATCCAGCTCACTGTCACAGGAAATAAGAATAATGTTGAACGAACAATTGCGCACGGTCGTGCAGCAGATGCCCAAAGCCGAACTGCACATCCACATCGAAGGCTCGTTGGAGCCCGAGCTGATTTTCGCGCTGGCCCAGCGCAACCAGGTCAAGCTGGCTTACGGTTCGGTGGAAGAGCTGCGCGCCGCCTATGCGTTCACCGACCTGCAATCCTTCCTCGATATCTACTACGCCGGCGCCAGCGTGCTGCTGCAGGAGCAGGACTTCTACGACATGACCGCCGCCTACCTCAAGCGCGCCGAGCAGGACAATGTGCGCCACACCGAGATCTTCTTCGATCCGCAGACGCACACCGCGCGCGGCGTGCCGATCAAGACCGTGATCGACGGCATCCACCGCGCCTGCCAGGACAGCCCGGTCAGCGCCACGCTGATCCTGAGTTTCCTGCGCCACCTGTCGGAAGAAGACGCCTTCGCCACGCTGGAAGAGGCGCTGCCTTACCGCGACAAGTACATGGGCATCGGGCTCGATTCGTCGGAGGTCGGCAATCCGCCGGAGAAGTTCGCGCGCGTGTTCGCCAAATGCCGCGAGCTGGGCTTCCACCTGGTCGCGCACGCGGGCGAGGAAGGCCCGCCGGCGTATATCGAAACCGCGCTCGACGTGCTGAAGGTCGAGCGCATCGACCACGGCGTGCGCTGCCTGGAAGACGCGGCGCTGACCGGGCGCCTGGCGCGCGAGCGGATCGCGCTGACGGTGTGTCCGCTGTCGAACGTCAAGCTGTGCGTGTTCGAGCGCATGGAGCAGCACAACCTGCTGCAGCTGCTGGACGCCGGCATCGTCGCCACCGTGAACTCGGACGATCCAGCCTACTTCGGCGGCTACATGAACGCCAACTTCGTCGCCACCTTCGAGGCCTTGCCGCTGGGCTTGTCCCACGCGCAGCGCCTGGCGCGCAACAGCTTCTCGGCGGCCTTCCTGCCGGCGCAGCAAAAGCAGAAGTTCCTCGATGAAGTCGACGCGTATTTCGCCGCACTCTAGAAATCCCCCATGCTCAAACTTGCCCTGAAGATGACGGCGCGCGACTGGCGCGCCGGCCAATTGCGCTTTCTGCTGATCGCGTTGACGGTGGCGGTGGCCGCCCTGTCCGCCACCGGCTTCTTCATCGACCGCCTGCGCAGCGGCCTCGATCGCGACGCCCACCAGTTGCTGGGCGCCGACGTCGTCATCAGCGCCGACCTGCCGGTCAACCCGGCCTGGCGCGCCGAGGCGGCCAGGCGCGGCCTGCTGATGACCGACACCGTCAGCTTCCCCAGCATGGCGCAGGCGGGCGAGGGCGAGCAATCGACGTCGTTGCTGGCGTCGTTGAAGGCGGTCGGTCCCGGCTACCCGCTGCGCGGCCAACTGAAGATCACCACCGATCCCGAACAGGCCGAGCAAAGCTACGGCGCCCCCGCCAGCGCCGTGCCCGCGCCCGGCACCGTATGGATGGACGCCGGCCTGCTGGGCAGCCTGAAGACGTCCATCGGCGGGCGCATCAAGCTGGGCGACAAGAGCTTCACGGTCGCGCAGCTGATCGCCTCCGAGCCCGACCGCGGCGCCAACTTCCTGGCCTTCGCGCCGCGCGTGATGTTCGCGCTGGACGACGTGGAAGCCACCAATTTGATCCAGCCCGGCTCGCGCGTGTCCTACCGCCTGTTGCTGGCGGCGCCGGCGTCGCTGAAGAACGGCGCGGCCGTCGCCGCCGCCTACCAACAATGGCTGCAGGCGCAGATCAAACAAAACAACATCAAGGGCGTGCGCGTCGAGTCGCTGGAAAACGGCCGGCCCGAAATGCGCGCCACGCTGGACCGCGCCGACCGCTTCCTGTCGCTGGTGGGCCTGCTGTCGGCGATGCTGGCGGCGGTGGCCGTGGCGATGGCCGCGCGCCGCTTCATGCAGCGCCACCTGGACGCCTGCGCCATGCTGCGCTGCCTGGGCCTGACGCAGAACCAAGTCACGCTGATGTACCTGATCGAATTCCTGCTGGTCGGCCTGGCCGGCAGCCTGATGGGCGTGGCGGTCGGCTTCGGGGGGCATTACGTGCTGCTGGAGGTGCTGGGCAAGCTGGTCTCGGCCAGCCTGCCGGCGCCCACAATCTATCCGGCGCTGCAGGGCGTGGCCACCGGCATGCTGCTGCTGGCCGCCTTCGCGCTGCCGCCGATACTGCAGCTGCGCAAAGTGCCGCACAACCGCGTGATCCGCCGCGAGCAGGAGCCGCCGCAGGTGACCGCGCTGGCCACCTACGGCCTGGGCCTGGCCGGCTTTGTCGCGCTGCTGCTGTGGCAGGCGGGCGATGTGCAGCTGGCCTTGTACACGGCGCTCGGCTTCCTCGGCGCCTTCGCGCTGTTTGGCTTGGTCGGCTGGGGCGCGCTGGCCGCGCTCAAGCCGCTGCGGCGCGCGATCGACCATCAAAGCTGGCGCTTCGCCATCACCTCCTTGCAGCGCCGTCCCGGCGCGACGGTGGTGCAGATCGTCTCGCTGGCGCTGGGCATGATGGCGCTGCTGGTGCTGACCGTGGTGCGCGGCGACCTGATGACGGCCTGGCGCAACGCCACGCCGCCGGATGCGCCGAACCGCTTCATCATCAACATCCAGCCGGAGCAGGCGGCCGACATCGGCAAGCGCCTGCAGGCGGCGGGCGTCAGTTACGCGCCGCAGTATCCGATGATACGCGGCCGCCTGACCGCCGTGAACGGCAAGCCCGTCACCGCCGAGACCTACACCGAGGACCGCGCCAAGGGCCTGGCCGACCGCGAATTCAACCTGTCGACCATGGCGACGATGCAGGCCGAGAACAAGATCAGCGCCGGCCAGTGGTTCGCCGACAAGCCGGGCGCGCCGGAAGCCTCGGTGGAGGAGGGCATCGCCAAGACGCTCAAGTGGAAGCTGGGAGACAAGCTGCGCTTCGACATCGCCGGCACGCCGGTGGACGCCACCATCACCAGCCTGCGCAAGCTGGAATGGGGTTCGATGCGGGTCAACTTCTTCGTCATCATCAACCCGGCGGCGATGACCGAAGTGTCGCAAAGCTGGATCACCGCCTTCCACCTGCCGCAGGGACAGGGCGCGCTGATGAACGCCCTGACGCGCGACTATCCCAACCTGACCATCGTCGACGTCGGCGGCCTGCTGCGCCAGGTGCAGGCGGTGCTGGACCAGGTGGTGACGGCGGTGGAATTCCTGTTCGTGTTCACGCTGGCCTCCGGCGTGCTGGTGCTGTATGCCGCGCTGATGGGATCGCAGGACGAGCGCACCCGCGAATCGGGCCTGCTGCGCGCACTGGGCGCAACGCGCAAGCAGCTGTCGCAGGCGCAGCTGATCGAGTTCTCGCTGGTGGGCGCCTTGTCCGGCGTGCTGGCGGCGACCGGCGCGGCGGGCATGGGCTGGGCGCTGGCCACCTACCAGTTCAAGTTCGCCTGGAGTTTCAGCCCGGTCGTGTGGCTGGTCGGGCTGGTGGCGGGCGCGCTGTGCGCCATCGCCGGCGGCTGGCTGGGCCTGCGCAACGTGCTGCGCCAGCCGCCGCTGCAAACGCTGCGGGAAGCCTGATTACGCGAAGGTCCGCATGATCAGCCGGACCGCTACGGCGACGCCGTTTTCCTGCTTCATGGCGTCGCCGATGATGTGAGCCTTGCGCGCCATCTCCGGCGTTACGCGCCGTATCTGCTTGGCCAGCGCCGCCGCCGTCAGGCTGCGCCGCTGAAGCGGCTTGCCGGCGATGCCGACGCGGCGCAGCTCCGCGCCCCAATGTTCCTGTTCGCTGATATGCGCCACCACGATCGACGGCCTGCCCGCCAGCGTGGCCGACTGCGTGGTGCCCGCGCCGCCGTGATGCACCACCGCGCGGCAGCGGGGGAAGATGGCGTGGTGCGGGGCCGCCGAAATGTACAGGATCTGCTGGTCGGAGAGATAGCCGCAAGCGCGCGCGTTGTCGCCCTGGATGATGGCGCGGCAGCCGGAAAGCCTGGCCGCTTGTGTCAGCAGGTACAGTGCTTGGGCCTGGCCGTCGCTATCCTTGGGCATCCAGCTGCCCAGCGTCATATAGACCGGCGCCTCGCCCGCCTGCAGGAAGGACGCCATGGCATCGGGGAGTTTTCCTTCCATGTCGAGGTTGGGCGTGTCGAGAAAACCGCACACTTGCACCGACGCCGGCCAGTCCGGCTGCGCCACGCACAGTTGCGGACTGACCGCCGCCAGCGTGAGTTGTTTCGACAGCCATACCTGATTGATGATGTCGGTGGTCGGCGGCATGCCCAGCTGCCGGCGCAGCCGGTTCGGATAATGCGCGATGGCGCGCGTGATCAGCGTGCGTGTCAGCCACCACAGGAAGCGGTTGCCGGCCTTGCCGACCGGGAGGCCGATCGGATTGGTGTACGCGCTGGGTAAGCCGCCATGCGACAGCAGCGTGCTGACGTAGGGCCGGCCGGCCAGTTCCGCGGCGATCTGCAGCGGATGCATGAAGTAGTGGCCGATCAGCAGGTCCGCGTCCGCGCACAGGTCTTGCGCGGACGCGAACATCAGATCCTCGACCGGCGCAAAGCAGAGCCGCAGTATCTCGGCGATTTGCTCCAGGGGATTGCGGATGGTGTAGGCCAGGCGGGCGATTTCTCCCTGCTGCGCCGCCGTGAGCACCGGCGTGGCCAACACCGTCAGCCGGATGCCGTGTGCCGACACGTAATCGCTGTAGACCGCGCCGTCGGCGCAGGTGATCACCAGATGGACGTCGTTGCCGGCCGCCTGCAGGCCTTCAGCCAGGGCCAGGAAAGGGCGGATGTCGCCATGGCTACCCCAGGTCTGCATCCCTATCTTCATCGCGGCGCTTTCTCATGGCTGAACACCTTGCCATTATAAGCGGCGCCTCAGACGGCGATGCTTTCCTGCGCCGCCCGCTCCTTGAGGAAGTCGGCGTAGGCATAAGGCTTTTGATCGAAGTAGTGCGGCGGCAGGTCGAACAGCGCCCAGTAATAAGTCTCGCGGCCCTGGCACACGCGCGGCGCCGCGCAGTAGCGGTGCCAGTTGTCGCCGACCCGGCGCGCGTACATGCCGTCGCCGTCCGGATCGGAGAAGAACGGCAGCACGCGCCGCTCCAGCAGCGCATCCATCAACGACGGCGGCGCGTCGCTGTCGCGCGCGATCTCGTATTGCGCATACATTCCCTGTTCGGTTTCTATCATCATCAGGCTGGCCTTGCCGTGCTTGTCGAGGAACAGGATGCCGGTCGGATTCGGGAAGATGTAGTGCTCGACGAAGCCCATGGTGGCGCACAGTTCCCGCACCAGCCGCGCCAGCGCCGGATCGCCCAGGAAGTTGTAGTTATGCAGCAGCACCAGCTCGCGCAGCGTTTCCGACTGGGTGTCGAAGTAGTCGCGTTGCAGCGCCGCGATCTCCAGTTCCAGGATGTCGAGCGCGTGGTCGTCGCTCTTCTTGATGTAGCGGTCGATCAGGCCGCGGTTGAAGGCGCTGACGGCGATCTTCTCGTCGGCCGCGCCGGTGAACAGGATTTTCTTGCAGGGCAGGTGCGCCACCGCTTCGCAAAATTCCAGCCCATTCATCTGCGGCATCGAATAATCGACCACCAGCACCGACGGCGTGGCGAAGCGATGGCGCTGCTCGCCGATGCGGTAGATGCGCTCCAGGTCCAGCGCCACGTTGCACTGGTCGGCCGGCAGGTTGTGCATGTCGAAGTTGACGTGCAGCGGCACGCAGCCCGACTGTGGTTCCTTGCGCAGCCATTGCAGCGCGGCGGTGGTGTCGTGGAAGGTCTGGCTGGCCAGCGTGGGGTCGAGCTGGAACGACAGACTGCGCAGGAACGAATCGCTGTCGTCGACCAGCACGGTCAGGGTGGGGTGGGAATAGACTGGCAAATGCATGGGATCACCTCTGGATGGGCTGCTGCTGGGGAAATTCAAGGATAAAGATGGCGTAGGCGCCCTCGCGCGAAACGCAATGGATGCTGGCGTTCCAGGCCAACATGATCTCCTCGCACAAGGCCAGGCCGATGCCGGCGCCGTTGTGCGGCGGATGGGAATAAAAGCGCCGGAAGATCAGCGGCATCTGCTGCGCCGGAATGCCGCAGCCGGTATCGATGAACAGCAGGCGTGGCGGCTGGTGCGCGCCGTCGACCACGATGCGCACGCGGCCCTTGCCGGCGCGCTGCACCGCCTTGAGCGCGTTGCGCAGCAGGTTGAGCAGGATCACCACCGACAACTCGGTCTGGCCGGCGAAGCTGAAGTCGCGCCGTATTTCCAGCGTCACCAGTTTTTGCTGCGTGGCGTTGGAGAAGGGGTAGCGCTTGAGCACCGCCTCCACCACGCCCTCCATCTTTACTTCCTCCACCGGCCGCAGGTTTTGCCGCACCGCCGTCGCGCTGAGCAGGAACAGGTCGATCATGTGGTTCATATGGCGCACCTCGAACTGGATGCGGGCCAGCGCGTCGACGGCGCTGAGGCGCTCCTCCTTGGAGCGGTTGCCGGTGTCGGTGTACATGCGCAGCAGGCCGCGCACGTTGGCGTCGACGCTGGTGAGCGGGGTGCGCAGCTCGTGCGCCACGGTGGCCAGGCCGGCGCCCAGGCCGGCCAGCTTTTCCTGCGCCAGCACGTGACGGCTGATCTTGGCGGCAGACAGCGCGGCGATGGTGAACAGGTGGATCGGCAGCTGTTGCAGCACCGGCCGGCTCAGCATGGCAGCGCCTTCGCCCAGCACGGCGGCGGCCAGGCAGGCCGCGCTGGTGCCGATCAGGTAAGCCTTGGCGGCCAGGCTGGTGTCGAAGTGGAACAGCACCACCAGCCCGATCAGCAGCGATTCGCTCCACACGCCCGACCCGTGGTTCATCAGGAACATGAAGGTGAAGAAGAACGGGAAGATGTAGCTGAGCGTGACGAGCAGGTACAGGTGCAGCATGCGGCGGCTGAACTGGCGGGCGAACAGGCCCAGCGCGCACAGCAGGATGCCCAGCAGGCGCAGCGGCAGGCTCTCGTACTCCTGCGGGAAGAAGTTTTGCCAGATCACGTAGTACAGCGGCATGCCCACCGTGCCTATGCTGGCGAGCAACAGCACGCGCACCAGCGCATGGTCTTCGCGGCCATGGTAAAGCAACAGCGACTGGACCAGGCCGTGCTGCCAGTGTTTCCAGCGTTCTTGCAGTGGTGGCGACATGGGCAAATTGATTTTTATCAAGGCGCCATGATCGCCTTAAATTGCAACGCGCTCACGGATATCAAATCATTAATTGATCGGTATCAATCACCTCTTGTTTTTTTGGCCTCAAGGTTGGCATCGGATTCATAAAAAAACAACCTTTTCCCAAACAACGAGAGGAATCTGAAATGTCGAATGCGATAGCCCAAGAACATGTACATGAGCAGGTTTTTGCCTTGCCAGCCGAGCAGCACATGCCCGACTTTGTCACCCGGCGCATGGATGAACACTACGTCACCCGCATCGAGCTACTATTGGGCGGCGAACATCCGCACGCCTGGCAGCCGACGCCGGCCGGCGCGGTCTTCCTGGCCGGTAATGATTATCTGTGCCTGGCCGGCGAGCCGGCGCTGGTGCAGGCGCAGATGGCGGCGCTGGCGCACAGCCAGGGCGAGCTGCTGATGTCGGCCGTGTATTTGCAGGAGGGCAGCGCGCAGCATCGGCTGGAGCGCAAGTTCGCCCGCTTCATGGGGGCGCAGGACGGCATCCTGGCGCAGTCCGGCTGGGCCGCCAACGTCGGCCTGGTGCAGACGCTGGCCGCGCCCGGCATCCCGGTCTACCTGGACATGCAGGCGCACGCCTCGCTGTGGGAGGGCGTGCAGTCGGCCGGCGCGCTGCCGGTGCCCTTCCTGCACAACGATATGGAACATTTGCACAAGCAGCTGGCGCGCCACGGACGCGGCTTGATCGTGGTCGATGCGCTGTACAGCACCAACGGCAGCGTGGCGCCGTTGCGCGAGCTGGTGGAGATCGCCGAGCGCAGCGGCTGCCTGCTGATTGTCGACGAATCGCATTCGCTGGGCACGCATGGCCCGCGCGGCGCCGGCCTGGTGGCGGCGCTGGGCTTGAGCGAGCGGGTGCATTTCCGCACAGCGTCGCTGGCCAAGGCGTTTGCCGGGCGCGCCGGCTTCATCACCTGTTCCAGCCGGTTCAAGGGCTACTTCCTGTCGGAGTCGCGCCCGGCCATTTTCAGTTCCTGCCTGCTGGGCCATGAGCTGGCCTGGTTCGACGCCGCCATCGATTTCGTCGCCGCGGCCGACGACCGCCGCGCCGCGCTGCACGCGCATGCGGTCGAAGTGCGCGAGGAGTTGAGTGCGCTGGGCTACAACGTCAGCGACGGCAGTGAGCAGATCATCGCGCTCGAGCCGGGGCCGGAGCCGAAGACGCTGGCGCTGCGCAAGCTGCTGGAGCGGCACGGCGTCTATGGCGCCATGTTCTGTGCGCCGGCCACGCCGAAGAACCGCTCGCTGGTGCGGCTGACGCTGAACGCCGGCCTGGACCGGGCGCAGTTGTCGCGCATCATCCAGGCCTGCGACGACATCCGCGACGAGGCCGACCTGGAAAACTGGTCGTCGACCCGGCGCATGCGCCGGCTTGCGCTGGTGTGACACCGTCGGATCGCCGCCTGGTACGCTATCATGGAGCTTATGACTGAATCCCAAACTCTCTACGAAGTGATCGGCGGCGAAACGCGCGTGCGCGACATGGTCGACCGTTTTTATGACCTGATGGAACTGGAGCCGGAGTTCGCGCTGCTGCGCGCCGCCCACCCGCCCACGCTGGACAACGCGCGCGAGCGCCTGTTCATGTTCCTGAGCGGCTGGATGGGCGGGCCGGACCTGTACATCGAAGCGCACGGCCATCCGCGCCTGCGCATGCGGCACATGCCGTTCGCCATCGGCACCCAGGAGCGCGACCAGTGGCTGCGCGCGATGGCGTGGGCGATGGAGGACGTCGGCATCGCCGAGGCGCTGCGTTTGCGGTTGATGGAGTCCTTCTATCAAACCGCCGACTGGATGCGCAACAAGCCGGATTGACCCCATGAACCAGATCGAATTCTATGTGCTGCTGGCCGCGCTCGCGGCCGTGCTGGTCTTGCAGGCGCTGTCGCTGCTGCGCGCGCGCGGGCAGGCGGACGGCGGCGACGGCCTGGCCGAACGCATCGAGCGCGTCGAGCGCGAGGTGCGCATGCAGTTGCAGACCACGGCGCAAGCCACGCACGCTGCCAGCGTGCAGCAGTTCGAGGCCTTGCGCCGCCAGCTGGAGGCGCAGGGGCTGGTCGGCCGCGATGAGCAGGGCCGCAGCCTGAAGCAGTTCGCCGACAGCATGAATCAAACACTGGCGCGGCTGACCGAATCGAACGCCGCGCGCATGCAGGAAGTGCGCGCCACGCTCGAAGCCAAGATCAAGGACCTGCAGGCGGACAACGGCGCCCGGCTGGAGGAGATGCGCAAGACCGTCGACGAGAAGCTGCACGCGACGCTGGAGGCACGCCTGAGCGCATCGTTCCAGCAGGTGTCCGAGCGGCTCGAGCGGGTGCACCAGGGGCTGGGCGAGATGCAGCAGCTGGCGCTGGGCGTGGGCGACCTGAAACGGGTGCTGACCAATGTGAAGACGCGCGGCACCTGGGGCGAGGTGCAGCTGGAGATGCTGCTGGAGCAGGTGCTGACGCCGGAGCAGTACGCGAAGAACGTCGAGACCATCGCCGGCAGCGGCGCGCGGGTGGAGTTCGCGCTCAAGCTGCCGGGCCAGGTGGAGGGCGGGGCGCCGGTATGGATGCCGATCGACGCCAAGTTCCCGAAGGAGCAGTACGAGCGTCTGCTGGACGCCGCCGACCGCGCCGACGCGGAAGGCGTGGCGCTGGCCGGCCGTGAGCTGGAACGCGCGGTGCGCGGCGAGGCCAAGACCATCTCGGAAAAGTACGTCTCGCCGCCGCACACCACCGATTTCGCCATCCTGTTCCTGCCGACCGAAGGCCTGTACGCGGAAGTGATGCGCCGTCCCGGCCTGGCCGACGAGCTGCAGCGCGTGCACCGCATCAGCATCGCCGGGCCGTCGACCTTGTCGGCGCTGCTCAACAGTTTGCAGATGGGCTTCCGCACGCTGGCGCTGGAGAAGCGTTCGTCGGAAGTGTGGCAGGTGCTGGGCGCGGTGAAGACGGAGTTCGGCAAGTTCGGCGACGTGCTGTCGGCCACCAAGCTGGCGCTGGAGCGGGCCGCCAAGAACATCGAATCGGCCGAAACCCGCAGCCGCCAGATGGCGCGCAAGCTGAAGTCGGTGGAGGCGCTGCCGAGCGAAGCGGCGCAGCTGCTGCTGGGACCTGAAATCGACAAGAATGATTTGGACGTAGAGTAAGCCGCACAGCCACCCCGGCAAGTCGGGGTCTGACCCCGCACGGGGTCAGACCCCTGCGGAGCGCAGTGCGGGGTAAAAACAGGAGTCAGCCATGCCAACCCGCAGTCCCGATTTTTCCACGGTCGGCACACCAGCCGTCCAGCGCAACAAGATCGTCAGCGCGGCCGACGCGGTTGGCCTGATACGCGACGGCGACACCATCGCCACCGGCGGCTTTGTCGGCGTCGGCTTCGCGGAGAATATCGCGGTGGCGCTGGAGCGGCGCTTCCTGTCCGCCGACAGCGGCGGCCATCCGCGCGACCTGACCTTGCTCTACGCGGCAGGCCAGGGCGACGGCAAGGAGCGCGGCCTGAATCACTTCGGCCACGAGGGCCTGCTCAAGCGCGTGATCGGCGGCCACTGGAGCCTGGTGCCCAAGCTGCAGCAGCTGGCCATGACCGGCAAGATCGAAGCCTACAACCTGCCGCAAGGCGTCATCAGCCAGCTGTTCCGCGACACCGCCGCCGGCAAGCCCGGCTTGATCACGCACGTCGGTCTCGGCACCTTTGTCGATCCACGCCACGGCGGCGGCAAGATCAACGCCCGCACCACCGAGGAGCTGGTCGAGCTGATGACGCTGGGCGGCAAGGAATACCTGTTCTACAAATCGCAGCCGGTGCACGTGGGGATCATCCGCGGCACCACGGCGGACGCGCTGGGCAATATCACCATGGAGCGCGAGGCGCTGACCCTGGAGGCGCTGGCGATCGCGATGGCCGCGCACAATTCGGGCGGCATCGTCATCGTGCAGGTCGAGCGCATCGCCGAGCGCGGAACGCTCAATCCGCGCCAGGTCAAGATTCCCGGTATCCTGGTCGACTGCGTGGTGGTGGCGGAAAAGCCCGAATACCATATGCAGACTTTCGCCGAACCTTACAACCCGGCCTACTCGGGCGAGCTGCGCGTGCCCCTGTCGGCGGTGGCGACTATGGCCATGTCGGAGCGGAAGGTCATCGCCCGCCGCGCGCTGATGGAGCTGCGGCCCAACAACGTCGTCAACCTCGGCATCGGCATGCCGGAAGGCGTGGCGGCGGTGGCGGCGGAAGAAAAGCTGTTGGACCTGGTCACGCTGACGGCGGAGCCGGGCGTGATCGGCGGCATGCCGGCCGGCGGCTTGAACTTCGGCGCGGCCACCAACGCCGACGCGGTCATCGACCAACCTTACCAGTTCGATTTTTACGACGGCGGCGGGCTGGATGTGGCGGTGCTCGGGCTGGCGCAGGCCGACCGCCACGGCAATCTGAACGTCAGCAAATTCGGCAGCAAGCTGGCCGGCGCCGGAGGCTTCATCAACATCAGCCAGAACGCGCGCAAGGTGGTGTTTGTCGGCACCTTCACGGCGGACAAGGGCGCGACCCGCAAGTTTGTCGACGAGGTGGAGCACCGCACCTACAGCGGCGAGTACGCGGCGCGGCGCGGGCAGGAAGCCTTGTTCATCACCGAGCGCTGCGTGATGCGGCTGGTGCTGGACGGCGGCATGTCCGGGCTGGAGCTGATCGAGATCGCGCCCGGCGTGGACGTGGAGCGCGACATCCTGGCGCACATGGATTTCAAGCCGGCGATCAGCACGCAGCTGAAGGTGATGGACGCGCGCATCTTCGCGCCGCTGGCGATGAACTGGCGCGCCGATTTTCTGGCGCTGCCGCTGGACCAGCGCTTGGTGTACGACGCGCAGCAGGAACTCTTCTTCGTCAATTTCGAGGGCTTTGAAATCAGCGATACCGAAACCATCGCCACCATCTGCGCGATGGTGGCGGAGCGCCTGGCGCCGCTGGGCCACAAGGTGCCGGCGGTGATCAATTACGACAACTTCTCGATCGCGCCGGATTTGATGGATCAATACGTGGCGGCGGTGAACCAGCTGGCGGAGCGCTATTACAGCAAGGTCACGCGCTACGCGCACAGCACCTTCATGCGCGCCAGCCTGGGACGCGCCTTCCGCCGCATCGAGAAGGACGCGGCGCTGTTCGCCAACTCGGCCGAGGCGCTGCTGCGCTTGCAGCAGGAGGACTAGGCTAGCGGCTGGCCAGGCGTTCCAGCCGCAGGCGGTGGCGCTCGTCGGTGACGCTGCGCGCCGCCAAATAGACCGCCAGCGTGACCGACAGTCCGCTGCCGCCGGCCAGCAGGAACATCAGCAGGATCTGGTAGCGCACTGCGTCCATCGGGTCCATGCCGGCGAGGATCTGGCCGGTCATGATGCCGGGCAGGGTGATGATGCCGGCGGCCGACATCTGGTTGATCAGCGGGATCAGTCCCTTGCGCACCGATTCGCGGATCAGCGGCGCCAGCGCTTCGTTGCGGGTGGCGCCCAGCACCAGCTGCGCTTCGATGGCGTTGCGCGAGTTGATCACGCCGCCGTAGAAGGTGTCCAATCCCAGGCTGGCCGAATTGAGTACGTTGCCCAGCACGATGCCGATCAGCGGGATCGCATATTGCGGTTCGTACCAGGGCGTTGGATGCAGCACCGTCAGCAGCGCCAGCACCGCGGTGGCGACGCTGGACAGACCGACGCTGGCGGTGGCCAGCCATACACCGGGCCAGCCGCGCAGGCCGTGCGCGGGCCGCATCGCCACCTCGCGCGCGGCGGCGACAATCATCAGCATCGCCACGGCCAACGTGGCGGCCGGTGAAGCGAGCGCGAACACCCAGCGCAGCACCAGTCCGACCAGCAGCAATTGCACCACCATGCGCGTGGCGGACCACAGTATCTTGCGCTGCATGCGCAAGCCCAGATAAGCGGAGATGCCGGCATTGAGCAGCACCAGCGACGAGGCGATGGCCAGGTCGATGGCGCCCGGCTGGATAGGCGTCATGCCCGTGCTCATGGCGCTGCCCCGTTTTCGGTGAGGCGGCGCTCGCACATCGTCATGCTGCGGTGGCCCAGCGTCTGCGCTTGCGCTTCCGAGTGCGTGACCAGGATGATGGCCAGTCCCGCGTCCAGCTCCTTTTGCAGCAGCCGCTCGGTGGCGGCGACTGCAACCGGGTCCAGCGCGGCGGTGGGTTCGTCGAGCAGCAGCACCTGCGGCTTGCAGGCCAGCGACCGCACCAGGGCCATGCGCTGGCGCTCGCCGGTGGAGAGCCGGCTGATGTCAGCCTCCAGCAATGCCGGCGACAGGTTCAGTTGCGGCAGCAGTTCGCGCACGCGTGCCATCTGCGCGGGCTTGAAATGGTCGCCGGCGGTGGGCAGCCACCATGCCGCTTCGGCGGGTTGGTAGACCACGCCGGCGCGCCACGCGGGCGCACCCATGCCGGAGCGCGGCAGTCCGTCCAGCAGGGCCTCGCCGGTGTTGGGATCGAGATCGCACAGCATGCGCAGCAGCAGGCTTTTGCCGGCGCCCGAAGCACCGGAGATGGTCAGGCATTCGCCCGCCGCCAGGTCGAAGGAAAACGGACCGGCCAGCGGCGATTGCAGATTGCGGATGCGCAGGCGCGGGGAGGCTGCTCCGTTGGGCTCGATCATCTGCTCAGATCAAGCCGTCGAACAGCAGCACCTCGACCATCTCGCCGGCGGCGATGTCCGCCTGCGCCTCGTGCAGCACGACGATGCAATTGGCCTCCGTCATGGAGCTCAGGATGCCGGAGCCCTGCGCGCCGGTGAGGCGCACTTGCGGCGCGCCGTCGGCACCGGCGCTGACGATGCCGCGCTGGTATTCGGTGCGGCCGGGACGTTTGCGGATTGCCGCCGTGCTGCGGGCCTGCATCGCCTGCTGCGTCGCCTGCGTGCCCATCATGCGCAGCAGCGCGGGACGGGCGAACAGGTAGAACGACACCATCACCGCCACCGGATTGCCGGGCAGGCCAAACAGCCAGGCGCTGTCTGTCACGCTGCGGATCTGGCCGAAGGCGAGCGGCCGGCCGGGACGCATCGCCAGCTTCCAGAAGGCGACGTCGCCGATGCGGCCGAGGATGTCGCGAGTGTAGTCGGCCGCGCCTTCGGAGACGCCGCCGGAGGTGAGGATGGCGTCGGCGTTGGCGCAGGCGTCGAGCAGCGCCGCCTCCAGCGCGGCCGGGTCGTCGCGCACGATGCCCATGTCGATGACGTCGCAGCCCAGCCGCGTCAGCATGCCGAACAGCGTGTAGCGGTTGCTGTCGTAGACGCAGCCGTCGTCGAGGGGCTCGCCCAGCGAGCGCAGTTCGTCGCCGGTGGAGAAGAAGGCCACGCGCAGCTTGCGCCGAACGGCGACTTCGCCGATGCCGAGCGAGGCCACCAGGCCCAGGTCGGCGGGGCGCATGATTTTGCCCTGGGCCAGGGCGATGCCGCCGGCCTTCAAATCTTCGCCGGCGAAGCGGCGGTTGGCGCCGGTGCGGATGGCGCCGTGGCGAATGGTGACGCTGTCCTCGCCGATGTGCGCGGCCAGTTCCTGCGGCAGCACGCTGTCGCAGCCGGGCGGGATGGCGGCGCCGGTCATGATGCGGATGCACTCGCCGGCCTGCGGCACCTGCGCGCACGGGCGGCCGGCGTAGGCGATGCCGATCACCTTGAACGTGGCGTCGGGCGCGCCGGCCGGGGGCAGGTCGGCGCTGCGCAGCGCGTAGCCGTCCATCGCCGAGTTGTCGTAGGCCGGCACGTTGATCGGCGAGATGATGTCTTCTGCCAGCACGCGGTCGAGGGCGTCGCGCAGCGCGAGCCGTTCGGTGGCCGCGACCGGCGCCACGCGCTCGCAGATGATGCGCTGCGCTTCGGCCACGGGCAGCGCGCCGGGATCGGCTGCACGGACAGTGGTGGCGGCGGGCGCTGGTGTGCGCTCGTGCTGCTGCAGCTCGGCCAGCGTGTTGATGTTGCGGAAGGCGTCGGCCTGGTCGAACATCACCTCGGCCACGCGCAGCGATTTGAACCAGCTTTCCATGCGGCGCGCGCCGGTGTCCAGATAGGCGTCCAGTTGCGGCAGCAGGCTGGCTTTGAGCAGGGCAAATACAGGGTGCGTCTGGCGATGCGGTTCGGCGCCGTCTTCGGATTCCATGGTCACGGCCAGCGCGACGTCGGTGTCCTGCGCCAGCATTGCCGCGTACAGGCGTTCGGCCAGGTCTTCAGGCAGGAAGGGCGAGTCGCAGGGCGCGGTCAGCAGCAGTTCGGTGGGGCAGTACTGGAGGCCGATCTGCAAGCCGGCCAGCGGGCCTTCAAAGCCGTCCAGGTAGTCCGGCAGCACCGGCGCTGCGCCGGCGACGGCCTGGTATTGCGGCAGGTTGCGGTTGGCGTTGATGACGACGGTGGCCGTTTGCGGCGCCAGGCGGCGCATCACATGCTCCACCAGCGTGGCGCCGCGGAACGGCTGCAACCCCTTGTCGACGCGGCCCATGCGTGTGCCGCGCCCGCCCGCCAGTATCAGTCCGGTGACCTTGCTCTTCAAAGACAAACTACCCTCCGATGTAAGACATTTCTACTTTATTGGCGCTGCGTTGCAAGCCGTCGGTGTGATTGGTGCGCAGTTCCGAGTAGCGGTCGCCGCGTGCGCGCCACAGCTGCGCCAGCACGGTGCTGATTTCCGCGTCGCTGCGGCCGTCGCGCAGCAGGGCGCGCAGATCGTGGCCGCTGGTGGCGAACAGGCAGGTGTACAGCTTACCCTCGGTCGACAGGCGCGCGCGGGTGCAGTCGCCGCAGAATGCATGGGATACGCTCGAGATCAGGCCGATCTCGCCGCTGCCGTCGCCGTCGTTGTCGATATAGCGCCAGCGGGCGGCGGTTTCGCCGGTGTAGTTGGCCGACAGCGGCTCGAGCGGCATCTCGGCGTGGATGCGGCGCACCACTTCGGCCGACGGGATCACCTCGTCCATCTTCCAGCCGTTGGAGGCGCCGACGTCCATGTATTCGATGAAGCGCAGGATGTAGGGCGTGTTCCTGAAGTGGCGCGCCATCGGCAGGATTTCCTGGTCGTTCATGCCGGCCTTGACCACCATGTTGATCTTGACCGGGCCCAGGCCCACCTGGTGCGCCACGTCTATGCCGTGCAGCACGTCGTCGACCGAGAAGTCGACGTCGTTCATTTTCTGGAAGGTGGCGTTGTCGAGCGCGTCGAGCGAGACGGTGATGCGTTGCAGGCCGGCGTCCTTGAGCGACTGCGCCTTGCGGGCCAGCAGCGAGGCGTTGGTGGTCAGCGTCAGGTCTAGTGGTTTGCCGTGGACGGTTTTGAGCTCGGCCAGCATGCCGACCAGCCGTTCGATATTCTTGCGCAGCAGCGGTTCGCCGCCGGTCAGGCGGATCTTCTCGACGCCGTGGGCGATAAAGGTTTGCGCCAGGCGGGTGATTTCTTCGAACGACAGCAGCGAGGTGTGCGGCAGGTATTGGTAGTCGCTGTCGAACACCGCCTTGGGCATGCAGTAGACGCAGCGGAAATTGCAGCGGTCGGTGACGGAGATGCGCAGGTCGTGCAGCGGACGGGCCAGCTGATCGCTCAGCAGGCCGGTCGGCGCTTCCAGGATAGCGGGGACGGCTGGCGGCGCGGGGCGCTGGCTGGCCATCATGATAATTTTCTCTGCCATGACTCTACAATCTTGCTGTTTTTGAAATGCGGGACAACGGTTGGGCAACTCCAAGAAGCTACGATAGCACGCCGCCGCCAACCCTGGGGTCAAGTCTGACATTCGGACACGAGCTCTGCCGTAACAGCAGCTACGGCAGAGCTCGTGTCCGAATGTCAGACTTGACCCCGGATTAAAAAAGGGAAGCACGTGGCTTCCCTTTTTTGGTTGCTCCCCGTTGCGATTAGCGGCGGGTGTCCACCTGGACCAGCGGCTCGTCATTTTGCGGCGGCAACGGCTTGCGTTCGCGTGGAACGCGTGCCGGTGCGACGGCGTTGGCGGCTGCTTCCTGCGCGGCGCGCAGCTTGGCTGGATCGGTGGCTGCCAGCGTCAGACCGGCGGAGCCGAGCACTGCTTGCAGGTCGATCGGGGCCGATGGTGCGACCGGCGCTGGCGTCGGCACTGCCACTGGCGCTGCGGCGACCGCAGCAACTGGCTCGGCAACCACTGGCGCTGCCACTGGAACAGGGGCTGGCGTTGGCGCCGGAGCTGCTGCGACCGGCGCGGCTTCCACCACGACTGGTGCGGCAACTTCCGCCACCACGGCCGGCGCTTCCGCGACGACTGGCGCCGCTGGTGCTTCGACCTGCGCCGGCGCTGCCGGTGCTTCCACCACAACAGCTACTGGCTCGGCGACGACTGGCGCAGCTTCGACCACAGGCGCTGCAACTACGGCAGGCGCTTCAACCACTGGCGCCGGTTCTGGCGTCACGACTGCTGCCACGACTGGCTCGGCGGCCGGTGCTTCGGCAACCACCGGCGCGGCGGCGACTGGCTCGACCACGGCAGCTGCTTCCACGGCCGGTGCTTCCATCGCGGCTGCTGCCGGAGCAACTGCTGCCTCGGCAGCTGGTGCGCTGAAGCTCAGGGCGATCTGCTCGCCTTGCTCACCTGCTTCACCCGCGGTCGATTCCTGGCCTTCCGCGCCTTCAACACCTTCGGTGCCGTCACGGTCGCGACGATTGCGGTTGCGGCCACCACGACGACGACGACGACGCGGTTCTTCACCGTCCACCGCTGCTTCGTTTTCATCACCTTCCGGGCCGGTGCTCGGCGCGGTTTTCAGGATGCTGGTGGCTGCTTCGGTCACCGGGCCGGTCGACGGCACGCCGACATTCAGCGCCAATTCTTCAACCTTGGCTTCGAGCGGGGCTTTCTCGCCGCGTGGTTCACGCGGAGGACGCGGCGTGCGTTCTGCGCGTTCCGGACGCTCTGCGCGTTCGCGTGGGGCCTGGCCTTCCGCTGCCTGGTTTTCACGCGGTTCGCGCGGCTCGCGCGGTGGCCGCGGTGGGCGGGCCGGACGGCCGTTGGCGTCGACTGCCTTCGCTTCGTCCGCTACCGGACGGGCTGCGCCTGGTTCGCGCTCTTCGCGCTCGCCACGGCCTGCGGCCTTGCCGTTACGGTTGCGGCCACGTGGGCCACGCGCGTTGCGGTCGCCACGGTCGCCGGACGGCGCCTTGACCACGATGGTCGGCTGCTGCGGCAGGGCCGTCGGCGCCGGTTTCGGGCTCAGGAAGCTGAACAGCTTGGCGAAGAAACCTTGCTCGGCCGGTGCTGGCACTGGGGCCGGCGCTGGCTTGATGACGGTTTCGGTCGGCTTGCGCTCGACCAGCGGCGCCGGCTGATCCGGGGTGATGGTCTTGACCATGGCTTCCTGGCGCGGCTTGGCTTCTTCCTTCTGGCGCTTGCTGTAGGCCATGTCGGTTTCGGCTTGCTCGGCCAGCGAGTAGCTCGCCTGGCTTTCTTCCAGACGCGGATCGTCGTGCTTGATGCGCTCCAGTTTGTAGTGCGGGGTTTCCAGGTGCTTGTTCGGCACCAGGATGACGCTGATGCGGTGGCGGGTCTCGATCTTCAGCACTTCGCCGCGCTTTTCGTTCAGCAGGAAGGCCGCCACGTCCACCGGAACCTGCACGTGGATGGTGGCCGAGTTTTCCTTCATCGCCTCTTCCTGGATGATGCGCAGCACCTGCAGGGCCGACGATTCGGTGTCGCGGATATGGCCGGTGCCGGAGCAGCGCGGGCAGGTCACGTGCGAACCTTCGGACAGCGACGGACGCAGGCGCTGGCGCGACAGTTCCATCAGGCCGAAGCGGGAAATCTTGCCCATCTGGACGCGGGCGCGGTCGTGGTGCAGCGCATCCTTCAGGCGCTGTTCGACCTCGCGCTGGTTCTTGGCCACTTCCATGTCGATGAAGTCGATCACGATCAGGCCGCCCAAGTCGCGCAGGCGCAGCTGGCGGGCCACTTCTTCAGCGGCTTCGCAGTTGGTGTTGAAGGCGGTGGTCTCGATGTCCGATCCGCGGGTGGCGCGGGCCGAGTTGACGTCGACAGAAACCAGGGCTTCGGTGTGGTCGATCACGATGGCGCCGCCCGATGGCAGCGGCACGGTGCGGCTGTAGGCGGTTTCGATCTGGTGTTCGATCTGGAAGCGGGAGAACAGCGGCACGTCGTCGCTGTAGCGCTTGACGCGGTGCACCATGTCCGGCATCACGTGGCTCATGAACTGGTGAGCCTGTTCGTAGATGTCGTCGGTGTCGATCAGGATTTCGCCGATGTCGGGCTGGAAGTAATCGCGGATGGCGCGGATCACCAGCGACGATTCCTGGTAGATCAGGAAGGCGCCCGAGGCCGACTTGCCGGCGCCTTCGATCGCGCGCCACAGTTGCATCAGGTAGTTCAAGTCCCACTGCAGTTCGTCGACGTTGCGGCCGATGCCTGCGGTGCGGGCGATCACCGACATGCCTGGCGGCAGGTCCAGCTTGTCCATGGTTTCGCGCAGTTCCTGGCGCTCTTCACCTTCGACACGGCGCGATACACCACCGCCGCGCGGGTTGTTCGGCATCAGCACCAGGTAGCGGCCGGCCAGCGAGACGAACGAGGTCAGGGCGGCGCCCTTGTTGCCGCGCTCTTCCTTTTCGACCTGGACCATGATTTCCTGGCCTTCGCGCAGCGCTTCCTTGACGGAGGCGGTACGGACATCCACACCTTCGCGGAAGTAAGTGCGTGCTACTTCCTTGAAAGGCAGGAAGCCGTGGCGATCTTCGCCGTAGCTGACGAAGCAAGCTTCCAGCGACGGCTCGATGCGGGTGATCACGCCTTTGTAGATGTTGGATTTGCGCTGTTCGCGGCCGGCGGTTTCGATGTCGATATCGATCAGTTTCTGACCGTCGACGATCGCTACGCGCAATTCTTCTTGCTGCGTAGCATTAAACAACATGCGTTTCATTTTTATTAACTCCGCGACCCGTAGGTCATCTCTGTGCCGCTCGGTTTCTTAGGACCGAGGCAGCGTGGTACAGGGATATACGCGAGAATTAATGTGATTGTGGTGGGTATGCCCATCCTGTGCGACGCAGCAACGCGAACGAAAACGTCCGCAGTGCGGCCGCAACTGGGCGCATGAGGTCGATCGACATGCCGAGTGCTCGCATCACCTACAACTCATCCATGCGGCCCCTGACGGACGGCAGAGAAATGCAGGCGGTGAGCAACGTCGTTGAGAGCCAAATCCTGACCAGGCTTACATACTACAAGTATTGCAACTTCGGTAACCAGGCTTGTTTCAGCCTTCCGTCGAGCTTGCAGCAAAGCATGGGGTTTGGCGAAAACGGCAAGCGTTATCAACTTCATCAACCGGCCAGCTCGACACTAGACCGAGCTGGCCGGACTTTATCCTTACAATCCAACCATATTAATTCAGCATCCCTGTCGACATCCGATTACAACAACGGTGCAACCTTGATTCCGGCAGGGGTGGTGCGTATACATTTTTTCCTCTGAATTTGCAATTTGGCGAGGCCAGTGGAGACGCCCCTGTGTAAAATATGCTTTTATTCTTACACTTGCCGCAGATTGAGCCACAGCGCTAACAATTATATATTCAAAATGAAGGACTTAGAGAGATTTCTGGGAAGACAGAGCAAATGAAGCAACAAAAAGATGTTATCCCACCTTCAACACACCAGGACGTTCCGCTGCAAGCGCAATTCGTCACCATTACTGAAGAAGAAGCCGGCCAGCGTATCGACAACTACCTATTGCGTATTTGTAAAGGCGTGCCGAAGAGCCACGTCTACCGCATTCTGCGTTCGGGCGAGGTGCGGGTTAACAAGGGACGCATCGATCAACTGTACCGTCTGGTGCAGGGCGACGTCGTCCGTATTCCACCGATCCGCATCGCCGAGAAGGCCGACACCACCCATGTGCCGGCCGCCGAATTCAAGGTGATTTTCGAGGATGCCCAGCTGCTGGTGATTGACAAGCCGGCCGGCGTGGCCGTGCACGGCGGTTCCGGCGTGTCCTTCGGCGTGATCGAGCAGTTGCGCGCATCGCGTCCGGACGCCAAGTTCCTGGAGCTGGTGCACCGCCTGGACCGCGACACCTCCGGTTTGCTGTTGCTGGCGAAGAAACGTTCGGCGCTGACCAACCTGCACGAACAGATGCGCGACGGCCATACCGACAAGCGTTACCTGACGATGGTGGCGGGCGACTGGAAGAATGCGCGCCAGCACGTCAAGCTGCCGTTGCACAAATACACCACGGCCGACGGCGAACGCCGCGTGGCGGTGCAGGCGGAAGGCATGCCGTCGCACACGGTGTTCTCGCTGCTGAAGAAATTCAAGGACTTCGCCCTGCTGGAAGCCGAACTGAAGACCGGACGCACTCACCAGATCCGCGTCCACCTCGCATCTTCCGGCTTCGCCATCCTGGGGGACGACAAATACGGCGATTTCGCCTTGAACCGCGTTTTGTTGAAGGCCGACGCCACGCGCGGCGCGCTCAAGCGCATGTTCCTGCACGCCCATCAGATTACCTTTACCCATCCAGATTCCGGCAAAATCATGACGCTGAACGCGCCATTGGCTGCCGAATGTGAGCGATTCTTGGTAAGCTTGGGGAAACCTCTTAACTAATCGCAAATATTATTGAAGGAGCCGGCCCGCGGTAGCAGGCCGGAACACATGGCAAGAAAGCAATTCGATTTAATCGTCTTCGATTGGGATGGAACGTTGATGGATTCAACGTCAACCATCGTGAAGTGCATCCAGGCGGCGGCCAGGGACTTGTCCCTGCCGATACCCCGCGACGACGTTGCCGCCCATGTGATCGGCCTCGGCCTGCATGAAGCCATGCAGGCGGTGTTGCCGGAGATCGATCCGTCGTATTATCCGCGCATGGTGGAACGTTACCGCTATCACTTCCTGTCGCGCGACCATGAGTTGACCCTGTTCCCCGGCGTGCACGACCTGCTGACGGAACTGTCGCAGAACGGCTATTTCCTGGCGGTGGCCACCGGCAAGAGCCGGGTCGGCCTGAACCGCGCCATGAACGACGTCAAGCTGTTGTCCATGTTTGACGCCACCCGTTGCGCTGATGAAACCTTTTCCAAGCCGCATCCCGCCATGTTGCAGGAATTGACGCGGGAGTTGGGTCAGGATATGCGCCGTACCGTGATGATCGGCGATACTTCGCATGATTTGCTGATGGCCAACAATGCCGGCGCGTCCGCCATCGCGGTGCAGTATGGCGCCCATCCGGTCGACCAGCTGGCCGCCTGCAAGCCGCTGTACTCGGCCGCCACGGTGGCCGAGTTGCACCAATGGCTGAGCGAGCACGCATAATGGCTGACGAAGATATCCTGATCTGCGCCGCCGATGCCGTGCTGGAGGGCGGCAAGGGGGTGCGCTTCCTGGTGACGGCCGGCGGCGACGATGGCACCGGTTTCGTAGTGCGCTACGGCGGCAAGGCATACGCCTACCTGAACCGTTGCGCCCACGTGCCGATCGAGCTGGACTGGGCCGAAGGCGAGTTCTTCGAGTCCAGCGGGCTGTACCTGATGTGCTCCACCCACGGCGCGATCTATGCGCCGGAAAGCGGTTTCTGCGCCGGCGGACCCTGCAAAGGCGGACGTTTGCGCCCGATCAGCGTGGTTGAGCGCGATCGGCAGATTTTCTGGCAACCGGATGACTACGTGCGCCCCGCGCGCGCCTGACTGACCTTAAACGAGAACTATGAGCGATAACACTAGCGAAAATGGTGGTAACAACGCCGAAAAACCAGCATCGGCGCCTCCTGCGCCGGTCAAGGCAACGGTCACCGCGTCCAATTGGGAGCGCGAGGTGCTGGAAAAGCTGGTGTTTGCCACGCTCAAGGAGCAGAAGGCGGCGCGCCGCTGGGGCATCTTCTTCAAAGCCGCGACCTTGCTGGTGATCGTGGTCGGGCTGAGCGCCTACCTGGACATCAGCTGGACCGGCTCGGAAGAAACCCTGGGCCGCCACACGGCGCTGATCGAGATCGAAGGCGCGATCGAGTCCGAGGGCAGCGGCGCCGCCTCGGTGGTGATCCCCGCGCTGAACAAGGCGTTTTCCGACAGCGGCTCGGTGGCGGTGGTGATGCACATCAATAGTCCCGGCGGCAGCCCGGTGCAAGCCGGCATGATCGTCGACGAGATGGTGCGCCTGCGCAAGGGCTATCCGGCCAAGCCGCTGTACGTGGTGGTCGATGAAATCTGCGCCTCCGGCTGCTACTACATCGCCGCCGGCGCCGACCGCATCTATGTCAACAAGGCCAGCATCATCGGCTCGATCGGCGTGCTGATGGACGGCTTCGGCTTCACCGGCATCATGGAAAAAGTCGGCGTCGAGCGCCGCCTGCTGACCGCCGGCGAGAACAAGGGCTTCATGGACCCGTTCAGCCCGCTGACCGAAAAGCACAAGCAATACGCGCAGACCATGCTCAACGAGATCCACCAGCAGTTCATCCAGGTGGTGCGCAGCGGCCGCGGCAAGCGCCTGAAGGAAAGCCCTGACATGTTCTCCGGCCTGTTCTGGACCGGCGCCAAATCCATCGACATGGGCCTGGCCGACGCCTTCGGCACGGTCGACAGCGTGGCGCGCGACGTGGTCAAGGCGGAAGACATCATCGACTACACCCAGCATGAAGGCTTGCCGGAACGCGTGCTGAAGAAATTCGGCGCGGCCATGGGCGCCGGCGCGGTCAAATCGGCGCTGGATAACGTCAAGCCCAGCCTGCGCTAGGCGGGCGGGCAGGCAGGCTGGCCGTTAGGCGCAGTGATCGCATCACTGGACTGGCGATTAACATTATCAATCCAGCCTTATTCATGCTTGCATATCCGAGCCGGTGGGCTATAGTGGTGTTGTAGTTCTTTCCAAGGGAGGCCGATATAAACAGTTTATCTTGTTGTCAGCATCTTGTTCAATTTGATGGAACTACTCAGCTGCATCATTGATGCGGAGTAGAGAGAATTTCGATTCCTCGTAAAGAGTCCTGTAGTGGGGCTGAAAACAGCGGCGCAATGCCGCTGTTTTCAATTGCGGCGTCGCTTTGCGCGAAGCCGCCGGCGTCCAGCCAGGCCAGGAAGTGTGCTTGCCGGGCGGCATGCCACTGTTCCAGGGCGCCGGCGGGGGCGGCGTCCGCCGGCAGACAGCTGCGGCAGCGCGCCAGCAGCAGTTCGGTTCTGTGCATGGCGGCCTGTTCTTGCGCCGCTGTCGTGACGGTAGGTAAGGTAGACATGGTAAGTCCTGCTGAGCATTCCTAATGCACTAGGCGAATTCCTAGTGCAATTTCAGTTTATCAATGGAATTGGCGCGGGACTTGATATTCATCAAGGTTGATGGCTATCTAGAATGAATGCTGCGCTGCAATAATCTGCGCCTTCCCGCTGCCACCGCCATCCTGTAAAATCCGGCCATGAGTAAACTATCCCTAGACCGCATCCTGCAATCGCAGGGTTATGGCACCCGCAAGTATTGCCGCTCCCTCATCGAGGATGGCGAAGTCAGCATTGGCGGGGTCGTGCACGACAACTACAAAGCCAGCATCGAGACCGATGGCCTGGTGCTGACCATCTTCGACGAGGAATGGGTCTACCGCGAGCACCTGTACATCGCGCTCAACAAGCCGGCCAATTTCGAATGCTCGCGCAAGCCCAGCCACCACCCCGGCGTGCTGACTCTGCTGCCCGAGCAGTTCAGCTGGCGCGAGGTGCAGCCGGTCGGCCGCCTCGACCATGACACCACCGGCATGCTGCTGATGTCGGACGACGGCCCGTTCATCCACGCGCAATCGTCGCCCAAGCGCCATGTGCCGAAGATTTACCAGGCAACCACCCAGGAGCCCGTCACCGACGAGCTGGTGGCGCAATTGCTGTCCGGCGTGCAGCTGCACGACGAGCCGGCGCCGCTGGCGGCGCAGACCTGCGTCAAGCGCGGCGAGCACCAGCTGGAAATCGTGCTGGAGCAGGGCAAGTACCACCAGGTCAAGCGCATGCTGGCGGCCGCCGGCAACCATTGCAGCGCCCTGCATCGCTCCGCCATCGGCGCGCTGACGCTGGAGTCGCTGGGCATCGCCGAGGGCGAGTGGTGCTACCTGACGGCGGAACAACTGGCACTGTTGGCCCCCGCCGCATGAAGCTGGCAACGCTGAAGGACGGCACCCGAGACGGCCAGCTGATGGTGGTGTCGCGCGACCTGAAAACCGCGCAACTGGCGGACGGCGTAGCGCGCACCCTGCAGCGCGCGCTGGACGACTGGACCTTCATCGCGCCGCAGCTGGACGCCATCTACCAGGAACTGAACCAGGGCCGCGCCCGCCGCAGCTTCGAGTTCGCGCCGGAGCACTGCATGGCGCCGCTGCCGCGCGCCTTCCAGTGGGCCGACGGCTCGGCCTACGTCAACCACGTGGAGCTGGTGCGCAAGGCGCGCGGCGCCGAGCTGCCGCCGTCGTTCTGGGAAGATCCGCTGATGTACCAGGGCGGCAGCGACGATTTCCTCGGGCCGCACGATGACATCGCGCTGTTCCACGAGGAGTGGGGCATCGATTTCGAGGCCGAAGTGGCGGTCATCACCGACGACGTGAGCATGGGCGCGACGCCGGACCAGGCGCATCAGCGCATCCGCCTGCTGATGCTGGTCAACGATGTGTCGCTGCGCAACCTGATTCCCGACGAGCTGGCCAAGGGCTTCGGCTTTGTCCAGTCCAAGCCGGCCACCAGCTTCTCGCCGGTGGCGGTCACGCCGGACGAGCTGGGCGACGCCTGGAAGGGCGGCAAGGTCCACCTGCCGCTGCTGTCGACCTGGAACGGCAAGCTGGTCGGCAAGCCGCAGGCCGGCGTCGACATGGTGTTCAACTTCCCGCAGCTGATCGCCCACCTGGCCAAGTCGCGCAATGTGCGGGCCGGGTCCATCATCGGCTCGGGCACGGTGTCCAACAAGGACGCCAAGCGCGGCTATTCCTGCATCGCCGAGCAGCGCTGCCTGGAGACCATCGCCGGCGGCGCGCCGCTCACGCCCTACATGGCGTTCGGCGACACCATCCGCATCGACATGCTGGGCGGCGACGGCAAATCCGTGTTCGGCGCCATCGAGCAGGCCGTCAAGCAGGCGATCGCCGAGCCGGGCGGCCGGAAATTGCCGTAAGGAATCTACGAGCAGGGCCGGAAATACCGCCGTATTCGGGCGATGGCCCGGTCCCGCCGCGGTCGATAATGGCACGGTCGAGATAAACCCCGCAGCAGGCAGATTCCATGGCAGAAGACAGCGACGCAGAAAAGACCGAACCCGCGTCAGCGAAGCGCCTCGAGCAGGCGCGTGAAGAGGGCGACGTCCCCCGATCGCGGGAAGTGGCGACGTTTACCGTGCTGATGGCGGCCGGCGCCGGCCTGTGGATGACCGGCGACGGGCTGGTGCGCCAGCTCAACGCCGCCCTGGTGTCCGGCCTGAGCTTGACCCAGGAACAAATCTTCGATGCCGACATCCTGCTCAACCGCATCGGCGTCGACGTGGTGCGGGTGATGCTCGCCTGCCTGCCGCTGGGCATCGCGGTGATGATCGTCGCGCTGGCGTCGCCGCTGCTGGTGGGCGGTTGGCTGTTCAGCGGCAAGGCGATCGCCCCCAACTTCAACAAACTCAACCCGGCCAACGGCCTCGGCAATATGTTCTCGTCCAATTCGCTGGTCGAGCTGTTCAAGGCGGTGGCCAAGGCGCTGGTGGTGGGCATGGTGGCCTGGCTGGTGGTGATGAAGCAGAAGGACGCCGTGATCGGCCTGGCGGTCGAGCCGCTCAAGCTGGGCATGACGCACACCCTCAATATGCTGGGCAGCAGCTTCCTGTTCATCGTCGGCGCGCTCGGCCTGATCGCCGCCATCGACGGCCCTTACCAGATGTGGCACTACGCGAACAAGCTGAAGATGACCCGCCAGGAGCTGATCCAGGAATCCAAGGAGTCCGACGGCAATCCGCAAATCAAGGCCAAGATCCGCCAGCTGCAACGCGAGATGGCCAAGCGCCGCATGATGGCCGACGTGCCGACCGCCGACGTGGTGGTGACCAATCCTACCCACTACGCGGTGGCGCTGAAGTACAGCGACGGCATGCGCGGCGCGCCGAAGGTGGTGGCCAAGGGCAGCGACGAAGTGGCGGCCAAGATTCGCGAGATCGCCAGGGAGCACAAGGTGATCATGCTGGAAGCGCCGGCGCTGGCGCGCGCGCTGCACAAGCACACCGAGATCGGCGACGAGATTCCGGAGGCGCTGTACTCGGCGGTGGCCGAAGTGCTGGCCTATGTGTTCCAGCTGCGCCTGTTCAGCAAGGGCGACGGCAAGCGCCCGGATATACCGAAGTCACTCGATGTGCCGCCTGAGCTCGATCCGCTCAACCCCGCATCGCACCAGCAGAAACCCGACTTGAATAACGGAACACCCGCATGAACGCCCTGAGCAACCTGAAACTGCCGCCATGGCTGCAAGGCATCGCCAACAGCCGCAACAAGAGCAGCCTGGCCGCGCCTATCCTGATCATCATGCTGCTGGCGATGATGGTGCTGCCGCTGCCGGCCTTTGTGCTCGACATCTTCTTCAGCTTCAACATCGCGCTGGCGGTGATCGTGCTGCTGACCAGCCTGTACACGGTCAAGCCGCTGGACTTCATGGCCTTCCCGACCATCCTGCTGGTGTCGACCATGCTGCGCCTGTCGCTGAACGTGGCCTCGACCCGGGTGGTGCTGACCGAGGGCCACAACGGTCCCGACGCCGCCGGCAAGGTGATCGAGGCCTTCGGCCACTTCCTGATCGGCGGTAACTACACGGTCGGTATCGTGGTGTTCATTATTTTGACGATCATTAACTTCACCGTGGTGACCAAGGGTGCGGGCCGTATCGCCGAGGTGGGCGCGCGTTTCGCCCTGGATGCGATGCCGGGCAAGCAGATGGCGATCGACGCCGACCTCAACGCCGGCCTGATCGGCGAGGCCGACGCCCGCAAGCGCCGCAGCGAAGTGGCGCAGGAAGCCGAATTCTACGGCGCCATGGACGGCGCCAGCAAATACGTGCGCGGCGACGCCGTGGCCGGCATCCTGGTGACGGTGATTAACGTGGTCGGCGGCCTGCTGGTCGGCCTGCTGCAACACGACCTGACCTTTGCCGACGCGCTCAAGAACTACACCTTGCTGGCCATCGGTGACGGCCTGGTGGCGCAGATCCCGTCGCTGGTGATTTCGACCGCGGCCGGTATCGTGGTCTCGCGCGTGGCCAGCGAGCAGGACATCGGCACCCAGGTGGTGGGGCAATTGTTCGCCAAGCCGCAGGTGCTCTACATCACCGCCGCCATCATCGGCGGCATGGGCCTGATCCCGGGCATGCCCAACCTGGTGTTCCTGCTGCTGGCCGGCGTGCTGGCCGGTTCGGCCTACATGATGACGCGCAAGGCTGAGGAGGGCAAGATCGCCGAAGTGGCGGCGGCCGAAGCGGCGGCGTCGCCGGCCGCCGCGCCGGAGCAGGAGGAGGCCAGCTGGCAGGACATCATGCCGGTCGATACGCTGGGGCTGGAAGTGGGCTATCGCCTGATCCCGCTGGTGGACAAGACCCAGGGCGGCGAGCTGCTCAAGCGCATCAAGGGCATCCGCAAGAAGTTCGCGCAGGAGGTGGGCTTCCTGGCGCCGCCGGTGCACATCCGCGACAACCTGGAATTGAAGCCGTCGGCCTACCGCATCACGCTCAAGGGCGTGGAGGTGGGCATGGGCGAGGCCTTCAACGGCCAGTTCCTGGCGATCAATCCGGGCATGGCCAGCGGCACCTTGCCGGGCATGACGACCACCGATCCGGCCTTCGGCCTGCCGGCCACCTGGATCGACGCCAATCTGCGCGACCAGGCGCAGGGCATGGGCTACACCGTGGTCGACGCCGGCACCGTGGTGGCGACCCACCTGAATCACCTGATCACGACCCACGCCTCCGAGCTGCTGGGCCGGGCCGAGGTGCAGTCGCTGCTGGACCACCTGGGCAAGGATGCGCCCAAGCTGGTGGAAGACCTGGTGCCGAAGATGGTCTCGCTGTCGACCCTGCAGAAGGTGTTGCAGAACCTGCTGATGGAAGGCGTGCATATCCGCGACATGCGCTCCATCATCGAGACGCTGGCCGAGCACGCCGTGCACACGCAGGACCCGGGCGACCTGACGGCGCTGGTGCGCATCGCGCTGGGACGCGCTATCGTGCAGCAGCTGTTCCCCGGCGCCAGCGAGTTGTCGGTGATGACCCTGGATAACCGCCTGGAACGCTTGTTGATGCAGGCGCTGGCGGCCAGCGGTCCGGATGGCGCCGGCATCGAGCCGGGGCTGGCCGACACCATCGCCCAGCAGGCGCAGGCGGCGGCGCAGCAGCAGGAGGCGCTGGGCTTGACGCCGGTGCTGCTGGTGCCGGGGCCGCTGCGGGCCTTGCTGTCGCGCTTCCTGCGCCGCGCCTTGCCGCAATTGAAGGTGCTGTCGCATGCGGAGATCCCGGAGACCAAGACCATCCGCGTGACGGCGCTGGTGGGCCAGCAGCCGGCCTAAGTTTGAGCGGATCGCGGATGCATCCATGTGGGCGGCCTAGACTGCTTGCATGGATGACGACGATTTCGACACGCCATGGAAGGAAGCGGTCATGCACCACTTCCCCGAGTTCATGGCCTTTTATTTCCCTCTTGCGCATGCTGCGATTGACTGGTCGCGGCCGTACACATTTCTCGATCAGGAATTTTCCGCGCTGACTTGCGATGCCGAGTTGGGCAAACGCTTGCTCGATAAGCTGGTTTCGGTGCACTTGCATGATGGCGGCGAGCAATGGGTGCTGCTGCATCTGGAAGTGCAGGGCTGGCGCGATACGGACTTTGCGGAACGTATGTTTGTCTACAACTATCGCGTCTATGATCGCTACCACCGCGCGGTAGCCAGCATGGCGTTGCTGACCGATGGTGGCAAGCGTTGGCGGCCTTCGTCGTTTAGTTACCGTTTGCTTGGCTGCACGGTGGGGATTGAGTTCCCTGTCGTCAAACTATTGGACTTCGCCGATCGCCTTGACGAGTTGCAGTGGCACGAGAACCCCTTTGCCTTGGTGACGCTGGCGCATTTGCAGGCGCGGCAGACCAGGGGAAGCCCCCACCGCCGGCGCACCGCCAAATTGCGGCTCACCAAACTTCTGTATCAGCGTGATTGGGACAAGCGGCGTATCATCAATTTGTACCGGGTGATCGACTGGATCATGCGATTGCCGCAAGCATTGGAAGTTCGGGTGGCCTACGTGGCTTTGCAATTGGAAAGGAGGCGAACTATGCCTTACATATCTTCGATGGAACGCCTTTGCATGGAGCAATGGCGCAAGCACGGACTTGAAGAGGGGCGGCAAGTAGGATGGCAACAGGGGCGACAAGAAGGACGGCAGGAAGGACGGCAAGAAGGACGGCAAGAAGGACGGCAAGAAGGGCAGTCTGCCCTGCTGACCGCCTTGTTGCAGCAACGCTTCGGCGAGCTGGATGCTGCTGTCCGCACACGGCTTTTGACGGCCGATGAATCGCAGCTGTCGGCATGGGCCCAAAACTTCGTTGGCGCCGCCTCGCTGGAGGAGGTTTTCCGCGACAGCTAAGCCGCCTCGACCGCAATGGCGAAATGCGGCCCATTTGCCCCCCTGTTCCTCGGATCGTTTCCAGAGTGCATCGTCAATAATGGCACTGTCAGAGTAAAGGCGTCTCATCCGGAAGACGCACTGCTTGACTTAGATTCCTGAGAGCCGGCCATGAACGTCAAAAAATTTACCGCACCGACATCCCGCGAGGCGCTGCGCAAAGTGCGCGAATCGCTCGGCCCCGATGCCGTGATCCTATCCAACCGCCAGGCCGATGGCGGGGTTGAAATCCTCGCCCTGGCCAACGACGATGCCGCCTCGCTGGCCATGCCGGCGCCGCACTCGCCGATGGCCGAACCGGCACCGTCGCTCGATCTGGGCAGCGTCTTGCCGCAAGGCCGCGCCGATCAGCGTTTGGAGCCGCGTTTTGAATCGAATACCCCAAGCCCTGCGCCGGTAGCCCTGCCAGTCCAACCGGTGCGCCGCGTGGTGGCGTCGGCCTCGTCGTTCGCCAGCGTCACCAAGGCCGCCGCCGTCGCGCCAGCCCGGGCTCCTGCCCAGGCCGCGCTGGACGTCGACCAGATCGCCGCCATGGTCAGCGCCGCCGTCGCCAGCGCCAAGCAGAACGCCGCCGCCGAAATGCAGGGCATGATGAGCGAAATCCGCGCCATGCGCGGCATGATGGAAACCCAGTTGGCCGAGATCTCCTGGGGCACCACGCAAGCGCGCGAGCCGCAGAAAGCCGCCGTGCTGCGCGAGATGCTGGCGGCCGGCTTCTCGGCCAGCCTGGCGCGCTACCTGATCGAAAAACTGCCGGCCAACCGCGACGCCGCCGACAGCCTGCGCTGGATCAAGAACGTCCTGACCCGCAACCTGCAAACCATGGCCAACGAAGACGCGCTGATCGAGCAGGGCGGCGTGTTCGCGCTGGTCGGCCCGACCGGCGTCGGCAAGACCACCAGCACCGCCAAGCTGGCCGCGCGCTGCGTGATGCGCCACGGCCCGGACAAGCTGGCCCTGATCACCACCGACGCTTACCGCATCGGCGCCCACGAGCAGCTGCGCATCTACGGCAAGATCCTCGGCGTGATGGTGCACTCGGTCAAGGACGAAGCCGACCTGCGCATCGCCCTCAAGGAGTTGAAGAACAAGCACACGGTGCTGATCGACACGGTCGGCGTCAGCCAGCGCGACCAGATGGTGACGGAACAGGTCTCGATGCTGCAAGGCGCCGGCGCCGACGTCAAGCGCCTGCTGTGCCTGAACGCCACGGCCACCCAGGAAACCTTGAACGAAGTGGTGCGCGCCTATCAGGGCAGCGGCTTGGCCGGCTGCATCATGACCAAGCTGGACGAAGCGGCCGCCATCGGCAACGTGCTTGACGTGGTGATCCGCCAAAAACTCAATCTGTTCTACGTGTCGAACGGCCAGCGCGTGCCGGAAGACCTGCACCTGGCCGATCCGGCCTACCTGATCGACCGTGCTTTCAAGCTGAAACGCGATGTCGTCCACACCCAATACCTGGACGCCGAACTGCCTCTCTTGATGAGCAACGGCCAGGCCCAGCAAGCAATGCGCGAGGTGCACCTTGGCTAATTTCGATTTCGACCAGGCGGAGGGACTGCGCCGCATGCTGGCGGGGCCCAAGCCGCGCATCGTCACCTTCCTGTCGGCCACGCCCCACGATGACAAGGGCGCCATGCTGGTCAACCTGGGCGCCTCGCTGGCGCGCGCCGGCAACGACGTGCTGCTGGTCGACGCCTGCGCCAGCGCCCACGGCGTGGCCACCCGCCTCGGCGTGGACGGCGGCGCCAGCCTGCTCGACGTGGCGCGCCAGGAGTGCGCGCTGAACCAGGTGATCCACCAGGTGCCGCAAGGCTTCGCTGTGGCGTCGATGACACGCGGCGTGGCGCGCAGCGGCCCGGACGAGACGCGCCGCCTGGCCAAGGCCTTCGACGTGCTGGCCAAGCAGACCGGCATCGTCATCGTCGACGGCGAGTTCGACGGCGTGGCCTTCCCGGTGCCGGTCATGGCCAGCTCGGAAATCGTGGTGCAGGTATCGAATAGCGCTACCTCGATCAAGGCCGCGTACAGTATGATCAAGCGCCTGAACCAGGAGCTCGGTCGGCGGCCGTTTGGAATTCTGGTCACCGGGGCTTCCGAATCGGAAGCAAAGGTGGTATACGATAATATGGCACAGGCAGCAAGCCGATACCTGGCGGTGAACCTCGTTTCGATGGGATCGGTGCCGGCGGATGAATACCTGCAGCGCGCGGCACGCTTGGGGCGTGCGGTGGTCGATGCGTTTCCGCTGGCCGGGGCTTCGGTCGCGTTTCGTCAACTGGCGGGGCGCTTCGCGCTGGCCGGCTCGCCATCTTTCCGTTAAGGGAGCATCATAATTTTAGCGCTTAATCAATAATAAACAGGCTATGTACACGGTCAAAGGGAAAGTGGACAAGAATTCTTTGCTGACGGAGCATATGCCGTTGGTCAAGCGCTTGGCCCACCACATGAAGGCGAAACTGCCGCCCAGCGTCGAAGTCGACGATCTGGTGCAAGCCGGGATGATCGGCCTGCTCGACGCCATCAGCCGTTACGAGGACACCCATGGCGCCCAGTTCGAAACCTACGCCGTGCTGCGCATCCGCGGCGCCATGCTCGACGAGCTGCGCAACAGCGACTGGCTGCCGCGCTCGATGCGCCAGAACATGCGCAAGATCGAAACGGCGATGAGCACGCTGCAGCAGCGCCTGGGCCATCCGCCGACCGAGTCGGAAGTGGCCAAGATGCTCAAGCTGTCGCTGTCCGACTACCAGGACATGCTGTCCGACGGCGGCGGCCACCAGCTGGTGTACTACGAAGATTTTCACGACGACGACGGCAACGACAGCTTCCTCGACCGTTACTGCTCGGACGAGGAGAGCGATCCGCTGCGCTCGCTGCTGGACGGCGACTTCCGCCAGGCCGTGATCGACGCCATCGACGCGCTGCCGCCGCGCGAAAAGATCCTGATGGGGCTGTACTACGAAGAGGAGCTCAACTTGAAAGAAATCGGCGCCGTGATGGGCGTATCGGAATCGCGCGTATCGCAGCTGCATACGCAGGCCGTGGCACGGTTGCGCGCCTCACTTCGGGAGCGGTCTTGGACTGGGCCAGCGTAGCCGGGGTGCTGCTGGCGCTGGCCGGCATCGTCGTCGGCCAGACGCTCGAGGGCGGCAAGCTGGCGTCGTTGCTGCAACCGGCCGCGTTTGCGATCGTCGTGGTCGGCACCTTCGGCGCGGTACTGTTGCAGACCAAGTTCCGCACCTTTGTGCGCGGCCTGCGCATGCTGCGCCTGGTGTTCGCGCCGCCGGCCGACACCCGCGTGCTGCTGGCGCGCGACATCAACGCCTGGAACCTGGCGGCGCGGCGCGACGGCCTGCTGTCGCTGGAGCGCTATATGCTCGCCTCCAAGGACAAGTTCAACACCAAGGGCCTGCGCCTGATCGTCGACGGCATCAACCCCGACAAGCTGCGCCAGATCCTCGACACCGAAATCACCGCCTACGAAACGGAAGAACGCCAGGCGGTGCGCATCTGGGAATCGGCGGCCGGCTATTCGCCCACCATCGGCATCCTGGGCGCGGTGCTGGGCCTGATCCACGTGATGGAAAACCTCACCGACCCCAGCAAGCTCGGCTCCGGCATCGCCGTGGCTTTCGTCTCGACCATTTACGGCGTCGGCCTGGCCAATCTGTTCTTCTACCCGATCGCCAACAAGCTCAAGGCCATCGTCACGCAGGCGGTGCACCAGCAGGAAATCGCCGCCGCCGTGTTCTACGACATCGCCACCGGCGACCACACGCGCGTCATCGACGAACGCATCGCCACGCTGATGCGGGAACACTGACATGCAGAACCGGCGCGCCCGCAGGAAGTTCGACGACGAACCGGAGAACCACGAGCGCTGGCTGATCTCCTACGCCGACTTCATCACCTTGCTGTTCGCCTTCTTCGTGGTGATGTACGCGATTTCGGTGGTCAATATCGGCCGCTACAAGGTGCTGTCGGTGGCGCTGGGCGACGCCTTCGGCGGCGCCGGTTCGGCCAAGCCGGTCAACACCGAAGTGCCCAACCTGCCGATCCCCAATCCCAACCTGCGGCGCCACGCCGAACTGCTGCGCAAGGAAAAGACCCAGATGACCAGGCTGGCGCAGGACTTGTTGTCCACCCTGGCGCCGCTGGTCAAGGAGGGCAAGGTGCGGGTCACGCAGAACAGCCGCGGCGTCAGCGTCGAGATCAACGCCTCGGTGCTGTTCGATCCGGGCGAGGCGCGCCTGACCAACGAGTCGACCGAGGCGCTGCGCGCCGTCGCCGGCCTGCTGAAAAACGACGACCACAAGGTGCAGGTCGAAGGCCACACCGACAACCAGCCGATCCGCAACACGCTGTTCCCGTCCAACTGGGAATTGTCGGCGGTGCGCGCCAGCAGCGTGGTGCGGCTGTTCATCGACGCCGGCGTGGCGCCGGAACGCCTGACGGCGGTGGGCTTCAGCTCGAACGTGCCGGTGGCGCCGAACGACAACCCGATCGGCCGCGCGCGCAACCGCCGCGTGGCGGTCACGATCTTGTCCGGTATCCCGGATACGGTGACGGAAGTGCCGACGCCGGCGCCGGCTCAGCAATAAATCTGGATCAGCCGGCCAGGAAGCCGCGGCTGCGGGGCAGGGAAGTAGGCAGGCCGCCAGGGCCATAGAAGTTGTTGGCGCCCGCCGATTGCGGACGCAGCGCTTGCAGCGCGCCTTGCGTGTGGTTCATCTGCTTGTTGATCAGCATGCCGTTGATGCGGTTCAGCTCCTTGGCTTCGCGCGCATGGTGCTGCAGCGCCTGCCACAGGACGGATGCTTCGGCGGCGTCGGCGCCGCTGGCGGCGACCCAGGCATCCATGCCGGCTTCCTCGGCCGGGTAGCCGGCCTTGCCCAGGGCGCGGTGGCGCTGGGCCGACAACAGGGTCATCTGCGTGACCAGTGCCGATTTCTTGGTGGTGACCGCCGTCAGGCCGTCAATTTCCGCCGCCACCAGGTATTGCTGCTCCTGCTTCAAAACGCCCAGCAGGGTCGTCATGATGTGTTCTTCTTCGCGCAGGCTGTTCAGCGGGGTAGCGGTTGACATGGTAGACCTATCGTTTGCGAGAGTGCAGCAGATCCTTGACTGTATCCAGCAAGCCATCCGCTACTTTTTCCGAGTTGACCTGGAACTGGCCGTCGGCGATGGCCAGCTTGATGCGCTCGACTTTTTTGGTGTCGAACACCGTGCTGGCGCCGCCGGCCGCACTGGCCGCCAATGCCTGGCCTTGCGGCGACAGGCGCACGTTGTCGGACGTTGCGGGCGTCGCCGGGGCCGCCGCCTTGTCCGCGCCGCGCGCAGTCGAGGTAGAAGCCGGCGTCGACGACGGCAAGCCGGTCGTGCTCTTCAATGTATCGTTAATTTTCACAGCGCTATCCTTCTCTGGTTGGAGTACGAAACTCCGGGATCTGAGTATGTAACGGCGGCCGGCGCCAAAACTTTAGCGCTGCCGTGCCTCAAGACCCCCTGGCGTTCGATCAAAACGCCACCTCCACCAGCCCGCCCGCCTTGGCGATTCCTGTAATTTGTTGCCCACCGGAAGTTTTTACCTGCACTACCTGGCCGTCACCCGCCGTGCTCATGGCGCGCGCCTCGGCCGACACGCTGAAACCGTTGCCGCTGGAAACGAGGCGCACCAGCTGGCCGGACTGCACCACCGGCTTGCTGCGCAGCGTATCGAGGCGCAGCGGCGTGCCCGGCGGCAGTGAAATATTGGTGCTGCGGCCGATCACCTGGGCCATGTCGGTGGCTATCCCGGCCGGCAATGTTGTCAGATCGCCCTTCAGGGTCACCAGCTGGCCGGCCTCGATGGCCTGGCCCTGTGCCAGCGGCGCGGCGCTGGCGATGTAGTCGCCGACCACGCTGACCGTGGCCTGGATATAGATGGTCCAGGCGGCCGGCGCCACGCAGCGCACGCCGACCGTGGTCTTGCCCCAGGCGCGCGCGCCGGGCATGAAGAAGGCTTGCGGATCGGGGCAGGCGGCCAGGTTCATGCGAGTATCGATGGCGCCGACGGCGACCGTGACCTGGCCGGGCAGGCCGCCGCTTTGTACTTGCAGGAACTGTTCGACGCTGCGCTTGAGCGCGACCGCGTCCTGGCGCAGGGGCGCGGCTTGCTGGGCCTGAGTCTGAGCCGTCGGCAGCAGGGCCAGCAGGGCGGCAGTGGTGAGCAGTCGTTTCATGGTGTGAGAATCCCCTTCAATATGGCCATCATAGTCTGGCGGTCTGGACTTGAAGCCTTGAATAGGACCGAAAAGCGCTTGCTTATCGCTCGATGGTTACCGGGGGCAACTCCGTATCATCGATCCTGTCATAACAAGTACGTCCATAGGGAGCTGTCATGGTTGGGAAACTCGACGATTATCTGCGCTTCAACGAAGCCGCGCTGGGGCTGCGCTCCCAGCGGCAGAGCGTGCTCGCCTCGAATATCGCCAACGGCGATACGCCCAATTACAAGGCACGCGACATCGACTTCTCCAGCGCCATGCAGGCCGCGCTGGACAAGACCAACGCCACCGCGACGCTGAAGACCACCGCCAGCAAACATTACCCCAGCCCTCAACAAGACGGCACCACGATGGCGGACGGCACGCCGCTGCTGTACCGCGGCGTGGTGCAGGGCGCGGTCGACGGCAACACGGTCGACATGGACGTCGAGCGCAACCAGTTCGCCGACAACGCCATCCGCTACGAGGCCGGCATCACCGCAATCAACGCCCAGATCAAGAACATGATGGCGGCGATACAGGGAGGTAACTGATCATGTCGCTGTTTAATATTTTCAATGTTTCAGGTTCGGCCATGAGCGCCCAGGCGCAGCGGCTCAACGTGGTCGCCTCCAACCTGGCCAATGCCGACAGCGCCACCAGCGCCAGCGGCGAGGCCTACCGCGCGCGCCAGGTGGTGTTCGAGGCGACCACGCCGGCCGACGGCGGCGCTTCGACCGGGGTGCGGGTCAAGCAGGTGGTGGAAGACCAGTCGCCGATGAAGCAGATGTACGACCCCAAGCATCCGATGGCGGACGACAAGGGCTATGTGACCATGCCCAACGTGAACGTGGTGGACGAGATGGTCAACATGCTGTCGGCCTCGCGTTCCTACCAGACCAACGTCGAGACCATGAACGCGGCCAAGACGCTGCTGCTCAAGACCCTGACCATCGGCCAGTAATTTTTAAGAGGCAATCATGACTATCAGCGCAGTGATCGACACGCCCGTCGCGGCCCCGGTCAACACCACCAGCAACACCAGCAACACCAGCAGCACGTCCAACGACATCGGCGCGGACCAGGACAAGTTCATGAAGCTGCTGGTCACGCAGCTGAAGAACCAGGACCCGCTGAACCCGATGGACAACGCCGCCATGACCAGCCAGCTGGCCCAGCTGTCGACGGTGACCGGCATCAACAAGGTCAACGCCACGCTGGAATCGCTGCGCACCGACCAGGCCGCGTCGCAATCGCTGATCGCCACCAATCTGATCGGCAAGGGCGTGCTGGTCAAGGGCGCAGGTGTCGAACTATCGACCAGCACCGACGACGCCGGCAAGAGCACCAGCACCAGCGTGTTCGGCATCGACCTGGCCTCGCCCGCCGAGAGCGTGACGATCTCGATCCAGGACAAGAGCGGCGCCACGGTGCGCACCATGAGCATGAAGAGCACCGACGTCGGCACCTACCCGATCACCTGGGACGGCACCACCGACGGCAAGACCGCCGCGCCGGCCGGCGCCTACACCTTCACCGTCAAGGCGGTGAGCGCCGGCAAGACGCTGACCGACTCGACCGCGCTGCAGCTGGCGGCGGTGGCCAGCGTGTCGACCGGCAGCGGCGGCGTCAAATTGAATACCTCGCTCGGACAGTTCGCCATGTCCGATGTCAAAGAAGTTTTGTAACGCAGTTCACACGTCACACCTAGCATAGGGGAATACCATGTTCCAACAAGGACTTAGCGGCCTGAACGCAGCATCCAAATCGCTGGACGTTATCGGCAACAACATCGCCAACGCCAGCACGGTTGGCTTCAAGGGCTCGCAGGCGCAGTTTGCGGACCTGTACGCGAACTCGCTGAACGGCGTGTCGGGCAACAATCCCGGCATCGGTGTGACGACGGCCAAGCTGGCCCAGCAATTCACGCAGGGCAATATCGAGACCAGCAACAACCCGCTGGACATCTCGATCAACGGCGGCGGCTTCTTCCGCGAAGTGGTCAACGGCGCGGTGCAGTACTCGCGCAACGGCCAGTTCCACGAAGATAACACCCACACGCTGATCAACGCCCAGGGAGCGCAGCTGACCGGTTACCTGTCGAACGCGGCCGGCGTGATCCAGCTGGGCGCGCCGGTGCCGCTGACGCTGGACAAGTCCGACCTGACGCCGGTGCAAACCTCCACCGCCAATTTTCAGTTGAACCTGAGCTCGGCCGAAAAAGTTCCGGCCAAGATACCTTTCGACGCCGGCGATCCGAACAGCTACAACAAGCAGACCGTGCTGAACGTGTACGACAGCCTGGGTACCTCGCACATCATGACGACCTACTACGTCAAGACCGACGCCAACACCTGGGACGTGTACGCGGCGGCCGACAACAAGGAAATCGTTTCGGCCGGCGTGGCCGCGGCGATCAACACCGATCAGCCTACGCTCGACGCGCGTTTGGCCTACAACAATGCGGTGCGCGCGACGCCGCCGGATCCGCTGCTGATCGCCCAGTCGGCGGCGCTGTATGCGACCGCGGCCGGCGCCGCGATGACCACCGCCGCCACCGCGCCGCCCGCTGCAGCCTCCCAGGCGCAGTTGGATGCGCTCGCCGCCGCCATCACCGCGCTCGATCCGACCAATAGCGGTTCGATCACCGGCATGACGCCCGACCAGATTAACGCCAAGCTGGCCGCCGCCATCACTGTGCCGGCCGTCAAGGTCGGCACGCTGTTGTTCAGCAAAAGCGGGGTGCTGGACCCGGAGGCCATGGCCTTGATGCAGCCGACGCCGCAAACGCTGCCGTTCAATATCCAGTTGCCGATCTTCCCGGACACCGGTTCCCAACAGCCGCTGACGGTCGCCACGACGTTCGATAAGACCACCCAGTACGGCAGCGTCACCAACGATCTGGGCTCGGTACAGAACGGGTACTCGGCTGGTTCGTGGCAGCGTTACGCCATCGACGCCAACGGCGTGATCCTGGGCCAGTACAGCAACGGCAAATCGCGCCCGATGGGGCAGATCGCCATGGCCAACTTCTCCAGCGTCGACGGCCTGACCCCGCTGGGCAACAACGCCTGGGCGGAAAGCTCGGCTTCGGGCACGCCGCAGGTCGGGGTGCCGAACGCCGGCTCGATGGGTTCCCTGCGCGCCAGCTCGGTCGAAGTGTCGAACGTCGACCTGACGGCCGAACTGGTCAACATGATCACCGCGCAGCGCGTCTACCAGGCCAATGCGCAGACCATCAAGACCGAGGATTCGGTGCTGCAAACCCTGGTGAATCTGCGTTAATGCGCTGCGTTAATCGGAGATAGCCATGGACCGCCTGGTTTATACCGCGATGACAGGTGCGCGGCACGTGATGGATCAGCAAGCCACCGTTGCCAACAACCTGTCCAACGCCACCACCACCGGCTTCCGCGCGCAGCTCGATACGTTCCGGGCGGTGCCGGTAGTGTCGGACGGCTTGCAGACCCGCGCCTTCGTGGTCAACTCCACGGTGGGCGCCGACATGCGGGCCGGCCCGATCCAGACCACCGGCCGCGCGCTCGACATCGCGGTGCGCGACCAGGGCTGGATCGCGGTGCAGTCGGCCGACGGTTCGGAAGCCTACACCCGCAACGGCAGCCTGAAGGTCAGCGAGAACGGCCTGCTGCAAACCACCAGCGGCCAGACGCTGGTGGGCGACGGCGGCCCGATCGCCATCCCGCCCGACACCACGGTGATGGTGGCCGGCGACGGCACCGTCAGCACCATCTCCACCGACTTCAAGCCCGGCCCGGCCAACGTGCTGGGGCGGATCAAGCTGGTCAACCCGGACGTCAAGGGACTGGTGCGCGGCGACGACGGCCTGTTCCGGCAAGTGAGCGGCACGCCGGCCGAGAACGACCCGGCGGTACGCGTGGTCGATGGCGCGCTGGAGGGCAGCAACGTCAATCCGGTCGATTCCATGGTCAACATGATCAGTCTGGCAAGGCAGTTCGAGATGCAAATGAGTTTGCTGAAGAACGCCGAGAATAACGCCGCAAAAGCCACCCAGATCCTCGCTTTGAGTTGATGCCCTCTCCCGCATAATGGTGGCGTGGGATGAGTAGCTGTCGCTTTTGACGGCTCCCATCCGAGCAACCGGAGAAGCATCATGATACGTTCACTGTGGATCGCCAAGACTGGCATGGAAGCGCAACAGACCGCGCTCGATGTCACGTCCAACAACCTGGCCAACGTCAGCACCAACGGCTTCAAGAAGTCGCGCGCCGTGTTCGAGGATCTGCTGTACCAGAACATCCGCCAGCCCGGCGGCCAGTCGTCGCAACAGACCAACCTGCCGTCAGGCATGCAGCTCGGCACCGGCGTGCGGCCGGTGGCGATCGAACGGGTGCACACCCAGGGCAATCCCCAGTCGACCGGCAATGACAAGGACCTGATGGTCAACGGCAACGGCTTCTTCAACGTGCTGCTGCCGGACGGCACCACCGCCTACACCCGCGACGGCTCCTTCCAGCGCGACAACAACGGCCAGATGGTCACCTCCAGCGGCTTCGTGCTGCAGCCGGCCATCACCATCCCGATCACCGCGCAATCGATCACCGTGGGCCGCGACGGCACCGTCTCGGTCACGCTGCCGGGCCAGGTGGCGCCGCAGCAGATCGGCAGCGTCCAGTTGTCGACCTTCATCAACCCGACCGGGCTGGAGTCGAAGGGCGAGAACCTGTACGTGGAAACCGGCGCTTCCGGCAACGCGCAGACCAACACCCCCGGCACCAACGGCACCGGCGTCATCCTGCAAGGCTACGTGGAAACCTCGAACGTCAACGTGGTCGAGGAAATGGTCAATATGATCCAGACCCAGCGCGCCTATGAAATCAATTCGAAGGCCATCACCACCTCCGACCAGATGCTGGCCAAGTTGTCGCAGATGTAAGGAGCGGATTATGAAACACGCCATCACCATCGTTGCAGCAGCGGCCGCCCTGAGCGGCTGCATGGCCACCCCGACCTCCATCGTGCAGATGCCGATGTCGGCCCGTCCGCTGACCAGCGCCCAGCTGCAGGCGGCGCCGACCAACGGTGCGATCTACCAGAACGCCGCCTTCCGCCCGATCTTCGAGGACCGCCGCGCGCGCCAGGTGGGCGATGTGCTGACCCTGGTCATCACCGAGAAAACCTCGGCCGTCAAAGCCGGCGCCAGCTCGGGCAACAAGTCCGGCAGTGTCAGCGCCAGCGTGCCGCATCCGCTGCAGTCGACCTTCGGCGCCACCCTGGCCGCCAACAACGCCAGCAAGTACGCCGACGGCGACAACCAGTCGGCCAGCAACACCTTCACCGGTACCATGGGCGTGACCGTGGTCGAGGTGCTGGCCAACGGCAACCTGATCGTGGCCGGCGAGAAGCAGGTGGCGATGAACAAGGGCGTGGAATTCATCCGCTTCTCCGGCATGATCAATCCCGACAATATCGCCACCGGCAACACCGTGCAGTCGACCGCCGTGGCCGACGCCAAGGTCGAGTACCGCACCAACAGCCAGATCGACCGCGCCGAGATGACGTCGATGGCCTCGCGCTTCTTCCAAAGCCTGTTACCTTTCTGATGGCGAACATGGACAGCACTCAATCATTCATGCAGGGCGCACGCAGGCTGGCCGCGTTGTCGCTGGTGGCGGCCTCGCTGCTGGCGCCGCCGGCCCACGCCGAGCGCCTGCGCGACCTGGTCAGCGTTGCCGGCGTGCGGCAGAATCAGCTGATCGGCTACGGCCTGGTCGTCGGCCTCGACGGCAGCGGCGACCAGACCACGCAGACCCCGTTCACCGTGCAGAGCGTGGTCTCGATGCTGCAACAGCTGGGCGTGAACCTGCCGCAAGGCACCTCGCTGCAATTGAAGAACGTCGCCGCCGTGATGGTGACGGCGTCGCTGCCGCCGTTCGCGCAGCCGGGCCAGACGCTGGACATCACGGTCTCGTCGATGGGCAACGCCAAGAGCCTGCGCGGCGGCACGCTCCTGATGACGCCGCTCAAAGGCGCCGACGGCCAGGTCTACGGCATGGCCCAGGGCAATGTGCTGGTGGGCGGCGTCGGCGTCGCGGCCGGCGGCGCGGGCGGCAGCTCGCTGACCGTCAACCACCTCAGCGTGGGCAAGATTTCGGCCGGCGCCACCGTCGAGCGCGCGGTCGCCTCCACCCTGGGCGAGGGCAACTTCATCAAGCTGGAATTGAACACCGCCGACTTCGCCACCGCCAGCCGCGTGGTCGAGGCGATCAACGACAAATACGGCTCCGGCATCGCCTACGCGCTGGACAGCCGCGTGATCCGCGTGCAGTCGCCCAGCAGCAGCGACCAGCGCGTGAGCTTCATCGGCACCTTGCAGGATATGCAGGTCAACCCGGCAGAACAGCCGGCCAAGGTCATCATGAACGCCCGCACCGGTTCGGTGGTGATGAACCGCGCGGTCACGCTCGACACTTGCGCCATTTCGCACGGCAACCTGTCGATCTCGGTGACCGCCGATCCTCAGATCAGCCAGCCCAATCCATTGTCGGGCGGACGCACCGTGGTCGCGCCCAACCAGCAGGTGGGCATCAAGGCCGACAGCGGCAAGGTCATGATGGTCAAGGGCGGCGCCTCGCTGGCCGAGGTGGTCAAGGCGCTCAACGCCATCGGCGCCACACCGCAGGATTTGCTGGCCATCTTGCAGGCGATGAAGGCGGCGGGTTCGCTGCGCGCCGAGCTGGAAATCATCTAAGCGAGGCGCATCATGACCAGTCCAAATACATCCAACGACCTCAGCAGCAAGTTCGCCCTCGACCTCAAGGACATGGGCAGCCTGCGGCAGTCGGCCAAGGCCGGCAGCCCGGAGGCGTTGAAGACCGCCGCCACGCAGTTCGAAGCCATGTTCGTCAACATGATGATGAAGAGCATGCGCGAGGCGACGCCGCAGGACGGCATGATGGACAGTCAGCAGTCCAAGATGTTCACCACCATGCTGGACCAGCAGACCAGCCAGAATATCGCCAAGAAGGGCATCGGCCTGTCGGACATGCTGATACGCCAGCTGTCCAAGACCGCCGACCAGCAGGCGCTGGCGATCGGCAACGAGGCCGGCGACCGCGCCAACGGCGGCAGCTTCGGCGGCCTGTCCAGCCTGATGGACGCCAAGCTGCAGCGCGCCATCGCGGCGGCCGGCGGCCCCGGTGCGGCGGGTGGGGCAACTGCGTCGGTCGACGACAACAGCGCGGTTCCTGCCACCAACATCAACAAGGGCAGCCAGGCGCCGCACGTGCGCAGCTTCCAGCAAAAGCTCGGCGCCGACGCCGAGGAAGCCAGCCGCGCCACCGGCATCCCGGCCAAGTTCATGCTGGGCCAGGCGGCGCTGGAGAGCGGCTGGGGCAAGCGCGAGATCAAGGGCCGCGACGGCAGCAACAGCCACAACCTGTTCGGCATCAAGGCCGGCGGCGACTGGAAGGGCAAGGTGGTCGAGGCCACCACCACCGAATACGTCAACGGCAAGGCGCAGACCAAGGTTGAGCGTTTCCGCGCCTACGACAGCTACAGCGACAGTTTCAAGGATTACGCCAAGCTGTTGGCCAGCAATCCACGCTACGAAAAAGTGCTGGCCAGCGCGGGCGACGCCAGCAGCTTCGCCCAGGGCTTGCAGAAGGCCGGCTACGCCACCGATCCGAATTACGCGAACAAGCTCACCAGCATTATCAAGCGATCGCTGGCGGGTTAGTCAAGTTTGGCGGAAAACTGCCGTTACCAATTACAAATAGAGTAAAAACATTATGTCCAGTCTTCTCAGTATCGGCAAAAGCGGTTTGTTGGCAGCCCAGGTGGGGCTGTCGACCACCGGCAACAACATCACCAACGCCGGCGTGGTCGGGTACAGCCGTCAGGCCGCCATCCAGTCCGATACCGCGACCCTGGACCAGGGCTTTGGCTTCGTCGGCACCGGCACCGAGGTGACGACGGTGCGCCGCTACTACGACAACTTCCTGGCGGTCCAGTTGCGCAACGCCGAGTCCAACCAGGCCTCGCTGGACGCCTACACCAAGCAGATCAGCCAGATCGACAACCTGCTGGCCGACCCGACGGCCGGCCTGTCGCCGGCCCTGCAGGACTTCTTCAACGGCGTGCAGGACGCCACCTCGAATCCGGCCTCGGCCGCGTCGCGCCAGGCCATGCTGTCGACCGCGTCGTCGCTGGCGTCGCGTTTCCAGGGGCTGAGCGCGCGGCTGTCGGAGATCGCTTCCGGCGTCAACGGCCAGATCACGTCCAACGTCGGCGAAATCAATTCCTACGCCACCCAGATCGCCGCGATCAACAAGACCATCGCCGGCCTGACCACGGACGGCAAGGCGCCCAACGACATGCTGGACCACCGCGACCAGATGTTGACCGAGCTGAACAAGCTGATCAAGACCACCGTCATCCCGGGCGACAACAACACCTTGACGGTCGAGTTCGGCACGGGCCAGCCGCTGGTGGTGGGCGGCACCGCCTTCCAGCTGGCGACCTCCAACTCGCCGACCGACGCCAGCCGCATGACGGTCGGCTATCAGAGCGACAGCGGCGTCTTCAGCGCCTTGCCGGAGAGCGTGCTGACCGGCGGCCAACTGGGCGGCCTGGTGTCGTTCCGCAACGGCGCCATGGACCGCGCGCAAAACTCGCTGGGCCAGGTGGCGGCCGGGCTGGCGGTCAGCTTCAACGCCCAGCACGTGCTGGGCCAGGACCAGAACGGCGCGCTCGGCACGGCGTTCTTCAAGCCGATCAACGCCTATGTCGGCGTCAACAGCCACAACTCGCCGGTCAGCACGGCCGACGTCAGCGCCGTCGTCACCGACGCCAGCAAGCTGACCGCCAGCGATTACAGCGTCGACTACGACGGCACCAATTTCAACGTCACCCGCCTGAGCGACGGCCAGATCACGCAGATCAACCCCTACCCGCAGACGGTGCCGCAAACCATCGACGGCGTCGACTACACGATCACCGGCGCGCCGGTGGACAAGGACAACTTCCTGGTGCGGCCGACCTACACCGCGGCCGACCAGTTCGGCGTCGCCATCAGCGACCGCACCAAGATCGCGTTGGCGGCGCCGATCGCCACCGCCGCGCCGACCGCCAACGCCGGCAACGCCAAGATCAGCGCCGGCACCGTCGACGTCAACTATCTGACGCCGGGCAACGCGCTGGCCGCGCCGGTCACGCTGACCTTCGACAAGGCCAGCGGTTCGCTGTCGGGCTTCCCGCCGGCGCAGGACGTGACGGTGACGGTCAACGGCGTGGCCACCGTGTATCCGGCCGGCACGCCGACGGTGCCCTACACCGACGGCGCGGCGATCAGCTTCGGCGGCGTCAACTTCAACATCAGCGGCACGCCGGCCGACCTCGACACGTTCACCATCGGCCCCAATGTCAGCGGCGTCGGCGACAGCCGCAACGGCGCCTTGCTGGCCGGCCTGCAAACCAAGAACATCCTCGACAACGGCAACGCCACCTACCAGACCACCTACGCGCAGATGGTCAACTTTGTCGGCAACAAGGCGCGCGAGGCGCAGATCAGCGGCTCGGCCGCCGACGCCGCCGTGGCCCAGGCCACCACCCAACAGCAGAGCGTGTCCGGCGTGAACCTCGATGAGGAAGCGGCAAATCTGTTACGCTACCAGCAGGCTTACCAGGCCAGCGGCAAGGTCATGCAAGTGGCCAGCACCCTGTTTGATGTATTGCTCAACCTTAGGTAATAATCATGTCCATGCGCATTAGTTCCAAGACGATCTACGACGTCGGCGTAGGGCAGATCAGCAGCCTGCAGACCGCGCTCGCCCGTACTCAGCAGCAGCTCTCGACCGGCCGCAAGAACCTGTCGGCGGCCGACGATCCGATCGCCACCGCGCGCGCGCTGGAAGTGACGCAGTCGCAATCGATCAACACCCAGCTGGTGACCAACCGCTCCAACGCCAAGGGCACGCTGTCGATGGAGACGGTGGCGCTGGCCAGTTCCACGGCGATTTTGCAGGACGTTAAGACGCTGGCGGTCAACGCCGGCGACGGCAGCATGACGCAGAAGGACCGCGACTCGCTGGCGACCGAGCTGGAAGGTCGGCTGGCCGATCTGCTGGGCCAGGCCAACACTGCCGACGGCACCGGCGGCTATGTGTTCTCGGGCTACAAGTCGACTACTTTGCCGTTCACCCAGACCGCCACCGGCGCCGCCTACCAGGGCGACCAGGGCCAGCGCGAATTGCAGGTGGGTTCGACCCGCAAGCTGCCGATCAGCGATTCCGGCTCCTCGGTGTTTGAAAACAATGCGACCGGCAACGGCACGTTTGCCACCCTCGCCGATCCGGCCAACTACACGCGCGGCGGTTCCGGCATCATCAGCGCCGGCTCGGTCAAGGACGCGACCCAGCTGACCGGCCACAAGTACCAGATCGATTTCCAGGTGGTGCCGGCCACGCCGGGCATCCCCAAGGTCACCACCTACACCGTGACCGACCTGACCCTGAACCAGCCGGTGCCCGCGGCGCCGGTGCCGGCCGTGCCGCAGCCCTATGTCAGCGGCCAGAACATCACCTTCGACGGGGTGCAGTTCGACGTCAAGGGCGATCCGGCCGACCTCGATAACTTCACGGTGCAGCCCAGCACCAAGCAATCGATCTTCACCACCGTGTCGGACCTGATCGCCGCCTTGCGCGCGCCCGGTGACGGTCCGGCCGGGCAGGCCAACCTGAACAACAAGCTCAACCAGGCCCACGTGAATATCGACAACGCCACCGATAATTTGTTGTCGATCCAGTCGGAGGTGGGCTCGCGCCTGAAGGAGCTGGACTACCTGGACAGCTCGGGCGACGATTTGAACTTGCAGTACGCCACCACGCTGTCGGACTTGCAGGATGTCGACACGGTCAAGGCGATCTCGCTGTTCACCCAGCAGCAGACCACGCTGGACGCGGCGCAGAAATCGTTCAAGAGCCTGGCGGGGCTCTCGCTGTTCAACTACATCACCTGAAGCCGGCGCCGCCGGCGCGGACGAAAAAAAGCCCCATCAGCCTGAACGCGCTCAAGATCGCGTTCAGTGCCGATGGGGCTTTTTTGCATCCGGGGTCAAGTCTGACATTCGGACACGAGCCCTGCCGTAACACTGCTTACGGCAGGGCTCGTGTCCGAATGTCAGACTTGACCCCCGTGTTATTTGGCTGCCAGGATGCCGCTGGCGGTGCTTTGCTTGCGGAACCAGTCTGGCTCGCCGGCCGAGGCGCTGCCGCTCAGGCTGGTGGTGGCGGCGTCGTAGTGCTTCATCTGCTCGGCCAGCGTGGCGACATTGCCGGCCAGGCTGGATGCCGTCGCCGCCGCCGCCGCTGTCAGCTGGCCGCTGGCGCTGTTGCCGCCGTCCGCCACCCCGGCCTGCTGGCCGTAGCTGTTGATCGCCTGCGTCAGCGCGCTGGTCTGCGCCGCACGGCTGGCCAGGAACCAGACGTCGGCCATCTGGCTCACCGTGCCGTCGGTGCTGGTGTAGCTGGAACGCAAACCGATCCAGTTGTTGTTGTCGAGTTCGCTCACCTTGGCGGCGCCCACCGTCAGGCTGGCGATGCCCAGGCTTGCCAGCGTCTTCAGTTCGTCGCCCTGGCTGACGCCGTCCGCGTTGGCGTCGACCCACACGCGCAGGTCGCCGAACTGGCCATCCTTGCGGTCGACCACGCCGTCGTGGTTGCTGTCGAGGTCGGCCAGCGCGGCGAAGCCGTCACTGGCCTTGCCGCCGCCGCTGCTGTTGGTGGCGGTGCCGAACAGCTCGCTGCCGTCGTTGATCTGGCCGTCGTGGTTGCGGTCCAGCGCGAGCAGGCCGTCGCCCTGGCCAACCCAGCCGGTGTCGAGGCGCTCGCCGTCGGCGTACAGGTCGAACTTGACGCCGGCGTCTATGCCCAGCGTCTTGATGCCGTTGCCGTCCAGGTCGAGGATCAGCGGACTGCCCAGCGGCAGCACCGCCAGTTGGTCTGCCGTCAGCGCCGCATGCTGTTCGGCGGTCAGCGCGCACACCTGGGTCGCGGCCATCGCCGAGATGTCCGCCACGGTCAGGGCGGCGATCTGCTCCAGCGTCAGCGCCTTGACCTGGGTCGCCTTGAGAGAACGCATCTGCGCGGTGGTGAAGGCGGCTACCTGGACCGCGCTGAAGTTGGCGATGGTGCCCGCCGACAGGTTGGACAGCTGCGCGGTCTTGAGCGCGACGATGTCGTTGCCGTCGAGGGAATGGACCTGGTCGGCGTTGAGCGCGTTCAGCGCCGCCACCGACATCGCCGCCACCAGGGTCGGATCGAGCGAGGAGATCTGCGCCGTGGTCAGGCCGGTCGACTGGGTCACGCCGAACGCGGCGATCTGGGCGGTGCGCAGGCTGTTGATCATGTCGATCGACAGGCCGACGATCTGGTCGGAGGTGAAGCCGCTGATCTGGGTCGTCGTGAACGGGCTCAGCGAACCGAGCGCGGCCAGCTGGCCGGTGCTCAGGCCGCGGATCTGCGTCACCGCCAGCGAGGCCAGCGAGCGGGTCGACAGCGCGGCGAACTGGGCGTCGGTGAGCGCGCCGAGCTGGTTGGTCTTGAGCGCGACCAGCTGCGTCGAACTGAGTGCGGCGACCGCGTCGATATTCAGCGCGGCGATCTGGTCGGTGCTCAGCGTGGTCACGTTCAGGCCGCGCGCCTGCTGGGTGTTGAGCGCGCCCAGCTGGTCGGTGGTCAGCAGCGCCATCTGCTTGGCCGACAACGCGGCGATCTGCGCCGAACGCAGCGTGGCGAAGTGGTCGACGTCGATGCCGCCCAGCTGGTCGGTCGTGAGCGCCGCCACCTGGCCGGCGTTGAGCACGCCGAGGGTGCTGAGCATGTTGAGCTGCTGGGTGCTCAGGGCGGCGATGTCGACCGCGCTCAGCGTGGCAATCTGCTGGGTCGCCAGGCTGGCGACCTGGGCCAGCGTCAGCGACGAGAACTGGGCCTTGGTCAGCGCGTTCAGTTGCATGCTGCTGAGGGCGGCGATGTCCTGCCCCTCGATGGCGGCGATCTGGTCGGTGCTCAGGCCGGCCAGCGCGGTCACGCTCAGCGCCCGGGTCTGGGCGGTGCTCAGGCCGACCAGCTGGTCGGTGGTGATCGCTCCCAGCTGGTTCTTGGTCAGCGCGGCGATCTGCGCGGTGCGCAAGGTCAGCATGTGGTCGCCGTTGAGCGAGACCAGCTGGTCGGTGGTCAGCGCGCTGATCTGCAGCGTGCTCAGGCCGGCCAGCGTGGCCAGGCCGTTGAGCTGGTCGGTGGTCAGGGCCTTGGCCTGGGCCGCGCTCAGCGAGGCCACTTCGGCCGTGGTCAGCACGCCGAACTGGTTGACGCTGAGCAGCGAGATCTGCAGGGTGCTCAGCGAGGCGATCTGGCCCGTCCTCAGGCCGGACAGGTCGTCCGCCTCGATGGCGGCGATCTGGTCGCTGTACAGGCCGCGCAGCGCCGTGGTGCTCAGCGCGCGCCACTGGTCCACCGACAGCTGGGCGATCTGGTGGGTGGTGAAGGCGCCCATCTGGGCGCTGCTCAGCGCCGCCATCTGCCTGGTGCTCAGGGCGTCGAGCTGGGCGTCGCTGAGCGCCTGGATGCGGTCGGTGGAGAGGGTCGAGACCTGGCTGGTGTTGAGCGAACCGAGGCCGCCGAGCAGCAGGAACTGGTCCGGCGTCAGGAAGCTCAGCTGGGCGGTCGACAGGGCGGCGATTTGCGCGGTGCTCAGGCTGGTCAGCTGGCTGGTGGTCATGCTGACCAGCTCGTCGGAGGTCAGCGCGCGGATCTGCCCGCTGCGCAGGGCGGCCAGGTCGGCCAGCTCGATCGCGACGAACTGGTCGGTGCTGAGGGTGGCGATGGACTTGGTCGACAGCGCGCGGAACTGCGCCTCCGTCAGCGCGACGATCTGGTCGGTGGTGAGCGCGCGCACCTGGTTGGCGGTCAGGGCGGCGATGGCGCCGCTGGCCAGCGAGCCGATCTGGCCGGTGCTGATGGCGGCGATCTGGTCGGTGGTCAGCGCCAGCAGTTGCGCCGAGCGCAGCGCGGCGATGTCGACCAGCTCGATCGCGGCCACCTGGTCGGTGGTCAGCGCGGCCAGCGTGCGCGTGTTCAGCGCCAGCATGTCGGTGCTGGTCAGCGCGACGATCTGGTCGGTGGTCAGGTTGACGATCTGGGTGTTGCTCAGGGCGGCGATCTGGCCGGTGCGCAGCGCGGCGATCTGCGCCGGCAGCAGGGCGCTGAGCTGGTCGGACGTCAGGGCGCGGATCTGCGCCGTGCTCATGCCGCCGATGCCGGTCAGGTTGACCAGCTGGTCGGTGCTCAGCAGCGCGATCTGGCTGGCCTTGAGCGCCGCCACTTCGCGCGTCGTCAGCGCGCCGACCTGGTCGGTGGTCAGCGCCAGCAGCTGGTCGCTGCTGAGCGCCTGCAGCTGGGCCGTCTTGAGCAGGGTCAGGTCGGCCGCTTCGATGGCGGCGATCTGGTCGGTGCTCAGGCCGGCCAGCGCGGCCACGCTGAGGGCGGCCACCTGGGCGGCGCTGAGCTCGATGATCTGGTCGCTATTCAGCACCGACACTTGCAGCGAGGACAGGGCGCCGATCTGGCGCGTGCTCAGCAGGTCGATGTCGAGCAGCGACAGGTTGGCCATGCGGGTGGTCGAGATGGCGGCGATCTGCAGGGTCGAATAATCGGCCAGGTTGCCCAGCGAGCCGGCCTGGGCGTTGCTCAGCACCGCCAGCTGGGCCGCCGTGAAGGCGGCGATGGAGGCCTGGCTGAGCGCGTGCAGCTGGTCGGTGGTGAGCGCCTGCATCTGGTCGGTGGTCAGCGCGTGCAGCTGGCTGGTGCTCAGGGCGGCGAAGTCCAGCGCCTCGATGGCGTCGATCTGGTCGGTGTTGAGCGAGGCCAGCAGGCCGGCGCTGAGCGCGCGGATCTGGCCGGTCGAGAGGGCGATGATCTGGTCGCTGTTCAGGCCGGTCGCCTGGCGGCTGCCCAGCGCCGCCAGCTGGCCGGTGCTCAGCGTGGTGAAGCGCGGCGCGCTCAGCGTGAGCAGCTGGTCGGTGTTCAGGGCCGCGACCTGCAGGGTGGTCAGCGCGTTCAGGTTGGTGAGCGCGGCGATCTGGTCGCTGTTCAGGAAGCTCAGCTGGCGGGTGGTCAGGGCGGCGATTTCGCTGTTGACCAGATTGTCGTACTGCGGCAGGGTCAGCGCGCCCAGCTGGTCGCTGGTGAGCGCCGCCATCTGCTGCGTGGCCAGCGCGGCCAGGTCGGCGCCGGTCAGCGCCTGGATCTGGTCGGTGCTCAGCGCGGCGATGATGGCGGTCGACAGCGAGCGCACCTGGCCGCTGGTGAGCGCCGGGATCTGGTCGCTGGTCAGGTAGCGGATCTGGGCGGTGTTGAACGCGGCGATCTGGGCCGTCTTGAGGGCGGCCACCTGGGCCGGCGTCAGCGCGATGATCTGGTCGCTCGACAGGCCGCTGATCTGGCGCGTGCCGAGGCCGGCCAGGCTGCCCAGCGCGGCGAACTGGTCGGTGGTGAGCACGCCCAGCTGGCGGGTGGTCAGCGCGGCGATTTCCTGCGAGGTGAAGGCGCCCAGCTGGGCCAGGGTCAGCGCGGCGATCTGGCGGGTCGACAGCGAGGCGATCTGGTCGGTGCGCAGCGCGGCGATGTCGGCCAGCTCGATCGCGACCAGCTGGTCGGTGGTGAGCGCGTTCAGGCTGGCCGAACCCAGGCCGCGGATCTGCCGGGTGTCCAGCGCGACGATCTGGTCGGTGGTGAGCGCCTGCAGCTGTAGGCTGGCCAGCGCGTTGAGCTGGCGGGTGCTCAGGGTGCCGATCTGGGCCAGGCCCAGGCTGGCGAGCTGGGCGCTGGTGAGCGCCTGCAGCTGGCCGGTGGTCAGCGGCGCCAGCGAGGCCAGGCTGTCGATCTGGGCCAGCAGCAGGCCGGCGACCTGGGCCGAGGTCAGGCTGGACAGGGTGCGGGTGCTGAGCGCGGCGAACTGGCCGGCCGTCAGCGCGGCCAGCTGGTCGCTCGACAGCGCGGTGATCTGGCCGGTGCCCAGCGCGGCCACATCGACCACCTCGATCGCGGCGATCTGGTCGGTCGACAGCGCGGCCAGCGTGGCGGCGTTCAGGCTGCGCACCTGGGCCGTGCTCAGCGCGACGATCTCGTCGGTGGTGAGCGCGCCCACTTGCAGGCTGGTCAGGCCGGCGATCTGGCTGGTTTTGAGCGTGGCGATCTTGGCCAGCGCCAGGCTGGCGATCTGCAGCGTGGTGAGGGCGGCGATCTGCGTGCTGGTCAGCGGCGCCAGCGTGGCGAAGCTGGCCACCTGGTCGGTCGACAGGGCGGCGATCTGCAGCGTGGTCAGGCTGGCGATGTCGCGCGTGCTGAACGCGCCGAACTGGCCCGGCGTCAGCACGCTGAGCTGGGTGGTGGTCAGCGCGCGCACCTGGCCGGTCGACAGCGCCTGCAGGTCGACCAGCTCGATGGCCGGCACCTGGTCGGAGCTCAGCGCGGCGATCTGGTCGCTATTGAACGCGCGGAACTGCGCGGTGCTCAGCGCGACGATTTCATCGGTGGTCAGCGCCTGGATCTGGTCGGTGGTCATCGAGGCGATCTGGCGCGTGGTCAGGCTGGCCAGGATGGACAGCGGCAGCGAGGCGATCTGGCTGGTGGTGAGGGCGGCGATGGCGGCGGTCGAGAAGCTGGCCAGCGAACTGAGCGCGCCGAGCTGGTCGCTGGTCAGCGCCGCTTTCTGGTCGGAGCTGAGGGCGGCGATTTCCTGCGTGCTCAGGGCGGTGATCTGGTTGGTGCGCAGCGCCACGATCTGGTCGGTGGTCAGGTTGACCAGTTGCGCCGTGGTCAGCGAACTCAGCTCGGCGTTCGTCAGCGCGGCGATCTGGGCGGTGGACAGCGCCGCCATGTCGGCGGCGGCGATGCCGCGCAGCTGGGCCGGCAGCATGCCGGCGATCTGGTCGCTGGTGAGCGAGAGCAGCTGGTCGGTGTTGAGCGCGTGGATCTGTTTGGAACTGAGGGCGCGCAGGTCGGCCAGGTTCAGCGTCGACAGCTGGTCGGTGCTGAAGCCCGCCAGCTGGCGCGTGGTGAAGGCGGCCAGCGTGGCCAGGGCGTCGATCTGGCCGCTGCTCAGGCTGGCGATCTGGGCCAGCGTCAGGGCGGCGATTTCGCCGGTGCTCAGCACCCGCAGCTGTTGCGTGCTCAGCGCGGCCAGCTGGTCGGTGCTCAGGGCCGCGATCTGGCGCGTGCTCATCGACACCAGGTCGCTGTTGCGCAGCGCGGCGATGCGGTCCGTGCCGAGCGCGGCGATGGCGTCGGTGCTCAGCGCGCGCACCTGCTCGGTCGACATCGCCAACACCTGGTCGCTGCTGATGGCGGCGGCCTGGATGTTGCTGAAGGCGGCCAGCTGGCTGGTCAGCAGGGAGGCGAAGTCGGTGGTCGACATCTGCGCGATCTGGTCGGTGGTCAGGCCGGCGATCTGTTTGGTGACCAGCGGGCCCAGCGTCGACAGCGCGGCCAGCTGTGCGCTGTTCAGCACCGACAGCTGGTCCGAGGTCAGCGCGCGGATTTCGCTGGTGGTGAAGGCGGCCAGCTGGTCGGTGGTCAGCGCCACCACCTGGTTGGTGCTCAGCTGGGCGATCTGCGAGGTGCGCAGCGCGCGGATGTCGCGCGTTTCGATGGCGGCGATGGCATCGGTCGACAGCGCGCTCATGGCGCCGGTGCTCAACGCCGCCAGCTGGGCCGAGTTGAGCGCGATGATCTGGTCGGTGGTCAGCGCCTGCAGCTGGTCGCTGGTGAAGGCGGTGAACTGGCGGGTGGTCAGGCTGGTCAGGTCGGGCAGCGTGATGGCGCCGATCTGGGCGGTGGTGAGGGCGCGGATCTGGCGCGTGGTCAGCGCCGTCAGGAAGCGCAGCGCGTCGACCTGGGCGCTGCTCAGCACGGCCACCTGGTCGGTGGTCAGCGCCGCGGTGTCGGCCGAGTTCAGCGCGACGATCTGGTCGGTGTTGAGCGCCACGATCTGGGCCGTGCCCAGCTTGCTGACTTGCTGGCTGTCGAGGCCGGCGATGTCGCGGGTCTCGATCGCGCCGACCTGGTCGGTGCTGAGGGCGGCGATCGCGGCCGAGCTCAGGCCGCGGAACTGGGCGGCGCTCAGCGCGACGATCTGGTCGGTGGTCAGCGACTGGATCTGGTCCGAGTTCAGCGCCCGCAGCTGGCTGCTGGCCAGGGTCGCCAGGTTGTGGGTGGACAGGGAGCTCAGCTGCGCGGTGGTGAAGGAGCTGATCTGGCGGCTCGACAGGCCCGCCAGCGTCGACAGCGCGTTCAGCTGGTCGGTGGTCAGCACGCTGATCTGGTCGGTGCTGAGGGCGCCGATGGCGCTGCTGGTGAGCGCGGCGAACTGGTCGCTGCCCAGCACCACCAGCTGCTCGGTCGCCAGGCGGGCGATCTGCGCCGAGCGCAGCGCGGCGATGTCGCGCGTTTCGATCTGGCCGATCTGGGTGCTGGTGAGCTCGTTGAGCATGGCGCTGCTCATGGCGCTGTACTGGGCCGCCGTCAGCGCGATGATCTGGTCGCTGCTCAGCGCCTGCACCTGGTCGAGCGTGAGCGCCGCCAGCTGCACGCTGCTGAGGCTGACGATGGCGCGGCTCTGCAGCCCGGCGATCTGGTCGGTGGTCAGCGCCTGGATTTGCAGCGTGCGCAGCGGCACGATGGTGCGCAGCGCGTTGATCTGGTCGGTGCTCAGCGCGGCCAGCTGCTCGGGCAGCAGGGCGGCTTCGTCGTCGGTGCTGAGGGCGCCGATCTGGTCGCTATTGAGCGCCACCAGCTGGTCGCTGCTGAGGACGCGGACCTGGGCCGGGGTCAGGGCGCGGATGTCGCGCGTCTCGATCGCCAGCATCTGGTCGGTGGTCAGCGCGCTGAGCGCATCGCTGGTCAGCGCGGCCACCTGGGCGGTCGCCAAAGCAATGATCTGGTCGCTGTTCAGGGCCTGCACCTGGGCGGCGGTCAGCGCCGCCAGTTGCGCGCTGCCGAGCACGGCGATGGTGTGGGTGGTCAGCGAGCTCAGCTGTTCGGTGGTCAGCGCCGCGATCTGGGCCGAACCGAAGGCGGCCAGCGAGCTCAGCGCGTTGAGCTGGTCGGTGCTCAGCACCGGCAGCTGGTCGGTGGTCAGCGCCGCGATTTCATTGCTGCGCAGCGCATGCATCTGGTCGGTGCTCAGGCCGGCCAGCTGCAGCGCGCTGAGGACGCCGACCTGGCTGCTGCTCAGCCAGACCAGGTCGCGGGTTTCCAGCGCGGCGATCTGGTCGCTGCTGAGCAGGGCCAGCGAGGCGGTCGACAAATTGCTCAGTTGCACAGAGTTCAGCGCGACGACCTGGTCGGTGGTGATGGCGGCCAGCTGGTCCACGGTCAGGGCGTTGAGCTGGCCGGTGGTCAGTTGCGCCAGCTGGGCGGTGGCCAGCGTCAGGATGTGGTCGGTGGCGATGGCTTGCACGGCGCTGGTGCTGACCGAGCGCAGTTGCTGGGTGGTCAGGGAAGCGAGCTGGTCGGTTGTCAGGCTGGCGACCTGGTCGGAGCCCAGCGCGCCCAGCTGGGCGGTCGACAGCGCGTGCAGGTCGATCGTTTCCAGCGCGGCGACCTGGTCCGAGTTCAGCCGGTTGAGCTGGACGCTGGTCAGCGCCTGCATTTCGCCCGAGCTGAGGGCGACCAGCTGGTCGGTGCTGAGGGCGCTGATCAGGTCGGTGTTGAGCGCGGCCATTTGCACCTGGGTCAGCAGCGGGACGTTGTCGGTGCTCAGGCCGGGCAGGGCGTCGGTGCTCAGGTAGTTCAGTTGCTCGGTGGTGATGGCGCGCACCTGGGCCGAACTCATGACGCCGAGCTGTTCGGAGTTGAGCGCCTGCATGTCTTCGGTCGTGAACAGGCCGATCTGGGCAACCGTGAGGCTGACGATCTGGTCGGTTGTGAAGCTCGTAACGATCGAAGTCATTGCATTGTTCTCCCGGGGAGCTTCCATGATACGCCCATAATTGCCTCATGGAAACCAAAAATCGCTGGTTGGCTATTGAATTTCGCTATGGGCGCGGCCCCGGAGGCCGAACCGGCAAGTTTGCCGGTTTGACCGCGTCAGGGCGCTGCGACCAGGTGCGCGGCATCAGCCGCGCGCGTTCCACGCCTTCCAAAAACAGGTTTTGCACGGGCGTCGCCAGGTACGGGAGCGTCATGGCGATGACCAGCAAACCTACACCTAAAGTAATCGGAAACCCGATGCCAAACAAATTCAGTTGCGGCGCCGCGCGTGTCAGGATGCCCAGCGCGACGTTGGTAATCAGTAAAGCGGCAACGATGGGCAGCGACAGCTGCACACCGGTGCTGAAAATCTTGCCGCCCCAGTCGGCCAGCTGCTTGAAGCCGCCGCCGTAGACCGGCGAGGCCGACACCGGCAGCGTGTAAAAACTTTCCACCAGCACCGACAGCAGCACCAGGTGGGCGTTCACCGCCAGGAACGTCATGGTCGCCACCAGCGCCAGGAACTGGCTGATCGCCGACGAGCGGCCCTGGGTGTTGGGGTCGAAAAACGTCGCGAACCCCAGGCCCATGGTCAAACTGGAGATTTCTCCCGCCATCTCCACCGCGGCAAACACGATGCGGATGCTAAAGCCCATCGCCAGCCCGATCAGCATTTCCTGCGCCAGGATCAGCAGCCCGGCCAGCGACATCGGGTCCGAGCCCGGCAGCACCGGCACGGCCGGCGCCACCACCATGGCCAGCAGCACGCCCAGGCTGACCTTGACCGTGGCCGGCACGCTGGAATTGCCGAACAGCGGAGACGCCGCCAGCAGACCCAGGATGCGCGTCAACGGCCATAGCAAACCGGCGATCCACAGATTGATATCGGCAGTGGAGAACGAAATCATGAGGCGTTTTCCCTATTTATTTCCACCGAGCATCAACCTTCTTATTTTAAGTCAACTTCTTATTGAATCGTAAATTGTTACATCTTGGCAAAAACCTAGCCGACCAGGCCGGGTATGCCGCCGAACACTTCGCGCATATAGTCGAGCATGACCGACAGCATCCACGGCCCGGCCACCACCAGCGCCACGAAGATGCCGACCAGCTTGGGGATGAAGGACAGCGTCGCCTCGTTGATCTGGGTGGCGGCCTGGAAGATGCTGACCACCAGGCCGATGATCAGCGCCACCAGCAGCATCGGCGCGGCGATCATCAAGGTCACCTCCATCGCGTGGCGGCCCATCGTCATCACACTTTCCGGTGTCATGGCCGTCTCCTAGTAAAAACTCTGGGCCAGCGAACCGAGCAAGAGTTGCCATCCGTCCACCAGCACGAACAGCATCAGCTTGAACGGCAGCGAGATCACGGCCGGCGACATCATCATCATCCCCATCGACATCAGTACAGAGGCGACCACCATGTCGATAATCAGAAATGGAATAAAGATGGCGAAGCCGATCTGGAACGCGGTTTTCAGTTCGCTGGTGACGAAAGCGGGCACCAGGATGCGTAGCGGCACGTCTTCCGGCCCCTGCAGCGCAGGGCTGCGCGACAATTTGACGAACAAGGCCAGGTCGGCCTGGCGGGTTTGCTTCATCATGAAAGTTTTTAATGGGGCGGCGCCCTTGTCCATGGCCGCGCTCATGTTGATCTTGTTTTCCTGCAGCGGCAGGTAGGCCTCGGTGTAAATCTTGTCGAAAGTGGGGCCCATGACGAACAGGGTCAGGAACAGCGCCAGCCCGACCATCACCTGGTTGGGCGGCGCCGACTGCGTGCCCAGCGCCTGGCGCAGCAGCGACAGCACGATGATGATGCGGGTGAAACTGGTCATCAACAACAGCGCCGCCGGGATGAAGGTCAGCGCCGTCATCAGCAGCATGGTCTGGATCGGTAGCGTGTAGCTGGTGCCGCCGCCCGGCGCCGGCGCGGCGTTGAAGGCCGGGATGCCGATGCTGGAATCGGCGCCGGCCGCGAGCGGCAGCGCCAGCGCGGCCAGCATCAACAGGGATTTGACGGCCGTAGCCTGGGTGTAGCCGGCCTGCTTATTTGCCATTGCGCTTGTCTATCGTTTGTTTGAACCATTCGGCGAAGTTGGCGGTCGGCAGTGCGGCGGTGGTGGCCGCGTCGCTGCTTTCCTGGCGCGGCATGGTGGCCAGCGCGTTCATGCGGCCCGGCGAGGCGCCGACCACGATCCATTGTTCGCCCACTTCCACCACCAGGATGCGCTCGCGCGCACCGACGCTGAGCGCGCCGACCAGCTTGACGTTGCTGTTGCCGCCGCCAAAGTTCTTGGGGCCGTAGCGCTTCAGGAACCAGGCCAGGCCGACCAGCAGGGCCAGCACGAACATCAGCGCCAAGGTGGTCTGCAGCAGGCCGCCGCCGGCCGAGGCGGCCGACGCTTGCGGGGTGGGGATGGTCATCGCCAGCGGACCGGGGGCGGGTGTGGCAGCCGTGGCCGCCGGCGCCGCAGTAGCCGCCGGGGCCGGCGACGCCGTCGCGGGCGCGTCAGCCGGGGTGCCGGCCGGTGCGGCGGCCGCATGCTGGCCGCCGATGGTGCCCGACACGCTGCGCTGGGCCATTGCAGGCGCGGCGGCCAAGGCCGCCGCGAGGATCAGAGCTGAGGTCAGTCGCTGTGTCATTTATTGAGTTTTCGGATACGTTCGGACGGCGTGATGATGTCGGTCAGGCGGATACCGAACTTGTCGTTCACCACCACCACCTCGCCCTGGGCGATCAGGCAGCCGTTGACCAGCACGTCCATCGGCTCGCCGGCCAGGCCGTCGAGCTCGACCACCGAGCCCTGCGCCAATTGCAGCAGGTTCTTGATGGCGATCTTGGTGCGGCCCAGTTCGACCGTCAGCTGGACCGGGATATCGAGGATGAAGTCGATATCGTTATGGGTTTCGGTCTTGCTCGGCGTGCTGGAAAAATCCGTGAACACGGCGGCGCTGGCCGCCTGCGACTGCTGCTTCTCCAACGCGGCCGCTTCCGCCTGGGCTTGCTCGGCAATGGCCGCGCCCCACGGATCATCGTCCATCGTATCGTCTTGATTATCCGACATGCTTCTCTCCTGTATTGCGGTCGCCGGCAGCGGTTGCGCCGGTGTTATTTGATGTTATCGGCATTGGCCAGCAATTTCTCCACCTTGAGCGCGTATTGTCCGTTCATCACGCCGTAGCTGCAATCCATGACCGGCACGCCGTCGACCGTGGCCGACAGCAGTTCCGGGATGGTCAGCGGGATGATGTCGCCCACGCGCATATTGAGGATCTCGTCGAAATTGACCTTGGCCGTGCCCAGCGAGGCGACGATCTCCACCTCGGCGATCTGGATCTGCTGCGTCATCAGGCGGATCCAGCGCTTGTCCACTTCCAGCGCCTCGCCCTGCAGGCTGGACGTCAGCGAATCGCGGATCGGCTCGATCATCGAGTACGGCATGCAGAAGTGGATCTGGCCCGACACCGAGCCGAGCTCCACCGTGAAGGTGGACGCCACCACCACCTCGTTCGGGGTGGCGATGTTGGCGAACTGGGTATTCATTTCCGAGCGGATGTACTCGAACTCGACCGGATACACCGGTTCCCACGACTTGGTGTAGGCCTCGAACACGATGTCGAGGATGCGCAGGATGATGCGCTGCTCGGTCTGGGTGAAGTCGCGGCCCTCGACGCGGGTGTGGAAGCGGCCGTCGCCGCCGAACAGATTGTCCACCAGCAGGAACACCAGGCCCGGATCGAACACCATCAGCGCGGTGCCGCGCAGCGGCTTCATGTGCACCAGGTTGAGGTTGGTCGGCACCACCAGGTTGCGGATGAACTCGGAATACTTGGAGACCCGCACCGAACCGACCGAGACCTCGGCGCTGCGGCGCAGGAAGTTGAACAGGCCGACCCGCAACAGGCGGGCGAAGCGCTCGTTGATAATCTCCAGCGTCGGCATGCGCCCACGGACGATACGTTCCTGGGTGGCCAGGTTATACGTTCGTACTCCCGCGACATCTTCCGTCGCCTGGACGTCGTCCTGGTCGCCGTTGACGCCCTTGAGCAGGGCATCGACTTCTTCCTGGGAGAGAAAATTATCAGCCATGACGATCTACTTACTGAATGATGAACGAGGTGAACAGCACATCTTCGATGTCCTGCGGCGCGCCGCGGTCTTCGAAGGGTTCCTTGAGCTGGCCGATGATTTCCTTGGCCAGCTGGACCTTGCCTTCCGGCGTATTGATGTCCATGGCGCGCTTGCTCGACAGCAGCAGCAGCATGCGGCTGCGCACCTTGGCCATATTGTTCTTGACGTTCTCCTTCTCTTCCAGCCCGCCCACTTCCAGCGTGAAGGCGATTTGCAGATACTGGTCGCCGCCGTTGTCGCCCGGCTGCAGGTTGACCGTGAACGGCTCGACCGGCACGTATTCGGGCGGACCGGCCTTGGCCTTCTTGGCGTTCTTGCCCTTGCTCTTGACCGGCGCTTCCTCCTCGCCGGCGTCGGCCTTGCCATGCAAGAAGAACCAGGCCGCACCACCGCCAGCCGCGCCCAGGACCAGGACCACCGCCAGGATGATGATGATCAGTTTTTTGCTGCCGCCGCCGCTGGGGGCTGCTTCAACTTTCTGATCGGCTTTCATTTTTGGGTTCGCTTTCAAAATTGCCCTTGCACGGTGCGGAAGTGGATCATGACGCCATTATGTCATTATCGGTTGGGACTGCGGCAGTGCATACGTCGAAAAGAAGGGCGATCCGGGCGCTGCTTGAGGTTTCCGTAGTGAAACAAACAACAAAACCGGGAGGCGCGGTGGCCGATCCCGGTTGTCGTCGCGGCCGCGGCGGGATCAGGCGAAGGTGTCGACCGCGCCGGCCGGCACGCGGCGCGCCGGCGGGGCGCTGCGCGGCACGTCGATGCCGCCGCCGTCGCCACCGAAGCTGGCGCCGGAACGGTTGCCGCCACCCTGGCCGCCGCTCTGGGCCGAGCTGGCTTGCTGGTTAAAACCGTTGTTCTGGTTGGACATGCCGGCCGAGACGGTGGCGTTGCCCAGCTGGATGCCGGCCTCGCTCATCATTTCGCGCAGCTTGGGCATGGCCGCTTCCAGCGCCTGACGCACTTCCGGCTGGGCCGAGCTGAAGGCGGCGGTGGCCTGGTCCTTGTTGATGCTCAGCACCACTTGCAGCGGGCCGAGGTCGGGCGGATTCAATTCCATGGTGGCGCTCTGCTCGCCGCCGGCCGCCATGAAGATGATCTTCTGCCCCAGTTGCTGATCCCAGGCCTGGGTGCCGACGCGGCTGCTGAGTTTGTCCGTCGGCACGGCGCTGACGGCGGTCTTGGCCGCTTCCAGCGCCGATTGCGCGCTCGGCGCGATGGTGATGGCGGGGGCGGTTTCCTTGAGCACCGGCGCCGCTTCGGTCGGCTGTGTGGTCTTGCCGTTGAACACGGCTTGCAGCGGCTCGGACTGGCGCGGCGTGGCGCGCGCCACCTGCTCGGCCTGCTCCGTGCCGGGGCCGGCCTTGATCGGGGCGGCCGGTTCGGCCGGGGCGGCCGGCGCGGCGTCGGTGGTGTCGGCCAGGGTGTCGACGACCGGGCCGTCGGGGATGGCGCTGACCGGTTTGCTGTCGGCCGCCACCGGCTTGGCCGGGGCAGGGCTGGCGGCAACGACGGTGGCGGCGGCCGTGGTGCTGGCGGCGGCGGCGGCCTTGGCGGCTGCCGCTGCGGCGTCGGCGGCGGCATCGGCGCTGCTTTGGACGGTCGAGCCGGCCTTCGTCAGGGCGGCCTTGAAATCGGCGGCCGCGTCGCTGTCGGCGCCGCCCTGGGCGGTTTTCGACGTATCGGTGGCCAGCGTGGCGGCGGCCTGCGCTGCGGTGGCGGGCAGGGCGGCGGCGGCGTTGTCGCTCACCGCGGTGCTGGCCTCGTCGCTGGCGGCGCCTGCGGCGGCGGCCGAGGTCAGCGCGGCGGCGGCCGATGCGGCGGCGGCGGCGGCAGCGGCCTGGGCGGCCAGGTCGGCGGCGCTCACGGCGCCGGCGGCGACGGTCGCGGCGGCGTTGGCTGTTGCGCTGTCGGCTGCGCTCGCGACCGGCGCGGCCACCGGCGCTGCCGGCTGGTTGAAGGCGGCCACCAGGGCCAGCATGTCGGCCACCGGATCGGCCTGGGCGGCGGCCTGGGCGTCGCTGGCGGCGCTATCGGCGCTGTCGTCGGCGCTGGCGCTGCTGTCCTTGGCGGGGCTCTTGGCCGGCGCCGGCGCGGCGGGCGCGGCCTGGGTGTCGTTCCTGGCGGCGGCCTGGTTGTTGTCGGCCGCGTCGGCCTGCTGGTTTTGAGGCTGGGCCGGCTTGGCCTGCTCCGCCTGCTTGGGCGCGGACGGGCGCGACGCGGCCGGGCGCTCGGGCGCCTTGGCGCCGAGCTTGGGGCTGGCGTTGGCGCCGCCGGCGTTGGCCTGGCGCTGGTCCATTTCGCGCGACAGCGCGCGCTGGAAGGTGTTGTCGGCGCCGCCGGCATTCAGATTCAGGTTCACCTTGGGCGCCGCCACTGCGTTGGCGTTCAGGGTAGGAATTTGGAGATTCTGGGTTTGCATGATCGCGCCGTGTCGGTTGGTTGCGTCTAAATGGGTCAGCGTTTGTAGTAGGCCTGCCGTGCTGCGTGTTCGTCCATCTGTTTCTGGTCGCGCTTGTTTTCCAGCTTGAGCGCTTCGGCCGCCGCCCGGTCGTTCAGGGTGGCGTAGGACATGCGCTTGCGTTCGCTGGCCTGCCACGCGGCCTTTTCCTGCTCGCCGCGGTATTCCGCGTGCTTGATCATGTCCAGCTGGCCCTTGACCGCCACCTCCAGCTTTTCCATGAAGGCCTGGAAATTGCGGTAAGCCATGGGCGTGATGCCGGCCGCCTGCGCCGCCTCGAAACGTTTCGCATACTCGTCGCGGTAGCCGACCAGCATCTGGTGCTTTTGCCTGGCCTCGTCGATGGCCTTGAGCGCCGTGCCCAGCCGCTTGGCGGCATCGTCGGACTCCCGGCGCGCCAGGTCCATCAGTGTTTCAAGTTGCGCTTTGGAAGCCATGATGGATCAATTATAGGTGGCTGTGGTCAGCGCCCATCAGTCGAATAGAGAGGTAAGTTGGGCCAAGCTCTCGCCCATGGTCACCCGTTCGCTGATTTGTTGCTGGAGGAAATTCTCTATCCGGTCATGCAACTGGATGGCCTGGTCGAGCACCGGATCGCTGCCCGGCGCATAGGCGCCGACGCTGATCAGGTCGCGGCTGCGCTCGTAGCGCGAGAACAGCTGCTTCAGGTGGCGCGAGCGGGTCTGGTGCTCGGGCGAGGTGATCGAGTGCATGGCCCGGCTGATCGACTGTTCGATGTCGATCGCGGGGTAGTGGCCGGCCTCCGCCAGGCGGCGGTTGAGCACGATGTGGCCGTCCAGGATGGCGCGCGCCGAGTCGGCGATCGGGTCCTGCTGGTCGTCGCCCTCGGTCAGCACGGTGTAGAAGGCGGTGATCGAGCCGCCGCCCATTTCGCCGTTGCCGGCGCGCTCCACCAGGATCGGCAGCTTGGCGAACACCGACGGCGGATAGCCCTTGGTGGCCGGCGGTTCGCCGATGGCCAGCGCGATCTCGCGTTGCGCCATGGCGTAGCGGGTCAGCGAATCCATGATCAGCAGCACGTTCTGGCCCTGGTCGCGGAAGTGCTCGGCGATCGCGGTGGCGTAGGCCGCGCCCTGCAGGCGCATCAGCGGCGGCGTGTCGGCCGGGGCCGCCACGACGACCGAGCGGGCCAGGCCTTCCTCGCCCAGGATCTGTTCGATGAATTCCTTGACCTCGCGGCCCCGTTCACCGATCAGGCCGACCACGATGACGTCGGCCTCGGTGTAGCGCGCCATCATGCCCAGCAGCACCGACTTGCCGACGCCCGAGCCGGCGAACAGGCCCATGCGCTGGCCGCGGCCGACGGTCAGCATGGCGTTGATCGAGCGCACGCCGACGTCCAGCGTTTCGGTGATCGGCGCCCGGCCCAGCGGGTTGGCGGGGCGGGTGTTGATCGGCGCGCTGTCGGAGGCGTGCAGCGGACCGAGGCTGTCGAGCGGGCGGCCGGCGCCGTCCAGCACGCGGCCCAGCAGTTCGGGGCCGACCGGCAGGTGGCGCGCGCGGTCGCTGGGGCGGCGGCGCGGGTGGCTGACGCTGCCGGGACGGGGAATGGCCGGCTCGACCGGGAATACGCGGGTGCCGGGCACCACGCCTTCGACATCGCTTTGCGGCATCAGGAACAGCTTGTCGCCCTCGAAGCCGACCACTTCGGCCTCGATCTTGCCGCCGGACGGCAGCGGCACGGTGCAGGCGGCGCCCACGGCCAGCCGCAGGCCGACCGCTTCCATCACCAGGCCGGCCACGCGCGTGACGCGGCCCGACACCTGCATCGGCTCGACAAAGCCGACCAGCGCGCCGCAATCGTGCAGATAGGATTTCCAGCGGCCGGCATGCGGGCTGGCCGGAGCGGCGGCGGGTGGGGTTGCGGCGTCCATGTCAGGCCAGCCAGTCCACTTCTTTGCCGAGCGCATGGCTCAGGCGCTGCCAGCGCGCGGCGGCGGTGGCGTCGATCTGGTTGCTGGCGGTATCGACCTTGCAGCCGCCGCGGCCGACCTGCGGGTCTTCGACCACGCGCCAGCCGCCCTTGTCGAGCTCCTCGCCGATGCCGCCGCGCACCACGGCGGCGTCGTCGGGATGCAGCACCAGCAGCGCCGGCTGCTGCAGCACCGGCAGGTATTCGATGGCCTCGCGCACGATCGGCAGGATCAGCTCGGGCTTGACCTGCAGCGCGTTCTTCAGCATGCCCTTGGCCAGTTGCAGGGCCAGTTCCAGCACCTCGCTGGCGATCAGCTGGTCGGCCTCCTGCAGCGAGGTGCTGAAGCTGGCGGCCAGGCTGCGCAGGTGCTCCAGCTCATCGGCCGTGACCAGCTTGCCGGCCTCGACGGCGTCGGCGTGGCCGGCCGCGTGGCCTTCGTCGTAGCCGTCCCTGCGGGCTTCCTCGCGGATCGCTTCCAGTTCCTCGACGGTGGGGTAATCCATCGGCGGCGGCAGCGGCGGGCCCATTTCCAGCGCCTCCTGCTGTTCCTGCAGCGCCTCCTGCACGCGCTGCTCGGCGTCGAGCTGGGCCTGTTCGGCGTCGCGCTGGCGCTGCTCGGCTTCGCGCAGCGCGATCACGCTGGGACGCTCGTCGCCAAACGAGGTCATCTCCCAGCGCTGGAACGCCGACTGCTGTTCTTTCGGTAGCATGGACATTAGACGAAGGAATCCTCACCTTTGCCGCCAAGCACGATCTGGCCTTCGTCGGCCAGGCGGCGGACGATCTGCAGGATCTGCTTTTGCTGGGTTTCCACTTCGGACAGGCGCACCGGACCTTTCGATTCCAGGTCCTCGCGCATCATTTCCGACGCACGGGCCGACATGTTCTTGAAGATCTTGTCGCGCAGCTCCTGCGACGCGCCCTTCAAGGCGATGATCAGCATTTCCGACTGCACTTCGCGCAGCAGCAGCTGGATGCCGCGGTCGTCGATATCGATCAGGTTGTCGAACACGAACATCTCGTCCATGATCTTCTGCGCCATGTCGTTGTCGTAGTTCTTGATGTTGTCCATCACCGAGCCTTCCTGCTCGCCCGACATGAAGTTGAGGATCTCGGCCGCCGCGCGCACGCCGCCCAGCGACGATTTCTTGATGTTCTCGTTGCCCGACAGCAGCTTGGTGAGCACGTCGTTGAGTTCGCGCAGCGCGGCCGGCTGCACGCCGTCCAGGGTGGCGATGCGCAGCACCACGTCGTTGCGCAGGCGGTCGGTGAAGTGGCCGAGGATCTCGCAAGCCTGGTCGCGCTCCAGGTGGACCAGGATGGTGGCGATGATCTGCGGGTGTTCGTTGCGGATCAGCTCGGCCACGGACTGCGAATCCATCCACTTCAGCGATTCGATGCCGGACGCGTCCTTGCCGCCCAGGATGCGCGACAGCAGCACCGAGGCCTTGTCGTCGCCCAGCGCCTTGGTCAGCACCTGGCGGATGTACTCGTCCGAATCCAGGCCCACGGTGGAGGCGGCCGCGACCATGTCGCGGAAGTTGTCCAAGGTGCCCACCACTTCCTCGTGCGGCACGTTCTTCATGGTCGCCATGGCGGCGCCCAACTTGAGCACTTCGCGCGGGCCGAGGAACTTCATCACCTCGGCGGCCTCGCTCTCGCCCATGGCCAGCATCAGGATGGCGGCCTTTTGCAGTCCGGTATTCTCAGTCATTTGCGCCTATCCATTCTTTGATCACGTTGGCAACGATGCGCGGATCTTCGGTGGCCAGTTTCTTGGCCATGGCCAGATTTTCGCGGTAAGAGCGCACGGTGTTTTCTTCCATCTTGCGCAATTCTTCTTCGGCGATGAGGGCCTCGTCCGGGCCGTCCTCGACCACTTCCTCCGGCTCTTCCGGTTCCGGCTCCGGCGCGTTGATCTCGTCGATCTTCTTGAACACCGGACGCATCATCGGCTTGACGATGCGCAGCACGATGTACAACAGGATCAGCGCGGTGATCAGGAACTTCGCCAGATCCTTGGCCATCGGCAAGTTGGCCGGGTCGCGCCACCATTCCGGCGGCGCTTCGAACGGCTTGTCGACGCCGTCGAACGGCGAATTGGCCACGCTGACGGCGTCGCCGCGGTCCTGGTTGAAGCCCATGGCCTGCTTGACCAGGTCGTTGATCTTGGCCATCTCTTCTGGAGTATAGGCCTTGATGGTGACTTTGCCATCCTTGCCGACGATGCGTTTGTAATTGACCACCACCGCCACCGTCATGCGGCGCAGGCCGCCCATGCCGCGCTGCTCGTAGCGCACGGTCTTGTCGACCTCGTAGTTGGTGGTCGATTCCTTGTGGTTGGGGCCGGTGGCCGTGGTGCTGGCGGCCGCGCCCGGCGGCGTGCCCGGCGCCGGCGCGGTGGTGGTCGGCGAACCGGCGGTCTGGGTCAGCGGCGCGGTGGCGGTGCCCGGCGGTTGGTTCGACAGCGCGCCCGGGATGCCGCCCGGATTGGTGCTGCCGTTGTTGCCGTTGGTTTCGCTGCTCTGCTGGCTGCGGATGGCCGACGCGGCCGGCGGCGAGTTCGGCTTGTAGGTTTCGGCCGCCTGTTCGATCTGGGCGAAATCAACGTCGGCGGTGGCCTCGGCGCGCACATTGCCTTCGCCGACGATGGGGATGATGATCGACTCGACCTGCTTGATGACCTGCAGCTGCATGTCCTTGACATACTTGAGCTGGGTCTCGTCCATGTTCTTGGCGTTGAGGCCGGCGCTGCCGTTCTTGCTCTGGTCGGAAATCAGGTTGCCGGCCTGGTCGATGACGCTGACGTTGGCCGGCAGCAGTTCCGGCACGCTGGAGGCGACCAGGTGCACGATGGCGGCGGTCTGGGCTGGATCGAGCTGGCGGTTCGGGTGCAGCGTGACGATGACCGAGGCGGTCGGTTTTTGCTGGTCGCGCACGAACACGGACGGTTTCGGCAGCGCCAGGTGGACGCGGGCGTTCTCGATCGCCGCCAGCGACTGGATCGAGCGCGCCAGTTCGCCTTCGAGCGCGCGCTGGTAGTTGACCTGTTCGAGGAACTGCGACACGCCCAGCTTCTGGTTCTCCATCAGTTCGAAGCCGACGTTGCCGCCCTTGGGCAAGCCCTGGGCCGCCAGTTTCAGGCGGATGTCGTGCACCTGCTCGGTCGGCACCAGGATGGCGGTGCCGTTCTCGGAAAACTTGTGCTTGACGTTGAGCTTGTCCAGTTCGGCCGTGATGGCGCCGCCGTCGCGGTCGGTGAAGTTGGAGAACAGCACGCCGTAGTCGGGCGGTTTGTTCCACAGCCACAGGCCGAGCAGGATGGCGGCGATGGCCGCCGCGCCGGCAGCGCGCAGGAAATTGCGCCCCATCGGCGTCTGGATGAAGGGCAGTTTCTCGGCTCCGTCATCCGCGGCGTCGGCTGCTGTGTCGTTGTCGATAGGTTCGGCTACGGCCATGATGATAGTTTTCCGGTGCGAGGTTCTAGAGAGGATGAGCCATTATCACCCGGTTGCGGGTAAATCAATCGGCCAAACAGAGCGCCGTTTACGGTCCTGCTCGGCCATGGGGACTGGCCTTGCTCTTGGTATTCTGGCAGCACTGAGAGAGCCGTGCCGTATTGTAACGCCGCGCTCGGCTGTGTCGTGGGAATTTATTCCACGACAGCAACAAGATGGAGAGTGAAATGAAGACAGGTGGAATAGACGGCAGCCAGATCCAGGCCATGATCGCCCAATTGAAGGCGCACGCCACGCGACCGGGGCTGACGCCGCCGGTGATCAAGACCGAGGCGCCGCCGGCGACCAAGGTGGAGTTTTCCGACGCGCTGAAAAACGCGCTCGACGGCGTCAACACCAGCCAGGTGCAGGCCGACGACATGGGCAAGAAATTCGCGATGGGTGACGACAGCGTCAACCTGTCGGACATGATGATCTCGATGCAGAAGGCCAGCATCAACTTCCAGGCCACCATCCAGGTGCGCAACAAGCTGGTCTCAGCCTATCACGACATCATGAACATGCAAGTATAACACCGGGGTCAGGTCTGACATTCGGACACGAGCTCTGCCGTAGCGGTTGCTACGGCAGAGCTCGTGTCCGAATGTCAGACCTGACCCCGGCGTTGACCCCGGCGTTAAATCAGGCCGGCGATGCGGGCGTTGCGTTCGCGTTCCAGCTTGGTGATGTAGCGCTGCACATAGGACAGCATGCCGCGCGAGATGTTGACGAACTCGCAGCCCAGGCGGCGGTTGGTCTTGTTGTTGAGCAGCGTCAGGTCCAGCGAGTTGCGGATCTGTAGCGAGGTCGCCACCTGGCCCACTTCCGGCAGGTCGAGCTTGCAATCGAGGTAGTTGCGGCCGATGGCGTCGCCCAGGATCATCTTGTTGTCCAGGATGGCGATGCCGCCGCAGCTGATGTCGGCCAGCGGGAAGGTGGTGCTGCCGCCCAGCTCCTCCGGCAGCGGGATCAGCACCCGCACCGGATTGGTCACCGGCGTCGAAATGCGGTAGTACTCGCGCCGCTGCAGGCGGATCAGCGACGCCGGCACGGCGATCTTGAACGCCGGACTGCCCTCGAAGGTCGCTGTTTCGATGCGCTCGGCACCGAACAGGATGCGCACCTTGTCCAGCGTGGTCTCGAACGACAGCCGGCGCGAGGCCAGGATGCGCTTGTTCTGCTCGCGGTCGATCGAACAATCGAGGTAGACGATGTTGTGCTGCTCGTCCACTTCCAGGATCGAGGTCACGCAGACGTCGGATTCGCCATGGATCAGCATGCGGATCAGCTGATTCTTTTCGCCGATACCGCGCAGCAAGGAGATGATCTCCTTCCGTGATTCGACTTCAAAATCGTGCCAATTTTCCAATTCCGCATCCTGAAAGTGTGGGTACATCGGGCGTCAAGTTTCCGTAAGGGGGATGCTGCTGTCCGGCGCCGCTGGGAGCGGCAACCCGGACTTTTGCGCTGATTCAATATGATATAGCCACGCTAATAGTTCCGCAATCGTCCTATAGAGCGTGGGTGGAATTTGTTGATCTAGATCTACATCCATGAGCAGAGATACAAGCTCCTTGGACTCGTGGATGAACACGCCGGCCTCCAGCGCGACGCTGATGATCTGCTCGGCCACCAGGCCGCGGCCCTTGGCCACCACCTTGGGCGCCGGCGCGCCGTTCTCATAGGTCAGGGCCACCGCCTGCTGCAGCGGGCGGCGCCGCAGGTCGTCGGTCATGGCGCTTCCTGGGCGATGGTCAGCGAGGACAGCGGCGCGCCGGCCGCCTCCATCGCCTGCTCCAGCACGCTGGCGTAGGCGCGCAGCGTGTCGGCGCTGTCGCCGTCGTCGGCTTGCACCTGGATATGCACCTGGCCGCCGATCAGCGTCACCGCCGCCGACACCGCGCCCAGCATCGGGAAGCGGAAGCGCACGCCGCTGCGCCAGATCTGTTCGGGTTCGCCGTCGGCGCCATTGCCCTCGTCCTTGCGGCCTTCGCGCCGGTCGCGGCGGATTTCCCATTGCATCTGCTGGCCCGGCCACGCTTCGCCGTGCCATTGCACCCGGCCTTGCTCGTGGGTGTGCAGTTGCTGGTTGATCAGCTGCGCGGCGCTCAGGTCGGGACCGTTGGCGGCGGCGCGGGCCGCGCTTTCACCGCTTTGCAGCATGCGCTGCATCTGCGGCTCGCGCATCAGCTCGGGCAGGGTGCGCTCGCCCTTGACCCATTCGGTGACATGGGATTCGTAGAACAGGCCGCTCTGCGAGATGGTGTCTTGCAGCTTTTGCGCCAGTTGCTCGGCGGCCGGCGCGGCATTGCCGAACAGCGCGCTCTTGCCGACCAGCGCCAGTTGCGCGCCGGCGCTGCCCTGCGCCGTGCTGAGGACGGTGGTCAGCACGCGGGCGGTGTTGCTCAGCGTGGTTTGCGGCGTGCTGGGGTCGAGGTCGGGCAATTCGTTGGACGGCGTCAGCGGCGCTTTGCCGAGCAGGGTGGCGGCCAGGCTCTGCGGTTTGACGCCTTCTGCCGGGACCGTGCCGCCGGTCGTTGGCGCGGCGCTCGCGGCGCCAGCCTGGGCGGCGGCAGCGGCACCCGCGGCAGCGCCGGCACCGGCACCGGCTGTCGAGGCGCCGGCAGCAGCGGCTGGAGCAGGGGCAGCGGCGGCGGCGGCATTGGCGGCCGCGCCAGCTGCGGCCGCCGTGCCTGGCGTTGTCATGGCTTGCGTCGCTGCGTTGGCGGCGGTCGCCGGCGTGTTGCTGGGACGGCTTGCCGCCGCGGCTGGATTTTCGGCGGTTTCAGCGGCGGCGCCCGCCGCCGCTGCCGCGGCTTGCGCCTCGCCCGCGGCCGGTGTTGGCGCGCCTGCCGGCGTTCCGGCCGCCGTTGGCGTGCCCGCTTTGAGCTGGCCCGGCAGTCCATCCGCCTCGGCCGGCAGGCCCGCTTCGGCGCCGGGCGCGGCCGTCTGGCCCGGCGTGCCGGCGCCTGCCGCAGGACGGGGCGTGGCAGGCGGTGCGGCCGGCGCGTCCTGCGAGGGCAAGCTGGGCGAGTACAGGCCGTCGCCGGCCTCGGCCGGTTCACTGTAGACCAGCGTGGCCGAGCTGCCGGGGCTGTTATTGCCGAGCTGGAAAGTGGGGCGGGGATGGGCGCTCAGCACGGTCAGCGGGACTTCGGCGCCGACCTGCACTTGCGGCGGCAGCATCATGCGCACCGCGTTGTCGGCCACCTTGACCAGGAAGCTGCCGTCGTTGAACTTGGACAGCACTTCGGCCGTGACCGATTGGCCGACCAGGCTTTGCAGCGCCCGTTGGAAGGCCGCCTGGCGGCCGTCGCCGACCGGCGCGACGCCGCCCACATCGGCCGCCGGACCGACCGGCAGGATGGTGACCAAGGGCGGCAACATGGCGCGCCCCTGCTTTAGACGCTGCCGTAGGCGTTGACGACGCGCCGTTCAGTGCCGGTGGAGCTGATCAGTTTGGACAGTTGCGCCATCCACGGCATGGTCAGGTCGCGGATCTGGCGGTCGGCGTTGAGCATCTGGTGGATCAGGCTGATTTTGCGTTCGCGCTCGGCGCCCTGCATCGGCTGCGCCGGTTCCTGCTCGCGCAGCGCCTGCACGTGGGCGGCGCAACGCTGTTCCAGCAGCACCAGCCGGTCCCAGTCGCTGCTGGCGGCCGCTTGCACCATCTGCTCGGTCAGCTCGGCCATGGCGGCATACACGGATAAAATGTCTTGACTCGTCATCATGGATCAGGCGCTCGCGAGATTGGTGGGGCGGATGCCGGTGGCGGCAGGGGTGTCGGCGATCGCATTCCAGGCGTCGCGCAACTCGGTCAGCAGGCGCTGCACTTCTTCCAGTATCGCTGGATCGTTGTTCAGGTTGGCCGTCAGCAGGCGCGCGCTCATGTATTCGTACAGCGCGTCCAGGCCCTCGGCGATTTCGCCGCCGGCCTTCTTGTCGAGCGCGGCGCGCAGGCCGCTGTCGATGATCATGATGGCCTTGGAGATCGATTTGCCCTTTTCGCCGATGTCGCCGTTGCGCATGCCGTTCAACGCGCTGTTCAGCGCCACCAGGGCACCGTCGAACAGCATGACGATCAGTTTGTGAGGACTGGCGGCGACCACGCCGGTTTCCATGCCAACCTTGGCATAGGCGCTTACCCCAGTTTGTCGCGATCCAAACATACTCTGTCTCCTGTTAAAGCGTTAGCGGTTATTGCTTGGCAAGCGCCGCGAACTGTTGCGTCAAGAATGACGCGGTGGTATTCATGCTGGCGATCGAGGTGTCGAGCGCCGTGTATTGCGCGCGGTAGCGCGCTTCGATGTCGCTCAGGCGCGAGGCGAACGCGTCCCTCTGCTTGGCGACGTCCTTGACTGAATTGTTCAGGCCGGTGGTGCGGCTGGTGATCGCGCCCTTGGCGCCCAGGTAGCCGGCCGCCAGCGAGTTGAGCTGGTAGGCGTAGCCCTGCGAGAAGCCGAAACTGCCGCGCGAGCCGGTGGTGTCGCCGGTGATCGTCAGCTTCAGCCCGTCGACCGGCGCGCCGGGCGAGCCGGTCAGGGTCTGGCCGCTGCCGCTGGCGGTGTAGCCGCCGATGGTGCCGGCCACGTCCAGGCCGTCAACCGAGGCGCCGGCGCCGAAGGCGGCCGAGATGTCGGTGCCGGTCGCGGTGGCGACATGGATGTTCGATTTGGCGCCGTAGCTGGTCGAAGCGAGCTTGAGCTTGCCATCGTCGCCGATGGTGGCGCTGACGGTGGCGCCGGCGTTGGCGAACGCGCTGACGCCGTTGATCGACGATTGCAGCAGCGTGGCCAGCTGGCTGGGGTTGTAGCTGCCGGCCGGCAGCGAAATGGTGGCGGTGTTGGCCAGCGTGGCCGGCTTGGTGTCGTTCAGCGTCACGGTCCAGGTGGTGTCGGTGTCGATCACGGTCTCGGCCGGCAGCACGGCGGTGCCCTGCAGCGTGCCCTGGGTGGCCAGCTGGGTGATGTTGATCGCGTAGTCGCCGGCCTTGCTGTTGGTGCCGGAGCTGACGAACTTGACGTCCGGATCGCTGCCATGGCCGACCGCCGCGAACAGGCCGGCGATGTCGTTGAAGTTGTTGGTCACGGCTTTTTGCAGCTTGGCGTTGTCCAGGCTGAGCGTGCCGTCCTTCTGGAACGAGATGCCGATCTGCGACAGGTTGGTCAGGCTGGTGCCCTGCAGGCCGGTGATCGAGGTGCCCAGCTGGCGGCGGATCGACGCCTGCAGGTTGCGCAGCGTGGTGTCGCCCAGCAGCGGGCCGCCGGTCTTGGTTTCCGGGTCGTAGGCGCCCAGCTGCGCGATCTGGCCGCTCAAGTCGTTGTAGGCCTTGACGAAGCCGTTGACCGAGGTGGTCAGCGAACCGCTGTCCTTGCTCACCGACAGCGACGAGCTGCCGACCTTGAGGGCGTTGATGCTGATGCCGCTGATGGCGCCGTTGATGCCGGTGCTGGGGCTGGTGACGGCGATGCCGTTGACGGTGGCCAGGGTGTCGGCCGCCGACGCCTTCTGGCTCAGATTCTGGACCCCGCCCGGGTCGTAGCCCAGCAGCGTCACCAGGTCCGGCTCGGGCGGATTGCCGCCGGAGCCGGCCAGCGTGATCTTCATGGTCGAGCTGGCGCCGGTGGCCGACGAGGTCAGGATCAGGTGGTTCGGCTTGGCGTTGGTGCCGGTGGCGCCGTCCGAGACGATGCTGGCGGTGACGCCGAAGTTGCCCTTGTTGATCGCCGCCATGATGCCCTGCAGCGTGTTGTTCGAGCTGTCGATGACGATGTTGCCGCTGGTGCGGCTGGAGTCGGCCGCGAAGCTGGCGCCGAGGTAGGCGCCGCCGACGCCGGCGGTGAAGCCGGCCTTGCCGGGGTCGGTGCCGCCAACGGTGATCGGGCTGCCGTCGGCCGACACCAGCGTGATCGAACCGACCGCCGTGGTGCTGGAGCCGATGTTGGCCGTGCCGCTGTTGCCGATGCCGCCGGTGACGCTGCCTTCGACCGCTTCGGCGACGGCGATGTTGCTGCCGTCGGCGTTGAGAAACTGCAGGTCGCCGCCGGCGGCCGTGCCCGTGACGGTGATGTTGGCGTCGGCCAGCGCGCGACCGACGGCGGTGGTGGGCGCCAGGGCGGCGTCGAGCGCGGCGGCGGTGACGCCGCCGGCGGCGCCAGCCGCCACACCGGCGCCCTGGGCGGCGATTTCCACGCCGCCGACCGTCAGTTTGTAGGTGCCGCCGCCGCTGGTGTCGACATTGCCGAAGCTCGACACGCCGGCGGCGCCGAACAGGGTGGCGCTGGTGGCGGTGGCGGCGGCCTTGGCCGACACGCCGGTGGTGGTGCTCTTGGCGTTGATGGCGTCGGCCAGCAGGCGCGCGCTGCGGGTGCTGCCGTCGGTGGCGATCGCGGTGTTGTTGATGCTCAGCGAGCCGGGCGACAGGCCGCCGCTGGTCAGGCTGGCGCCCAGCGGCAGGCCGGCGATGCCGAAGGTGCCGCCGCTGGTGGTGCCGAGCGAAAAGTTGATGGTGGTCTTGCCGCCCAGGCCGATGGCGGCGGTGGTGCTCTTGTAGCCGGTCGAGGCCAGCGTTTGCGCCTGCGCGATCTGGCTGATGTTGACGCGGTAGTTGCCGGGCTGCGCGGTGCTGCTGGCGGTCGCCGTCATCACGGTGGTGTCGCTGGGCGCGCTGATCAGGGTCTGGAAGCTGGAGACCGAGGTCAGGCCGGCCAGCGCCGTCTGGAACGAGCCCAGCGCGCCGGATAAATTGCCGAACGCGGACACCTGCGCCAGATAACTGGCCGACTTCTTGTCGTAATCGGCCAGCGGTGCCGATTCCACCGCCATCAGCTTGCTGACGATGGAGTCGACCGGGATGTTCGAGCCGATGCCTGGTGAAGAGATGCCCACGTTGTGCTCCTAAGTAAAGCAATAATATAAGACAATATCGGCAGAATCAAACCGGACTTGAGAGGGGAGAATACCTGCCAGTTCAGGCAAAGCTGAAAAAACGGGCAGCGCTCGGCGGCGCGGGGCCTGGCGGGGCGGCGGTGGGGCTCCGCAACGGGCGTGGCCCGTGAGATCCGCGGCGGCGGCATGCCTGCTGACAGGATGCCATGAAGACAGAAAAAGCGGCGCGCGCGAGCGCGGCCGCTTCAGGCGGTTTGCTGGATCAGCAAGCCGGAGGCGCCGGATTTCGATTCCAGCGATTTGGCGATTTCCAGCGCTTCGGGCGAGGGAATCTGGCGCAGCACTTCCTTGGTGGTCTGGTCGATCACTTTCACCACGGTGCGCTTGGTGTCGGTGTCGACCGAGAACTCCAGGCCTTGCGACTTGGCTTGCGCCGACTTGTTCAGCTGCGCCACGGCCTGGTTGACCTGGTCCAGCGTCGGCACGTTGGCAGGACCTTTGACGGCGGCTACGGTGTCGACCGCCGTGGCCGGCGCGCGCGCTGCGCCGTGGGCAGCGACTTCGCCGCCGGCGGCACTGGCCGGGCGGTCTACTGGCCGGGCCTGCGGGGCCGAGCCGATGGTATCGATAGTCATGATGCTTCCTTTGTGAAAAATCCCCGCCTGATTAAATCAGCCGGGGAACCTTGTCAGAGCGACCCTACCGCGTCAACTCCTCCCCGGATTTTAGCCACGCAGCAGGGACAACACGCCGTTCGGCAGCGAGTTGGCCTGGGCCAAGATGGCGGTGCCAGCTTGTTGCAGGATCTGGCCGCGGGTCAGGTTGGCCGTTTCCGACGCGAAGTCGGTATCTTGAATCCGGCTACGCGAGGCCGACAGATTCTCGGTCGCGGTATTCAGGTTCGAGATGGTCGAAGCGAAACGGTTCTGGATCGCACCCAGCGACGCGCGGTTGCTGTTGATCTGGTTCAGGGCCGAGTCGATGGTCTTCAGGGCGGCGTTGGAACCGGACACGGTGCTGACGTCGAGCTTGGACACCGATTGCAGCGAGCTGGCCTGGGTGGCGGCGACGATGGCCTGACCGGTGCTGCTGATCGAGAAGCCATTGTCCGACGTGAAGTCCAGGTGGCCGCCGACGGTGATGCTGGAGCCGGCGCCGGCGTTGACGACCGGGGTGGCGCCCGTGTTGTCGACGGTGTCGGCGGTGCCGCCGATGCCGAAGGTCTGGCCGGCGGCGACCACGGCGGCGGTGGTGCCCGACGCAGGCTTGTCGGCGCCGCGCAGGAAGGCGGTAGCCAGCCCGTCGTCGGCCGCCGTGTTGGTGTTCTGGATCTGGATGTCGTTGCCGTTGGCGTCGCTCAGGGCGATTTCCTTGGCGGTGCCGGCCGAATTTGTCTTGATGGTGGCGCTGATGCCGGTCGTGCCGCTCTGGGCGTTGATGGCCTGCGCCAGCGAGGACACGTCGCCGCCCTTGACCTGGGCCGCGATGGTGACGGCGCTCGATTCCTTGTCGTTGGCCACCGAGTTGGAGCCGCGCAGGGTGAACTGGTAGGAACCGTCTTTCAGGCCGGTGGTCGGGTTGGCGGGATCGGAGCCCGACAGCGTGGCGCTGGTGACGGCCGAGGCCTTCACGCCGCTGGTGCCGGCCTGGCTGTTGATGGCCGCAGCGATGCTCTTGGCGCTGTCGCCGGTCTTGACCGCGACGTTGGTGGTGACGCCAGCGCCCGAGCTCAGGGTCAGGGTTTCGTCGGCGGCGACGTTGTTCTTGTTACCGGTGAGCGCTTCCGAGATGCGGGCGCCGGCGTAGGCCGAGGTGGCGGTGTTGTTGCCCAGGTCGGTGGCCTTGGCCGAGCCGACGCCGATATTGATGGTCTGGCCGGAGTTCGCGCCGACCTGGAACTGGGCCGAGGTCAGCGAGCCGTCCAGCACGTTCTGGCCGTTGAACTGGGTGGTGTTGGCCACGCGGTCCAGCTCGTTCGACAGGGCCGATACCTCGCCCTGGATCGACTTGCGGTCGGAATCGGAGTTGGTGCCGTTGGCGGACTGGACTGCCAGTTCGCGGATACGCTGCAGCAGATCGCCTGCGGTGCTCAAGCCACCCTCGGCCGTTTGCGCCAGCGAGATGCCGTCGTTGGCGTTACGTGCTGCCTGGGTATTGCCGCGAATTTGCGAGGTGAAGCGCTCGGAAATCGCCAGGCCGGCGGCGTCGTCTTTTGCGCTGTTGATGCGCAAACCGGAAGACAGGCGTTGCAGGGAAGTCGACAGCGAGGCTTGCGACGTGGTCAGGTTACGTTGCGAATTCAGCGATGCAATATTTGTGTTAATGACTTGTGCCATGATGTTTCTCCAGACTGATACTTCGATTCGGCAATATGCTCAGTTCCCATTGGTCTGCCTCCACGTTCCGAGACATTCAAACCGCTGTTGTAACTGGTAACGGTTGCCCAGTGGGAAAATTGAGGGCAGGAAAGGAGGGATTTTTTCTCTGGCTGGCCTAAAGTTCAACACCCATGCCCGTTTAAACGACAGCAATGGCGGAATCTTTAGGGCAAAAATAATTATTTTTCACCCTTGTTTTTGGGCAAAAAAAAGCCCGGCGGGCGCCGGGCTGGGGGCTGGGCGAGCAAACCGCGGCCTAGTCGGCCACCACCACCCGGTTCTTGCCGGTCTGCTTGGCGGTGTACATGGCCTTGTCGGCCCGCTTGACCAGTTCGGTCTGCTCCTCGTTGGGACGGCGCAGCGCCACCCCGGCCGAGAAGGTGATCAGCACTTTCTCGTTGTCGTGCAGGAAGAAGTGCTTGGTCAGCTCGCGCTGCAGCCGGGTCATGGTGCTGGCCGCCGCCTCGACCGAGGTTTCCGGCATCAGGATCAGGAATTCCTCGCCGCCGAAGCGGGCGATCACGTCCATCGAGCGCAGCGTGTCCTTGACGATCTTGACCAGGTGCTTGAGGGCGGCGTCGCCGGCGATGTGGCCGTAGGTGTCGTTGAGCTTCTTGAAGTCGTCGAGGTCGAGGATAGCGATGCACAGCGGCGTGCCGCGGCGGTCGGCGCGCGCGGTCTCGCGCTCGAACACGTCGTCCAGGCCGCGGCGGTTGAGGCTGCCGGTCAGCTGGTCTTCACGCACCAGCTCGCTCAAATGCTGCAACTTCGCCTCCAGCGCGTGGATGCGGTTCTCGGCGTCCTGCACTTCCTGGCGCGCCAGCACCATCTTGTCGCGCGCCTTCAGGGCCTCGCTCTGCACCAGCCGGGTTTCCTTGAGCACTTCGTCGAGGATGTTGTTGAGCTCGGCGATATTGTCGGCCTTGCTGATCTTTTCCGAATAGCCGCCGATCTTCTCGTGGAAGTCGCCCGTCGAGGCCGCAACCTGGCCGAGGCGGTCGATAAAGGTCATCATCATGTTCTTGACGGTGAGCTTGACGTCCGACAGGCTGTGCTTGAGCTGGCCCTGCTTGTAGATCACTTCCTTCAGGCTGCGGGTGGCTTCCTCCAGCGCGCGCACGTCGATCGGGCCGGTGATCAGATTCTGCACCGATTCGATCTGGCCGCGCAGCCAGCTGTCGTCGTCGAGCAGCTCGCTGACGTTTTCCAGCAGCAGCTTGAACAGGCGCAGCAGCAATTCCTGCTGTTCGCCGCTGTCGCCGCCGCGCAATTCGATCTGGTAGCACAGCTGCTTCAGGCGCACGGCGATCTCGGCCAGCGCCTCCTCGCTGTGGGCCAGCTTGGTGGCCGCGCCCAGCGATTCGGCCTCGGCCACCAGCACCGGCGCGCCCGACAGCAGCGACGCCACGGCAAAGGTCAGGGTGCGGCTCAGCAGGTCGCGCAGGGTGCGGCTTTGCTCGTCCTCGGGCAGCAGGCCGGCCACTTCGATGCCGCCCTTCTTGCCGACGAAGTGCTTTTCCACCAGCTGCGACAGCGCCTTGGCATAGCCCTCCCAGTCGCGCGACTTGACGGCGCGGTTGAAGCGGCGGCCGAAGTCGGCCAGGTCGCCGGTGTTTTCGGTCAGGCGGGTGGCGAACTGGCTGAGCACCGATTCCGGGCCGGGATCGACCGCGCCTATCGGCGCGGCCGGCGCGGCGGCGACGCCGGCGATTTCATTGTAGATGTCGCGGTAAGCTTCCGGCGTTGGCGCGATGCGGCGCACGGCCAGGCGCTTGAACGCCTCGCGCGCGATCTCGGCCGGATTCTGCTCGGGAGTGGGTGGTTTGCTGGACATCAGATACGGCCTCGTAAAGGTTTGTTCATTAAACCATAATAAGTCCGGGCGCCGATCGGCATAGCTTGAATAAAAGGCCAGAAGGCATCTTTCATTAAGGCATCAAGCGTAGGCAAAGCGGCAAGCGCGCGGCGGGCGCCTATCGAATCGCTACTCATCAGTCTACTCTATCAGCTGGTTTTTGATGGCGTAATGGGTCAGTTCCGCGCTGTTTTTCAACTTCATCTTGACCAGCAGCCGGGCCCGGTACTCGCTGACCGTCTTGACCGACAGCGACAGTTCCTTGGCGATCATGCCCACCGTCTTGCCGGAGGCGATCATGGTCAGGGTCTGGTATTCGCGGTCGGACAGGCTGTCGTGCGGCGGCGCCTCGTGGTCCTCGCCGACGTGGTTGGCCAGTTCCTGCGCCAGCGCCGCGCTGATGTACTTGAGGCCGCCGGCCACCTGGCGGATCGCCGTCACCAGCTCGCGCGGCGCGCTCTGCTTGGTCAGGTAGCCGGCCGCGCCGGCCTTGAGCGAGCGGATCGCGTACTGGTCCTCGCGGTGCATGGACAGCATCAGCACCGCCAGCTCCGGCTTTTCCTTCTTGATCTGCTTGAGCACCTCGATGCCGCTGCGGTCGGGCATCGAAATGTCGAGCAGCATGACCTGGCAGTCCGACTTGCGGAACAGCTTGATGGCGTCCAGGCCGTTCTCGGCCTCGCCGGCGACGACGATGTCGCGCGTCTCGGCCAGGATTTGTTTCAAGCCTTCCCGCACGATGGCGTGGTCGTCGGCGATGAAGACCTTGATGATGGCTTTTTCTGACATGCGACTCTCTAATCCTATTTTTACTATTTCACAGCAGAAACGTTTTCACCCGCTATTGTAGCGCCGGCGGCCGCCGCGATGAGGGCCGCGCGTTCGGTTTCGCGCTTAATTTTGATCGCCACCACGGTGCCGCCGCCGGCCGCGTGGCTCAGCGCCAACGTGCCGCCCAGCGCGCGCGCCCGTTCTGCCATGCCGCGCAGGCCGAACGAGGCCGGTTTGGCGCGGTCGGCCTGGCGGATGCCGCTGCCGTTGTCGCCGATTTTCAGGCTGATGTGGTGGCGCAGCCGCGCCAGCTTGACGCTGACGCGGGTGGCGCCGGCATGCTTGGCGATATTGGTCAGCGCCTCCTGGGCGATGCGGAACAGGGCGGTGGCCTGGTCGTTGTCGAGCTCGATCTCGCGCTGGTTGGCGTTGAAGGTGCAGGCGATGCCGGTCTGTTTTTCGAACTCCTTGACCTGCCATTCCAGCGCCGCCGCCAGGCCCAGGTCCAGCAGCGCCGGGCGCAGGTCCAGCGAAATGCGGTGCACGGCGTCGATGGTGCGGTCGACCAGGGCGTCGACGTAGTCGGTTTTTTCGCGCAGCGCCGGGTAGTCGCCCACCTCGTCCAGGCGGGCGGCCAGCATGGCGACCGCCATCTTGATCGCCGTCAGGTTGCCGCCCAGCTCGTCGTGGATCTCGCGCGCGATGCGGGTGCGCTCCTGTTCCTTGACCCGCTCGGCGTGCGCGCTCAGCTCGGCCAGGCGGGCGCGCGAGTGGCGCACCTCCAGCTGTTCCTGCTTGCTCTCGCTGATGTTGGTCATGATGCCGTCCCAGCGCACCGCGCCGTCGGCCAGCGCGTGCGGCGTGCAGCGCAGGTTGATCCACTTGACGTCCTTCCAGGCGTCGACCCAGATGCGGCCTTCCCAGTTCCAGCTCCACAGCGCGGCCGCCGAGGCCTGCATGGCGTCGACGTAGGACTTGCGGTCGTCGGACAGGATCAGTTCGAGGAAGCGGGCGGGTTGCTCGCGCAGCTCGGCCGCCGTCAGGCCCAGCAGCGCCTGGCAGCCGTCGCTCAGGTAGGGGAAGGAGACGCTGCCGTCGGCGTGCAGCACGAACTGGTAGACCAGGCCGGGCGTGTTGGAGACGATGGCGTCGAAGCGCGCGCGCACCTGTTCCAGTTCGTCGGCCAGGGCCGCGCTGTCGGGCTGGGGGAGGGAGGCTGCGTTCATGGGAATGGTATAAATAGTATGGTGGAATCGGAGATCAGCGCGCGCGGAAGCGCCGCAGCAGGCGGCGGAAGCGCGCCATCCAGCTGCGCGGCGAGGGCACAACATGCTGGCGCCAGTGGCGCCAGCGTTGGGCCAGCGCGCTCAGCTGGCGCCAGGCGCGGGTGGCGCGCAACCGTTCGACCCAGCGCTCCTTGAGCGCCAGGAACCAGTGCAGCAGCCGGGCGAACCAGACGATGGTCATCAGCACCGGCCGCGTCAGCAGGAAGATGCGCGCCACCGCCGCCGCGCCGACCAGCTTGGCCAGCACGATCACCAGCAGGCCCAGCAGCGCGTGGCCGTGCGCCATCGCCCACAGCGCCAGCACTTTGACCGGGAACAGCAACATGGCCGGCAGCACGAACAGCGCCAGCGCCGCGTGCGGCCCCAGCGTGCAGATCCAGGCCTCCAGCCGGTGCAGCGGCGGCCAGGAAGACAGGCGGCGCAACACGCGCATGCCGACGTCCCACAGCCAGTCTTCCAGCAGCAACAGCAGGGCCGCCAGATAGACCAGCGGGGCAAACAGCGAGCGGCAGAAGCGGTGGAAGAGTTTCATCGTTGAAGCGTTGTTCTATCGTTATCATCATACGTGAAAGCATCGCCGGCGCGGGGAAAAACACCGAACGTGCACAACAGCCCCGGCGACGCACGAAGCCGTTACAATAGCCCGCATGAACAAAGCATTTGTCAAAGAGTCGGACCAGGACGACGACGAGGAAGCCGCGGCGCTGGCGTTGGCGATCCCGGCCGGGTCGAAGAACTATATCCGTCCCGAAGGTTACCAGCGCATCAAGCAGGAGCTGTTGCAGCTGATCGACGTCGACCGGCCGGAGGTGGTGCGCATCGTGCATTGGGCCGCGTCCAACGGCGACCGCTCGGAAAACGGCGATTACATTTACGGCAAGCGGCGGCTGCGCGAGATCGACCGCCGCATCCGCTTCCTGACCAAGCGCATGGATTCGGCCGCCATCGTCGACCCCAGCGTGCACCACGGCAGCGACCAGGTGTTCTTCGGCGCCACCGTCACCTATTGCAACCAGCTCGAGGAAACGCGCACCATCACCATCGTCGGCATCGACGAGCTCGATCCGCTGAACGGCAAGATCAGCTGGGTGGCGCCGGTGGCGCGCGCGCTGACCAAGGCGCGCGAAGGCGACGTCATCAGCTTCCAGGCGCCGCACGGCGTGGAGGAGCTGGAAATCCTCGAGGTGACGTATCCGGCCCCGGCTGCCGATTAGCGTGCGCCGCTGGGCGTGCTTGCTGGCGCTGCTGGGTTGGCAGGCGCAGGCGGCGGCGCTGGATCGCTATGTCATCGACCTCAATTCCAGCAAGTCCGAATACAACGACAGCCATATCCAGCGCCTGTTGACAGCGGCGCTGGAGGCCTCGCGCGCCAAATACGGCGCGTTCGAGGTGAAGATCTCGACGCTGCGCGTGCAGCGCGACCGGCTGATGCTGGAGATGATGAGCGGGCGCGACGTCAACCTGAGCGCGCAGGTCACATCGCTGGAATGGGAGCGCAAGCTGATCCCGGTGCGGATACCGGTGGACAAGGGGCTGTCGGGCTACCGCATCGCGCTGATCGACGGCCGCGACCAGGCCGAGTTCTCGAAGGTGCGCACGCTGGCGCAGCTCAAGGCCAAGAGCCTGGGGGCGGGGCGGCAGTGGAGTTCGACGGCGGTGTTGCAGCAGTCCGGCTTCACGGTGCAGACCGGCGCCACGACGTCGGGCCTGCACCGCATGCTGGCGGCGCACCGCTTCCAGTATTTTCCGCGCGCGATAGACGAGGCGCTGTTCGAGCGCGAAGAATATGCGCCCGGGTTTCCTCAGTTGGCGGTGGAGCGCAGTTTGGCGATCTATGTGCCGCTGCCGCGCTACTTCTTCGTCGGCGGGCAGCCGAGGCTGGCGCAGCGGCTGGAGTATGGCCTGCAACAGCTGATCGCGGACGGCCGCTTCGACCAGATCTTCCACGAGTTCTACGACGGCCTGATCGAGAAGGCGGGGCTGCGCAAGCGCCGCATCTTCAAGCTGGACAACCCACTCCTATCCCCGCAGACGCCGCTGGCCAACACGGCCTATTGGTACGATCCCTTCGAGCATCGTTAGTTGAGCGGAACCGGGGGTCAAGTCTGACATTCGGACACGAGCCCTGCCGTAACAGCTATTACGGCAGAGCTCGTGTCCGAATGTCAGACTTGACCCCCGATTTTTTTAGCTGCGCTCGCGCAGGATGCGGTTGACGCCGGCCACGCGGCGCACGTTGCGCAGCAGGCCCGCCAGGTGCACCCGGTCCTTCACCTGGATCGTGAAGCGCAGCTGGTGCAGCACGTGTTCCTTGTCCTCGTCCATGCCGACGTAGGTGATGTTGGCGTCGGACTCGCCGATCTCGGCCGCCACGCGCGCCAGGATGCCCTTCTCGTTGTTGATCAGCAGCTTGATGCGGCTGTCGAAACGGCGGTTCAGTTCCGTGCCCCACTTGACCGCGATCCAGCGGTCCGGCTCCTTGACCTTCTGCCGCTTGGCCAGCGTGCAGTCGCTGGTGTGCACCAGCAGGCCCTGGTCGCGGCGCAGCTGGCCGATGATGGAGTCGCCGGGGATCGGCAGGCAGCACGGCGCCAGTTGCACCGACACGCCCTCGCTGCCGCAGATGGTCACCGGATCGAGCTCGGCCGCGCTGTTGTGGTCGACCGGCGCGCTCGCCGATTCGCCGCCGCGCAGGCCGAAGATGTGGCGCGCCACCAGCGCCGCCATGCGCTTGCCGATGCCGATGTCGGCATACAGCTCGTCGAGCGACTTGGCGCTCGATTCGTTCAGCAGCCGTTCGGCCAGGTGCTCTTCGAGCTCCGGATTGATGCCCAGCGACGTCAGCGCCTGCGCCAGCAACTGCTCGCCCAAAGTGATCGATTCCGGCAGATTGATGGTGCGCAGGTGGTGGCGGATCGCCGAGCGCGCCTTGCCGGTGCGCACGAACGACAGCCACGTCGGACTCGGCCGCGAGTTGGCGTCGGTGACGATCTCGACGATGTCGCCGTTGCGCAGCTCGGTGCGCAGCGAGGCCGGCTCGTTGTTGATGTTGACCGACACCGTGTGGTCGCCGATGCCGGTGTGGATCGAGTACGCGAAGTCGATCGGCGTGGCGCCGCGCGGCAGGGCGATGATCTTGGACTTGGGCGTGAACACGTACACCGAATCGGGGAACAGGTCGACCTTGACGTGTTCGAGGAATTCGGCCGAGTCGCCGGTCTGCTGCTGGATGTCGAGCAGCGATTGCAGCCACGCATGGGTGCGCTGCTGCATGTCCGACAGGTTCGAGTCGCCGTTCTTGTACAGCCAGTGCGCGGCCACGCCCGATTCGGCGGTGCGGTGCATTTCCTGGGTGCGGATCTGGAACTCCACCGGCGTGCCGTACGGGCCGATCAAGGTGGTGTGCAGTGACTGGTAGCCGTTGAGCTTGCGGATCGCGATGTAGTCCTTGAACTTGCCCGGCATCGGCTTGTACAGCGAGTGCAGCGTGCCCAGCGCCACGTAGCAGTTCGGGAAGCTGTCGACCACCACGCGGAAGCCGTACACGTCGAGCACCTGCGAGAACGACAGGTGCTTGCTGCGCATTTTTTTATAGATGCCGTACAGGGTCTTCTCGCGGCCGTAGACCTCGGCCTCGATATTGGCCATGGACAGCGTGCTCTTGACCGATTCCAGGATCTTCTTGACCACCTCGCGGCGGTTGCCGCGCGCCGCCTTGACGGCCTTGGCCAGCGTGCGGTAGCGCAGCGGGTACAGGTGCGAGAACGACAGGTCCTGCAGCTCGCGGTAGATGTTGTTCAGGCCGAGGCGGTGGGCGATCGGCACGTACACTTCCATGGTTTCGCTGGAGATGCGCGCCTTCTTGGCCGGCGCCATCACCTCCATCGTGCGCATATTGTGCAGGCGGTCGGCCAGCTTGATCAGGATGACGCGCACGTCCGAGGCCATGGCCAGCAGCATCTTGCGGAAGTTCTCCGCCTGCGCCTCGATCTGGCTCTGGAACTCGATCTTTTCCAGCTTCGACAGGCCGTCGACCAGATTGGCCACCGGCGCGCCGAAGCGTTCGATCAGCTCTTCCTTCTTGACGTCCTGATCCTCCATCACGTCGTGCAGCAGCGCCGCCATGATGGCCTGCGCGTCGAGCTTCCAGTCGGCGCAGATCTCGGCCACGGCGATCGGGTGCGAGATATACGGCTCGCCCGATTTGCGCACCTGGCCCAGGTGCATTTCGTCCGAGAAGCGGTAGGCTTCCTTGACCTTTTTCAGGTCGGCGGCGTTCATGTACTCGGCCAGTTTTTCGGTCAGATGGGTGACGGAGGCAACGCCCGCGGTCAGGGTAGGCGTGGCCAGGGGCGACGAAGAAATCACAGGCGGGATGGGAGCTGGTGCGGATGAGGCGAGGGTGGTGGTGCTATCCCCTGCGTCGGCGCCTGACGTGGCAGCAGCCGGCGCAGCGGCCGGCTGGTTGGCCCGTGCGGGCTTGCCACTCAGTGTCGGATCGGCAGGGATCAGATTCATACGTTTGCGTTCCGTCTCGATGAGAATGTGAAATGAGGATATTCAATACCCGAATATCCCATACTTACTGCTAAACCGCACCATTCACATTGTTCGGGAACGCCGGGCCCAACTTACATTGGGACCTTTTTCAACATTTCCAGACCGACCTTGCCGGCGGCGATTTCACGCAGGGCGACGACGGTCGGCTTGTCCTTGGCTTCGACCTTGGGGGTGTGGCCTTGCAGCAGCTGGCGGGCGCGATAGGTCGCGGCCAGGGTCAGCTGGAAACGGTTAGGGATATGTTTCAAACAATCTTCAATAGTAATGCGGGCCATCTTAACTCCTAAAATCTTGTGTATTTATTCAGCGTGGATACCCAATTGGGCAAATAGCGAGGCGTTGCGCGCCGCTTGTTGCGCAAACCGGCAACGGGCCGCTCTGACTATCGCCGTCAATTCCGACAGGGCGACAGCAAATTCTTCGTTGATGATAGCATACTCGAACTCGGGAGCGTGGGCGATTTCGCCGCCCGCCGCCAGCAGCCGGCGCGTGATCACGTGGGGCGCGTCGGTGGCGCGTTTCTTCAGGCGTTCCTCGAGCGCGTCGATCGACGGCGGCAGGATGAAGATGCCGGCCGCCTGCGGGAACTGCTTCTTCACCTGGCGCGCGCCCTGCCAATCGATTTCCAGCAGGATGTCGGTGCCGGTCTTCATCTGCTGTTCGACCATGATGCGCGAGGTGCCGTAGTAATTGCCGTGCACTTCGGCCCACTCCAGGAACTCGCCGGCGTCGGCGCGCTGGACGAAATCCTCGGCGCTGGTGAAGTAGTATTCCTTGCCGTGGGTCTCGCCCGGACGCGGCGCGCGGGTGGTGGTGGAAATCGACAGCTTGATGGTCGGTTCCTGCGCCAGCAGCGCGTTGACCAGCGTGGACTTGCCGGCGCCGGACGGCGCGACGACCATGAACAGACTGCCGGCGAATGAGGTGGTTGAGCTCATGTCTCTCTTTCGAAAACGTCAACGGGCGCATCATTGCGTCGCCCAAAGATGTATTTTACCAAGAGCAAGCCCCACCATCCAATTTACAGCAGTGTGAGCAGATGCATGGCGGCGGCCGGCGCCCGTTCCTTGGCGCCGTTGATGAAGTAGATAAAGGCGTCGCCGGACTTGGCGCCTTGCTGCCATTGCCGCGCTTGCTCGGCCAATTTTTTCAATGCAGGCTTGCTGTAGCCGGTCGCCACCTCGCTGCGCGCGTTCATCAGGCGCGCGTAGGCGAACTCGCCGGTGAGCTCGCCGACGTTGGGATAGTCGGGCGAGTCGGTGATGACGGTGGCGATCTTGTGCTTGCGCGCCAGCCGGTAATAATCGTCGCACAGAAAGCTGTCATGGCGGACGTCGAGCACGTGGCGCAGCTTGCGCGTGCCCAGCCTGGCGGGCAGCAGCTGGAAGAAGGCGTGCAGCTCGTCGCGGTCGAACTGCTTGGTGGCGGCCAACTGCCACAGGATGGGGCCGAGCTTGTCGCCCAGTTCGCCCAGGCCGCTGTTGAGGAAGCGTTCGATCGATTCGCCGGCCTCGGCCAGCACGCGGCGGTTGGTGGCGTAACGGCTGGCCTTGACCGCGAAGACGAAATCGTCCGGCGTCTGCGCGGCCCACGCGGCGAAGTGCTCGGGCTTGGCGGTGCGGTAGTAGGTGCCGTTGATTTCGATGCTGGTCACCTGGCGGCTGGCGTACGCCAGCGCCTTCTTCCGCGGCACGCCTTGCGGATAGAAAGTCTCGCGCCACGGCGCGTAATCCCAGCCGCCTATGCCCACCCGTAGCGTGCCTGTTTTCGCCATACGCCGCCCTCCCGGTCAACCCCAAAATGATAGCCCAGACGCCGGTCCGTTGCATTGTTGTAAAAAGCGGATAGTGTGACAATTGGATGGATTTCTCATGATTTCTGTATCACAATTAATCTGGAACTCTCTGACAGGCTAAGCCATCGTGCCACAGCTGCTGATCTGGACTCTGGAAGGGCAACGCTACGCCTTGCCGCTGGTGGCGGTGGAGCGGGTGGTGCGCGCGGTCGCGGTGACGCCCTTTCCGGCGGCGCCAGGCGCGGTGTGCGGCATCGTCAACGTGCAGGGGCAGGTGGTGGCCGTGATCGACCTGCGGCGGCGCTTGCAACTGCCGGCGCGCGCCATCGCGCTGAGCGACCAAATGGTGTTGGCGAGCACCGCGCACCGGCGCCTGGCCTTGATCGCCGATGCCGTCAACGGCGTTGCTGAGTGCGCCGACGAAGCGGTGGTGGCTGCCGGCCCCATCCTTTCCGGCGCCGGCTACCTGAGCGGCGTGGTGCAACTGGACGACGGCATGATACTGATCCACGACCTGGATCGCTTCCTGTCACTGGACGAGGAATTAGCTCTCGAGAAGGCGCTGTCCGATGCCGAATGACCGCGATACCGAAGCCGCCCCCGACGATGCCTTGCTGACGGCGTTCAGCGGCTACATCACGCAGCACCTGGGCCTGCATTTCCCGCGCGGACAATGGGCCGAGCTGGTGCGCGCGGCCCTGGCGCTCGACAGCGCCGGCGCCGGCGCCTGCATGCGGCGCCTGATGGCGGCGCCACCGACCCGCGGCCAGATCGAACAGCTGGCCGGCCAGCTGACCGTCGGCGAGACCTATTTCTTCCGCGAGCCGGCCGTGTTCGACGCGCTCGAGCACGAGGTGCTGCCGGCCCTGATCGCCGCGCGCCGCGCCGCCGGCCGCACGCTGCGCGTCTGGAGCGCCGGTTGCTGCACCGGCGAGGAACTGTATTCGGTGGCGATCCTGCTGCAGCGCCTGATGCCCGACCTGGCCGACTGGCGCATCAGCCTGCTCGGCACCGATGTCAACCCGGTCTTCCTGCGCAAGGCGGAGCAGGGGCGCTACCGCGACTGGTCGTTCCGCGCCGTGCCGGCCTGGCTGCGGCAGCGCCACTTCGGGCCGCCGCAGGACGGGCTGCGCGCCATCGCGCCGGCGCTGCGCCGGGGCGTGCGCTTCGACTACCTGAACCTGGCGGCCGACCTGTTTCCCGGTCCGGAAGCGGGGGCGCCGACGATGGACCTGATCCTGTGTCGCAACGTGCTGATGTATTTCGAACCGGCCAGCGCCGCGCGCGCCTTGCAGCGGCTGGGACGCGCGCTGGCGCCGGACGGCTGGCTGGCGGTCGGCATGGCCGAGGCCGGGCACGCGCTGCTGACGCCGTTCGAGCCGGTGCGCTTTCCCGCCGCGCTGCTGTACCGCCAGCGGCCGGACGCGCCGCCGCCCGGCGCCGCGCCGGCCGCCGCCAGTGTGTCTTGCGCCGTGCCGGCCGCCGTCCCGATGCTCGCCGCATCGGCCGAGCCGGCCCCCGCGCTGGCGCTGCGGGCCCGCCTGTCGGCCGACCGCGGCCTGCTGGACGACGCCAGCCTGTGCTGCGCCGCCGCGATCGCCACCGACAAATGCGACCCGGCGCTGCGCTATCTGCGGGCGCTGATCCTGGAGGAACAAGGGCGCAGCGGCGAAGCGATCGGCGCCCTCAAGGACGCGCTGTATCTGGACCCGGACTTCGTGCTGGCGCACTTCACGCTGGGCAGCCTGTGCCGGCGCAACGGCGCGGCGCGCGAGGCGCAGCGCCATTTCGCCAACGCGCTGGAACTGCTGCGCGGCCACGCGCCGGACGACGTGCTGGCGCACTCGGGCGGCGTGCGCGCCGGCGAGCTGGCCGATCTGATGCGCGCCGGCGCCGGGGCCACCTGATGCCGGCCCGGCGCCAGCAACTGGACTGGGAGCGGGTGCGCGCGCGGCTGGCGGCGACGGCCGCCACGGCCCGCCAGCAGAGCGCCGTGGCGCCGGAACAGCAGCGCGCGCAGCTGGAGGAACGCGCGCGGCAGCTGGCGCGCGTGCCGCCGGCGGCGCCGGCGCCCGACGCCGAGGCCGAGGTGCTGGAATTCATGCTGGCCCACGAACGCTACGCGCTGGAGATGCGCCACGTGCACGAGGTGCACGTGCTGCGCGAGCTGACGCCGCTGCCGTGCACGCCGCCGTTCGTGCTGGGCATCGTCAATGTGCGCGGGCGGATTTTGTCGCTGGTCGACCTGAAGCGTTTTTTCGGCCTGCCGGAGCAGGGCTTGACGGACCTGAACAAGATCATCGTGCTGCGCGGCGGGGCCATGCGCTTCGGCCTGCTGGCCGACCAGATCCTGGGCGTGAACAAGCTGCTGCTGGCCGAGTTGCAGCCGCCGCCGTCGACGCTGGTCGGCATCCGCGCCGATTACCTGAAGGGCGTGACGGCCGCCCGCTTGATCCTGCTGGACGGCGGGCGCCTGTTGTCCGATCCGGCCATGGTGGTGGAGCAGCATGTAGTCTGAACGAGGAGATGCCGATGGAGTCTTTATCGATAGCGCCGCGCCGCCTGCTGCCCTGGTGGCTGGGCGCGGGCCTGTGCTGCTGGGCCGCCGGCGCGGCGGCCCAGCAACTGCCCAGCCAGCTCTCGCGCATGAGCATCGAGGAGCTGGCGGAGATTCCGATCACCTCGGTGTCGAAGAAGGCCGAGTCGCTGGGCGACGCCGCCGCGGCCGTCTACATCATCACCGCCGAGGACGTGCGCCGCAGCGGCGCCACCAGCCTGGCCGAAGCGCTGCGCCTGGCGCCCAACCTGGAGGTGGCGCGCACCAACGGCACCACCTATGCGGTCACCGCGCGCGGCGGCAGCAACGGCAACGGCAACAAGCTGCTGGTGCTGATCGACGGCCGGGTGGTCTACAACCCGCTCAACGCCGGCGTGTTCTGGGAAGCCCAGGACGTGATGATGGAGGATGTCGAGCGGATCGAGGTGATCAGCGGCCCGGGCGGCACGCTGTGGGGCTCGAACGCGGTCAACGGCGTGATCAACGTGATCACCCGCAGCAGCAAGGGCAGCCAGGGCACGCTGGTGGCGCTGGGCGGCGGCAACCAGGAGCGCGGCGTGGCCGTGCGCCAGGGCTGGCGGCTGGGCGAGGACGCCAGCATGCGGCTGTACGCCAAGGGCTTCCGGCGCGACGCCTACCAGACCATGGCCGGCGCCGCGGCGGGCGACGGCTGGTCCGGGCGCCAGCTGGGTTTCCGCGCCGACTGGGGCGGGGCCGACAACGGCGCTACGCTGCAGGGCGACCTGTATGACCGCCAGCTGGACCAGCTGGGCGGCAACGACCGGCACCGCTCCGGCGGCAACTTGCTGGGCCGCTGGAACCGCGAGCTGGCCGATGGCGCGGCAGTGCAGGTGCAGGCCTACTACGATCACGTCAACAATTTGATGCCGGGCACGCTCCAGTTCCGCGAATCGAACGACACCTACGACATCGAGGCGCAGCACCGCCTGCCGCTGGGCGCGCGCCACGAGCTGGTGTGGGGCGGCGGCTTGCGGCTGTGGCGCAGCGCCTCGACCAACGGCCCCATCCTGGTGTTCTTGCCGGAGCAGGTGGCGACCCATATGGCCAATCTGTTTGTGCAGGACACCATCGCGCTCGACCCGCGGTGGAAGCTGACGCTGGGCGCCAAGGCTGAACGCAATTCCTACACCGGCCTGGAGTTCCAGCCCAATCTGCGGCTGGCGTGGAAGCCGGACGCCCATGCGCTGCTGTGGGCCGCGGTGTCGCGGGCGCTGCGCACGCCGTCGCGGATCGACCGCGATTTCTATGTGTATGGCGCGCCGCAACTGCCGTTGCGGGGCGGGCCTAACTTCCGCTCGGAGCGGCTGACCGCGCTGGAGCTGGGCTACCGCGCCCAGCCGACCAGCCGGCTGTCCTATTCGATCAACGCCTTCTACAACAAATACGACGATCTGCGCACCGTGGACGCCGGCGCGGTCAAGGGCACGGTGGAGGTGGGCAACCATGCCGAGGGCAAGGTCGCCGGTCTGGAAATCTGGGGCAACTTCCAGGTCAGCCGCGACTGGCGCCTGAGCGCCAGCCAGACCCTGCTGCGCGAGCGCATCGGCCTGCTGCCGGGCGCCAGCGGGCCGGCGCCGACCGGCGGGACCGGCACGCTGTACGGCAACGATCCGGCGCACCGCTACACGCTGCGTTCCAGCCACGACCTGCCGCGCGGCATGGAGCTGGACCTGTCGCTGAACCGGGTGGCGGCCTTGCCCTATCCGGCCGTGCCGGCCTACACCTCGTTCGACGCCCGGCTGGGCTGGCATCCGGCCGCGCGCCTGGAGCTGGCGCTGAGCGCGGTCAACCTGCTGAACCGGCGCCACACCGAGTTCGGCAGCGCCGGCGTCGCCTTTGAACGCAGTCTCACCCTGCAACTGCTATGGAAATACTGACCCGCCTGCCGCGCGCGCTGGCGCGCTCGGCGTTGTTGCTGCCTCTGCTGCTGGCGCTGGCGCCGCCTACCGCCTGCGCGGCCGAGGGCGAGACGATCGAATATGCGGTCAAGGGCGCCTACCTGTACAAGTTCGGCCTGTACATCGAGTGGCCGTCCGGGACCTTCGCCGCCCCGGCCAGTCCGCTGGTGCTGTGCGTGGTGGGCGACGATCCGTTCGGCGCCGCGCTCGACGCCGCCGTCAACGGCGAGCATGTCGACAGCCATCCGCTGCAGCTGCGGCGCCTGAAGACGCTGACGCGCGAGGCCGGCTGCCACGTGGCCTACTTGGGCGGCGCCGAGGCGCCGCGCGAGCCGCTGCGCGGGGTGCTGACCGTCAGCGAGGCGCGCGGCGGCGGCGTGATCAGCTTCGCGCTCAAGGACAACCGGGTGCGCTTCAACGTCGACGACGAGGCGGCCGCGCGCAACGGCCTGCTGATCAGCTCCAAGCTGCTCAACATGGCGCTCAGCGTCAAGCCGCGCGCCGGCAAGGAGGGCCGTTAGATGCACTGGTTTATCGACAGTCCGATCCGCCGCAAGCTGATGCTGATCACCGTGCTGGCCAGCGCCATCGCGCTGCTGATGGCCGGCGTGGTGATCGTCAGCTACGACGTCTACACCTACCGCGCCCAGAAGCAGCAGGAGATCGTGGTGCAGGCCGAGATCCTGGCCGCCAGCGTGGCGCCGTCGCTGGTGTTCAGCGACCCCAAGGCGGCGCAGGAATACCTGAACGCGCTGCAGGCCAACCCGGAGATCGCCACCGCCGCGCTGTACGCCGCCGACGGCGCGCCGTTCGCCAGCTACGCCCGTCCCGACCGCCAGGCGCAGGCGCTGCCGGCGCGCGCCGAGGCGCAGGGCGAGCGCTTCGTCGGCGACGACCTGGTGGGGACCTGGCCGATCCGGGAAAAGCAGCGCCAGGTCGGCAGCGTGTACCTGCGCATGAGCACCGAGCCGATGCTCACGCGGCTGGTGCGCTACGGCGGCATCATCCTGGTGGTGATGATCGGTTCGCTGCTGATCTCGCTGCCCAGCGCGCTGCGGCTGCACGCGGTGATCGTGCAGCCGATCCGCGACATCGCCGAGGCGGCGCGGCTGGTGGCGGCCGGCGAGATCGTGGTGCGGCCGGCCGGGCGCGCGCGCGCCGACGAGATCGGCCTGCTGCAGGACAAGTTCCGCGAGATGGCCTTGTCGCTGCAGGAGAAGGTGACCATCGCCACCCGCATCGCCAGCGGCGACCTGCTGCTGCAGGTGGTGCCGCGCTCGGAGCAGGACGCGCTGGGCAAGGCCTTCGCGGCGATGGTCGACAATCTGCGCGAGAAGGCGGCGGCGGCCGAGCGCATCGCCACCGGCGACCTGACCGGGGTGCTGGCGCCGCAGTCCGGGCACGACGTGCTGGGCAAGGCCTTCGCGGCGATGGTGCTCAATCTGCGCGAGATGAACCGCGAGATCGGCGAGGGCGTCGACGTGCTGGCGTCGTCGTCGAGCGCGATCCTGGCCGGCACCACCCAGGTGGCGGCCGGCGCCAGCGAGGCGGCGGCGGTGATGAGCGAGACCTCGGCCACGCTCGACGAGGTCAAGCAGACCGCGCTGATGGCCAGCCAGAAGGCCAAGAACGTGGCCGAGGCGGCGCAGCGCGCGGCCCAGGTGTCGCAGACCGGCAAGCGCTCGGTGGAGGAATCGATCGAGGGCATGCAGCAGATCCGCGAGCAGATGGAGCTGATCGCCGAGAGCATCATGCGGCTGTCCGAGCAGAGCCAGGCGATCGGCGAGTTGATCGCCAGCGTCAACGACCTGTCCGAGCAGTCTAACCTGCTGGCGGTGAACGCCTCGATCGAGGCCGCCAAGGCCGGCGAGCACGGCAAGGGCTTCGCGGTGGTGGCGCAGGAGGTCAAGAGCCTGGCGGCGCAGTCCAAGCAGGCCACGGCCCAGGTGCGCACCATCCTGGGCGACATCCAGAAGGCCACCGGCAGCGCGGTGCTGGCCACCGAGCAGGGCGCCAAGGCGGTCGAGCTGGGCGTGCGGCAGTCGCGCGACGCCGGCGAGGCGATCCGCCAGCTGACCGAGAGCATCGGCGACAGCGCGGTGGCGGCCAGCCAGATCGCGGTGTCGGCGCACCAGCAGCTGGCCGGCATGGACCAGCTGGCGCTGGCGATGGAAAACATCAAGGTCTCGACCACCCAGAACATGGCCAGCACGCGCCAGGCCGAGGCGGCCGCGCACGACCTGCATGCGCTGGGCCAGAAGCTCAAGGCGATGGTCGGGCGGTATCGGGTGTGACACGGAGAGGGGCGCATGGCCACGGACGACGAACGATTCTTGCAGCGCCTGCTCGCGACCTTCCGGCTGGAGGCCGACGAGCATCTGGGCGCGATGTCGGCGCTGGTGCTGGAGCTGGAGCGGCCGAATGCGCCGAATGAGCCGAATGAGCCGGCGCGCGCGGCCGGCCTGGTGGAGACGCTGTTCCGCGAGGTGCACAGCCTCAAGGGCGCGGCGCGCGCGGTCAACCTGGCCGACATCGAGGCCGTGTGCCAGGCGCTCGAGAGCGTGCTGGCCTTGCTGAAGCGCGCGCAGTGCGCGCCGCCGGCGCCGATGTTCGAGCTGCTGTACCGTACCATCGACGTGCTGCGCGGGCTGCTCGATGGCGGCGAGTACGAGCTGGGCGGGCTGCTGCACGCCTTGATGGCGGCGCAGTACGGCCTGGCCGCGCCCGCGGGCGCGGCGCCGGCGCCTTTGCCGCCGCCACCGGCCGCGTCGGCAAAGGCGCCGGGGGCCGCCGCGCCGCCGATGCCCACCCCAGCCGCGATGCCGGGCGCCGCGCCCGAGCCGGAGCAGACGGTGCGCATCTCCACCGCCAAGCTGACCGCGCTGCTGTTGCAGGCCGAGGAACTGCTGGCCTTCAAGTTCAGCGCCGAGCACATGGCCGCCGACCTGCGCGCGCTGCATGGCGAGCTGGAAGGCTGGCGCAAGCGCTGGAGCCGCACCGTCGGCGAGGCGCGCGCCATCGGCCGCGCGGGCGAGCGCCGCCACGGCGCGGGCGTGGCCGGCGCCACCCGCAAGGGCCCGCCGCTGGAGCGCCTGCTGGAAGCGGTCGAGCGCGACGCGCTGCTGGCCAAGTCCATCAGCGAGCGTTTCGTGCAGATCGAGCGCAGCGCCTGGCAGGAGCGGCGCGCGCTGGCCGGCATGGTCGACAATTTATTGGAAGACATGAAGCGCACCCTGATGCTGCCGTTCTCGACGCTGCTGGAGATGGCGCCGCGCCTGGTGCGCGACCTGGCCCGCGACAGCGGCAAGGAGGTCGAGCTGCGCATCGACGGCGCGGCGATCGAGATCGACCGCCGCATCCTCGAGCAGATGCGCGATCCGCTGGTGCACCTGCTGCGCAACGCCATCGACCACGGCATCGAGACGCCGGCCGAGCGCCGCCAGGCGGGCAAGCCGGAACGGGCGCGGCTGGCGATCGAGGTGCTGCCGCGCGACGGCGACAAGGTCGAGCTGCTGGTCAGCGACGACGGCCGCGGCATCGATCCGCTGCAGGTGCGCGAGCGCGCGGTGCGCGACGGCCTGCTGGCGCCCGAGGCCGGCGCGGCGCTGAGCACGGCGCAGATGCTGGCGCTGGTGTTCGAGTCGGGCGTGTCGACCAGCGCCATGCTGACCGACCTGTCGGGGCGCGGCCTGGGGCTGGCGATCGTGCGCGAGAAGACCGAGAAGCTGGGCGGCAGCGTGGCGGCCGAGGCGGCGCCGGGCGGCGGCACGCGCTTTCGCATCGTGCTGCCGGCCACGCTGGCGACCTTCCGCGGCCTGCTGGTGACGACGGCCGGGCGCCAGTTCGTGCTGCCCTCGCGCAATGTCGAGCGGGTCGCCCGCGTGCTGCCGGAATCGGTGCAGAGCGTCGAGGGCCATCCCACCGTGCTGCTGGAGGGCGAGGTGCTGGCGCTGGTGCAGCTGTGGCGCGTGCTGGGGCTGGCCGCGCCGTCGGCGCCGTCCGGCTACCTGACCCTGGCGCTGCTGACCAGCGGCAGCCGCCGCATGGCCTGCCTGGTGGACGCGGTGCTGGGCGAGCAGGAAGTGCTGGTCAAGGGCCTGGGGCCGCAGCTGCGGCGGGTGCCCAACATCGCCGGCGCCACCGTGCTGGGGGCGGGCCAGGTGGTGCCCATCCTGCACGTGGCCGACCTGCTGAAGTCGGCGCTCGGCGCGGGCGTGGGCGGCGCGCCCCTGCCGGCGCCGGCGGCGCAGGCGGCGCGCCAGCAGCTGCTGGTGGTGGAGGATTCGATCACCTCGCGCGCGCTGCTCAAGAACATGCTGGAGGTGGGCGGCTACCGGGTCACGGTGGCGGTCGACGGCGTCGACGCGCTGGGCGTGCTGCGCGGCGGCGGCTACGACCTGGTGGTGTCGGACGTCGAGATGCCGCGCATGGACGGCTTCGACCTGACCGCCAGCATCCGCGCCGACCGCCGGCTGGCCGGGCTGCCGGTGGTGCTGGTGACCTCGCTGGCCTCGCGCGAGCACCGCGAGCGCGGCGTCGACGTCGGCGCCAGCGCCTACATCGCCAAGCAGGGGCTGGAGCAGAACAATCTGCTGGCCACCGTGCGCAGGCTGCTGCGATGAACGCCCCGCGCACGCCCGTGATCCGGGTGCTGGTGGTGGACGATTCGCCGGTGGCGCGCGAGCTGCTGGCCTATCTGCTCAATTCCGATCCGGCGCTGGAGGTGATCGGCGTGGTGGCCGACGGCGAGCAGGCGGTGGAGGCGGCGGCGCGGCTGCGGCCGGACGTCATCACGATGGACATCCACCTGCCGCGGCTGGACGGCTACGCCGCCACCCGGATGATCATGGAGACTTGCCCGACCCGCATCGTGATGGTCACCGCCAGTCCGGTCGCGCACGATGTGGCGGACAACTTCCGCGTGCTCGAGGCCGGCGCGCTGGCGGTGCTGCCCAAGCCGTCCGGCCCCGGCCATCCCGAACACGCGCAGATCACCGAGGAGCTGCTGCGCACCATCAAGCTGATGGCCGAGGTCAGCGTGGTGCGGCGCTGGCGGCGCAGCGAGAGCTGGGGCGCCGGCGCCGTATTGGCAGCCGCGGCATCCACGGCATCGGCGGCGCCAGCGGCGCCGGCGCCGCCGGCCGGCGCCGAGCTGCGGCTGGTGGCGATCGGCGCCTCGACCGGCGGCCCGCTGGCGCTGCACACCATCCTGGCGCGGCTGAAACAGCCGTTCGCCGCGCCCATCCTGGTGGTCCAGCATATTTCGCCGGGCTTCGTGGCCGGCCTGGTCGAATGGCTGGGACGCGCTTGCGGCGGCACGGTGCGCATCGCCGAACATGGCGAGCTGGCGCGGGCCGGCCATGTCTACCTGGCGCCCGACGACGCCCACATGACGGTGCGGGCGGAGGGCGGCGTGGCGCGCATCGCCCTGTCGAGCGCGCCGCCCGAGCATGGCGCGCGGCCGGCGGTGGCCAGCCTGTTCCGCTCGGCGGCGGCGTTCGGGCCGCGCGCGGCCGGCGTGCTGCTGACCGGCATGGGGCGCGACGGCGCGCAGGAACTCAAGACCATGCAGCAGGCCGGCGCGCTGACCATCGCCCAGGACCCGGACAGCGCGATCGTCAACGGCATGCCGGGCGAGGCGGTGCGGCTGGGCGCGGCGCGCCATGTGCTGGCGCCGGAAGCGATCGCCGGCTTGCTCAACAGCCTGACGCCAGGGGCGCCATGAACACCAGCGTGGCGCCAGGCGGCGCCGACATCCTGATCGTCGAGGACAGCCGCACCCAGGCCGAGCACCTGCGCCACCTGCTGGAACGGCAGGGCTACCTGGTGCGCACGGCGGCCAACGGCAAGCTGGCGCTGACGGCGATCGCCGAGCGCCTGCCGGAGCTGGTGCTGTCGGACATCGTGATGCCGGAGATGAACGGCTACCAGCTGTGCCGGGCGGTCAAGGCCAACCCCGACTGGCGCGCCGTCCCGGTGGTGCTGATCACCTCGCTGTTCGATCCGGAAGACATCGTGCGCGGCCTCGAATGCGGCGCCGACAATTTCATCCGCAAGCCCTACGCGCCGGCCTATCTGCTGGCGCGGCTGGAGCAGGTGCTGACCAACCGCCGGCTGCGCCAGCAGACCGACCCGGAACAGGGCATCGTGCTCTACCTGAACGGGCGCGAGCACACCATCCATTCGGAGCGCCAGCAAATCCTCGACCTGCTGGTGGCGACCTATGAGCAGGCGGTGCAGGTCAACGGCGAGTTGCAGTCGCGCGAGCAGCAGGTCAACGACCTGAACCTGCAGCTGCGCCGCCACACGGCCCAGCTGGAACACTCGAACCGCGAGGTCGAGCGCAAGAACGCCGAGCTGGAGGCGTCCAACCGCGAGATCGCGCGCCAGAACCTCGAGCTGGGCGAGGCCAACCGCATGAAGTCGGCCTTCCTGGCGAATATGTCGCACGAGCTGCGCACGCCGCTCAACGCCATCAACGGCTTTTCCGAGGTGCTGCGCAGCGGCATGGCCGGCAAGTTGACGGCGCAGCAGGAAGAATTCGCCGGCAACATCCTGCTCAGCGGCAAGCACCTGCTGGCGGTGATCAACGACGTGCTGGACATGTCGAAGATCGAGGCCGGCATGATGGAGCTGGAGCAGGCGCCGGTGGACATCGCGGCGCTGCTGGGCGAGTGCCTGGTGGTGGTGGGCGAGCGCGCGCAGCGCCAGCGCATCGCGCTGCAGCTGGAGGCGGCGCTGGACGCGCCGCTGCCGGCCGACCGCCGCAAGCTGACCCAGGTGGTGCTGAACCTGCTGTCGAACGCGGTCAAGTTCACCCCCGACGGCGGCAGCGTGACCCTGCGCGCGCGCCGGGTGGGGCCGGCGCGGCCGGCGGCGATGGCGCTGGTCGGCGGCGGCGCCGCGCTCAGGGCGGACCCGGACGGTTACCTGGAGATCAGCGTCAGCGACAGCGGCATCGGCATCGCCGCCGACGACCTGCCGCGGCTGTTCCGCCAGTTCGTCCAGCTCGACAGCAAGCTGTCGCGCCTGTACGAGGGCACCGGCCTGGGGCTGGTGCTGGTCAAGCAGCTGGTGGAATTGCACGGCGGCGCGCTGGCCGTGCGCAGCACGCCGGGCGCCGGTTCGGAATTCATTCTGTGGCTGCCGTGCGGCGGCGCCCAACCATGAGAGAGGCAGCGGCAAGCCGCTGGGCGCGATGGCAACCATCCTGATCGTTGAAGACAATCCATCCAATATGCTGCTGGCGACCTTTCTGCTGGAGCACGCGGGACACCTGGTGCTGCAGGCGGACGAGGCCGACAGCGCGCTGCGGCTGGCGCGCGAGCGGCTGCCGGACCTGATCCTGATGGATGTGCAGCTGCCGGGCATGGACGGGCTGGAGGCGACCGGCACGCTGAAGGGCGATGCGCGCACCGGCGCCATCAAGGTGCTGGCCTTCACCAGCTTCGCGATGGCGGGCGACGCCGATCGCATCCGGGCCGCCGGCTGCGACGGCTATATCAGCAAGCCGATCAGCGTGGACGAGTTCGTGGCCCTGGTCGAGGCGGCGCTGGGCGGCGGCTGAGACAGGCCTTGTTTTTTTATCAATCGCCTCCAGCTTGGGTGCTCACCATATTGAGGAGCCCCCCATGCAAGAACTGACCGTGATCGCCATCCTGACCGCCAAACCTGGCCAGCAAGCCGTGCTCAAGGCCGCGCTGGAGCGCATCGTGCCGCCGACCCGCGCCGAAGCCGGCTGCATCCGCTACGACCCGCACCATGACCTGGAGCAGCCGGGCCGCTACGTCATCGTCGAGGCCTGGCGCGACGCCGAGGCGCACGCCTTGCACCTGGCCACGCCGCATTTCCTGGAACTGGTCAAGAGCATCGACGGCCTGGCGGAGATCCAGGTCCTCAAGCTGAACCCGATGCAGTAAGACCGTGCGGGCGGATCAGATGGCCCAGCCGCCGGCGTAGAACACGGCCAGCGCGATGGCGATGGCGACCGTGCCGACGTTGAGCTTGCGCCATTCGCCGGCGATCAGGCGGCCCACCACCAGGGTGCAGAAGCCGAGCATGATGCCGGTGACGATGTTGCAGGTCAGCAGGATGAACACCGCGCACACCAGGCCCGACAGCGCGTCCAGCTTGTCGTCCATCTTCATGTGGGCCACGCTGCCCAGCATCAGCAGGCCGACATACATCAGCGCCGGCGCGGTGGCGTATTGCGGCACCAGGCCGGCCAGCGGCGAGAAGAAGATCAGGCCGAGGAACAGCACGCCGACCACGGCGGCGGTCAGGCCGGTGCGGGCGCCGACGGCGGTGCCGACCGTCGATTCGATGTAGGCCGCGGCCGGCGCGCCGCCGACCAGCGCGGCGAAGATCGAGCTGAGCGAATCGGCCGTCAGGGCCTTGCCGCCGTTGCGGATGTAGCCGTTGGGCTCGACCTGGCCGGCCTGGCCGGCCACCGCGCGGATGGTGCCGGTGGCGTCGAACACGGCGGTCATCACCAGCGCCAGTACGCTGGGCAGCACCGCCACGCTGAGCGCGCCGCGGATGTCCATGGCGCCGATCAGCGAGGCGTGGCCGGGCGAACTCAGTTGCGGCATGGCGAACACGCCGGTGAAGTGCACGGCCGGATCAAAGGCCAGGCCCAGCGCCGACAGCGCGACCACCACCAGCAGGATGCCGCCGGGCACCTTGCGCTGCTCCAGGCCGAAGATGGCGGCCAGGCCCAGCATGCTCATGACGACCGGGAAGGAGGTGATCTTGCCCAGCGCGACCGGCAGGCCGGCGCCGGCGTTCTTGACCACCAGGCCGACGTCGCTCGAGGCGATCATCAGCAGGAACAGGCCGATGCCCACGCCGGTGCCGTGCGCCACGCCGGCCGGCAGGTTTTGCAGGATCCACGAGCGCACGCCGGTGACCGAGATCGCCGTGAACACCAGGCCCATCAGGAACACCGCGCCCAGCGCGACGGCCGGCGACAGGCCCTTGCCCAGCACCAGGCCGAAGGCGGTGAAGGCGGTCAGCGAGATGGCGCAGCCGACCGCGATCGGCAGCCTGGCCCACACGCCCATCAGCAGCGAGCCGACGGCGGCGGTCAGGCAGACCGCGACGAACACCGCGCTGACGTCGAAGCCGGCCGCGCCCAGCATGCCGGGCACGACGAACACGGAATACACCATGGCCAGGAAGGTGGTGACGCCGGCCACCACCTCGCGCCGGGTGGTGCTGCCGCGTTCGGTGATCTGGAAATACTGGTCGAGCTTGCTGAGGGGGACGGCGGGCGTGGCGGGCTCGCGCACGGGGCGCAATTGTGGCTGGGCTTGGGACATGATGGTGCTGCTCCTGTTGTTGTCCGCCTAGGCGGCCGCTGCGGCCGTCCTGGGCAGTGTCTCGTTATGTGTATTGCAAGGAGAGCTTAGGGGAAAGCGGGCTGGCGCTGCACGGCGGCCGTCGATACCTGTCATAGCCGTACGCGTATTGCAATTGCGGGGGATGGGGAATCCCCTATGAGGAGGGTGGTGGGGCGGGCGGCCGCCACGGCGCGCCCTGTGCAGCAAGTTGGTGCGGTGTGGCGGCGGAGGGACAGGATTACTCCAGGTTCTGCACCTGTTCGCGCATCTGTTCGATGAGCAGCTTGAGTTCCATCGAGGCGTCGGCCAGTTCCTTGACCGAGGCCTTGGCGCCGAGCGTGTTGGCTTCGCGGTTCAGCTCCTGCATCATGAAGTCCAGGCGCTTGCCGACCTGGCCGCCTTTTTTCAGGATGTGACGGGTCTCGCTCAGGTGGGCCGACAGCCGGCCCAGCTCTTCGGCGACGTCGATGCGGATGCCGTACAGGATCACTTCCTGGCGGATGCGCTCGAGCGCGTCCTGGCGCGACAGCGCCGAATTGGAGCCCTGGCAGGCCAGGCCCAGCGCGTCCTGCATGCGCTCGATGGCCTTTTGCTGGAACGCCGCCACCACCTGCGGGATCAGCGGCGTGATGCGCTTGACGATCACTTCCATCGCTTCGATGCGCGAGGTCAGCATGGTTTCCAGCGCCGCGCCCTCGCGCTGGCGGCTGTGGACGAAGGCTTGCACGGTGCGCGCGGTCAGCGCGGCGACGTCGGCCTGCAGCGACTCCTGGCCGATCTGGGCTTCCTCGATCACGCCGGGCCAGCGCAGCAGCTCGGCCACCGACATGATGGCGGCGGCCGGGAAATGGCCGCTGACCTCGGTCTGCATGCGTTGCAATTCGGTCAATAGCGGCAGGTTCAGCGCCTGCGAGCCGGTGCTCGCCGCCTTGCGGCCAAAGCTCAGCCGCAATTCGACCTTGCCGCGGGTGATGGCCGCCATGATCGCCGAGCGCAAATCGGGTTCAAGCGCTCGTAAATCGTCGTTTATTCGAAACTGAAGGTCAAGAAATCGCGAGTTGACACTCTTGATTTCGATAGTCAGTGTTCCCGCCGCACTTTCACTGGTGGCGACCGCGTAGCCCGTCATACTGGAAATGCTCAATGGATGTCCCCGATTTAATCTTTACAAAACAGTGATTTATCCACACAATCCGGTTGTTGAGGCGAGGAACTCTATGGCTGCACAAAACAACGCCCCGTTACCCGATGGTCTGGAAATTGCTGGATATCGCATTGTAAAGAAAATTGCGTCCGGTGGGTTCAGTATTGTTTACCTGGCGTACGACGGCGACGGCGTGGCGGTGGCGATCAAGGAGTATTTACCCAGTTCTTTGGCCCTGCGGCAGGAGGGCGAACTGGTGCCGACCATCTCCAAGGCGCATCTGCCCGTGTTCCGCATCGGCCTCAAGTGCTTCTTCGAGGAGGGCAGGGCGCTGGCCCGCATCTCCCATCCGAATGTTGTAAGCGTGCTCAATTTCTTCCGCGCCAACGAAACCGTTTACATGGTGATGGCCTATGAATCCGGCCATTCCTTGCAAGAACATATACAAAGGCAGCGCGCCAAGGGCAGCAAGGTGGGCGAGGCCTTCATCCGCACTATCTTCCTGCAAGTGCTCAAGGGCCTGCGCGAGGTGCACGCCAACAAGCTGCTGCACCTGGACCTGAAACCTGCCAATATCTACCTGCGCACCGACGGCACGCCGATGTTGCTGGACTTTGGCGCCGCCCGCCAGACCGTCAACAACGATATGCCGACCCTGACGCCGATGTACACGCCGGGCTTCGCCCCGCCCGAGCTGTATTCCAAGACCGGCGGCCTGGGGCCGTGGTCGGATGTGTACAGCATCGGCGCCTCGATGTTCGCCTGCATGGTGGGATCGCCGCCGCAGCCGGCCGACCAGCGCAAGAGCGAGGATAAGATGGCCGGCCATTTCGACCAGCTGGAAGGCTTGTACACGCCGGAACTGGTGAAGATGGTGCGCTGGTGCCTGGAGCTGGACCCGCTGGAACGCCCGCAAAGCCTGTTCGCCTTGCACAAGGTGCTGCAGGCGGCGCCGGCCCCGGTGCCGGTCGCCGCGCCGCCGCCGCAGGGCGTGATCGACAAACTGGGCCTGCGCACGCTGGTGGACCGGTTGGGCGGCCTGGGCAAGCCCAAGGGCGTGCCCAAGGGCGTGCCCAAGGCCAAAACCGGCCCCGACACGCTGATCTAATTCGACTAAAGGCTGAACCATGCAATTCTCCGTGTATCAGGAAAGCCACATCGGCGGCCGCAAGGTCAACCAGGACCGCATGGGCTACAGCTTCACCCGCGACGCGCTGCTGCTGGTGCTGGCCGACGGCATGGGCGGCCACCTGCGCGGCGAGATCGCCGCCACCGTGGCGCTGCAAACCATCTCGTCGCTGTTCCAGCAGCAGGCCACGCCGTATGTGAAAAAGCCGCAACGCTTCCTCGAGGAAGCGCTGCTGGCCGCGCACCGCGACATCCACCGCTACCGCGCCGAGCACGACCTGCCGGAAACGCCGCGCACCACCATCGTCGCCTGCCTGATCCAGCACAACACGGCGACCTGGGCGCACTGCGGCGACTCGCGCCTGTACTGGATGCGCGACGGCCAGATCCTGGCGCGCACGCGCGACCACTCGCATGTGGAAAGCCTGATCGCCAAGGGCCTGGCGCAGCCGTCCGAGCGCGCCACCCATCCCGACCGCAACAAGCTGTACAACTGCCTGGGCGCGGACAGCCTGCCGAAGGTGGAAATCTCCGGCGGCGCCGGCATGCTGCCGGGCGACTTGATGCTGTTGTGCTCGGACGGCTTGTGGTCTATGCTGCCGGACGACGAACTGGTGCGGCGCCTGCGCAGCCAGACCGTGGTGCGCGCGGTGCCGGACCTGTTGCAGGCGGCGCTGGGCGCGGCGGGCAGCGCCAGCGACAACGTCACGGCGCTGGCCATCATGTGGCAGGGCAGCTCCCTGATCGACGGCATGGGCGCCAGCACGCTGGCGGCGGCCGACCTGTCGACCGTGATCTCGACCGAAGCCCTGCCGCAGAACCTGCACAGCACCACGATCAACAGCGCGCCGGTGCCGGAGCAGGCCCCCGCGCCGGCGCCGCAAGCGGACGCCTTCGACGACGATGAAATCGAGAAGGCCATCGCCGAGATCCGCGGCGCCATCGAAAAATCGACCCAAATATTAAAATAACATTGAAAAAAGGAAGACTGTTTATGGCATTTGAATCCCGTCCGAGCGGCCGCGCCGTCGATGCGCTGCGCACCCTGCGCCTGACCCGCGACTACACCAGGCACGCCGAAGGCTCGGTGCTGATCGAGTGCGGCGACACCAAGGTGATCTGCACCGCCAGCATCGAGGACAAGGTGCCGGGCTTCCTGAAGGGCAAGGGCCAGGGCTGGATGACCGCCGAATACGGCATGCTGCCGCGCTCGACCCACACCCGCATGGACCGCGAGGCTGCGCGCGGCAAGCAGTCCGGCCGCACCCAGGAGATCCAGCGCCTGATCGGCCGTTCGCTGCGCGCGGCGTTCGACCTGGAGGCGTTCGGCGAACGCACGCTGCACCTCGATTGCGACGTGATCCAGGCCGACGGCGGCACCCGCACCGCGTCCATCACCGGCGCCATGGTGGCGGCGCATGACGCCTTCTCCAAGCTGGTGGCGCGCGGCGCGGTGCCGGCGATGCCGCTGAAAAGCTTCGTGGCGGCGATCTCGGTCGGCGTCTACCAGGGCATGCCGGTGCTGGACCTGGACTACGTCGAGGATTCCGGCTGCGACACCGACATGAACGTGGTGATGAACGACGCCGGCCACTTCATCGAGGTGCAGGGCACGGCCGAAGGCGCGGCCTTCGACCGCGCCGGCATGAACCGCCTGCTGGACCTGGCCCAGGGCGGCATCGCCGACCTGATCAAGCTGCAAAAACAGGCGCTGGGCCTGGCTTAGGACACGGGGTGGGGGAGGCCGGCGCGCCTCCTTCGCCGGAGCATGCTATTTCGCCATGCGGGTTGGCGCTCCCCGCTTCTGTTTCTCTCTATTTTTGATGCTGCGCCCGCACAAAGCGAAAACCGGACAAAAATAGATGGAATCAGAGGGGCGATTCAGTATCGTTTTTCAGAAGGAGCGCGCGCGCGTCCCGGCACGCCCACCCTCGTCCCGCCGCGTCCGCCCGGCTTCCGGCGGGGCAGCCCCCAAAGGGTTTACAATGTCGGCTTCACCGCCACACGCTGCCCACATCATGACCCAACGCCTGATCCTCGCCTCGAACAACGCCGGCAAACTCAAAGAATTCAACGAACTGCTGTCCATCGTGGGCTTTTCCGTCCACGCCCAGGGCGAGTACGATGTCCCGGAAGCGGACGAGCCGTTCCACACCTTCGTTGAAAACGCCCTGCAGAAAGCCCGCCACGCCGCGCGCCTGACCGGCTTGCCGGCGCTGGCCGACGATTCCGGTGTCTGCGTCAACGCGCTGGGCGGCGCGCCCGGCGTGTACTCGGCGCGCTTCGCCGGCGAGCCGAAGTCGGACGCCCGCAACAACGAGAAAATGATCGCCGACCTGGCCGCCCACGCCGACAAGTCGGCCTACTACTACTGCGTGCTGGTGTTCGTGCGCCACGCCGACGACCCGCAGCCGGTGATCGCCGACGGCCGCTGGAACGGCGAAATGATCGCCACCCCGCGCGGCGACGGCGGCTTCGGTTACGACCCGCACTTCTACATCCCGGCGCTGGGCAAATGCGCCGCCGAACTGACGGCCGACCAAAAGAACGCCCTGTCGCACCGCGGCCAGGCCCTGCGCGCACTGGTAGAGAAGCTGAAATGATCCCGATTAAAATCGTCGGCGCCACCAGCAAGGCAGCCAAGCCGGCCACCGACATCAGCGAAGCGGCCGGCGTCGCCGCCAAGTATCTGCAGGCCGGGTCGCTGAACCTGCAGGCGCTGCCGCCGCTGTCGCTGTACATCCACTTCCCGTGGTGCGTGAAGAAGTGCCCCTACTGCGACTTCAACTCGCACGAGGCCAAGGACGGCCAGACCTTCCCCGAGCAGGAATACCTGGACGCGCTGCGCAGCGACCTGGAAATGGCGCTGCCGCTGATCTGGGGCCGCAAGATCTACACCATCTTCATCGGCGGCGGTACGCCCAGCCTGATGTCGGCGGCGGGGCTGGACCGGCTGCTGTCGGACGTGCGCACCCTGCTGCCGCTCGACAGCGACTGCGAGATCACGATGGAGGCCAACCCCGGCACCTTCGAGGCCGAGAAGTTCAAGTCCTACCGCGCCAGCGGCATCAACCGCCTGTCGATCGGCATCCAGAGCTTCAACAGCCGCCACCTGAAGGCGCTGGGCCGTATCCACGACGACAACGAAGCCAAGCGCGCGGTGGAGATCGCGCTGGCCAACTTCGACAACTTCAACCTCGACCTGATGTACGCGCTGCCGTCGCAGACGCTGGAGGAGGCGCGCCACGACGTCGAGAGCGCGATGGCTTTCAATCCGCCGCACCTGTCGCTGTACCACCTGACGATGGAGCCGAACACGCTGTTCGCCAAGTACCCGCCGGCGCTGCCGGACGACGACGCCAGCGCCGACATGCAGGACCTGATCGCCGAGCTGACCGCCGCCAACGGCTACGGCCAGTACGAAGTGTCGGCCTACGCCAGGCAGGGCCACCGCGCCCGCCACAACCTGAACTACTGGGAGTTCGGCGACTACCTGGGCATCGGCGCCGGCGCGCATTCCAAGCTGTCGTTCCCGCACCGCATCCTGCGCCAGGCCCGCTACAAGCAGCCCAAGGCCTACATGGAGCAGGTGCGCCTGGGCGCGCCGGTGCAGGAGGAGTACGAGATCGGCCGCGCCGACATGGGCTTCGAGTTCATGCTCAACACCTTGCGCCTGCACGGCGGCTTCGATCCCAAGCTGTTCGCCGAGCGCACCGGCCTGAGCCTGAACGCGATCGAGAAAAACCTCAACGCGGCCGAAGCCAAGGGCCTGCTCTACCGCGACCACAAGCTGATCAAGCCGACCGAGCTGGGCCAGCGCTTCCTCAACGATTTGCAACAGATGTTCCTCAACGGCTGACAAAAAAGCTGGCATTTTTAGCCATTTTTCTTGACGCCGGATGGGCGGGCTTGGATACTGGAAACCCCTATCCAGCCGGGAGCAGCCATGCCCATTTTTGGTTTAGCGCCCTCGTTTGACGATCCGGAAAACGGCATGACCCGGCTCGACATGATCGCCAGCCAGCGGGTGGCCAACGAGCTCGACGAGGTCATCATCTTCCGTTCCACCGGGCCGTGGTCGCGGCGCTGGCTGGAGGACGGCTATCCCAGCAAGAATTTCCACGTCAAGGGCAAGAGCTCGGACTGGGGGCCGCAGGCCGGCTTCGTGCCGTACGACGGCACCTACAGCAAGGTCGGCCACGACCAGGGCAAGGCGCAGAAGGGCACGCGCGCCAACCAGAAGGGCATCAACGACCGCTTCGCCAGCGCCCGCGTGCTGGAGCTGACGCTGGATCAGCTGACCCTGCAGATGCTGCTGGCCGAGGAAATGCCGCCGCGCACCGCCGTGCAGTTCATGGAGGCCGTGCCCGGCACCCGCGACTACTCGCTGCTGGCGCAGCGCTCCGGCGACGGCCATCTGTTCGAATTCCTGGCGCGCTGGCAGCGCGCCGGCCCGACGGCGGGCGAGGCGGTCTACCAGATCCATGTCTACACCATCGCCAGCGGCAACAACGCGCACGCCATGGCCTCGCGATTGTTGCTGCCGCTGGAGGTGATGTGCTCGTCCGAAGCCGGCGCCAACAACCGGCCGATGACCGGCGACTACGACCTGATGGCGGTGTGCCCGCGCTGGAGCGACTACGGCAGCACCAGCTCGGCGCAGATCGCCAAGCCGGGGCTGGTGATGAACGGCATGGCGCCGCGCCTGGGCCAGGTGTTCGAACGCGGCACCAACCTCGACAAGGTGCTCACCATGGAGAGCAGCACCGGCCGTCCGCGCCCGCAGGGCTGGCAGGCGCCGCACGGCTTCGGCAACGAGGAGCACTACGACATGGGCAACGTCACGCCGCGCATCCTGCGCTGCATCAACCTGCTCAACGGCCGTATGGTCAACGGCAACGGCGCCTTCCGCCGCGTGCACCACAACGCCGAGTCGCACCGCCACGTGGCGTTCGGCGCGCTGACCATGGCCGACATGGAAAACGACAACGACGGCTTCCCGCTGACCGTGTTCCAGCCCGACGCGGCCGGCATCCGCAGCCCCGCCATCGCCGCCTACGGCAACGTCGCGACCCTGCTCAATATGCGCGAATTCCGCGTCTATGCGGGACTGCTGCAGGACGCCGGCTACTTTCTGCCCCGCAACGCGGCCTGGGGCATGTCGATCCGCGACGCCATGCGGGCGGTCTAGGCTTTAAAACTCTTCCCAGTCCTTGTCGCCGCCGACGGTGGCCGGCTTGCTGGCGCTCAGCTTGGCGGCCGGCCTGGCCGGCGCCGCCTGGCGCAGGGCCGGACGGGCGGAGGTGGCGGCAGCGCGGGCCGCCGGCAGCGCCGCCTTGGCCCGCACCGGCGCCGCCAGCGCCGGCCGCGCTGCCTCCTCGCCCAGCTTGAACGAAGCCGCCACCTCGGCCAGCCGCGCCGCCTGCTCCTGCATGCTGGCCGCGGCCGCCGCCGCTTGCTCCACCAGCGCGGCGTTCTGCTGGGTCACCTGGTCCATCTGCGTGATGGCGGTGTTGACCTGGTCGATGCCGATGCTTTGCTCGCTGCTGGCCGAGGTGATCTCGCCCATGATGTCGGTCACGCGGCGCACGCTGGCCACCACGTCGCCCATGGTGGCGCCGGCCTGCTGCACCAGCTTGGCGCCGAGGTCGACCTGCTGGACCGAATTGCCGATCAGCTCCTTGATCTCCTTGGCCGCCGCCGCGCTGCGCTGGGCCAGGTTGCGCACTTCCGAGGCCACCACCGCGAAGCCGCGTCCCTGCTCGCCTGCGCGCGCCGCCTCGACGGCGGCGTTGAGCGCCAGGATGTTGGTCTGGAAGGCGATGCCGTCGATCACGGAAATGATGTCGACGATCTTGCGCGACGAGGCGTCGATCGAGCCCATGGTGTCGACCACCTGGCCGACGATGGCGCCGCCGCGCTCGGCCACGTCGGAGGCCGCCTGCGCCAGCTGGTTGGCCTGCTTGGCGTTCTCGGCGTTCTGGCGCACGGTGCTGGTCAGCTCCTCCATCGACGACGCCGTCTCCTCCAGCGAGCTGGCCTGTTCCTCGGTGCGCTGCGACAGGTCCATATTGCCGGCGGCGATCTGGTTGGACGCGGTGGCGATGGTGGTGGTGCCGCTCTGCACCTGGCTCACCACATTGCGCAGCGCGTCGTTCATGCCCTTGAGCGCGGTCATCAGGTCGCCGATCTCGCACGGGCTGGTCTGGTCGTCGAAGCGGGTGGTGAGGTCGCCGTTGGCCACGGTGGAGGCGATCTCCAGCGCCGACTTCAGGGGCAGCGTGATCGAGCGCGAGATCACCCACGCCGCCAGCGAGCCGATGCCCACCATCAGCACCGCCAGCAGCATCAGCAGCATGTTGCTGCGGTCGTTGGCGGCGTCGATCGCGTGGGCGGTGTCGTCGATCGCCTTGCGCTGCAGGGTCAGCAGTGCTTGCACCTTGCCCTGGTAGGCGGTGGACGACGGCATGAAGACCTCCCTGTACAGCTTTTCGGCCTGCTCGGCGTCGCCGGCCTTCTTGGCGTTCATGATGTCGGTCTTGGCCTTCTGGTAGGTGGCGCGCAGCGCGCCGGAGGCCTCGAACACGGCCTTTTCCTCGTCGCTGGCCATCAGCTCCTTGAGCTTGCCGATCAGCTCGCCGCCCTTCTTGCTGCTGTCGGCGATGACGTCGGCGAAGGTGGTCGACAGGCTGTCGTCGCTGCTGCGGGCGATCAGCGCGGTGCGCGCCACGGCCGAGTAGATCAGCACGTACCAGTCGGAGGCCAGGCGTTCCTTGGCCAGCGGCTGTTCCATCATGCGGCGGGTGGCCTCGGCGTTGACGCGGGCGTTGTACAGCGCCACCGAGGTGGCGCAGACGGCGAGCAGCAGAACGATGGCGAAACCGAGTGCGAGGCGGGTGCCGATGCGCAGTTGAGACAGTAGATTCATGATGGACGCTCCGAGGTGGCCCGAGGATGGCTGCGCCGGCGCGCCCGGCGAGCGGCTGGCAGGCTACAAGTATGCACCCGTCGCGTCGCGGCGGTCATGCTACTTCCGCTGCTCGTGTTGCTTTTTCGAAACAATTAGAAGGCGGCGGCCTGGGCCAGGTCGGGCCGCTCGCACCAGCGGGCGAAGGCCTCGGCCAGGCGCTCGCTTTCGGCGATGGCGCGGGTCCAGTCGCGGCTGAGGCAAGTGGGGTCAAGGCAAGTGGGCAAGTGGGGTCAAGTCTGACATTCGGACACGGGCCCTGCCGTAGTGGCCGTTACGGTGGAGCTCGTGTCCGAATGTCAGACTTGACCCCCGGCTAGACTTGACCCCGGCTTATTTTACGCCGCCGCCCAGGGCGCGGTACAGGTCGATGGCGCTGGTGGTGCGTTGCAGGCGCGCTTGCACCAGCGTCTGCTGTGCGCTGAACAGTTCGCGCTGCGCGTCCAGCACGTCCAGCGAGCTGGCCACGCCGTTGTCGAAGCGCAGTTGCAGCAGCTTCAGGCGGTCGGCCTGGGCGTCCTGCACGGCGCGCTGGGCCGATACCTGCTCGCCCAGGTAGTCGCGCGCGGCCAGCGCGTCGGCTACTTCGCGGAAGGCGGTCTGGATCGCTTTCTCGTAGTCGGCCACGGCGAGGTGCTTGCGCACTTCGGCCAGGCCCAGGTTGGCGCGGTTGCGGCCGGCGTCGAAGATCGGCAAGCTCAGCTGCGGCGCGAACGACCAGCTGCCGGAACCGCCGTCGAACAGGCCGTTCAGCGACGGGCTGCTGCTGCCCAGCGCGGCCGTCAGGCTGATGCGCGGGAAGAAGGCGGCGCGTGCGGCGCCGATGTTGGCGTTGGCCGATTTCAAACGCTGCTCGGCGGCGCGGATGTCGGGACGGCGCGCCAAAAGGTCCGACGGCAGGCCGGTCGGCAGCGCGCTCAGGGCGTCGATCTGCTGGTCGTTCGGCATGGCGCCGGCGGTCGCAGCCGATCCGGCGCCGGCGCTGGCCGGCTGGCCGACCAGTAAGGTCAGCGCGTTGTCCGCCTGCGCGCGCTGGCGCGCCAGCGTCAGGGCGGCGGTGCGCGCGGTCTCCATCAGCGTCTCGTTGGCGCGCAGGTCCAGCCGCGACGAGGCGCCCACTTCGGCGCGCTGCTGCGTCAACTTGTAGGTGCGGGCGCGGGCGTCGTAGGTTTGCTGCGCCAGCGCGTACTGCTCGGCGTAGGCGCGCTCGGTGTAATAGGCTTGCGCCACCTGCGCCACCAGGCTGATTTGCGCCGCCTGGCGCGCTTCGTCGGTGGCCAGGTAGGCCGCCAGCGCCGCATCGTTCAGGCTTTTCACGCGGCCGAAGAAATCCAGCTCGAAGGAGGACAGCGCCAGTCCGGCGTCATAGCGCTTGCCGATGCTGGTCTGTCCGCTCGGCGACAGGAAGGCCGGCGTCTTGGCCTTGGTGCCGGAGGCGTTGGCGTTGAGGTTGGGCAGGCGGTCGGCCGACTGGATGTCGTACTGCGCGCGCGCTTCCTCGATGCGCAGCGCGGCGGTGCGCAGGTCGCGGTTGTTCTCCAGCGCGGCGGCGATCAGCTGCTGCAGGCGCGGATCGGCGAAGTAGTCGCGCCAGCCGGTATCGACGGCGTCGCGCGCGCCGGCCGCCAGCGGCAATGGCACGCTGGTGCGGGCGCCGGCGCCGGCGCTGTCGGCCGGGAAGGCGGCGGCCACCGGCGCTTCCGGGCGCTGGTAGGTCGGCGCCAGCGAGCAGGCCGACAGCAACGCCGCCAGCACGGTCAGGGGCAGGGCGAGCTTAATCATAGGTTTCATGGTTCTTATCGTTCATTTCATGTGCGGCCAGTTTGCGCTGGCGCTCGCTGCCCTTGAAGATCTTGCGGATCACGACGAAGAACACCGGCACCAGGAACACCGCCAGCACCGTGGCCGTGATCATGCCGCCCATCACGCCGGTGCCGATGGCGCGCTGGCTGGCCGATCCCGCGCCGGTGGCGATCACCAGCGGCAGCACGCCGAGGATGAAGGCCAGCGACGTCATGATGATCGGCCGGAAGCGCAGGTGCACCGCCTCCAAGGTCGCTTCGACCAGGCCCTTGCCCTGCGCCTGCAGGTCCTTGGCGAATTCGATGATCAGGATCGCGTTCTTGGCCGACAGGCCGATGATGGCGATCAGGCCGACTTTGAAGTACACATCGTTCGGCAGCCCGCGCATGGTGGCGCCCAGCAGCGCGCCCAGGATACCCAGCGGCACCACCAGCAGCACCGCCACCGGTATCGATTCGCTCTCATACAGCGCCGCCAGCACCAGGAAGGCGGCCAGCAGCGACAGCGCGAACAGCATCGGCGCCTGCGAGCCGGAAGTCTTCTCTTCCAGCGACTGGCCGGTCCATTCGATGCTGAAGCCCGGCGGCAGCTGCGCCGCCAGGCGTTCCAGTTCGTCCATCGCCTCGCCGGTCGAGCGACCAGGGGCGGCATCGCCGGTCAGCTTGATGGCGGGGTAGCCGTTGTAGCGCACCAGTTGCACCGGACCTTGTATCCAGTGCGAGGTGGCGAACGAGGAGAACGGCACCATCGTGCCGGCCGCGCTGCGTACGTTGAGCTGCATGATGTCGGCCGGTTGCAAACGGCGCGGCGCGTCGGCCTGCACGATCACGCGCTGCTGGCGCCCGCTGCTGGCGAAGTCGTTGACGTAGGACGAACCGAGCGCGGTCGACATCATCGAGTTGATGTCGGCGAAGGTCACGCCGAGCGCATTGGCCTTCTCGCGGTCGATATCGACCTGCAACTGCGGCGCGTCCTCTAGGCCCTCGGGACGCAGGCCCTTGAGGATGGCGCTCTTGCCGGCCATGCCCAGCAGCTGGTTGCGCGCGGCGATCAGCGCGTCGTGACCGAGCGCGCTGCGGTCCTGCAGGCGCGCGGTGATGCCGGTGGCGTTACCGAGCTCGCGGATCGGCGGCGGTGACAGCGGGAAGATGATCGCGTCCGGGATGCTCGACAGCGCGCCGAACGCGCGCTGCGCGATCGCCTGCGCCGATTCCTCCGGCCCGCGTTCCTTCCAGTCCTTCAGCGGAATGAACACCAGGCCGGCGTTCTGGCCGTTGCCGGAGAAGCTGAAGCCCGCCACCGCGATGGTGCGCGCCACGCCAGGCTGCTTGCGGAAGTAGGCGTCGGCCTGCGCCAGCACGGCCTGCGTGCGGCTGCTCGAGGCGCCGGCCGGCAGCTGCACGTTGGCGATCAGGTAGCCCTGGTCCTCGTTCGGCAGGAACGACGACGGCAGGCGCGCATACAGCCAGCCCACCACGCCGCAGATCAGCGCGAACACCACCAGGTAGCGGCCGGTGCGCCGGATCATCTTGGCGATCACGCCCTGGTAGCCGGTGGCGGTCACCGCGAACTGGCGGTTGAACCAGCCGAAGAAGCCCTTCTTCTCATGATGATGGCCGGCTTGCACCGGTTTCAAAATGGTGGCGCACAGCGCCGGCGTCAGGGTCAGCGCCATCAGCGCCGAGAACAGCATGGCCGACACCATCGCCAGCGAGAACTGGCGGTAGATCGCGCCGACCGCGCCGCCGAAGAAGGCCATCGGAATGAACACGGCGATCAGCACCAGCGTGATGCCGATGATGGCGCCGGTGATCTGGGTCATCGCCTTGCGGGTGGCGTCGCGTGGCGACAGGCCTTCCTCGCTCATGATGCGCTCGACGTTTTCCACCACCACGATGGCGTCATCGACCAGGATGCCGATCGCCAGCACCATGCCGAACATGGTCAGCACATTGATCGAGAAGCCGAACAGCTGCATCGCCGCAAAGGTGCCCATCAGCGCCACCGGCACCACGATGGTCGGGATCAGCGTGTAGCGGAAGTTTTGCAGGAACAGGTACATCACCAGGAACACCAGCAGCACCGCTTCGAGCAGGGTCTTGACCACTTCCTCGATCGAGATCTTGACGAACAGCGAGGTGTCGTAAGGGATGGTGTATTTCACGCCGGGCGGGAAGTACTTGGCCAGCTGGTCCATCTTCTCGCGCACGGCGGTCGCCGTTTGCAGCGCGTTGCCGGTCAGGGACAGCTGCACCGCGATGGCGGAAAACGGCGCGCCGTTCAGGCGCGCGTTGATGCTGAAGCTGGCGCCGCCCATTTCGATGCGCGCCACATCCTTCAGGCGCACCAGCGATCCGTTGGGGTTCGCGCGCAGCACGATCTGGCCGAATTCGGTGGTGGACGACAGCTGGCCCGTGACCACGATGGGCGCCGAGAAGGTCTGCCTGGCGGGGCTGGGCAAATCGCCCAGCGTGCCGGAGGTGACCTGCGCGTTCTGCGCGCGGATGGCGGCGGTGACGTCGGCCATGTTCATCTTCAGGCCGATCAGCTTGGCCGGATCGACCCAGATGCGCATCGCCCGCTCGGTGCCGAACAACTGCGCCTGGCCCACGCCAGGGATGCGCTTGACCTCATTGACCACGTTGCGGGCCAGGTAGTCGCCCAGGCCGGTCGGGTCGAGCCGGCCGTCGGTCGAGGTCAGGCCGACGAACATCAGGATGTTGGAACGCGCCTTGTTGACCTGCACGCCCTGCTGCGTGACGGCGGCCGGCAGGCGCGACTCCACGCGCTTGATGCGGTTCTGCACATCGACCGCCGCCAGGTCCGGATTGGTGCCGGGGACGAAGGTGACGGTGATGGTGACGGCGCCGCTGGCCTCACTGGACGATTCGACGTACTGCAAGCCGTCGGCGCCGTTCATCTCCTGTTCGATCACGCTGGTGACGGCGTCGTCCAGCACCTGCGCGGTGGCGCCGGGGTAGTTGGCCGTCACCACGATAGCTGGCGGTGCGATGGTCGGGTACTGCGACACGGGCAAGACCGTGATCGCCAGCATTCCGCCCAGCAGTATGAAGAGTGCGATCACCCACGCGAACACGGGGCGGTCGATGAAAAACTTGGCCATCAGGGCTCCCGGGGATTATTTGGCGGCGGCCGGCGCGGCGGCGGCCGGCGTTGTTCCAACCGGGCCTTTCCACGGCTGCGGATTGACGGTGGCGCCGGGCTTGGCCTTCTGGAAGCCTTCGACCACGATGCGCTCGCCGCCTTTGAGGCCGGAGCTGACCACCCAGTTCTGCCCATCGTTGGCGGTGGCGGTGACCGGCTGCGCCAGCACCTTGTTGTCGGCGCCGACGATCAGCACCGACGAGCCATCGGGACTGCGCACCACGGCCTGCTGCGGCACGGTGATGGCGGCGTCGTTGACGCCCTGGTCCAGCCGCGCGCGCACGTACATGCCAGGCAGCAGGGTGCGCTGGGGATTCGGGAACTCGGCGCGCATCGACACCGCGCCGGTGCTCTCGTCGACCGACACGTCCGAGAACAGCAGCTTGCCCGCCTGCGGATAGGCCTGGCCGTCTTCGGTGACCAGGGTCACGCGCGCCTCGTTCTTGCCGGCGCCCTTGATCGTGCCGCTGGCGAGCGCGCGTTGCAACCGCAGCAGCTCGGCCGACGATTGGGTGATGGTGACGTAGATCGGGTCCAGCGTCTGCACGGTGGCCATCGGCGTCGCTTCGCCCTGGCCCACCAGCGCGCCCTCGGTCACCAGCGCGCGGCCGATGCGGCCGGAGATCGGCGAGGTCACGGTGGCGTAGCCCAGCGTCAGGCCGGCGTTGGTGCGGGCGGCCCTGGACGTGGCCAGGTCGGCGGCGGCCTGCTTCTGCGCGGTGACGGCGTCGTCGTATTCCTGCTGGCTGACGGCTTGCGCGGCCAATAACGGTTTATATCGTTTTACCTTTAACTCGGCCTGGGCCAGGTTGGCCTCGGCCTTGGCGACGGCCGCCTGCGCGCTGTCGTAGGAAGCCTGGAAGCTGGCGGGGTCGATGCGGAACAGTACCTCGCCGGCCTTGACGTCGCCGCCTTCCTTGAACACCCGCTGCAGCACGATGCCGGCCGTGCGCGCGCGCACCTGCGCGATGCGCGACGCTTCCGTGCGGCCTGGCAGCTCGGTGCTGAGCGTGACGGCGGCGGGAGCGACGGTGATGACGGCGACGGTGGCGGCAGGCGGGGCGCCGGGAGCGGCGGCTTTGTCGCCGCAGGCGGCCAGCAGGGATAAGGCGAAAACGGCTGCAGTGTAACGAGGTACTAATCTCATGGATGGTTCTCGTAAAAAGATTTAGATGGTGCGCTTGATCGGCCAGGCGGGGTGGCTGGCCAAGGTCGCAACATTGTAATACAGCTAGTTATGTAACGTTTTGTAGTGAAGGAAAACAAAAAAGCGGTAACGCGGCCTGCGCCGCGTTACCGCCTTTTAACCTGGCCGGCGCTGGATCAACGCATGCCGGAGATGATCTGCTTCAGCTTGCCCGAGTCGGCGCAGAAGGCGCGGATGCCTTCGCCCAGTTTCTCGGAAGCCATCTGGTCTTCGTTGAGCTGGAAGCGGAAGGTCTTCTCGTCCTGTGACAGCTTGATGATGCCGGCGCCCGGCACGCTCTCCGAGCTCAGCTTGCGTTCGACCGGGGCGTTGCTGTCGGCCAGCTTTTGCAGCAGATCGGGGCTGATGGTGAGCAGGTCGCAGCCGGCCAGTTCCAGGATCTGGCCGGTGTTGCGGAAGCTCGCGCCCATCACCTCGGTCTTGTAGCCGAACTTGCGGTAGTAGTTGTGGATGCGCTTGACCGACTGCACGCCCGGATCTTCGGCGGCGGCGTAGTCGATGCCGGTGGATTTTTTATACCAGTCATAGATGCGGCCGACGAACGGCGAGATCAGCTGCGCGCCCGCCTCGGCGCAGGCGATGGCCTGGCCCAGCGAGAACAGCAGGGTCATGTTGCAGTGGATGCCTTCCTTTTCCAGGATTTCGGCGGCGCGGATGCCTTCCCAGGTGGCGGCCATCTTGATCAGCACGCGCTCGCGCTCGATGCCGGCCTGCTCGTACAGCTTGATCAGCTCGCGGCCCTTGGCCACCGAGCCTTCGATGTCGAACGACAGGCGGGCGTCGATCTCGGTCGATACGCGGCCTGGGATGATGCGCAGGATTTGCTTGCCGAAGGCGATCAGCAGGTGGTCGATGGTCTCGGCGATCGAGTTGTCGAGGTTGTCGCGCACGGCTTTTTCCAGCAGCGGCTTGTATTCGTCCTTCTGCACCGCCTTCAGGATCAGTGAAGGGTTGGTGGTGGCGTCGCGCGGGGTGTAGGCCTGGATGGACTGGAAATCGCCGGTGTCGGCGACTACGGTGGTGAATTTCTTGAGCTGTTCGAGCTGGTTCATGTGCGCTGCCAATCAGTGGAGGGAAGTGAGGCTGTCGTTTGCTTGCCTTATTGTACTCAACCATGAACAATTGTTAAAGAAAGCCCCATCCAATAGTCTCCATATAGACACGCAATAAAGGTCAGCTTGCCGTTTCGGCAAGATCACTTCTGGCCTCTTTCCAGCTCGGAAAGCGGGATATTGTTCCCAGATCAGATCCTGGGTCATCTTGCCGGCCTGGAAGTAGCCGATATGCGTGGCTGCGATCGCCTGGCGCAGCGTATCATCCAGCGGCGTCTGGCCGAGTTTGGCGTCGACGAAGCGGATCAGGTCCGCCGCCGTGGTCTTGACGCCGTAGGCCTCCGATGCCAGCACGTCGGGATGGACCCGCACCGGCGCGTTGGCCGCATCATAGCCCTGCGCATAGTGCTGCATTTGCTGCGCCGGCACGTTGATGCAGGTCTGCCGCATGCCCAGCGCGGGGAACAGCTGGTGTTCCATCGCCTCCGCAAATGGCAGGCCCATGCTGTGGGCGCCGACCATGGCCAGCAGGCGTTGCCCTGAGCCGCGCCTCACGCTCCAACGGGGCCAGCAACTGCGGCAGTTCCCTGAGCAGCGCCTCGCGCGCCAGCACGCCGGCCGGGGTCTCTTTCGGCTGCGTGTCGTCCCTTTGCATCAGGTGCGCGAAGCTGAAGCTGCGCGCGCCCTTGCTCGCCCAGCCCACGTACCAGCCATAGCCGGAGGCGGCGCCGATCTTGCCGTGGATACGCCATCCCGCCAGCGGCCGGTCGACTGCGGTCAGGCGCTCGGTCATGTCGTAGGCGCGGGCGCTGACGCCCAGCTGGCGCCTGACGACCTTGTTCAGGAAGTCCAGCTGCTGCAGCGGCGAGATCTTCAGCGACGAGCCGATCCACGACAAGGTCAGGCCGTCATGTTCGGCATCGCCGGCGACGTCGGCGTTCCCGTACTGGAACTGGCTGGCGTAGCCGGCGAAGCGCTGCATGCCCAGCGACTGCGTCACCTGTTGCGAATACCAAACCACCGAGTCCTTCATCCACTTGGTGGGATCGGTTGCCTGGCGCCAGTTGTCGCGCCAATCGACATAGCCTTCGCGGAACGGCAGTTTCGGCGTGTGCTGGTCTTTCAGGATGCCGGCGTCGTAGCCCATCAGGCTGATGGCGATCTTGAAGGTGGACGCCGGCGTCACCTGGCGCTGGCAGTCGCCCCGCTGGAATGCGGTCGGGCCGTTGCTGTCGGCCAGCGCCGTGCACACTTCGGCGGCGTGGGTGGCGAACATCGGGACGAGACTGTACAGCGCCCCCAATACGATGTGGCGAAAATTCATGCGAGTCCTTTGTTGTGTTGGCTGGTGTTTAAAGTGCGTCCAGTTGCGCTGGCAGATCGCGCAGGAACGCGTCCCTGGTCCTCGGGCCGGCGGCGCTTTCCTGTGTGTCGTCCAGCACCAGGCGGGAAAACACCACGGTGCGCCCGCCCTTGCTGGCCCAGCCGACGAACCAGCCGTAGCTGTGCCGCCGGTCGTCGCTGCCGTCGGCCAGCACCGGCGAGGCGGTGCCGGTCTTGCCGTGGATTTGCCAGCCGTTCGGCAAGGCGCCGAGCGCGGTGAGGCGGGCGGTCATGTCGTAGGCGTGGGCCGACAGCGGCAGCTGCCGGTTGACGATTTTCCGCAGGAAGGCGGTTTGCTCGGCCGGCGATATCTTCAGGCTGGAGGCGATCCAGGACATGGCCAGGCCGTTGTCCTTGCCGGGGTCGCCCGAGACATCCAGATTGCCGTAGCCGAAAGCGCGCACATACTGCCGGAAGCGCTGCGCGCCGAGGCTGGCCGTCACCTGCTGGGCATACCACACGGTCGAGTTGCGTATCCAGCTGGTCGGGTCGGTGGTGGCGCGCCAGTCGGGGTTCCAGTCGGCATAGCCTGGCTTGAACGGCAGGTTGGGCGAGTGGGCGTCGCGCAGTATGCCGCTGTCGTAACCCATCAGGCTGACGGCGATGTTGAAGGTCGATGCCGGCGTAACGCGCTCGTCGCAATGGCCGTCGCGCAACAGCTGCGCGCCGCTGGCGGCATCGACCATGTCCGTGCAGCTGAAGGTGGCCGGCGCGGCCGCTTGCGCCGGCGCGCGGTCGGCCAGGGCGGGCTGGAATGCCAGGCTGGCCGCGAAGACGCCCGCCAGACCGGCGACGGCGGCGCCGCGCGCCCACGGCCCGCGCGGGGCGGCGGCCGGTTCGCGGATCAGGCTGATGCGAGTCGCCAGCGTGCGGGCGCTGACGCCGCCGAAGGCCAGCGCTGTCTTGGCCGACTGCGTGACCGGATGCGGCTGCAGCCGCAGTTGCTCCACCAGCGCCGCCGCGTATGCCTTGCGCAGCGCCGGCGGGCGGTTGCGCAGCACGTCGCGGTCGCAACCGAGCTCCTGCGCCCATGCCAGGTTGGCGCGCAGCAGGCGCATGAAGGGATTGAACCACAGCAGGGTTTGCAGCACGATGCCGGCGCTCATCCATTGCAGGTCGTGCCGGCGCAAATGCGTGAGTTCGTGTTCGACGATCATCTGCTGCTGCAAGGGCTCGAAGCTGCGCAGATGGCGCGGCAGCAGCAGGCGCGGGCGGAACCAGCCGAACAGCATCGGCGAGATCGGCGCGTCGACTTCAATCACGGCCAGCGATGGCGGCGGCGTCACGGCGTCCAGGCCCTGATGCCGGCCCGGCAGGACCAGGCGCTCGCCGGTGGCGGCTAGGCCGTTCAGTGTGCGATGCGACTGCAGCACGCGGCCCGTGGTGTACGCCAGACCCAGCAAGTACAGCGACAGCCAGGCTTGCGCGCCGTAGCTCAGCCAGGCGCGGTAGTCCGCTGCGGCGCCGTGGCCATCGGCCATGGCGCCGCCCTGTGCCGGCGTGGTGGCGTGGTCCGGCGCGGCGGGGGCGGCCAGCATGGTCTCGGGCAATTCGATCGCTGGAAGCAGGCGCAGCCGCTCGCTGTGCGGCAGCAGCAGCGCCAGGAAGGTCGCGATGATGGTCAGCTGGCCCAGCAGCCAAGTGGAACGCTGCGCGGCGACCTGGGGCAGGTGGCGGCGGCAGGCCGCGGTCAACGCCCACACCGCCAGGCCGGCGGCCAAGCAGCCCAGGCTGGCAAGCAGGAAACGGCAAATGAGGAGAGTGGAAAAAGCCATGCGACGCCCTTATGCGACAGATGTCACACATTATGTGACACGTGTCGCATGGCGTCAAGCGCCTTGCTGATCCGGGTGGGTCAGCCGATGAAGGAATCGAACTGCAGGTCGAACTCCTGCAGCGCCTTCTGCGCGTTCTGCATCTTCTTGCGGAACTCGGGGCCGCGTTGCAGCGCCAGGCCCACGGCCAGCACGTCGATCACCACCAGGTAGGCCAGGCGCGCCGAGATCGGCGTGTAGGGATCGATGTTGAAGATCAGGTCGATCGGAATCAGCACCGTCGCCAGGTCGGCCAGCGGCGTGCCGGACGGCGCCAGCACGATCACGTCGGCGCCGCCGCGGCGCGCCAGCTTGATCGAGCGCACCAGCGACGGGCTGTTGCCGCGCTGCGAAATGGCCACCACTGCGTCGCCCTCGCGCAGCAGGGCGGCGGCGATACTGTGGATGTGCGGGTCGGCATAGGCCACCGTCGGCACGCCGGAGCGGAAGAACTTGTGCTGCGCGTCCGCCGCCACGATGCCGGAGGTGCCCTGGCCGTAGAACTCGATCTTGTTGGCCTTGGACAGGATGTCCAGCGCCCGCTGGATCGCCTCGGGGTCGAGGTTGTTGCGCAGGTCCAGCAGGGTGTTGATCGAGCGGCTGCATATCTTGTTGACCAGGTCGGCCGCGAGGTCGTCCTGGGTCGGTTGTTCGTTCAGGCCGGGCAGGGCCAGCGCCAGGCCTTGGGCCAGCTTGAGCTTGAACTCGTGCCAGCCGTCGTAGCCCAGCGTGCGGCAAAAGCGCACCACGGTCGGCTCGGACACCTGCGCGCTCTTGGCGAGCGCCGTGATGTTCTGGCTGACCGTCTGGCCCGGATGATCAAGCACGGCCAGCGCGACCTTGCGCTCCGATTTGGAGAGCGAGTCGAGCTGGGTGCGGATGGAATCTAAAAGCATTTAGTCCTCAGGAAGCGCTTCTTCGCGCCATTGCAAACCATCGCGGCCGATCAGGGCCGACGCGGCGGCCGGTCCCCAGGTGCCGGAGGTGTAGGGAATCGGGAAGCTGTCGTCCGCTTCCCAGTTGTTCAGGATAGGCTCGACCCATTCCCATGCCGCTTCCAGCTCGTCGCCGCGCATGAACAGCGTCAACTGGCCGCGCAGCACGTCGAGCAGCAGGCGCTCGTAGGCGTCCATGCGCGGCGATTTGAACGATTCGCGGAAGTCCAGTTCCAGCTCGGCTTGCTTCAAGCGCATGCCGTCGCCCGGCGTCTTCGCCATCAGGTTCATGCGCAGGCCTTCGTCCGGCTGCAAGCGGATCACCAGCGAGTTGGGCTGGAAGCTGTTGGTCGGCTGCGCGAAGATCGAATGCGGGATAGGCTTGAAGCGCACCACGATCTCGGCCAGGCCGTCGGCCATGCGCTTGCCGGTGCGCAGGTAGAACGGCACGCCGGCCCAGCGCCAGGTATCGATCTCGGCCTTCATCGCCACGAAGGTCTCGGTGCGCGAATGTTCCGGCGCGTCCGGCTCGTCGCGGTAGCTCGGCACGGCCTTGCCGTCGACATGGCCGGCGCGGTACTGACCGCGCACGATGTTCTGCGCCAAGGTGGTCGGGGTGAATTTTTTCAGCGAACGCAGTACCTGCAACTTGGCGTCGCGCACGGCGTCCGGCGCGATCGAGGTCGGCGGTTCCATGGCGACGATGCACAGCAGTTGCAGCAGGTGGTTTTGCAGCATGTCGCGCAGCGCGCCCGAGGTGTCGTAGTAGCCCATGCGGTTGCCCACGCCCAGCTTCTCGGCGATGGTGATCTGCACGTCGGAGATCCACTCGCGGCGCCACAGCGGCTCGAACAGGATGTTACCGAAGCGCAGCGCCAGCAGGTTCTGCACGGTCTCCTTGCCCAGGTAGTGGTCGATACGGTAGATCTGCGATTCCTCGAACACCTTGCCCACTTCGGCGTTGATCTGCTTGGCCGAGGCCAGGTCGCGGCCCAGCGGTTTTTCCAGCACCACGCGCGAGTTCTGCGTCACCAGGCCGTTGGCCTTCAGGTTCTCGCAGATCTGCGAGAAGATCGCCGGCGGCGTCGCCAGGTAGTAGACCTTGGTGATGGCGTCGTCCTTGCGCAGCGCCTCGACCAGCGACTTGTAGCTGTCGGAGTCGGTGGCGTTGAGCGACACGTACACGATGCGGGCGGTGAACTTGGCCCAGGCGGCCGGCGTCACGGCCGGCGACTTGATGTGCGGCTTGGACGTGGTCTCTACCGTGTGCAGGAAGTCCTGCTGGCTGGCGTCGGCGCGGCCGACGCAGATGATGCGGGCAGTGGCGGGCAAGTCGTTGGCGACATCGCGGGCGTACATCGCGGGCAGCAATTTGCGCATCGCCAGATCGCCGCTGCCGCCAAACAGAACCAGGTCAAAATCGGTAAGAGCCATAATTATTCGCAGTATGTAGAGTGCTGAAAGAGGGATTACTAGTCGTGACTGTAAATTTACTACACGATTTGTCGTTTTGCAAGAAAATTTACTACATATGCTGCGGCTGCAGCATATAGTTTATTCGATATACGACGGCTCCGTGCGACCGGCCACATCGACGCGGATGGACAGCAGCTTGCCGCTGAGCGGGAACTGCGCCAGTTCCGGCGCCGGACGGGCGCCGGCGCTGGTGACGTACAGCGTGCGCAGGTCGGCGCCGCCGAAGGCCGGCATGGTCGGGCAGCGCACCGGCAGCTTGATTTCGCCGATCAATTCGCCGGTGGGCGACAGCTTGGCCAGGCGGGCGCCTTCGAACATCGCGACCCAATAATTGCCTTCGCTGTCGACCGCGGCGCCGTCGGGGCGGCCGCCGTAGTTGTGCTCCTTGTCCATCGAGAACTGGTGCAGCAGGCGCTGGTTGGAAGCGAGGCCGGTGGCGACGTCGAAGTCCAGCTTGGTGACGCGGTGGGCGCTGGTGTCGGCGTGGTACATGGCGCTGTAGTCCGGGCTGAAGCCCAGGCCGTTCGAGTTGGTCATGCCGCCCGACCAGGCTTTGCGGATCGCGCCGCGTTCCAGCACGAACATCTCGGCGGCCGGCTTGTCGCGCGGCTCGTAGATGGTGCCGACCCAGAAGCGTCCGGCGCCGTCGACGTGGCCGTCGTTGAAGCGGGTGATGGCGGTGTCGTAGGGCGCGGCGGCGATCTCGGTCAGGCGGACTTCATCGCTGCCGGTGTCGAGGTGCGCGAAGCCGCTGCGCATGGCGACCACCAGGCCGCCCTGGTCGCTGACGGCCAGGGTGGCCGGCTCGCTGGAGAGCTTCCATGAACGGTGCGCGCCAGTGGCGGGATCGAGGCGGTGCACGGTGAAGGCCGGGATGTCGACCCAGTACAGCGCCTGCTCCTGCGCGTGCCACAGCGGGCACTCGCCGGTTTGCATGACGGCGTCGAACGCCACCTTTACCTCTACTTCGATGTGTGGTGTGCTCATGGTCTTAAAGGTGTTGTGCGGCTTTGGCCATGACGATCAGGCCATTGGTGGAACTGTCGTGGCGTTCCGGCTTGACGTCGCCGGTCAGCTCCGCGTGGATGTTCTTGGCCAGGACCTTGCCCAGCTCCACGCCCCACTGGTCGAAGCTGTTGACGTCCCAGATCACGCCCTGCACAAAGGTCTTGTGCTCGTACAGCGCGATCAGCGCGCCCAGGGTGGACGGCGTCAGCTGGTCCATCAGGATGGTGTTCGACGGACGGTTGCCGGGGAAGGTCTTGTGCGGCACCAGTTCATCGATTTCGGCCTCGCTCAGTTTTTGCGCGGTTAGGTCGGCGCGCACTTCGGCGGCGGTCTTGCCGGTCATGAAGGCTTCCGATTGCGCGAAGCAGTTGGCCAGCAGTGAATCGTGATGTCCCGGCAGATCATGCGTGGCGCGCAGCGCGGCGATGAAGTCGATCGGCGTGATGTCGGTGCCCTGGTGCAGCAGCTGGAAGTAGGCGTGTTGCGCATTGGTGCCGCACTCGCCCCACACCACCGGGCAGGTCGGCGTATCGACTTCGGCGCCGCCGCGCGTGACGCGCTTGCCGTTGCTCTCCATGTCCAGCTGTTGCAGGTAGGCCGGGAAGCGGCTCAGGTCCTGGTGGTACGGCGCGATCGACAGTGAGGAGGCGTTCAGGAACTGGCGGTTCCAGAAGCCGACCATCGCCAGCAGCACCGGCATGTTCTGTTCCAGCGGCGCTTCGCGGTAGTGTTCGTCCATCGCGTGCGCGCCGGCCAGGAAGTCGCTGAAGTAGCCGAAGCCCACCGCCAGCGCCACCGCCAGGCCGATCGCCGACCATACCGAGTATCGGCCGCCGACCCAGTCCCAGAACGGGAACATATTGGCCGGATCGATGCCGAAGGCTTTCACCGCCTCGGTGTTGGTGGAGACGGCGACGAAGTGGCGTGCCAGGTCTTCTTCCTTGGCCGATCGCAGGAACCAGGTGCGGGCGGTGCCGGCGTTGAGCATGGTCTCGGCGGTGACGAAGGTCTTGGAGGCGATGATGAACAGCGTGGTCTCGGGATTAACCTGTGCCAGCGCGGCGTCCATGTCATGGCCGTCGACGTTGGAGACGAAGTGCATCTTCAGGCGCGGATGCGCATACGAGCGCAATGCCAGCACGGCCATCTTCGGGCCCAGGTCCGAGCCGCCGATGCCGATGTTGACGACGTCGGTGATCGGCTTGCCGGTGTGGCCCAGCCAGGCGCCGCTGCGCACGCGGTCGGTGAAGTCGCGCATGTGGTCCAGCACCGCGTGCACGTCGTGGGCAATGTCCTGGCCGTCGACGGTCAGCGCCTTGCCGCGCGGCATACGCAGCGCCGTGTGCAGCACCGCGCGATGTTCGGTAAGATTGATCTTCTCACCACTCAGCATGGCGTCGCGCTGACGCTCCACGCCGCGTTCGCGGGCCAGGTCCAGCAGCAGGCCGATGGTGTTGGCGTCCAGGCGGTTCTTCGAATAATCGAGGAACAGGCCGGCCGCGTCCACCGTCAATTTGGGGAAGCGTTGCGCGTCGGCGGCGAACAGCTCGCGCAATTGCCAGTGTTTCGCGGCGGCGGCGTGGGATTCGAGGGCTAGAAAGCCGGAAGTGGAGGTCAGTGCTGGCTGGCGCATAATTGAGTGGCGTCGTTAAGGCTGAGGGAGGGGATGCGTGAATGATACAGGAAAATCAGGTAAATTCACTACGGTTCCTTGAAAACTGTGTCGCGAAGGGCGTGCGCTTGGGGTGTAGCTGTTATTTTCATCCAACTGGCTACGCGACGGGATAATAAAAGTAGCTTGAATTCTGAATTTTGTAGTAAAATTTCACGGAATTCATTCATAAGGAACGATCATGGCGTTGCATCCAGTCCTAGAAACCGTCACCGCACGCATTATCCAGCGCAGCAAGCCATCGCGCGGCGCTTATCTGGCCCATCTTGAGGCCGCCCGCGTCAAAGGCGTCCAGCGCGGCGCGCTGGCCTGCACCAACCTGGCCCACGGCTTTGCCGCCTTCCCCGCCAACGACAAGCTGTCGCTGAAGGAGCTCAAGAAGCCATCGGTGGCGATCGTCTCGGCCTACAACGACATGCTGTCGGCCCACCAGCCGTTCGAAGGCTTCCCGGCGCTGATCAAGGACGCCGTGCGCGAAGTCGGCGCGGTCGCCCAGTACGCCGGCGGCACACCCGCCATGTGCGACGGCGTCACCCAGGGCCAGCCAGGCATGGAACTGTCGCTGTTCTCGCGCGACGCCATCGCCATGGCGACCGCCATCGCGCTGTCGCACAATATGTTCGACTCCGCCGTCTACCTCGGCGTGTGCGACAAGATTGTACCCGGCCTGCTGATCGGCGCGTTGCACTTCGGTCATTTGCCTGCGGTGTTCGTGCCGGCCGGCCCGATGACCACCGGCCTGTCGAACTCCGAAAAAGCCAAGATCCGCCAGCTGTACGCGCAGGGCAAGGTCGGCCGCGCCGAGCTACTGGAAGGCGAATCGCAGTCGTATCACAGCGCCGGCACCTGCACCTTCTACGGCACCGCCAACAGCAACCAGATGCTGATGGAAGTGATGGGCCTGCACCTGCCGGGCGCCGCCTTCATCACCCCGAACACGCCGCTGCGCGACGAGCTGACCAAGGCTGCCGCCAAGCGCGCCGCCGTCATCACCGCGCAGTCGCAGGAATACCTGCCGGTCGGCCATGTGGTCGACGAGAAGTGCATCGTCAATGCCGTCGTCGCGCTGCTGACCACCGGCGGCTCGACCAACCACACGCTGCACCTGGTGGCCATCGCCAAGGCGGCCGGCATCGTCATCGACTGGAACGACTTCGACGAGCTGTCGAAAGTGGTGCCGCTGCTGACGCGCATCTACCCGAACGGCAACGCCGACGTGAACCACTTCCACGCCGCCGGCGGCACCGGCTTCGTCATCCGCGAACTGCTCGATGGCGGCCTGCTGCACGACGACGTCACCACCATCCTGGGCAAGGGCCTGCGCGCGCACTGCGCCGAGCCGTTCCTGGGCGAGGGTGGCCAGGGCGTGGTCTGGAAGGACTCGCCGACCGAGTCGGGCGACGAAGCGGTGCTGCGCAAGATCAGCGCGCCGTTCTCGCCGGACGGCGGCACCGTGCTGGTACAGGGCAACCTGGGCCGCGCCGTGATGAAGGTATCGGCCGTCAAGCCCGAGCATCAGACGGTGGAAGCGCCGGCGCTGGTGTTCAACTCGCAGGAAGATTTCATGGACGCCTACAAGGCCGGCAAGCTGGATCGCGACTTCGTCGCCGTGCTGCGCTTCCAGGGTCCGCGCGCCAACGGCATGCCGGAACTGCACGCGCTGACACCGGCGCTGGCCAACCTGCAGGACGCCGGCCGCCACGTGGCGCTGGTCACCGACGGCCGCATGTCCGGCGCGTCGGGCAAGGTGCCGGCGGCGATCCACGTGTCGCCGGAAATTCTGGCCGGCGGTCCGCTGGGCCTGGTGCGTGATGGCGACATCATCCGCGTCTGCGCCCGCACCGGCACGCTGGAGGCGCTGGTTGAATCGGGCGTGTGGCATTCGCGTTCGCTGGCCACGGCCGATTTGACGCCGAACGGCGTCGGTATGGGCCGCGAGCTGTTCGCCATGTTCCGCAACAGCGTGTGCGAAGCGGAGAAGGGCGCGACCACCTTCGGGCTGCCGTCGCCCATCCCTACCACGGTAGGCCTGCATGACAAAGACCCGGTTGGCAACACCGTGCCCGGTTCCGATGAAGATTACTCGATGAAGAAAGATGCGTAAATCATGACCATGACTCTGCTCGACATTATGCGTACCTCGGCCGTGATCCCAGTGATCGCGATAGACGAACCTGAACATGCGGTACCGCTGGCGCGCGCGCTGGTGGCCGGCGGCATCCGCGTGCTGGAAGTGACGCTGCGCACCAAGCACGGCCTGGCCGCGATCAGGGCCATGTCGGAAGTGGAAGGCGCCATCGTCGGCGTCGGCACCTTGACGCAGCCGGAAGAATTCGCCGCCGCGCGCGATGCGGGTGCGGTGTTCGGCGTGTCGCCGGGCTTGACGTCGGCGCTGATCGCCGCCGCCAAGAGCAGCGGCCTGCCGCTGCTGCCGGGCGTGATGACGCCGTCGGAAGTGATGGCGGCGCGCGAGCATGGCTTCCGCCAGTTGAAGCTGTTCCCTGCGGTGCCGGCGGGCGGCATCGGCATGTTAAACGCGATCGGCGGTCCGCTGCCGGACGTGATGTTCTGCCCGACCGGCGGCATCTCGCAAGAGACCGCGTCGCAGTTCTTGGCGCTGAAGAACGTGGCCTGCGTGGGCGGCTCGTGGTTGACGCCGAAGGACGCCATCGCCGCTGGTGATTGGGATCGCATCACGGACCTGGCCAAGGCGGCCAGCGGCCTGCGGTAAGATGGAACAACGGCGCCGAGGGCGCCGTTTTACTGAGTAAGCCGCATATGCGGTGCTACCTGCACGGTCCTTGTAGCCAACGTCCTATTTTCTCCCCTATTTTTTTCGGCTTTCCCATATTTGGCCCGGCAAATTCGGAAACAGCCCAATGCTTGAAAAAATCGAAGAAAATCGAAGAGAAAATCGGGGCTTTGCTACAAGGAGAGCGGAGGCGCACCCCATGTGCATATTCGTCAGCGATTTGGATTTAGGCAGAACAGACCTGCTTTTGTAGCCAGTTCCAGCACCGGTGCGGCCTCTTCCTTGTTTTTGAAATACAGGATATTGGTGTCGTCCCAGCCAGCCGCGTAGATGCAGCCCAGTTCCGGCAGGATGATGAACTGCGACGGCACGCCGTAGTCGTTGAAGCGCGACTGGCGCAGGAAGCCTTCGCGGTCGGTGTAGCGCTTCAGTACCACGTTGGCCTTGGCCGGCCAGCGGCCGCGGTAGCGCAGCGTGTAGACCGGCGTCAGGTCGAACAGCGCCGCCCAGTGCTGCTCGAACTTCTTGTTGCGCAGTACGCGCTCCTGGCCTTCGAAACAGTCCAGCAGATGCCATTCGCTCTCGTCGTCGAGCCAGTGGTCAAACACGGAAACGGCCAGGCGCTCCATGCCGCCATCCGAGTCCAGCTCCCTGATTTGCTTCAATTGCGGAAACTGCCGATTGATTTCGGCAGCGACGTTCGCGTCAACGCGAGACAGCATCTTCATAAACTTCCTTATTGGTGACTGGGCCTACAGCGCCGAAGTATATACGCTTGGCCACCCAATACACCAATCCCCGCCTGCGCTACTGGAACGTGGCGAGGTACTTCGCCGGCACCGCTGCGTCATACAGGCCGCCGGAGAAGGCCGCGACGATCAGCGTGGCGGCCGTGAAGCCGGAGACTGCCAGCCGCGCCTTAGACGACGCGGTCGCGCAGATGCATGCGCAGGCCGACCGGCGACATCGTAAACGCCATCAGCTCCTCCGGCTCCTTGCCGTCCACCGTGTCGAGCGAGGCGATGTCGAAGCTGTTGAGCAGCATGGCGCCGGCCAGCTTGATTTCCAGCAGCGCCAGATAGCGCCCGGGGCAGGTGCGCACGCCGGAGCCGAACGGCATCGACACATGCTTGTCCATCGCGCCGTCGCCTTTGATCAGCCAGCGGTCGGGGTCGAACTGGTCGGCCTGCGGCACGTGGCTGTCGCTGACGCTGTCGTGCCGCATCACGCACCATACCAGGCCGCCCCTGGGGATCTGCACGTCGCCGATCACGCTGTCGCGCAGGGCCTCCAGCGGCAGGAAGGGAGCCACCGGTTTCAAACGCATGGCTTCCTGGGCGCAGGCGTCCAGGTAGTCCAGCGCATCCATCTGCTCGATGGTGAAGGCGGCCGTGGCGGGCGCGATGCGCAGCACTTCCTCGCGCGCCTTGCGCAGCGCGGCCGGGTTCTGCTGCAGCAGGTACAGCATCCACGCCAGCGTGTTGCTGGTGGTGTCCTCGCCGGCCAGCAGCAGCGTGGTGACGTTGCCCGTCACGGCGACGTCGTCGACGCCGCTGTCGCCTTCGTCGGCCGCGCAGATCATCGCTTCCAGCAGGTTGGCGGGACGCTCGCGCCGCTGCGGCTCGGCCGCCAGTCGGGCGCGCGCAGTGGCGACCAGTTCATCGACCGCCTTGTCCAGCTCACGCACGCATTCATCGAGGCGGTGGTCGCGCGCCAGCTTGACGTAGCGCCAGTAGGGGAACAAGGCAAACGAACGGCGCGAGATCTCCGGCAGGATGGCGTCCATGTGGCGCTGGATCACGTCCTCGCCGCCGTCGATGGTGTTGACGTCGGTGCCGAAGGCCAGGCCGGCGATGACGTCGATGCTGAAGCGTTTCAGGTCTTCGGTCAGGTCGATCGCGCTGTCCTCGCGCGCCGCCTGCCGCCAGCGTTGTTGCAGCCGCAGGCCGACCTTCACCAGCGAAGGGAAGTAGGCCTTCACCGCGTGCGGCGCCAGCGCCGTCATCACCATGCGGCGCTGGTTGCGCCAGGTCGCGCCTTCGGCCAGGAACAGGCCGGGGCGGCCGCCGATCTCCTTCGACACCTCGGCCGTGATGGACGGGCGGCGGAAGCCGTCCGGGCGGTCGCGCAGCGCGGCGTTGACCAGCTCATGTCCGGCCAGCACCAGCATCGGCGTGCGGCCCAGGGTGATCTTGAACATCGGGCCGTAGCGCTTGCTCCACTGCTCGACGCTGCGGTGGATGTGCTGCAGATCCATATTGGGCAGGTTGCCCGCCAGCGGCCAGGGGCGCGGGCCGGGCAGGCTCTCGACGGTGCGCAGGGTGTGGGCGGCAGGGGCGGTGATCGTGTGTTCCATGGCGGCTTCCTTGAGTGACGATAGCATCACTATGCCGTGCCGCCGCCGGCGCTGTATTGAACGTTTGCGACAGCTTTGGTATAAACTTTACAAATGTCTATCACCGAACCTTCCCTGACGCGACTGATCGTGCCGCCTTTCGCGCTGGCTTCCTGCGTGCGCGCCTACATCACGCGCAGCACGGTGGAAGCGCCGCTGACCGACCCGGCCGAGCGCTTCAATCATTTCCCCGCCACGCCGCATTGTTCGATCACCTGGTTCATCGAGGGCGAGGCCGAGGTGGTGCAGCCGCCGGGGATACCGAAGACCGAGGTGCGCGCCGTGTTCGTCGGCCCGCAGACGCGGCCGATGGCCACCTACAATCCGGGGCCGGTGCGCATCCTGATGGTGATGTTTTATCCGCAGGCCATGCATGCGCTGAGCGGCATCGACGTGCCGGCCTGGGTCAACCGCTGGGACGATGCCGGGCGGGTGCTGGGGCCGGAGTGGGCGGCGATGTCCGGGCAGCTGCTGGAAGCGGCCGACGACACCGCCCGGCTGGCGGTGCTGGAAGCCTTCCTGACGCCGCGCTGGCAGGCCGCGCGTCCCGGCGGCCCCGCCGCGACGGCGGGCGACTGGGTGCGCCATCTGGCGTGGCAGGTGGCCGACACCGCGCTGGGCCGGGGCGTGCGCAGCATCGAGCGCCACATCAAGGCGCGCGCCGGCCAGCCGATGCGCAAGCTGCTGCGCCTGCAGCGCGCCGAGCAATCGTTCTTCGACGCCCGCGACGAGTTCCTGGCGGGGCGGGTGGTGTGGTCCGACGTGGCCGCGCGCGGCGGCTATTCCGACCAGTCGCACCTGTGCCGCGAGGCGCGCGAGATCACCGGCCACAGCCCGCACGAACTGGCGCGCATCATGCAATCCGAAGACGAAAGCTACTGGATCTACCGCATCTGGACTTAGAGCAGTAACACCGGGGTCAGGTCTGACATTCGGACACGAGCTCTGCCGTAAGCTGCAATACGGCAGAGCTCGTGTCCGAATGTCAGACCTGACCCCGGTGTTAAAGCAGGGTGCCGCCCCAGGCGGCCGGATCAACGTCGGCGATGGTCTGGGTGAAGGTCCACACGTGGCCGCCCGGATCGGCCACCGAATACTGCCGCTCGCCGAAGGGATAGCCGGTCGGCGGACTGAGCGAACGCGCCTTGGCCGCCATGGCGCGCTTGTAATGCTGGTCGATGTCGGTGATGCGCACCATGATCGAGTGGCAGGGATGGGGGCAGGCCGGCGCCGGCGCCGGCCGCTGCGCCACCACCACCGCGCCGGCGCCGCCGGCGATGTCGAGCTGGATGCGGTGCTCGCCGATGCGCAGCCGCTCGCTGAAGCCGAACGCCTCGCACAGCCATTGCGCCGCCACCGCCACGTCCTGGTAGTGCAGCACGGGAATCACCATCACTTGCTGGATCGAACGGTTCGGGGCCAGCTGCGTCATGGCGCGCCTCCAACAAAAGGGTTATCGTACAGGGTCTGGCGCGAGCCGGCCGCGCCGGATATCAGGCCGGCAGCAAGGCTTCGGTGCGGTTGCGGCCGTTGCGCTTGGCCAGGTAGAGCGCGCGGTCGGCGGCGCCGATCAGCGCTTCGATCTCCACCGCCGCCTCGACCTTTTGCGTGGCGATGCCGATGCTGATCGTCACCAGCCGCGTGTCGCCGCCGTTGCGCTCGTGCGGGATGGCCAGCTCCTGGGCGCGGGCGCGGATCGCCTCGGCCATCACGGTGGCCTGCTCGACGTCGGTCTCGGGCAGGATCATGGCGAACTCCTCGCCGCCGTAGCGCGCCATCAGGTCGCACGGACGCTTGAGCATGGCCGCCAGCGCGGCCGCCACCTGGATCAGGCACTGGTCGCCCTTCTGGTGGCCGTAGTGGTCGTTGTAGGCCTTGAAGTGGTCGATGTCGATCATCAGCAGCGACAGCGGCGTGCCGCCGCGCTTGGCGCGCCGGTGCTCCTTTTCCATCGCCACGTCGAAGTGGCGGCGGTTGGCGATGCCGGTCAGGCCGTCGGCGAAGGTTTGCGAGCGCAGCACCATGGCCTGCTCGCGCAGCAGCTTCTCGCGGGCGACCGCGATGCTGACGTCGTTGATCTGGATCAGGCAGTGGCGCGCCGCGCCCTCGACCGCGATCGGCGTGATCTCCACTGCCTGCTGGATGCGCTCGTTGCGGGCGGCCGCCACCGGGCCGGCGTGCAGCGCGAACGGCGCCTTGTTGAGCGTTTGCGACAGCAGCGAGGGGAAATTGTTGTACAGCGCCTGCTGGATCGCCGCCTCGACCCGTCCGCCGCGCAGGCCGGGGCAGACGGTGAAGAAATCGGCGCCAATCACCTTGTCGTGGCCGAGGCCGGAATACTTGATCATCCACGAGTTCCACAGCACGATGCGGCGTTCGTTGTCGAGCACGATGGCGCCCAGGTTCACCGCGCACAGCACGCTGTGCAGCAGGTGGAGGCGGTGTGCTTCGGTCAACGGACTCATCATGCCTGGCCCATGGCGCGGGCGATGTAGAGGTTGATCTGTTCCTTGAGGTCGTGCAGCGCCGAGATGTCGAGCACGAAGGCGACGTAGCCGTGGATCTGGTGCTTTTCCAGCAGGAAGTCGATGTGCAGCATCAGCACCACGGTGTCGGGCTGGCTGCCGGAGGCGATCAGGATTTCATCGCTGGTGCCGATGTGGTATTGCGGCAGCGAGCCGTGCAGCTCGCGCTGGAAGATGTTGGCCAGGGTGCCGACGCAGGAGTTGAGGATGATGTTGCCGATCTCGCACATGGCTTCCTGCTCCATCTCGGTCAGCTCCTTGAGCGGCACCGCCTCACCCACCATCAGGCGCACGATCTCCAGGCTCTTATCCTCGGGGAACATGAGGATGGCCTCGGTGGCGAAGGCGCCCTCGTAGTGCTGGCTGACGCCGCAGATGGCCCCGGCCTCGGGCGACCTGCCGTCGAGCAGGCGCGCGGCCTCGGCGCGGTTGATGAAGCTCACCGACGGCACCGACATGCGCACCGCCTCGTTGACGATGGCGCTCATCGAGGCCGCCGCCTGGCCGACGCCGATGTTGAAGATCTCGATCAGCGCGTCGTTTTCCAGTTCGGACAGGGCGAACATGGTCACACCGCTTCCAGCGTGGCCAGCAGCTGCGCGATGCGCGCTTCGGTGATCGGCTTTTCCATGAAGCCGATGCCGAGCTGGGTGGCCCGTTCGCGGGTGGCGGATTGCACATTGGCCGTCAGCAGCGAGATCGGTATCGTGGGGAATTGCTGGCGCAGCAGCTCGGCGGCGGCGATGCCGCCCATGCCGGGCATGTTGACGTCCATCAGGATCAGGTCCGGCGGCGTGGCGCGCGCCTTCTCCAGCGACTCCTCGCCGGTGCCCGCCTCCTCGACGATCCAGTCGGCATGCAGGCCGGCGATGTACTGGCGCGCCATCAGGCGCGAGACGCGGCTGTCATCGACTATCAAGACTGTTTTGGTAGGCGTCATGTGTCATCCCCGGCGATCAATATTGGACCTGCGTGATGACCATTCTCGCATATCCCGCGCCGTCGCTGGCAACCATCGTTGCGTGGCCGCAGCGCTTGTGCCAGTCTGCGACACCGGCGCCGGCTCGGTGTTGTCTGAGCGCAATTTTTAGCCGAAAACGGTGGCGGACAGGGGCGATCCGTTAAAATAGCGGAATTAAATTCCCCTCTCTTTGATAGACACCTCATGACCCAAAACGAACTGAAACAAGCCGTAGCCCGCGCCGCCATCGAATACGTGGTGGAAAACGAAATCATCGGCGTCGGCACCGGCTCGACCGCCAACTTCTTCATCGATGAACTGGCCAAGATCAAGCACCGCATCAAGGGCGCGGTGGCCTCGTCCGAAGCGACCGCGGCCCGCCTGCGCGGCCACGGCATCGAAGTGTACGACTTGAACGACGTGCCGGAAATCGCCGTCTACATCGACGGCGCCGACGAGATCACCAATGCCGGCGCCATGATCAAGGGCGGCGGCGCGGCGCTGACGCGCGAGAAGATCGTCGCCTCGGTGTCGAAGCAGTTCGTCTGCATCGCCGACGGCTCCAAGCTGGTCGAGGTGATGGGCAAGTTCCCGCTGCCGGTGGAAGTGCTGCCGATGGCGCGCGCCTCCGTCACCCGTGCGCTGGCCATGCTGGGCGGCACGCCCAAGCTGCGCCTGAAGCCGGGCACCGAAGAGGCTTTCATCACCGACAACGGCGGCATGATCATCGACGTGGCCGGCCTGGCGATCGCCGATCCGGTGGCGCTGGAACAGCAGGTCAACCAGATCGTCGGCGTGATCGCGGTCGGCCTGTTCGCCGCGCGCGGCGCCAACGTCTGCCTGCTGGGCATGGCGGACGGCGTCAAGACCCTGAAGTTCTAACCCCCCGGCGCATGCCGGGGTCAGACCCCGCGGGGTCTGACCCCTATGTGGCGGAGCGGGCTCCGCCGGGCATGGTTGCGGGGTTGAGCCGCCATCAATCACACTGAGAGCCACCCCTATGAAACGATCGCTGGTATTGCTGTTGTGCTGCACGTCGCTGCTGAGCGCCTGTTCCTGGATGCCAACGCTGGGCAAGTCGGCCGACACGCAACCCGCGCCGCGCAAGCCGGCGCCGCGCACCACGGCCGACGACGGCACGCCGCTGGGCTATGTGGACGGCGTCGAAATCCAGAAAGTGCCGTTCCGCGCCGGCGTCTCGTCGGCGACGGTGGAGAGCCTGGCCAAGCAGCAGGGCTGCACGGGCGGCTGGGGCGCGGGATTGGTGAGCGAACCGGGACCGGTCGAGATCTATCGCATGACTTGCGAAAATGGCAAAGTTTTCATGGCGAAGTGCGAACTGAAGCAGTGTAAAGCGATGTAATTCTTGCACGCCGGCGGCGGGCGCCGCCGGCGCTTCCGACAACCTTATTCGGTTGGCGGCACGTAGCCCATGGCGGCGTCGGCGCCGTCGCCGAAGAAGTGTTTCTCCATCTGCGTGGCCAGGTATTTGCGGGCGCGCTGGTCGGCCAGGTTCAAACGGTTTTCGTTGACCAGCATGGTCTGGTGCTTCAGCCAGGCCGCCCAGGCTTCCTTGGAAACCGATTCATAGATCTTCTTACCCAGTTCACCCGGATATGGTGGAAAGTCCAAGCCCTCGGCTTCCTTGTTGAGTTTGATGCATTGAACGGTGCGGGCCATCTGTGTTGCTCCTAAAGCGGTAGGTAAAACGAGATTATAAGGTCTTAATCAAAACCTGGGATTTGCGCTGCCAGTTATACATGCGCTGGCGGTCCTTCGGCAGGGCGTCCACGGTGGCCGGCACGAAGCCGCGCTTCTGGAACCAGTGCGAGGTGCGGGTGGTCAGCACGAACAGTTTTTGCACGCCGATGGCGCGCGCGCGGTTTTCCATGTGCTTGAGGATGCGCTCGCCGTCGCCCTGGGCCTGGACTTCCGGGTTGACGGTCAGGCAAGCCATCTCCGCCATCTTCTGTTCCGGGAACGGGTACAGCGCGGCACAGCCGAAGATCACGCCATCGTGGTCGATGACGGAGAAGTAGTCGATCTCGCGCTCGATCAGCTCGCGGCCGCGCTTGACCAGCGTGCCGTCCGCCTCGAGCGGCTCGATCAACTTGATGATGCCGCCGACGTCCTCGATGGTGGCCTGGCGCAGCGACTCCAGGTTCTCGTGCGCGATCATGGTGCCCACGCCATCGTGGGTGAACAGTTCCAGCAGGGCCGAGCCGTCCATCGCGAACGGCACGATGTGCGAGCGCTCGACGCCGTTGTCGCAGGCCTTGACGCAGTGCTTCAGGTAGAAGGCGGTGGCGTCCGGCAGGAAGCCGGCCTGCAGCACGGCCTCGGCCTGGTGCGAGGACAGTTCGTGGATCTCGGTGCCGCCGGCGTCGGTCATCATCGGCGTTTCGGTGATGAAGATCAGCTTGTCGGCGTGCAGGGCGATGGCGGTGCTGCACGCCACGTCTTCCATGGTCAGGTTGAAGGCCTCGCCGGTGGGCGAGAAGCCCAGCGGCGACAGCAGCACCAGGCCGTCCGAGCCGAGGATGGAGTGGATGGTCTCGGCGTCGACCTTGCGGGTGATGCCGGTCAGCTCGAGGTCGACGCCGTCGATCACGCCCAGCGGACGGGCGGTGATGAAGTTGCCGGAAATGATACGGATGGCCGCGTGCGACATCGGCGTGTTGGGCAGCCCCTGGCTGAAGGCGGCCTCGATATCGAGGCGCAGCTCGCCGGCGGCCTCCTTGGCGCACTCCATGGCGGCGATGTCGGTGATGCGCAGGCCGTTGTGGAAGCGGCCTTCGACGTTACGCAGGGCCAGCTGTTCGGCCACCTGCGGGCGCGAGCCGTAGACCACGGTGACGTTGATGTCGAGCGCGTGCAGCAACGACAAATCGTGCGCCAGCACTTGCAGCGCGCCGGCGCTGACGAGTTCACCAGGGAAGGCGACCACGAAGGTCTTGCCACGGAAGGCGTGGATGTACGGCGCGACTGAGCGCAGCCATTGGACGAATTGGGTAGGGTTTTCCATTAGCCGCATTATAATTCGGTGCGCGACTTCCGCGCCAAAACCTTTGTAAAAAACAATGTCAGAAGCCAGCAACAAGTCTAAAGGCGCGTCCAGCACGCCCGCCAGCACGCAGAACGCCCCCTCCCGCACTCCGCAAGCGCCCAACGCCCGGCCAGGGCAGGGCCAGCCACGCCCGCAAGGGGAGGCGCGCCCGCGCAGCGGCGAACCGCGTCCGGCCGGCCAGCCGCGCGGCCCGCGCCCGGAGGGCGGCGCGCCGGCACAGCGCCCGCCTGGACGCGCACCCCGCACCGATAGGGGGTCTGACCCCGTACGGGGTCAGACCCCTGGCTCCGGTTTGCGGGGTGGTCCGCGCGCGCCGCTGCCCGATGGCGAAGGCGGGCTGATTGCGCCGCCACGGCGCGAGCCCCGGCCACGCCTGACGCCTGAAGAACAGGCAGCCCGCGCCGCCGAACGCGCGTTCCGCAATCCGCTGCCGCCGATTACCTACCCTGAAGACCTGCCGGTCTCCGGCCGCCGCCACGAGATCGCCGAAGCGCTGCAAAACAGCCAGGTCATCATCGTCTGCGGCGAAACCGGCTCCGGCAAGACCACCCAGCTGCCGAAGATCTGCCTGGAGCTGGGCCGCGGCCAGAAAGGCCTGATCGGCCACACGCAGCCGCGCCGTATCGCCGCCTCGTCCACCGCCAAGCGCATCGCGCAGGAGCTGGGCACGCCGCTGGGCGTCACGGTGGGCTTCAAGGTGCGCTTCGCCGACACGTTGACCAAGGGCGCCTCGGTCAAGCTGATGACCGACGGTATCCTGCTGGCCGAAACGCAGACCGACCCGCTGCTGCGCAACTACGACACCATCATCATCGATGAAGCGCACGAACGCAGCCTGAACATCGACTTCCTGCTTGGCTACCTGAAGCAGCTGCTGCCGCGCCGCCCGGACCTGAAGGTGATCATCACCTCCGCGACCATCGACGCCGACCGCTTCTCGCGCCACTTCGGCACGCCGGAGAAGCCGGCGCCGGTGATCGAAGTCTCCGGCCGCCTGTACAAGGTGGAGGTGCGCTACCGCCCGATCGAGAGCGACATCGTCAATCCGGCCGTGGCCAACGCCGAAGGCAAAGGCCAGCGCACCGCCGCCGCCCGCGAAAAGCGCGACCTGATGGACGCCGTGATCGACGGCGTCGACGAGCTGTCGCGCCTCGGCTCCGGCGACGTGCTGGTGTTCCTGCCCGGCGAACGCGAAATCCGCGACGCCGCCGAAGCCCTGCGCAAGCACCATCCGCCGCACGTGGAAATCCTGCCGCTGTTCGCCCGCCTGTCGGCCGAGGAGCAGGAGCGCGTGTTCAAGCTGACCAACGCGCGCCGCATCGTCTTGGCCACCAACGTCGCCGAAACCTCGCTGACCGTGCCGGGCATCCGCTACGTGGTCGACGCCGGCCTGGCGCGCGTGAAGCGCTACAGCTACCGCAACAAGGTCGAACAACTGCAGATCGAACCGATCGCGCAGTCGGCGGCCAACCAGCGCGCCGGCCGTTGCGGCCGCGTGGCCGACGGCGTCTGCATCCGCCTGTACGAAGAGCAGGACTTCCTGCAACGGCCGAAGTTCACCGAGCCGGAAATCCTGCGCTCGTCGCTGGCCTCGGTCATCCTGCGCATGAAGTCCCTGCACCTGACGGACGTCGAGACCTTCCCGTTCATCGAGCCGCCGCTGGCGCGCGCCATCGCCGACGGCTACCAGCTGCTGCAGGAGCTGGGCGCGGTCGACGAATACAACCAGCTGACGCCTCTGGGTAACAAGCTCTCCAAGCTGCCGCTGGACCCGCGCGTGGGCCGCATGATCCTGGCCGCGCTGGACAACGTCTGCCTGGACGAAGTGCTGATCATCGCCTCCGCGCTGTCGGTGCAGGACCCGCGCGACCGTCCGATGGAACACCAGCAGGCCGCCGACGAAGCACACAAGAAGTTCGCCGACGAGAAGTCCGAGTTCCTCAGCTATCTCAAGATCTGGAAGTGGTTCGACAACGCGATTGAGCACAAGAAGACCAATCGCCAGCTGATGGACAACTGCCGCACCAACTTCCTGTCGCAGCTGCGGCTGCGCGAGTGGCGCGACGTGCATTCGCAGCTGCTGACCATCGTCAAGGAGCAGGGCTGGCGCGTCAACGAAACGCCGGCCACCTACGAGAACCTGCACCTGGCGCTGCTCACTGGCCTGCTGGGTAACATCGGCTTCAAGGGCGAGGACGAACCGGGCGCCGGCTACCTGGGCGCGCGCGGCATCAAGTTCAATATCTGGCCGGGCTCCTCGCTGCTGAAGAAGCCGGGCAAGTGGATCATGGCGGCCGAACTGGTCGACACCACGCGCCTGTACGCGCGTTGCGTGGCGCAGATCCAGCCGGAGTGGCTGGAGAAGGTCGGCGGCCACCTGCTGAAGAAATCCTGGGGCGAGCCGCGCTGGGAGAAGAAATCGGCGCAGGTCAGCGCGTCCGAGCGGGCCACCTTGTACGGGCTGGTGGTGTACAGCCAGCGCCGCATCAACTACGGCTTGTTCAATCCGACCGAGGCGCGCGAGATCTTCATACGCGATGCGCTGGTTGGCGGCGACTACGAAACGCGTGCGCCGTTCTTCGCGCACAACCATAAGCTGATCAAGGAGATCGAAAACCTTGAGCACAAGTCGCGCCGTCTCGACGTGCTGGTGGACGATGAACTGATCGCCGCCTTCTACGACAAGCTGATACCGGCCGACGTGGTCAACGGCGCAGGTTTCGAGAAGTGGCACAAGGATGCGACGTTCGCCGAGCCCAAGCTGCTGTACCTGAACCGCGACGAATTGATGCGCCATGAAGCGGCCGGCGTCACCACCGACCTGTTCCCGAAGATGATGTCGGTGACGGGGCTGGAGATGCAGCTGACCTATCACTTCGAACCAGGCAGCGTGCGCGATGGCGTGACCATGGCGGTGCCGCTGTTCGCCTTGAACCAGCTGCCGCGCGAGCGTTGCGAGTGGCTGGTGCCGGGCATGTTGAAGGAGAAGGTGCACCTGCTGCTCAAGTCCCTGCCGCAAAAGCTGCGTCGCCATTGCGTGCCGCTGCCGGATTACGCGGCCAAGTTCTGCGAGCGCGTGCATGAAGCGGGTGTGTTCGGCCGTGGTGATCTGATAGACGCGATCATCGCCGACATCCGCAAACAGATCACGATCTCGGTGCTGACCAGCGACTTCAAGCCGGAAACGCTGGCGGCGCACCACTTCATGAACTTCAAGGTGATCGACGAGCATGGACGCCAGCTGGAGATGGGCCGCAACCTGGCCACGCTGCAGGCGGAATTCGGCACGCAGGCGCGCGAGAGCTTCCAGAAGATGGCCGAGTCGTCGGGCGGGCAGGGCGTCAGCATGCGCGCGCTGGGCACCAGTGGCAGCGCCGCGCCGTCCGCATCGCCGAAAACGGGCGCACCTGCCGCGCAAGGCAAGGGCGCACCTGCGGCCGCCGCGCCGACGGCCGCCAGCGGCATCACGCTGACCGGCCTGACCTCGTGGACCTTCGGCGAGCTGCCGGAGCTGCTGGAAATCGCCCAGGGCAAGCTGACGCTGATCGGCTTCCCGGCGCTGGTCGACAAAGGCACGCACTGCGACCTGGAAGTGTTCGACGATCCGACCGTGGCCGCACGCACGCACCGCATCGGCCTGCGCCGCCTGTTCTCCTTGCAGATGAAGGATCAGATCAAGTTCATCGAAAAAGGCATCCCCGGCTTGCAGCAGATGGGCATGCAGTTCATGAGCATGGGCACGCAGGAAGAGCTGCGCGAGCAGATCATCAACAAGGCCTTGGACATCGCCTGCCTGCAAGATCCGTTGCCGCTCGATGCGGCCAGTTTCGCCAAGCGCAAGGACGAGGGCAAATCGCGCCTGGTGCTGCTGGTGAACGAGATCGCGCGGTTGCTGTCGCAGGTGCTGACCGAGTTCCATGGCCTGCCCAAGCGCCTGCAAGGCTTGCCCGCGCAGGCGGCGGCCGACATGCAGTCGCAGTTGCAGGGATTGGTCAACAAGCGCTTCCTGTCGGAGAACGAGTATAGCCAGCTGTCGCATTTCCCACGCTATCTGAAGGCGATGAACGTGCGTATCGAGAAGCTGCGCGGCGATCCCGCGCGCGACGCCAAGCTGATGGCCGAATGGCAGCAGGCGGCCACGTTGTACCAGCGCGCCAACAAGGACAAATCGGCCGGCAAGAACACCGATCCGAAGATGGTGGAATTCCGCTGGATGCTGGAGGAGTTGCGCGTATCGCTGTTCGCGCAGGAGCTGCGCACGCCGATGCCGGTATCGGCCAAGCGGCTGCTGAAAGTATGGGAGTCGATGCAGCGCTGATCGGCTGCTATGAGCGCTGGCGCACGCAGGCTGGGGTGGGTTTCGGGGTAGACTTTATGGCAACAGGAGATCGTCGCCATGAAGAGAGCCGCCAGCAGTTTGTTACGCACCTTGGTCCGCACGGGCAAGCGGCAGAGCCGTTCCGTCAGCAAATTGGTGACGGCGCTGTTCGCCGTCCCCGCTGCCGCCAAGCCTGAACGGAAACGCAAGCCGGCAGCCGCCCCGAAACCCGCCCGCAAGGGGTCTGACCCCGTCCGGGGTCAGACCCCCGCATCCGGTGTTCGGGGGCAACGCGCAAGTCCGCCACCACCCCGCCACGTCCCCCCATCGCCGGGCAAATGGCTGGCCTCACACTTCAGCGCACCGCCAAGTGTCGGCACGCCGGCACGCCGCATGAGCTACTGGCTCTACCTGCCAAACAATCCGCCCGAAGACACGCAACGCAAAGGCTTGCCGCTGCTGGTGATGCTGCACGGCTGCCACCAGACCGCGACCCAGTTCGCGCAGGGCACGCGCATGAACCAGTGGGCCGAGCAGATGGGCTATGCCGTCCTCTATCCGCAGCAACTGGTTAGCGTCCAGGCGCAGCGCTGCTGGAAATGGTACGACCGCGCCACGCAGGAGGGCGGCGGCGACGTCCCCGTCATCGTCGGCATGATCAACAAGGTGATGTCGCAATACGCCATCGACCGTTCGCGCATCTACATCGCCGGTCTTTCGGCGGGAGCCGGCATGGCCAACATCGTCGCGCTGAACCACCCGCAGCTGTTCGCCGCCGTGGGACTGCATTCAGGCCCGGTGTTCGGCGCTGGCCACAACACCATCGGCGCATTGGGCGTGATGCAGCACGGCGCCGCCACGCGCACCGAGGCCGCCGCGCATGAGGTGATGCTGCGCCATCCGCAATTCCCCGGCATGCCCGCGATCCTGATTCAGGGCGAGGGCGACAAGGTGGTCCGCCCGATCAACCAACTCCAGCTGGCGCGCCAAAGCCGGCTGTTGAACCGGCTGTCGGCGGCGCCGAAGATCACCCACAAGCCGCAAGGACGCGGCGGCCGCCACAACGCCCACCAGCTGCACGATTTTTACGAAGGAAGAAAACTGCTGCTGCGCGTCGCCCAGATCGCCGACCTCGAGCACGCCTGGAGCGGCGGCGATCCGGCGCTGGCCTTCAACGCCAAGGCCGGACCGGATGCTAGCAAAATGATGTTAGAATTTTTCTCACGTCACCAGCGGCGATAAACCTATTGCGCGTTGTTGCAAGTTTATTTTATACATTGACGATTATCGTTGGGCTCCAGACTACACCGATCGCTGCGTCTTTCTTTTCGAATGAATATGGGGTGACAGCGCCGTTGTTAGTGACCTCAACAGAGAACCTTGCCGGGCCGCCCCAGTTGATGCCGACCATCGTGAGGGAGTAGGTCCCGCCCGGAAGGACAGAGCCTAGGTTGACGGCATAGGCTACTGTGTCGTTATTTCCGGACGAAATATGGCAGATCTCAGCGGAGAATGCCCCGGTGGAGGCGATGACGCGAAGTTCATTGTCGCAAGCACTGATTTTGATGGAGGCGGTCATGGTGTAATCCTTTGAATGAAAAGGTTGGGAATCCTGACGTTGCTACCTTTGGGTCTAAACCCAAAACCATTCTAGTGATCAAAATTGCCATGAAATACGCATTTTGTAACAACTGGATTAATATATTTTTTTACCGCACGTCACACTGGTTGCGGAATGTAAAGCCCTTTTGGCCGATGGCAATCCAAGCTTCGCGACCATCTTGAAAGTCATGCGTGCGCTTGGATTGAAATTCCAGGTCGAGGTGGCTACAGCAGAAAAGCCAGCGCAGCCACGGCCGTCGGCGCCAGCGCGCCGGCCAGTAGGCCGATAGCGCCTATCGATTCGTCCTGGAAGCCGCGCCGCAGCAGCGATACGCCGGCCGGATTCGGCGCGTTGGCGATCACCGTCAGACCGCCGCCGGCCACCGCGCCGGCCACCAGCATGTATTGCGACTGCGCCGAAATTCCCTGGATCAGCGAACCGAGATAGGTCAGCGCGGCGTTGTCGGTAATCGCAGTCAGGCCAAGCGCACTGAAGAACAGCGCCACCGGCGGCAAGCTCTCGACGATGGGCTGCAACCACCATTGTTGCATGCCGCCCAACACCACCAGCCCGGCCAAGAAGAAGCCAACCAGCAAGCCTTCCTTGATGATCAGCGGATTCTGGTAGCGCTGGTAAGCCTGCGTGAATCCCAGGAACAGCATGAAGATGCCGAGGAACAGCACCGGGTGATGGCCCAGCACCACCACCGCCGCCAGGAACATCAGATGGATCGCGGTGACCGTCAGCGGCACGGCCGGTGCGGCCACGACGTCAGCCGACGGCGCGGCCGGCGCCCGCAAATGCTTGCGCAGCATGAAGGTGATCACGGTGGCGTTGATCAGCACCGCGATGGCAGCCTTCCAGCCGAAATGCGCGGCCATGAAAGCGCTATCCCATTGCCAGGTGCTGGCCACCATCAACACCGGCGGCGCGGCGTAGGCGGTCAGCGTGCCGCCGATCGAGACGTTGACGAACAGCACGCCCAGCGCGCCGTACTTTAGCCACTCCGGCATGCCGTCGCGGAAAATCAGCGGCGCCAGCATCAGCGCGGCCAGGGTCATCGCGGCCGGCTCGGTGATCAGGGAACCGGTCAGCGGCACCAGCGCCAGGCCGAACCACACCAGCGCCAGTTCGGTGCGCATAGGCAGCAGTTTGGCCAGCACCAGCAGCACGCGTTCCATGATGTCCAGCACCGGCCGCGAGGCCGCCACCACCATCACGGTGAACACGAACAGCGGTTCGGTGTACTGGCGCGACTCGGCGTACTGGATGGCGGCGTCGCCCCCGCCCAGCACTGCCATCGCGATAATCAGGATAAAGGCCCAGAAGCCGAACACCACTTCCACTTCGCCCAGCAGATGGAACAGGCCCGCGTGGCGCGGGTGGCGGTGCGATAGCACTTCGAAGGATTTGGCTGCGAAGGTGTGCAGCAGCGCCAGTCCGAACAGGATGGCGCCGACCAATTGGATGGTTTGCAAAGGATGTCCTTGTTGAGTTGCCTGAGCCACATGGTACAGCATGGGACGCACGATACAGATTGGCCTTGCCAAAAACGCCAACAAATAGTACTGTGTATTTGTACAGTATTTGCGGTAAAATCCGTTCCTTACTATGAACCGTATGAACCGATCCGCCACCCATTCCATCCCCCTTGCGCCCGAAGCCGTCCATCCAGCGTTATGGCTGGCGTCGCAACTGGCGCACAGCGCCACCCGCTGTGTCGACACCGGCTTTGCCGCCTTGTCGGCGCAGTTGCCGGGCGGCGGCTGGCCGCTGGGCGTGCTGACCGATCTGCTGGTGCAGCAGCACGGCATCGGCGAGCTGCGCCTGCTGCGGCCGGCGTTGCTGGGTCTCGGCAAGCGGCCCATCGTGCTGTTGCAACCGCCGCATGCGCCGCAGGCGCTGGCGCTGGCGGCGCTGGGGCTGGAGCCGTCGCAGCTGATCTGGATACGCAGCGGCGCCAAGAGCGGCGATGCCTTGTGGGCGGCCGAACAAGTGCTGCGCAGCGGCTGTTGCGGCGCGCTGCTGCTGTGGCAAAACCATGCGCGCGGCGAAACGCTGCGCCGCTTGCATCTGGCGGCGCTAAGCGGGGACACCTTGTTCTGCATGCTGCGGCCGCTGGCGGCCGCGCAGGATGCCTCGCCGGCGCCGCTGCGGCTGTCGCTGCACACGGCGCCTGGCGGCATCAACATCGGCTTTGTCAAACGACGAGGCCCGCAGCGCGACACCCCATTATTTTTGCCCTTAACCCCCTCGCTCTTACAACGCCATGCGCCTCTGGATCGGACTACACCTGCCACGGCTCCCGCTCGAAGTATTCTGCCCGCGCTGGTCGGCTAACGGCTGCACCGTGGTGCTGGAGCAGGAGCGGGTGGTGGCCATGTCGGCGCTGGCGCGGCAGGCCGGCGTGGACGTGGGCATGCGGCGCGGCGGCGCGCTGATGCTGGCGCCGCAGTCGCAGTTCCAGCAGCGCGCGCCGCAGCGCGAGATGGACGCGCAGCAGGCGGTGGCGATGGCGCTGCTGCAATTTACGCCGCAGCTGGCGCAGGCGGAGGAGGCCACGCTGCTGCTCGACGTCGGCGCCAGCCTGCGCCTGTTCGGCGGCATCCGCGCACTGTGCCGGCAGGTGGCGGCTAGCATGGAGGCGCTCGGTTTCACGGCCACGCTCAGCTGCGCGCCCACCGCGCGCGGCGCCTGGCTGCTGGCCCGCAGCCACGCCGGGAGGGCCTTGACGATGGACGCGTTAGTGCGGCGCATGGACCGCTTGCCCGGCAGCCTGCTGCCTCCGGCTCGGCCCTACCTGAGCTGGTTGGAAGGCATAGGGTGCTTGACGCTGGGCGAGATGCGCCGCCTGCCGCGTCCCGGCTTGCAGCGCCGCTGCGGCCGGGCCTTGCTGGACATGCTGGACGATGCCTACGGCGAACGTGCCGAGATGCATCAATGGCTGGAAGCGCCGGCCAGCTTCCGCGCCAAGCTGGAATTGTTCGACCGCGTGGAAAACGCCGAGGCGCTGCTGTTCGGCGCGCGCCGCTTGTTGCAGCAGCTCACTGGCTGGCTCAGCGCGCACCAGTTTGCGGTCGAGCGCATCCGGCTGCTGCTGGAGCACGAGCGCGGCAAGGTGGCCGGCCCGCCGACGGTGATCGACATCGTGCTGGCCGAGCCGACCTGGCGCGACGAGCACCTGGTGCGCCTGCTCAAGGAAAGGCTGGCCAAGCAGGTGCTGGACGCGCCGGTGATCGGCCTGTGCCTGGAAGCGCCGCAGGTGCAGCCGATGGCGCCGCCCAGCGACTCATTGTTCCCCGAGCCGGGCGGCAGCAAGGAGGATTGGCAGCGCCTGCTGGAATTGCTGACCGCGCGGCTGGGGCCGGACAACGTGCTGCAAGCGGCGCCGCGCGCCGACTATCGTCCCGAGCATGCCAACGCCTGGGTCAGCGTGCAGGAAAAAATCCGTCCCGCCGACGCCCGCGCCCAACTGCCGCCGGACATGCCCGGCCTGCCGCGTCCGACATGGTTGCTGGCCAAGCCTATCCCCTTGCTGATGCGCGACCACCGGCCGTTCTACGGCTCGCCGCTGAAGATCATGTCCACCGGCGAGCGCATCGAGGCCGGCTGGTGGGGCGCCATGCAAACCCGCGACTATTTCATGGCCGAGGGCGACGACTGCGCCCACTACTGGCTGTACCGCGAGCGCACCGGCCACGAGGGCGAACAGTCGGCGCGCTGGTATCTGCACGGTTTGTTTGGTTAAATAGCGTATGGCAATATCAACGGGACAGCGCATGCGATCACAACGACAGGAATTCCTCGGCGCCGACGGCCAGAAGCTGGCATCGCGGCTGGATGTGCCGGACGGCGACATCCGGGCCTACGCCTTGTTTGCTCATTGCTTCACCTGCGGCAAGGACGTGTTTGCCGCCAGCCGCATCGCGCAGGCGCTGACCGAGCATGGCTTTGCCGTGCTGCGCTTCGACTTCACCGGCCTGGGCGCCAGCGAGGGCGAATTCGCCAACACCAATTTCTCGTCCAACCTGGCGGACTTGCTGGCGGCCACCGCCTACCTGCGCGCCAGCCACAAGGCGCCCAGCCTGCTGATCGGCCACAGCCTGGGCGGCGCGGCGGTGCTGGCGGTGGCCGGGCAGGTGCCGGAGGCCAAGGCGGTGGTGACCTTGGCCGCGCCCAGCGACCCGGTGCGCGTGACCGGCTTGTTCAGCCAGCATCTCGACCAGATCGCCAACGAGGGCGAGGCGCAGGTGCAGCTGGCGGGCCGGCCCTTCCGCATCAAGCAGCAATTTGTCGAGGACGCGGGCGGGCACAATCTGAAGCTGAAGATCGCGGGCCTGAAGCGCGCCTTGCTGGTGATGCACGCGCCGGGCGACGACACGGTGGGCATCAGCAATGCGATGGAGATTTTCACCGCCGCCAAGCATCCGAAGAGTTTTATCTCACTCGACAGCGCCGACCACCTGCTGACCGAGCGCGACGATGCCGTCTACGTGGCCAACCTGATCGCGGCCTGGAGCGATCGCTATATTTGAATAACGTTGTTATATAATCTTCTCTTTTGTTTAATGCCTGGCTGGGCCGGCAAATCAGGAAGGGTTAGCGATGAACGTATTCAAACAAAGCTTCAAGCAGTGGCGCGCACTGGGCGCCGTTGTCGGCATGGCCGGCGCGATGCTGGCGCCGCCGGCGCAAGCGGATGGCCGCAGCGCGACGCATAACCTGCTGGCCAATATGGCGTGCGCCAACCGCAGCCTGGGCATCACCGAAAACAACAGCCGCGCCATACCGACGCTGGTGCGCGGCATGTATGTATTGAACGACAATAAGGGCGCATTCATTGGCCTCATCAACGAAGCCGGCACCATCTACGGTGACTCCAGCGGCTTCCAGGTATTGAGCACCACCAGTGCCCCGCCGCGCAAGATGAGCAGCGAGGAGCTGGGCGACCTGCGGCAGGAAGTGATCGCGGCCATCGACTACGACAAGCTGATCAAGGTCAGTTACGGCGACGGCGGCGGCCGCAAGATGGTGCTGTTCTCGGCGGTGGATTGCGGCTTCTGCCAGCGCTTCGAGCAGGACTTGCTGAAAAAAGGGAGTGGCGTGAACACGACGTTCTACGTGGTGCCGATGTCGCTGCTCGACGTCAATGACGGCGGCGGTATGGCGAAATGGCAAACCGTGTCGCGTATCTGGTGCGCCGATAACAGCACCGCGGCCTGGAAAAAATACTGGAGCACGCTCGATGCGGCGCCTGGCCGCACGTGTGAGTACGATCCGAAAAACGCCCAGCAATCGGTGCGCCAACTGCAGCGCGTGCTGGCGTCGGTGGGTAGCCGCGTCGGCGGCACGCCTGTCATCGTGCGCGAAGACGGTAGTGTGTTACAGAATAAGCCCGATATGGACTTGCCGTATATGAAGCAGAACTTCGGCAGCGATGGCCTGCCCAAGATGGCTGCGGCCAAGCAGCCGCAGTGGCTGATCGCGGCGGCGGACAATGCCAACGATCCGCAGCAGCCCGCCGCCGCGCAGGCGGGCGAGCAGCCGAAGAAAATCAAGATTGACGTGAAGGATGCGTTGAAGAAGTTGTTTAACTAAGGCTTGCGATTACTCGTCGTCGAATTCTTCGGCGAGGTCTTTCCAGCCCTTGCCGGCGGCGAAGGTGTTGAATTCGTCCGGCGCTTCCAGCACCAGCAGTTTGCTTTCCTGCAGCACGGAATCGCCGGCGGTCAGGGCCGGGCCCTTGTAGCCGACGGTGCGCAGTTGCGCGACCACGGCGTCGATCAGCGATTTGTCCTTGTGCAGGCCGCTGATCGAAGCAGAAAAGTCCACATACACGTCGATCGCGCCGTAACCTTCGTCGAAGATACGGATCGCCTTGGCGTCGTGGGCACGGCCGGAGCCGTCGGAGACCTTGAAGGGGCCGCTGAGTTGGATGTCGGTGTCTTTGTTCATAGCGATTAGCATACACCAAAACAGCAAAACGCCAAGGCCACGCCCGGCCCGGCAGGGCCAAGCCGGCCTAGCGCGAGACGGTGTTGCGGCCCTGGTGCTTGGCCCGGTACAGGGCCTGGTCGGCCTGTTCGTAGATCTCTTGCTGGCTCAGCGTGGCGTCCGGCGCGACGAAGGCCAGCCCCAGCGACAGCGTCACGTGGCCGCAGGGCGGATTGCCCTGGTGCGGGATCAGGCGGGCCGCCAGGTCGGCGCGGATCTGTTCGGCAAGCGCCGCGCTCTCGTCGGCGCTGTTGCTGGCGAACAGGCAGGCGAACTCGTCGCCGCCGATGCGGAAGCTCAGGTCGCCCGGACGGCTCAGCGCCTGGCGCATGGCGTCGGCCACCGCCTTGAGCACCTGGTCGCCTTGCGGGTGGCCGTGGCTGTCGTTGTATTCCTTGAAGCGGTCGACGTCGATCAGCAGCAAGGTCAGCAGGCGCTGGTCGCGGCGGGCGCGCTTTTGTTCTTCGCTGAAGCGGATGTTGAGGTAGCGCCGGTTCTTCAGCCCGGTCAGCTCGTCGGTCACGCTGTCGGCCTGCGCGGCCTTGGCGTCGGTGATGTCGGTGGAGACGGCGCAGGTGGCGTAGACCTGGCCCTCGTCGTCGAGCAGCGGGAACTTCACCGTCATGTAGGTGTGCAGCGTCTTGTCGCGGTGGTAGACCGATTCCTCCTCGTGGATGGCGCGCCGCTCCAGCGCGGCAATGCGGTCGTTGCGCCACAGCTGTTCGGCGATCTCGCGCGGGAACAGTTCGAAGACATTGGAGCCGACAAAGGTGGCGGCGTTGTAGCCGTCGAGGATCTCGAAATGGCGGTTGGCCATCGTGATATTGCCTTGCAAATCCTTGGTCGAAATCAGGATGGGGGCATTGTCGAGCAGGGCGTGGAAAATGCGGTCGGACGCGCGCAATTCGTCTAGCTCGGTGCGCGGTGGAGGGCGGGTATCGGTCCGATCTGGCATGGGGCCAGTATAACCCGATGGGGGGCCGGCACAAACAACCAGCCCCCTTCAGCGTGATAATTACTTCAACGGTTGCAGAATTGCATCAAGGCGGTCCGGCGTGCCTTCGATGCGCTCCAGGCGCGGATACTTCAGGCCGCCGTGGTAGTCGAGCGCATAGGTCTGGTACAAGCTGCCTTTCTTGACCAGCAGGCTGATCGGTTCCTTGCCGGTCTTGGCGGCAGTGACGGCGGCGCGCAGCACCTCGGCCTTGTAGGCGCGGCCGTTGACGGCCAGCAGCGTGCTGCCGCCCGACAGGCCGGCCTTGAAGCCCACGCCCTCCCACTGGAAGCCTTCCAGCTTGCCATCCGAACCGACCGAGAAGCCCAGCGAATACTGGAAGTTGGCCGATTTGTTTTGCTCTTCCTGGGCCTTGAGGAAGTCGGTTGGCTTGTCGGTGTAGACCAGTTTCCAGCCGGCGCGCGTCAGGCCGTCCAGCGGTGCGCCGGGGCCGTGGCCGTCCAGGCGGGTGCGCAGGAAGCTGGCCCAGTCGTAAGGCTGGATGGCGTTGAGCGCCTTCACCACGTCCTCGAAGCTGTAGTGCTTGGCGACGTTGACGCCGTCGTCGACGCCGAAGAAGCTGCGGGCGAAGTCGTTCAGCGAGCGCTGGTCGCCGGACTTTTCGCGTATCAGCGTGTCGGCGTCCAACCAGATCAGTTCACCTTCCGAGTAGTAATCCTCGGCGCGCTGCCAGTTGTTCCAGCCTTGCGGACGGCGGGCGTTGACGATCGGATCGTTGGTGGTGTCCTGCACCGCGCGCCATTCGCGGCCGCGGGTGTTGTCGTAGCGGGCGGCGGTGGCGGCCAGCAGGTCGCGCGTGTGCTCGGGCTTGATCAGGCCGGAACGGGCCGCGATCACCGCGCCCCAGTACTGGGTCTGGCCTTCGTAGACCCACAGCAGCGTGTTCTGCAGCGGCGTGTTGAAGTTGGGGACGTTCTGGTCGGCCGGACGGCGGAACTTGCCGTTCCACGAGTGGGTGAATTCATGCGGCAGCAATTCGCGCCGCGCCTCCTGCTTGGCCCAGTCGGCGAAGTAGCCCAGCTTGACGCCGTTCTCGCTCGACTGGTGATGCTCGCGGCCGATGCCGCCGAACTCGTCGCTGATGGCGAACAGGAAATCGTAGTGCTGGTAGTGCTGCGAGTTGAACAGCTTGTAGGCTTGCTGCACCATCGCGCGGTGCGGGGCGATCTGTTCCGGCGTCGCCTCCAGCTGCTCGGCCGAGTCGGCCACGACGTTCAGGTGCACCGGCACTTTCGCGCCCGGATCGAGGTCGATGCGGCGGAAGTGGCGGCCGGCGAACAGCGGCGCATCCATCATCGCCTCCAAGTCCAGCGGCTTGAAGGCGATCTGGTCGCCGTTGCGGGCGGCCGTCTCCAGCGCCGTGCCGTACTGCCAGCCGGCCGGCACCGTCAGGTTGGGCTGCATGGTGATGCGGCGGCTGTTGTAGCCGGCCGGGTACAGGGTCAGCGATTGCCATTGCACGCCGACGATGTCGTTGGTGATCGTGGTGCGGCCCTGGTTGGCCTCGGTCGGCGACAGGTACTGGAATTCCACCTCCACCGACGACGCATCCTTCGGCACCTCGATATGGAAGGCGTAGACGTTGACCGTGTCGCGCTTCCAGTCCAGCGGCTTGCCGTTGGCGCTGACCTTGAGGCCGGCGAATTGGTTCAGCGCGCCGCTGGGGCCGTGGTTGGCCGGTATCCACTGCGGATAGAGCAGGGTCAGCTTGCCCGGCCTGGCGGGGATGCTCTCGCGCACGCGGAAGATTTGCTGCGCCGTGTTGGTGGCGTCCACATTCAAGACGATGGTGCCTGGGTAAGGCTGTTCGGAGATGGCTTCTGCCTGGGCGCTGAAGGCGGTAACCAACAGGGCGGCGAGGGCGGCACGGGACATGGACATGTGGTCGATAACGAGGTTGGACAAGAAGGCGAGTGTAGCACGCAGGCAACTTGCAAATCTGGCAAAAAGATGGCGCGCCGCAGCGAAAATATTTTTTAAAAATGTGCGGCTCTGGGGATCTTGTGGCCGTTTTTCAAGGCCTTGAAAGGCCAGAAAACCATCCTATATCGGACTCAGTGGTTGCCCAGATGGGGACCACCGAGGGGAATCTTCCCCGCCCATATCGCTTAACTTGAAAAGGATATCCATCATGCGTACTTTTGACCTGACCCCACTGTATCGTTCCGCCATCGGCTTTGATCGTCTGGCGCAAATGCTCAACGACGCCCAGCGCAGCGATGCCACCCCAAGCTACCCACCGTACAACATCGAACTGGTGTCGGACGACAAATACCGCATCGTGATGGCGCTGGCCGGCTTCGACCGTTCGGAAATCGACATCACCTTCGAGCGCGATTCGCTGCACATCGTCGGCCGCAAGCAGAAGGATGCCACCGAGCGCACCTATCTGCACCGCGGCATCGCCGCCCGCGATTTCGAGCAGCGCTTCCAGCTGGCCAACCACGTCAAAGTGACCGGCGCCACCTTCGACAACGGCATGCTGAACATCGAGCTGGTGCGCGAAGTGCCCGAGGCGCTCAAACCACGCAAGATCGTCATCGACGGCAGCGACAACGTCACCGCCCTGGAGCAGCGCCAGGCCGCCTGATCCGCGTAGCTGAGTAGTTCCGAACTGGCCGGTATATCCGGCCAGTTTTGCGTCCCGCGTCTTGGTTGTAAGCAATTGTATAGTTAAGACGGGTCTAAGTTTTTACCCTCATATTGGATACATCTACAAACCTCAGTCAATTCAGGAGTGCAGCTATGTCCGAATCTACCCTCAAACGTGCAGCCCTCGCCGTGGCAGTGCTGGGCGTGATAGGCGTCGGCGGCGCCGTCGCCGTCAAGCAAGGCAACGCCGTTGCCGCCGCCCCCATCGTGCTGCAGGCCGCAGCGCCGGTCCAGGCCGCCCCAGTCGCCGTGCCTGCGCCCATGATGGCGCTGCCCGACTTCAGCGTCATCGCGGCCCACAACGGCCCGGCGGTGGTCAACATCAGCGTCACCGGCAGCACCAAGACGGCCTACGACGGCGCCGAGCAGACCGGCCGCGCCGATCCCTTCGCCGACGATCCCTTCTACGAATTCTTCCGCCGCTTCCAGGGCCCGCAACAGCGCGGCGGCCAGCGCAGCGTGCCGACCCACGGCCTGGGCTCGGGCTTCATCATCAGCGCCGACGGCATCATCCTGACCAACGCCCACGTGGTGCGCGACGCCAGCGAGGTGGTGGTCAAGCTGACCGACCGCCGCGAGTTCCGCGCCAAGGTGCTGGGCTCCGACCCGAAAAGCGACGTCGCCGTGCTGAAGATCGACGCCAAGAACCTGCCGGTGGTGCCGCTGGCCAAGGGCAACGACCTGAAAGTGGGCGAATGGGTGCTGGCGATCGGCTCGCCATACGGCCTCGACAACACCGTCACCGCCGGCGTGGTCAGCGCCAAGGGCCGCTCTCTGCCGGACGGCAACGTGCCCTTCATCCAGACCGACGTCGCCGTCAACCCCGGCAACTCGGGCGGCCCGCTGTTCAACACGCGCGGCGAAGTGGTCGGCATCAACTCGCAGATCTACAGCCAGACCGGCGGCTACCAGGGCCTGTCGTTCGCGATCCCGATCGACGTGGCCGGCAAGATCAAGGACCAGATCGTCTCGACCGGCAAGGTCACCCACGCCAAGCTGGGCGTGACGGTGCAGGAGATCAACCAGGGCTTCGCCGACTCGTTCAACCTGGCCACGCCGGAAGGCGCGCTGGTGTCCAACGTCGAGAAGGGCGGCCCCGGCGACAAGGCCGGCCTGAAGCCGGGCGACGTGATCCGCACGCTCAACGGCAACAAGATCATCAGCTCGGGCGATTTGCCGGCCATCGTCGGCCTGGCCTCGCCAGGTGATAAAGTGACGATGGAAGTCTGGCGCCAGGGTAAGGCCGTACAATTGAGCGCCACGCTGGGCAACGCCAGCGACAAGGTGGCGGCGGCCGAGGGCGAGCGCAGCGACCAGGCCAGCGCCAAGCTCAAGCTGGGCTTGTCGCTGCGTCCGCTGGAAAGCATGGAGAAGCGCCAGTCCGGCATCGCCAACGGCTTGCTGATCGAGGATGCGCGCGGCGCGGCGGCCGATGCCGGCGTGCAGCCGGGCGATGTGCTGCTGTCGGTGAACGGCCGTCCGGTCAACTCGATCGAGCAGGTGCGCGAGGTGGTGGGCAAGTCCGGCAAGTCGGTGGCATTGCTGATACAGCGCGGCGACGATAAAATCTTCATACCGGTGCGTTTGGGGTAAGCCCGCGGGCCGGCAGAACGCAACACAAAAATAGAAAGGAAATAATATGCGACTTCTGCTGGTAGAAGACGATACGATGATCGGCGAGGTAGTGCTGGACCTGCTCAGGGCCGAGCACTACGCGGTCGATTGGGTCAAGGACGGCGCGATGGCCGACACCGCGCTGCAAACCCAGACCTACGACCTGGTGCTGCTGGACCTGGGCCTGCCGCGCAAGGACGGCCTCGAAGTGCTGCGCTCGATGCGCGCGCGCAAGGAACTGACGCCGGTGCTGGTGGCCACCGCGCGCGACGCCAAGGAACAGCGCATCGCCGGCCTCGACGCCGGCGCCGACGATTATGTGCTCAAACCCTACGACCTCGACGAACTGCTGGCGCGCATCCGCGCCTTGCTGCGCCGTTCGGCCGGCCGCGCCGAGCCGATCTTCGAGCACGGCGGCGTCAGCGTCAATCCGCAGACCCGCGAGGTGCTGGCCGACGGCAAGGCCGTGAGCCTGTCGGCGCGCGAATGGGCGGTGCTGGAGGCGCTGATCGCGCGGCCCGGCATCGTGCTGTCGCGGCATCAGCTGGAGGAAAAGCTGTACAGCTGGAAGGATGAAGTCAACAGCAACGCGGTCGAAGTCTACATCCACGGCCTGCGCAAGAAGTTGGGCGCGGAACTGATCCAAAACGTGCGCGGCCTGGGATACATGGTGCCCAAACTATGAAGGTGAAGATGCCGTCGCTGCCGCGGGTGCCTGTGGTGACGCACTCGCTGCGCGGACGTTTGCTGTGGTTCCTGCTGGCCGCCATCACGATGGCGGCCATTGCCCAGGCGATGATCGCCTACCGCAGCGCGCTCAGCGACGCCGACCAGATCTTCGACTATCACATGCAGCAGATGGCGATGTCGCTGCGCTCCAGCGCCACCTTGACCAACAAGGCCGCCGACACGGCGGCCGATCCCGAAAACGACGACCTGGTGGTCCAGGTGTGGACGCCGGACGGCGCCCAGGTGTTCCGTTCGCTGTCGCGCGCGGCGCTGCCGCAGCGCGCGGTGCTGGGCTTCTCCAATGTCAAGGCCAACAACACCACCTACCGCATCTTCTCGGTGCAGACCAGCAACCAGACGGTGCAGGTGGCGCAGGACATGGCGGTGCGCCAGCGCATGGCCGGCACCTTGGCGCTGCGCACGGTCGGCCCGATCGCCGTCATGGCGCCGGTGCTGATGCTGGTGGTGTGGTGGGTGGTCAGCGGCTCGCTGGCGCCGGTGTCGCGCGTCAAGCGGCAGGTGGCGGCGCGTCAGGCGGACGATCTGTCGCCCGTCTCGGAAAACGATTTGCCCGACGAAGTGCGGCCGCTGGTGCATGAGCTGAACCTGCTGTTCGGCCGCGTGCGCACCGCCTTCGAGGCCCAGCAGCACTTCGTCGCCGACGCCGCGCACGAGCTGCGCTCGCCGCTGGCGGCGCTCAAATTGCAGGTGCTGAGCCTGGAAAGGGCGCAGGACGAGGCGGCGCGCAGCATCGCCGTCGGCCGCGTCACGGCCGGCATCGAGCGCGCCACGCGGCTGGTGGAACAGTTGCTGGTGCTGGCGCGCCAGGAAGGCTCGGTCAACGATGTCAAGCTGGAACCGGTCAACCTGAGCGAGCTGGTCAAGCGCTCGCTGGGCGACATGGCCGGGCTGGCGCAGTCGCGCCAGATCGACCTCGGTCTGCACCATGCCGACGAGGCCTCGGTCGACGGCCAGCCGGACGCGCTGATCATCCTGCTGCGCAACCTGATCGACAACGCCACCAAGTACACGCCGGCCGGCGGCACCGTCGATATCGAGCTGCGCCGTAGCGCCGGCGCCACAAAGGCGGCGCCGGGCCGGGTCGTCCTCACGGTCGAGGATTCCGGCCCCGGCATCCCGCCGGAAGAGCGCGAACGCGTGTTCAGCCGCTTCTACCGCGTGCCCGGCAGCCCGGCCGGCGGCAGCGGGCTGGGGCTGGCGATCATCAAGTCGATCGCCGAGCGCCACGGCGCCGCGCTGACCCTGGGCCAGTCCGAGCGCCTGGGCGGCCTGCTGATCAAAGTCGATTTTCCTGAGACTGCAAGGGCCACTCCAGTCTAAAATGCCACTTTGACATGGCGTTGGAGTGGCGTATGAAGAAAATCGGCTTTTCGGGCACCCTGGACCCGATCACCAACGGTCACATGTGGGTGATGAACGAAGCCCGTTCGCTGGCGGACGAGGTGGTGGTCTTCCTGTCCGAGAATCCGGCCAAGAAGCCCAAGTTCTCGGCCGAGGAGCGCAAGAGCATCATCGCCCTCAGCTGCGCCGAGCAGGGCTGGGACAATGTGCAGGTGGTCATCGTCAAGGGCGACTACACGGCGCGCGCCGCCAAGAAGCAGGGCGTGCATTGCCTGATCCGCGGCATCCGCACCACCGCCGATTTCGACTACGAAAACCTGATCCAGCAAACCAACGTCGACGTGCTGCAGGGCGCCAAGACCATCTTCGTCATGCCGCCGCGCGACCTCGGTTCGGTCAGCTCCAGCTTCGTCAAGGCGCTGGAGGGGCCGATCGGCTGGAACTGGATCATGAAGAAGTTCGTGCCCGGCCCGGCCTACCATGCCTGGGTGCTGAGCTGGCTGCGCAAGGAGTGGGAAACGCTGTGGGACTACGAGCACCGCGACGCCACCGCCATCGCCCACGCCGACCAGTGGTTCGTGCAGCTGACCGGCGCCACCGCCTACGGCGGTCCGGCGCGCCACTACCATAACCTCGACCACCTGGTGCACGGCCTGTGCGAGATCCGCGTGTGGGCCGCCAACACCCGGCCCGATCCGGTCGACGTCGACATCGTCAAGCAGGCGTTCTGGTTCCATGACGCCGAGTACGGCCACAGCGGCGAGCCGGACGCGCTGACCAACGAGGAAGCCAGCGCGCAGCTGTGGCTGGGCAGCCATCTGGGCCAGGAGATGGGCGACGCGGCCGAGCTGATACGCGCCACCGACCATTTCCAGGAAGCCTCGATCACCCACCGCCTGAAGGACACCCTGCTCAGCGTCGATCTGGCCATCCTGGGGCAGGACGACGAGGTCTACCAGAACTATGCGCGCGCCATCCGCAGGGAATACATCCACCTGCCGGACGCCAAGTACCGCGAGCAGCGCGGCGGCGCGCTGGCCCACCTGTGCCGCAAGGCCGACGCGGGCCAGTTGTTCGGCAACGCCTACTTTGCCGACCAGTACAACGAGCGCGCCATCGACAACATGCAGCGCGAGATGGAGCGGCTGGCGGTGAAGTGAACCATGTGGCGCGGAGCCGCTGCTAGTGCGGCGGCAGTTCGACTTGCTCCTTGCGCGCTGCGATCTCGGCGCCCAGCGCATCGAGGTCGAGCTTGGCCTTGCGGGCCTTGGGGAACATCTCGGTCTCTTCTTCGTTGACGTGATGGTCGATCAGCTCGGAGAGCACCTTGACCTTGGCATCGTACATGTCGTCGGTGGATTCCATGGCGATGATCTGGGCGATCAGGTCCTTGGCCGAGGCGTGCTCGACGAGGGCCTCGTCCACGATGTCGTCCGCCTTGCTGGCGGCGCGCACGGCGGGGTAGAAGATTTCCTCTTCGGCCGTGGCGTGCTTGGTCAGCTCGGCACAGATCTGCAGGGCCAGCTTCTGCTTGGTGGCATGCGCGCGCTCGCCCAATTCTTCGTACTGCTCGAACAGCGACTTGACGTGCTCATGGTCTTCCGCCAGCAGCGTGATCGCATCCTGGGGATCGGTTTCGGTGGGGATGGGCTTGGGAATTTTGTCCTGCGAGTGGGTGGTGCTTTTCATGTCGGCTCCTTGACTAGCGTATGAATGGGGAAACTGCCCACCCAGTCTAGGAGCGCGATCAATGACGGTCTGTGCGTTGTTCAACCAACTCGGGATTGCTTAGTAGCGATTCCAGTTGTTGTGGCGGTGTTCGGCCGCTTCCTTGAGCAGGTAGCCGGCGCGGCGTTCGTCCTTGGGGCTGAGGGCGTCGCCCAGTTGCACCGTCATCGCCAGCTCCTGAATCGCCGGCGGATATTCGTGTTCGGCGGCTTCTTCCAGCAGGTGGCGGGCCTGGGCGCCGTCCTGCGCGACGCCGCGGCCTTCGCGGTAGATGTAGGACAGCAGGAACATGGCGTGTGGATTGCCCAGCCCGCTGGCGACGTTCAGCCAGTGCGCGGCCTGCGCGTCATCGCGCGCGACGCCGTCGCCATTCTTGTAGAGCAGACCCAGCATCAGCGCCGCGCGCGCGTGTTGCTGGCGGGCCGCCATCGCATACCACGGCGCAGCAGCGGCCGGCGCCGCCGGCACGCCGGCCACGCCCACGCGCAGCATCTCGCCCAGCTGGTAGGCCGCGTCGACGTCGCCGCCGCGCGCGGCCTGCTCGAACAGCTTCAGCGATTCTGTCCGTTGCCCGGGACGGGTTTGATACAGCAGCGCCAGCTCGCGCTGCGCCACCGGCAGGTTCTGCGCCGACCATGACATCAGCTTGCGCTCGGCGCCGGCGTCGGCCTGCTGCATGGCTTTCATGCCCACCGTCTCGATTTGCGCCGAGTTCGGCTTTTCCTGTTGCAGCTGGCAGCCGAACAGGAACACGCCGGCCAGCAGACCGACCAGCGCGACACCGGGATAATTTTTAACTTGCATGTGATTTTGCATAATTCAGTGACCTCACGACAAGCGGAGCCGGCCTTCACCGGCCCCGCGCACCACGCAGTTTTACTTGCTCAGATCGACCGAGTACTTGGCGAAGCCGCTGGCGTCCAGCGCGCCTTCGGCCGTCACGGCGCTGATGCCGCTGCTCTTGGCCAAGGCCAGGTGGCCGGGCGCCGAACGCAGGATCACCGGACCGGCGGTCGCCACCTTGACGAAGCTCCAGCTGCGCGCGCTGCCGTTGCCGGCCAGCGTGACCTTGCCGCTGGCCGCGCCTTGCGCCGTCAGGTAGTTGCTGACCACGGTCTGGTTGGCGTCCGGCGACTTGATGATGGTCTTGCTGCCGTCGATGCCGGGCACGGCGCCGCCGCCGCCCGCGCGGTAGTCGTTGGTGGCGACGATGAAGTCGTCACCGTCGGCCACGGCCTTGCCCAGGTAGCTCAGGTTGACGATGCGGCTGCCGACCGGCTTGGTCACGTCGATCTGGTAGGTCAGCGCGTTGTTCTCGGCGTAGAACACGTCGTAGTTATAGATCGTGCCGTACGACGGCACCAGGTCCTGTTCGGTGGTCTTGGTTGGGTCGATCTGGCCGAACTGCTTGGCCGCCGTTTCCAGCCAGGCCTTCAGGTCGGAACCCTTGATCTTCACCGCCTGCAGGTTGTTGTTGCTGTACAGGTAGAGGTCGCCCGGATTACGCACCTGCAGGCCGACCGGCGCGGCGGCGCTGGCGCCCGGCGCGACGTCGGTGAAGTCGGAAGGACCGTTGCGGCCGGCCTTGAACGGCGCGCTGCACGAGATCACCGGGATGTTCTTGTAGCTGGCGAGGGTGGCGTCGGTGCTGGCGGCGATGAATTTCTTCACGTAGTCCAGCTGCGCCTGGTTGACCAGCTGGATCGCGCTGACGTCGCCGACCAGCGAGAAGTAGGCCGACATTTCAAAGTCGGTGCTCACGCCCAGCGGCTGCCTGGCGTAGGCGATGGTGGCCGCGTGCTCGGTGGCGACGATGGGCGCGATGGCCGGATCGGCCTTGACGATGGTGGCGCCGTCGGTGTACTTGAAGCCGCGCGATTCCACGCTGGTCTTGTCCTGCTGCACCACCCACTTGCCGCCGGTGAAGACCAAGGTCAGCTTGATGATGCCCAGGCGGCGGCCCCAGCTTTGCGCCATCACGGTCGGCACGCCGTTGACGAAGCCGTTGACGGCGTCGATCTTGGCGCTGGCCGGGAAGGCGGCGAACGATGGATCAAGCGCGGCGGCGCCGGTCTCTTTACCTTTCGGGAAGATCAGGTGCGAGTGGCCGATCAGCAGCGCGTCGATGCCGGTGCTGGTCAGGTGATAGCTGCCGTTTTCCATTTTCGGGCTGTAGGCGCTCGGGTCGAGGCCGCCGTGCGACAGCGCCACCACCAGGTCGGCTCCTTTGGCGCGCATTTCAGGCACATACTGCTTGGCCGCTTCCTGCACGCCCGTCACGGCGACCTTGCCGGCCAGGTTCTTCTGGTCCCAGTCCAGGATCTGCGGCGGCACGAAACTCATGATGCCGATGTTGAGCTTGACGTCGACCTTGGTGCCGTCCAGCTTGGTGGCGCTGAAGGTGCGCGGCAGCAGCGTGTACGGCTGCACGATGGGCTTGTTGCTGGCCACGCCGGTGACGTTGGTCAGCACCAGCGGGAAGGCCGGCGCGCCGCAGGCGCCGGCCGGCTTGCTCACGCCCGGAATGCCGAAGTCGGTATTGGTGATCTGGCTCAGCAATGGCAGGCCGTAGTTGAACTCGTGGTTGCCGAAGCCGCCGCCGTCGTACTTCATGGCGTTCATGACCTTGTGCACGGCCATGGTGTCGGTGCAGGCGATCGGCTTGGTGACCGCTTGCAGGTCGCCCAGCAGGGTGCCCTGGATCACGTCGCCGTCGTCCAGCAGCACGTTGTTCGGGTTTTCCGCGCGGGCCGCGCTGACCAGGGTCGAGGTGCGTTCCAGGCCCAGGCTGGTGTCTTCCGCCAGTGAGTAGTAGTTGTAGCTCATCACGTTGGCGTGGATGTCGGTGGTCTCCATCAGCGCCAGCGTGACGGTCGTGCCTTCCGCGATCGCCGGCGGCGGCGTGTAGTCGCCACCGCAGCCAACCAGACCCGCCGCCGTCAACGCAGCCAACATCACCAGATTTGTTTTCATTGCACCCTCAAAATTAAGAAAATTCAAGGTGGCGACTGTACCCAACCCACATGACATGGCCGTGACAAAACGCAAACATTTGCAGGGTGGCGGCGCCTGGCGCGATTTAACAGGGATTTGTCGTGATTTCGCGATACCGCCCGGGCGGCGGCCGCTATTCTGGCAAGTCGCGCCGGGGTTACCAACGCCGGCGCGCGCAGAGATGCATCATCCTTCGACCAGACACCCACGGAGAGAAGGTAGGCAAAACCCAAAAGATGGACCACAACAGCGGCTCTGACGGCAGCGCTTATCGGGCGCTGCCGGCAACGGCGGGCGTTGTGCGATCCTAATAGGCCCACAGCGGCCCGGTCTTGCCGTTGACGGCGCCCCCTTCGAACACCACGAACACGCGGCGGCCGTAGAAGAAGGGCAATCCCCAATCAAAGTAATTGCCCGCGCCGGCGCCGGTGCTGCCCACCGTGCCGCCGACCTGCGCCGCCGAAATGGTCGACGCCAGTTGCACCAGGTTGGCCACATTGAAGTTGACCACGCCGCTGGCGCTGCCGTCGGCCGTCGCGTTGGTGGCGCTGAGCGCGAGCGTCGACGCCGGACAATAGAAATCCCCTCCCGAGCAAGTGCGTATCGTGCTGTCGCTGAAGAAGTAGCCGTTGGAGCCGCTGTCGATGAAGCTGGCGCTGTAGGTCTTGCCCTTGTAGGTGGTGCTGAAGTCGCCGCTGCCGTTGGTCTGGTACAGCGTCTCGCCGGCGATGCTGTTGTTGCTCTGGGTGTTGACGCCGAAGATCAGCGTGCCGCTGACCGACGTCAGGCCGGCCGTGCCGACGCCGGGCAGCACCATCAGCACGCCGTTGTTGTTGACCGCGAACGACGCCACCGGATTGCTGACCTGCGACGCCAGCGCCATGCTGCTGGCGGTGCAGCCGTTGCTGGTGCAGGCGTAGTAGGCGCCGCTGAGCGCCGACCTGGCGCAGCTGTCGCCGCAGTCCTGCTTGAACAATCCCACCCCGAGCACGCCCTTGGCGCCCAGCGCCGCCAGCGAGCCGAGGCTGTTGCCGGCGCTGCTGCAGCTCGATGGCGTGGCGGCGTAGTTGGCGCCGTTGTCGCCGATCACCTGGATCGAAATGCCGGCCGCCGTTTCGTCCGCCAGCTTGACGTCGGCCTGGCGCACCGCGCCCCAGGTGTAGCCGCTGATGAACTTGGCGCATTCGCCGGCGTCGGCGCCGGACGGCGTCTTCACGGTCGGCAGCTTGAGCGCCGCGTCGAGCGGCGCCAGCAGGCGCAGGCCGTAGGAGCCGGTGTCGAGCAGCACGTGGTCGATGGTCTGGCAGGTGGTGGTGCCCGGCTGGCACACCGTCACGCTGACATACGGAATATTGATCGAGCCGTTGATGCCGGTGGGGCCGCTGTCGACCACGATGGCGGTGCTGTTGCTCAGCGGTGCAGTCACGCTGAGCGCGGCGCTGGCATTGACGTTGCCGCCGTCGCCCGTGCAGGACAAGGTGTAGACAAAATTGCCCGCCGCGTTGGGCACGACGCTGATCGAGCCCGAGCTGGCCTTGGCGCCGCTCCAGGCGCCGCTGGCGGTGCAGCTGCTGGCGTTGGCCGACGACCAGCTCAGCACCGAAGTCTGCGCGGTGGTGATGCTGGCCGGCGCCAGCGTCAGGTTGACGGTGGGCGAGGGCGCCGGCGTGCTGACGACCACGCTGGTGGTCTTGCTGACGCCGCTGCAGGTGATGGTGTAGAAAGCGGTGCCGGCCGCGCCGGCCGTGACGGTCCGCGAGCCGCTGTTGTCCAGACTGCCGCTCCACGCGCCGGAGGCGGTGCAGCCGGCCGCGCTGGGATTGCTGACGCTCCAGCTCAGCGTGATGACCTGGCCGACGGTGGTGGCGGTCGGCGTGGCGCTGATGCTGACCACCGGCGTGACAGTGGCGGCGGCCTGGCTTGTGGTCTGGGTGGCGGTCGCGGCGGCGCCGCTGCCGCCACCGCCGCAGGCGCCGAGCGTCAGCGCGAGCAGGGCGCCGGCAAAGAGGGAGCGGAGCATGCGCGTTTCCTTATTCGATGACAGCGGTGTCGAAACCGGCCGGCAGCGCGTCCGGTATCCACGCGTGGCCGGCATAGGCGCGCATGTGGCCGCCGGAGACGATCACCACGTCCGGCCGTTCAAGCGCCAGCTGCGAGTGGCCCGCCTTGGGCCGCTGGGCGGCGGCGCCGGTCAGCACGGCGAACTTGTCGCCCAGCAGGGTGCGCAGGTCGGGCAGGGCAGGGCCGCTCCAGCTGACCGCGAACACCGTGCCGTCGGTGTTGACGTATTCGCGCACCACCGTGCCGCTGTCGAGCGTGCTCTGGCTGACGGTGTAGACGGCCGTGCCGACGCCGCTGACGGCCGCCAGGCTGCGCCCGCCTTGCCTGACGGGCGCCGCGCCGAAATTGGATGGCGCGCTACCCAGCGCCGCGTAGGCCAGTGTGCCTTGCAGCAAGGATAGTAGCAACATGGATAAGAATGCCCGGCGCATAAGGTGCTCCTGTGCCTAAGATGCAGGCAGTGTAGAACGGCATCGGGTTCAATGGCGTTAGCGATGTGTAAGCAAACGTTACACATCAACAGCCTGCGACAATCCAGCCCTATCGCACCAGGCAAGGGCGCTTGTTGTCGAACTGCCAGTTAGGAACCAGGAACTGCATCGCCGCGGCATCATCCCTGGCCCCGAGCCCCAGGTTCTTGTAGGCTTGATGGGCCTTCTCCAGCTCAACCATGTCCAGTTCGACACCCAGGCCGGGCCGGGCCGGAACATGTATCATGCCGCCCTCGATTTTCAATGGTTCCCTGGTCAGGCGCTGGCCGTCCTGCCAGATCCAGTGGGTATCGATCGCGGTCACCTTGCCGGGCGCCGCCGCGGCGACGTGGGTGAACATCGCCAGCGAAATATCGAAGTGATTGTTCGAGTGCGAGCCCCAGGTCAGACCGAACATCTGGCACAGCTGGGCGACGCGTACCGACCCCTGCATGGTCCAGAAGTGCGGGTCGGCCAACGGGATGTCGACCGATTGCAGCTGGATCGCGTGCGCCATCTGGCGCCAGTCGGTCGCGATCATGTTGGTGGCGGTCGGCAGCCCCGTCTCGCGGCGGAACTCGGCCATGACTTCGCGGCCAGAGTAGCCGTTCTCCGCACCGCATGGGTCTTCCGCATACGCCAGGATGCCATGCTTGTCGCGGCAGACGCGGATCGCCTCCTTGAGCAGCCAGCCGCCGTTCGGGTCCAGCGTCACGCGGGCCTGCGGGAAGCGTTCGTGCAAGGCGACGATCGCCTCCATCTCTTCGTCGGCGGACAACACGCCGCCCTTCAGTTTGAAATCGTTGAAGCCGTAACGCGCGTGCGTCGCTTCGGCCAGGCGCACGATGGCTTGCGGCGTCAGCGCTTCCTCGTTGCGCAGCCTGAACCACGCATCGTCGGCATCGGGTTCGCTGCGATAGGCCATCGGCGTCTTGTTGCGGTCGCCCACGTAAAACAGGTAGCCTAGCATCTCGACCGCTGGACGCTGCAAGCCATCGCCCAGCAGCGCCGCGACCGGCACGTTCATGAACTGCCCCAGCAAGTCGAGCAGCGCCGACTCCATCGCCGTCACCGCGTGGATGGTGGTGCGCAGGTCGAAGGTCTGCAGGCCGCGGCCGCCGGCGTCGCGGTCGGCGAAGGCGGCGCGCATCGTGTTGAGCACGCTGTTGTAGTCGCCCAGCGTTTTGCCGATGACAAACGGACGTGCGTCTTCGATGGTCTGGCGGATTTTCTCGCCGCCGGGAACCTCGCCCAGGCCGGTATTGCCGGCGCTATCGGTCAGGATCACGATGTTGCGGGTAAACCACGGACCGTGGGCGCCGCTCAGATTGAGCAGCATGCTGTCCTGGCCGGCGACGGGAACGACGCGCATGTCGGTGACGACGGGGGCGTTGGTGACGATGTGATTCATATGGGCTCTAGCGTGGTTGAGATATTGGGTTCAGCGAAGTGGTCAGCGAGACGCGTTTGATATCGCCGACAATGAACAGGTAACAGAAGATGGCCATCGCGGCATTGGCGCCGACAAACACCAGCGCACCCGAGAACGAACCGGTGTTTTGGACGATGTAGCCGATGACGATGGGGGTGGTGATGCCGGCGGTATTGCCAAAGGTATTGAACAGGGCGCCGCTCAGGCCGCCGGCTTCCTTGGGCGACGTGTCCGACACCACCGCCCAGCCCAGCGCGCCGATGCCCTTGCCGAAGAAGGCCAGCGACATGATGGCGACGACCAGCATATCGGTCTCGATGTAGTTACAGGCGATCATGCTCATCGACAGCAGCATGCCGATCACGATAGGCAGCTTGCGCGACACCGACAGCGAATAGCCCGCCTTGTTCAAGCGATCCGACAGCCAGCCGCCGCTGACGCCGCCAAGGAAGCCCGCGATGGCGGGCAGCGAGGCGACAAAGCCGGCCTTCAGGATCGTCATGTGGCGCTCCTGCACCAGGTACACGGGGAACCAGGTGAGGAAGAAATAGGTGAGCGTGGTGATGCAATACTGGCCGATGTACACGCCCAGCAGCATCCGGCTGCCGAGCAGCTCCTTGATGCAAGCCATGGTGTTCACCTGCGCGGGCTGGGCGGCGTGCTGTCCGCTTTCCAGATCGACCAGCGCGCCGCCTTGCTGGATGTACTGCAGCTCGCTGGCGCTGATGCCGGGGTAATCCTTGGGGCCGTAGATCGTCTTGAGCCAGACGAAAGCCATGAAGATGCCCAGGGCGCCCATGACGAAGAAAACGCTTTGCCACCCGAAGGAATGCACCAGCCAGCCCATGATAGGCGCGAACAGCACCGTGGCGAAGTATTGCGCCGAGTTGAACACCGCGGCGGCAAGGCCCCGCTCGTGGGTGGGGAACCACGACGAGGCGATGCGGCTGTTGCCGGGGAACGAAGGCGCCTCGGCGGCGCCGACCAGCAAACGCAGCACGAACAGCAGCACCACCGCCGCCCCGCCGGTCACGAATCCCGCAGCACCGGTGAACAGCGTGAAGGTGGACCACAGGAAGATGCTGAAGAAGTAGGTGATCTTCGATCCGAAACGGTCGAGCAGCCAACCGCCCGGAAGCTGGGTCAGCACATACGACCAGGCAAACGCCGAGAAGACGAAGCCCATCTGGATCGCATCCAGCGAGAGTGCTTTTTTGATTTCCGGCCCGGCGATCGAAATCGTCGCGCGGTCCGCGTAATTGATGGTGGTAATCGCAAACAGCATGGCCAGTATGGCCCAGCGTTTGCGCGTCTGCGGCTGGGCCATGCTGACGGCCTGGGTGACTTGAGCTTGTTCCACGGTGTGTCCTGTACTTTGTTATGCCGGTTTAGAAAGTGTGACGCATGCCGAGGTTGTAGCCAGTGTTGCCAGTGCCGCTTTCAGTGTTGTTGGCGACCGTGTAGCCGGCGCCGTTTTTGTTGTGGATATGGCCGTATGCGGCGTAGAGCGAGGTGCGTTTCGACAGTGGATGCAGATAGCCGATACCCCAGGCATTGGCATCCTGGTTGAAGCCGGTACGGTCGTCCTTGTGCATCACCGAGCCCAACACGGTACCCGGGCCGGCTGGCGCGCTGAAGCCCAGCAGGTAGTCGCGGCCATCGGTCGAAGCCGTCGGTTTGACGCCGCCATAAGGATTGTTCGGGTTGCCCAACGGCGCGGCGTTGTCGCCTTTGTCGACGCCGTAGCCGAGATTGACCTTGATCCAGCCGAAGTTGTAGTTCGCGCCCAGCAGCGTGTTGCGCCCCAGGGTGCGGTTGACCGCCGGGGTGGCGCCGTTGGCCGCCACGTCGGAATTCTTGCTGTTGTAGGCCAGGCGCACAGTCAACGGCCCCGTCGCGTAGCCGATCGCTGCGCCGAACTGGCGCCCGGCCCGGATAGTCGACTGCTCGCCGGCGCTGTAGAACGCCTCGCCATCGACGCCGTTTACGCGCGGCGACGCATAGCTGATCGTATTGCTGGTGCGGATATTCGTGCCGGAGTCCGGGAACAAGTTCTTGGAGCTGCCTGCGTAACCGGTATTGAACGGGTCGACGATATTGACCAGCGTGGTGTGGTAAGGCGTGTACTGGCGGCCGAGGGCGATCGAGCCGATCGCGGTTTTCAGTCCGACCAGGGCCTGGCGGTTGAATATGGTGCCGGCCGCGTCGATCTCGCCGGTGTCGATTTTGGTGCCGGCCTCCAGCGTGAAGAATGCCGACATGTCGCCGCCCAGCTCCTCGCTGCCACGGAAGCCGATGCGCGAGGCGGAGCCGGCGCCGCTGGTCACCTTGGTGAGGTTGCCGGCACTGCCGCCGCGATCGCCGACGATGGCGGCATCGACGATGCCGTAGATCGCGACCGAGGACTGGGCTTGTGCCGTGGCTGCGCCCAGGGCGAGGACTATTGCTGCCGCTTGTTTCATGCTGTCTCCTTGATGTATTTTTTATGATTGGCTTGCAAATCAATCATAGGGCTGGCATCCATGCATCACCAAACCAAAGAGTGTCGCCATCGATTCAATTAATGAATCGCTGCGGAGTCAGTCAGCGTGAAACGTCGGCAATACCTCTCGTTTAAAGACAGCTAATACAGGGTTTTCGTTGTCGCGCCGGTGAACGCACACCATCTGCACCGGTTCGGTCTCCATCTTTCTCATCACCAGACCGTCGAACCTGAGCCGCCCCGCGCCTTCGGCAATCAGGGCCACGCCCAGGCGGGCGCGGACCAGGGCCAGCATGGTGTGCACCTGGCCGACGTGTTCGATAATGTCCGGTTCCACACCCGCCTTGGCGAACCGCTCGCTCAGCATCTGATGAAACGGCCGCGCGTCAAATGGCGAGTACATCACGAAAGGCTTGCCGTGCAAGCTCTGCAGCGTAGGCTCCAGCGGCCAGTTGCCGGCGTCGTCCTCATGGATGGCCAACATCAGCGATTCGGTCGCCAGCAGCGTGGTTTCAAGTTCCGCGTTGAGTGTGTGCGGGCGCATCAGGCCCAGGTCCAGCTCGCCTGAATTGAGCGCCTCGACCTGCGCCGTGCTGACCAGTTCCTTCAACGTCAGGGAGATGCCGGGGCAGCGCTCCCGCAGTCGCCGGACCACCTCGGGGAGCAAGCTGTAGCCCGACGCGGAGGTGAAACCGATGGCCAGATGTCCCTGCTCGCCCTTGGCGGCTCGGCGCGCCGTGAGCACCGCCTCGTGCGACAGCCGAAGGATGCGCGTGGCCTCCGGCAGGAACGCCTTGCCCGCGACGGTCAGCCGCACCACGCGGCTATTGCGCTCGATGAGCTCGGCGCCGACATTATGCTCCAGCAGCCGGATCTGGCGGCTCAATGGCGGCTGCGTCATATTCAACCGCTCGGCCGCGCGGCTAAAGTGCAGCTCCTCGGCCACGGCGACAAAACAGCGCAACTGGCTGATCTCAAACATCTTCCACCTCTCGCGGCGTTAAAAAACCCCGTAAGTTGCTGGTCAACTTACGGGGTTCAGTGTACAGGCGCGGCAGCTTCCGCGAGCGGAAGCTTAGAACTTGACGTACAGGCGGCCGAAGTAGGAAGCGCCGTTCAAACCGAACTGCACGCTTTCATACTTGAAACCGTTGTCGGTCTCGTCGGCGTTCTGCGACGTCGGCTTGACGTTGAAGATGTTGTTGCCGCCGAAGGTGAACTTCATGTTCTTGTTGATGCTGTAGGTGAAGCTCAGGTCGGCCGAGGTCTTCGACTCGTAGTGCTGGTTAGGCACGCCGGCCGCCGTACCGCTGAACGTGCCCAGGGTTTGCGGACCGAAGTGGATGATCTTCAGGTCGCTTTCCCACGGGCCGGTCACGTAGTCGAAGCCCAGCGTGGCCTTCGAGCGCGGCGCGCCTTGCTCGATGTACAGGCGTTCCTTCTCCGACAGCAGCACGTCCTCGAAGCCTTTGAGCGAAGCCGGCGGGTGGATGCCGGTCACTTCCGTCTTGCTGACGTTGAGCGCCAGGAAGGTGGTCAGCTTGTTGGAACCGAAGTTGGTCTTGTGCGACGCGGTCAGGTCCAGGCCCTGGGTCTTGGTGTCGACCGAGTTGACGAAGAACTGCGCCTCGCCCACGCCCAGCTTGGCCAGGCGCTCGGCCAGGTCGGGATAGGTGTCGGCGTTGAAGCGGCCCGACAGCACGATGCGGTCCTTGATCTTGATGTTGTACAGGTCGGCGGTCACGGAGACGGCGGCGTTCGGCGTCCAGGTGGTGCCCAGCGTGAAGCTGGTCGACTTTTCTTCCTTCAGTTTCGGGATGCCGGCCGCGTTGGCGACGGCGCCGCCGTTGGGCGCCAGCACCACGTCGGTCGGCACGCCGCCGATGAAGTCGGTGAAGGTCGACGAGAAATAAACTTGTTGCAGCGACGGTGCGCGGAAGCCGGTGCTGCCCGAACCGCGCAGCAGCACGCTGTCGGCCACGCGCACGCTGCCGGCCAGCTTGCCGGTGACGGTGGAGCCGAAGTCGCTGAACTTCTCGTAGCGCAGCGCGCCCTGCAGCTTGACGGTCTTGCTCAGGTCCGCTTCCAGGTCGAGGTAGGCGGCGGTGCTGTGGCGCTTGGCGTTGACCTGGTCGGCCGGCTGGAAGCCGGGGAAGCCCTGGCTGCCGGCGTTGCCGCCGAAGCCGATGCCGTCGACGTCGTTGTACGAGCCGGGCTCGCCGGCGAAGATCTTGTAGTTCTCGCTGCGGTACTCGCCGCCGAAGGCGACGTTCAGGCCGTCGCCGACCAGGCCGTCGTAGTAGTGGTTCAGGTCGAGGTTGGTGGTCAGCTGCTGGAACGAGAAGCCGCCCGCATCGAAGCGGTCCGGGCTGATGCCCTTGCCGCCGGCCAGCAAGTCCTTGTTGGCGATCGAGGCGTTGATCGTATGGCTGATGTTGTAGCGCATCTTGTTGTAGCCATAGGTCTGCGACACATCCAGGTTCCAGTCGCCGACCGTGCTGCGGTGGCCGAGGATGGCGTACTGGTCGTCGATGTCGGCGTTGATGAAGGGCACGAAGCCGTTCGGGTACATGGCCGCCGAGTTGCGGCTCGGGATGTCGTCGGAACCGATGCCGCCGCGCGCGAAGGCGGCGCTGGAGGCGTTGCGGGTCTGGCCGCCGGCGGTGAAGTACAGCTTGCCCGTGCCGGTGGTCGGCAGTTCGCCGTTCAGGTAGATGGTCTGGTTCTTGGTCTTGGTGTCGCCGATGATGCGCGGGTTGTCGGCCTCGGCGCGGTTGGAACGGCCGCGGTCCAGGTATTCGCCGGTGATGCCGAGCGAGCCGCCGTTGCCGATCTCGAAGCCGCAGTAGGCCGAGGTCATGTAGTTCTTGCCGTCGCGCTTGGAGTATTCGCTGAAGCCGGCGACGGCTTCGCAACCCTTGCTTTTCTTCAGGCCGATGTCGATCACGCCGGCGATCGCGTCCGAGCCGTACTGGGCGGCGGCGCCGTCGCGCAGCACCTGCACGTCCTTGATCGCCAGCAGCGGAATGGTGTTCATGTCGGTGCCGGTGTTGCCGCGGTTGCGGGCGCCGAACAGGTTGACCAGCGCGGTGGTGTGGCGGCGCTTGCCGTTGACCAGCACCAGGGTCTGGTCGGAACCGAGGCCGCGCAGCGCGGCGGAGTCGACCAGGTCGGCGCCGTCGGAGCCGCTCTGGCGGGTCGAGTTGAACGATGGCGAGATGTAAGTCAGCGTTTGCGCCAGGTCGAACTGGCCGCCTTGTTCTGTGGACTTGCTCATCGGGATGATATCAACCGGCACCACGGTGTCGGTGGACGAAGTGGTCGCGCGACGCGAGCCGACCACGCTGACCGATTGCATCGGGGTGTCTGGCTTGGCTTCCTGCGCTGACTGCGCGAAAGCGGATGGTGCGAGGCTGAGGGCGGCTGCGCCGTAAAGGCTGAGCAGTACTGCATGACGTAATTGGGTGTTGGCGAACAAGTTTTCTCTCCCGTGAAAAATTTGATTTTAGTCAAATAGCTCATCAGGACATGACTTTTCTGACAATTTTGCGGCCAAACTTTATTTACTGTTGTTTTGTCGCGCCAGAGTGGCGACTGCACTACGTAGTGCTACGTAGCGTCATAGTTTTAGCCGATAAGCCGGCGCGCGGTGTATTATACTGTATAAAAACACAGTGACAAGCCATGACGCCCATCGCCACGCCGTCCACGCAGGGCTTGCCGGCCTATGCCGAGCTGTTCTGCCTGACCAACTTCTCCTTCCTGCAAGGCGCCTCCAGCGCCGAGGAGCTGGTCGCGCGCGCCGTGCAGCTGGACTACGCCGCCCTGGCCATCACCGACGAATGCTCGCTGGCCGGCGTAGTGCGCGCTCACGCCCAGGCCAGGGAGGCCGGCCTGCCGCTGCTGATCGGCAGCCATTTCCACCTGAAGCATCCGGACGGCAGCCCGGCCTTGTCGCTGATCGCGCTGGCGCAGGACCGCGAGGGCTACGGCAATCTCTGCGAGCTCATCACGATAGCGCGCAACCGGGTCGCCAAGGGCAGCTACCTGCTGACGCCGGCCGACCTGGCCGCGCCGCCGCCGGCCTATGCCCACTTGCAAGGCTTGTCCGGCTGCCTGATGATTTTGCTGCCGCATTACCCGGCGTTCCAGCCGGACGACGTCGACCGCCTGCACGCGCAGGCGGCGTGGATGGAGGTGACGTTTCCGGGCCGTAGCTGGATGGGCCTGAACCTGTTGCAGCGCGCGCTGGACGAGGCGCACCGCCTCAGCATCGACGAGGTGGCGCTGCAGCACGGCATGCGGGTGGTGGCGCTCGGGCATGTGTGCATGCACGTGCGCTCGCGCAAGCCGCTGCTCGACACCTTGTGCGCGGTGCGGGTCGGCAAGCCGGTGGCCGAGTGCGGCTACGCGCTGGCGCAGAACGCCGAGCAGCACCTGCGCTCGCGGCTGCGGCTGGCGAACCTGTATCCGCCGCAGGCGCTGGCGGAAACGCTGAACATCGCGCGGCAGTGCAGCTTCAATCTGAGCGAGCTGCGCTACGAATATCCGCATGAGCTGGTGCCGCCTGGCCACACGCCGGGCAGCTATCTGCGGCAGGAAGTGTATGCCGGCGCGCAGCGGCGCTTTCCGGCCGGCGTGTCCGACAAGGTGCGCGGGCAGATCGAGAAGGAGCTGGTGCTGATCCGCGAGCTGAAATACGAGCCTTATTTCCTGACGGTCTACGACATCGTCCGCTTCGCCCGTTCGCAGGACATCCTGTGCCAGGGCAGGGGATCGGCGGCGAACTCGGTGGTCTGCTATTGCCTCGGCGTGACCGAGGTCGATCCCGAGCGCAGCAATATGCTGACCGGGCGTTTCATTTCCAGGGAACGCGACGAACCGCCCGACATCGATGTCGACTTCGAGCACCAGCGGCGCGAGGAAGTAATCCAGTACATCTACAAAAAATACGGCGCGGACCGGGCCGCGCTGGCGGCCGTCGTCATCAGCTATCGGCCCAAGAGCGCGCTGCGCGACAGCGGCAAGGCGCTGGGCGTGGACCTGGCGATCGTCGAGAAGGTGGCCAAGGCGCACCACTGGTTCGACGGCCGCAACGACCTGCTGGGCCGGCTGGCCGAGTGCGGGCTGGACCCGGAGTCGCAGCTGGCCCAGCAATGGGCCGCGCTGGCGGTGACCTTGCTGGGCTTCCCGCGCCACCTGTCGCAGCACCCCGGCGGCTTCGTCATCGCGCACGAAAAGCTGTCGCGGCTGGTGCCGATCGAGGCGGCGACCATGGAAGGACGCTGCGTGATCCAGTGGGACAAGGACGACCTGGAAGAGCTGGGCCTGATGAAGGTGGACGTGCTGGCGCTGGGCATGTTGACCGCGTTGCGGCGCGCGCTGGCGCTGGTGGGCGCGCAGCGCGGCGCGCCGTTCCGCATGCAGGACATTCCCGCCGAGGACGCCGCCACCTACGACATGATGTGCGAGGCCGACACCATCGGCGTGTTCCAGATCGAGTCGCGCGCGCAGATGAGTATGCTGCCGCGCCTGCGGCCACGGGTGTTTTACGACCTGGTGATCGAGGTCGCGCTGGTGCGGCCGGGGCCGATCCAGGGCGGCATGGTCCATCCCTATCTGCAACGGCGCATGCGGCGCGAGGACGTCCACTTCCCGCCGCGGCTGGAGGAGGCGCTGGGCCGCACCCTGGGCGTGCCGATCTTCCAGGAGCAGGTGATGCAGATCGCCGTCATTGCCGCCGGCTTCACCGAGGGCGAGGCCGACCAGCTGCGGCGCGCGATGGCCGCGTGGAAGCGCAAGGGCGGGGTCGACAAATACCAGCAGCGCATCATGGACGGCATGCGCGAGCGCGGCTACGACGAAGCGTTTGCGGCCGCCATCTGCAGCCAGATCCAGGGCTTCGGCGAATATGGTTTCCCCGAATCGCACGCCGCCAGCTTCGCGCTGCTGACCTATGCCAGTTCCTGGCTCAAGTGCCACGAGCCGGCCGCCTTCCTGTGCGCGCTGCTCAACAGCCAGCCGATGGGTTTCTACAGCCCGTCGCAGCTGGTGCAGGACGCCAAACGCCACGGCGTGCAGGTCCGCGCGATCGACGTCGCCGTCAGCGGCTGGGATTCATCGCTGGAAGAGCGGGTCGGCCGACGTAATCAGCCGGCCGTGCGGCTGGGCTTGTCGCTGTTGAAGGGCATGCGCGCCGACGCGGCCGAGCGCATCGAGCAGGCGCGCGCCGCGCAACCGTTCGCCGACGTGGCCGACCTGGCGCGGCGCGCCGACCTCGACCGCCACGACCTGCAGGTGCTGGCCGGCGGCAATGCATTGCGAGCGCTGGCAGGCAACCGGCGGCAAGCGTTATGGCAGGCGGTCGGCGCCACGCCGGACAAGGATTTGCTGCGGCCGACCACGCCGGACGAGGAGATCCCGCTGCTCAAGCCGCCGACGGAAGGGGAGGAGATACTGGGCGATTACCGCTCGCAGGGATTGACGCTGGGCCGGCATCCGCTGGCGCTGCTGCGCCCCAAGCTGCTGGAGCATCGCTTCATGCCGGCGTCCACGCTCAACACCTACACCAACGGCATGCTGGCGCGCGCCTGCGGCATGGTCACGGTGCGCCAGCGTCCCGGCACGGCCAAGGGCGTGCTGTTCGTCACCATTGAGGACGAGACCGGCAACGTCAATGTCATCATCTGGCCGGCGCTGGTGGAGCAGCAGCGGCGCGAAGTGCTGGGCGCGCCGCTGCTGGGTGTGTATGGCGTGTGGCAGCAGGAGGGCATCGTGCGCCACCTGGTCGCCAAGCGGCTGGTCGACATGTCCCACCTGTTGGGACGGCTGCCGACCATCAGCCGCGATTTCTGCTAGCGCAGACCGGCGCTGCGGTTGCCGCTGGTGCCGTAGTAGGTGTGGATCTGGCTGGCCCAGGTCTGGTTGGCCATATTCGGCCAATGGTCGCTATTGAAGCCGGGCGCGTCTTCGATGCGTTCCTTCTCCAGGTTCAGCGTGAAGCGCTTGTTGACGGTGTCCAGCGTCAGCGCCTCCCACGGCACGGCGAACAGCTTTTCGCCCAGCGTGAACACGCCGCCAAAGGCCATCACCGCATAGGCGATGTTGCCTGTGCGCATGTCGAGCATGATTTCCTTGATCTCGCCCAGGTGCTCGTCTTTGAGGTTGTGGACGTGGTTGCCGATCAGCGTGTCGGCGCCCATCAGTTCCGGACCAGGGCCCTTGTGGCCGTGGTCGACATACATGCCCAAGGCATCGAGTTCTTCGTAGTTCATCATGACCTCCCTGATTGAGTGAGTTGTCATTTTTGCCTTGTTGAAGACGCCGGTCTGTACGGTGCAACACAGTGCTGGCGGATAGGCAAACTGGCTATTTTTGCACTTTCTTTCATACGACTTTCCCTGCCGGTTGCGGATTTTTCCGGGCAGGAAGGTGAAGAATCGGACGTTTTAGGGTATAATTTCAATTTCCCGCACGTGCCGTTCGGCACCATCTGCAATGACCAAATTTGTCTTCGTCACCGGCGGCGTCGTGTCTTCCCTTGGTAAAGGGATAGCCGCCGCCTCTCTCGCCGCGATCCTCGAATCGCGCGGCCTCAAAGTCACCATGCTCAAGCTCGACCCGTATATCAACGTCGATCCTGGCACGATGAGCCCTATGCAGCACGGTGAAGTCTTCGTCACCGACGACGGGGCCGAAACCGACCTCGACCTCGGCCACTACGAGCGCTTCATCTCCACCCGCATGAAAAAGGTGAACAACTTCACCACCGGGCAAATCTACGAATCGGTGATCCGCAAGGAACGCCGCGGCGAGTACCTGGGCAAGACCGTGCAGGTGATCCCGCACATCACCAACGAAATCCAGGACTACATCCGTCGCGGCGCCGAAGGCTACGACGTGGCCCTGTGCGAAATCGGCGGTACCGTGGGCGACATCGAATCGCTGCCGTTCCTGGAAGCGGCGCGTCAGCTGAGCCTGCGCGCCGGCCGCAAGAACACCGCCTTCGTTCACCTGACGCTGGTGCCGTTCATCGCCTCGGCTGGCGAACTGAAAACCAAGCCGACCCAGCACTCGGTGCAGAAGCTGCGTGAAATCGGCATCTCGCCGAACGCGCTGCTGTGCCGCGCCGACCGTCCGATCCCGGACGACGAACGCGCCAAGATCTCGCTGTTCTCGAACATCGAAGAGCACGCAGTGATCTCCGTGTGGGACGTCGACACCATCTACAAAGTACCGCAGATGCTGCACGACCAGGGCCTGGACGCGATCATCTGCGAAGCGCTGGACCTGAACCCGGCCCCGGCCGACCTGTCGGTCTGGAGCCGTTTGATCTACACGCTGGAACATCCGAAGACCGAAGTGTCGATCGGCATGGTCGGCAAGTATGTGGAACTGACCGAGTCGTACAAGTCGCTGACCGAGGCGCTGCGCCACGCCGGCATCAAGAACGAATCCAGGGTCAACATCGAGTACATCGACTCGGAAGAGATCGAGACCACCGGCTGCGCCGCGCTGGGCAAGTACGACGCCATCCTGGTACCGGGCGGCTTCGGCAAGCGCGGCGTGGAAGGCAAGATCATGGCCGCCCAGTTCGCCCGTGAAAACAAGATCCCCTACCTGGGCATCTGCCTCGGCATGCAGGTGGCGCTGATCGAATACGCCCGCCACAAGGCCGGCCTGACCACCGCCAACTCGACCGAGTTCGACCTGGAAACCTCGCAGCCTGTCGTCGCCCTGATCGACGAATGGCAAGGCCAGGACGGTAAGGTCGAGAAACGCGACGAGAATTCCGACCTGGGCGGCACCATGCGCCTGGGCGCGCAAACCTGCGCCATCAAGCCGGGCACGCTGGCGTCGGAAATCTACGGCGCGGTGGTCACCGAGCGTCACCGTCACCGCTACGAAGCCAACAACCACTACCTGCCGCGCGTGGAAGCGGCCGGCCTGGTGGTCGCGGCCCGTACCCCGACCGAAGACCTGTGCGAAATCATGGAACTGCCACGTACCGGCGAGAATGCCCACCCTTGGTACATGGGCGTGCAGTACCACCCAGAATTCAAATCGACCCCGCGTGACGGCCACCCGCTGTTCACGTCCTACATCAAGGCAGCATTGGCCCACAAGGCCGCCGGCGCTAACCGCCTGCACGCTGTGACTGATACTTTGCAAGGAGATGCGGCATGAAACTGTGCGGATTTGACGTTGGCCTCGACCAGCCGTTCTTCCTGATCGCCGGCACCTGCGTGATCGAATCGCGCCAGATGGCGTTCGACACCGCCGGCGCGCTGAAGGAAATGACGGCCGCGCTGGGCATCCCGTTCATCTACAAGTCCTCGTTCGACAAGGCCAATCGTTCCTCGGGTACCTCGTATCGCGGTCCCGGCCGCGACAAGGGCCTGGAGATCCTGGGCGACGTCAAGCGCGAGCTGGGCGTGCCGGTGCTGACCGACGTGCACTCGATCGACGAAATCGCCGAAGTCGCTTCGGTGGTCGACGTGCTGCAAACCCCGGCCTTCCTCTGCCGCCAGACCGACTTCATCGTCGCCTGCGCCGAGTCCGGCCTGCCGGTCAACATCAAGAAGGGCCAGTTCCTCGCCCCGCACGACATGAAGAACGTCATCGACAAAGCCCGCCTGGCCGCCAAGGCCAAGGGTCTGAACGAAGACAACTTCATGGCCTGCGAGCGCGGCGCTTCCTTCGGCTACAACAACCTGGTGTCGGACATGCGTTCGCTGGCCATCATGCGCGAATCGAACTGCCCGGTGGTGTTCGATGCGACCCACTCGGTGCAGCTGCCGGGCGGTAACGGTACCTCGTCGGGCGGCATGCGCGAAATGGTGCCGGTGCTGGCGCGCGCGGCGGTGGCGGTCGGCGTGGCCGGCGTGTTCATGGAAACCCATCCCAACCCTGCAGAAGCCCTGTCGGACGGCCCGAACGCCGTGCCGCTGGGTCGCATGAAGGAGTTGCTGTCCACGCTGATCGAGCTGGACCGCATCACCAAGAAAGCTGGTTTCCTGGAAAACAGCTTCAACTAATGCAAGATACCTGGCGTACGCGTTTTCGTATGAGTGGCGCTCCTGCGCCGGGTACAATCCCCGTTATTTCGTCCGCAACGCGCATCAGAACGCGGAGCGACTTCGCATCGCCTAACTTTGGAGAATGACATGAGTGCTATTGTTGACATCATCGGACGTGAAATCATTGACTCGCGCGGCAATCCTACCGTCGAGTGCGACGTGCTGCTGGAATCGGGCGTCATGGGCCGCGCCGCCGTACCGTCGGGTGCATCGACCGGTTCGCGCGAAGCGATCGAGCTGCGCGACGGCGATCCGAAGCGTTATTTCGGCAAGGGCGTGCTGCAAGCCTGCGAAAACATCAACACCGAAATCTCGGAAGCCATCATGGGCCTGGACGCCAATGAGCAAGCCTTCCTGGACCGCACTCTGATCGACCTGGACGGTACCGAAAACAAAGGCCGCCTGGGCGCCAACGCCATGCTGGCCGTGTCGATGGCCGTGGCCAAGGCCGCCGCCGAGGAAGCCGGCCTGCCGCTGTACCGCTACTTCGGCGGTTCGGGCGCGATGCAACTGCCGGTGCCGATGATGAACGTCATCAACGGCGGCGCGCACGCCGACAACAACCTGGACATCCAGGAATTCATGATCATTCCAGTCGGTGCTCCATCGTTCAAGGAAGCGGTCCGCTACGGCGCCGAAGTGTTCCACACGCTGAAGAAGATCCTGCACAAGAAGGGTCTGAGCACCTCGGTGGGCGACGAAGGCGGTTTCGCGCCATCGCTGGCCAACCATGAAGAAGCGATCAAGCTGATCATCCAGGCGATCGAAGAAGCCGGCTACGAGCCAGGCACCCAGATCGCCATCGGCCTGGACTGCGCAGCGTCCGAGTTCTACAAGGACGGCAAGTACGAGCTCGAAGGCGAAGGCCTGAGCCTGACCTCGACCGAGTTCACCAACCTGCTGGCGACCTGGTGCGACAAGTACCCGATCATCTCGATCGAAGACGCGATGCACGAAGGCGACTGGGACGGCTGGGCCATCCTGACCCGCGAACTGGGCAAGAAGATCCAACTGGTGGGCGACGACCTGTACGTCACCAACACCAAGATCCTGAAGGAAGGCATCCAGAAGGGCATCGCCAACTCGATCCTGATCAAGATCAACCAGATCGGCACCCTGACCGAAACCTTCGCCGCCATCGAAATGGCCAAGCGCGCCGGCTACACCGCCGTGATCTCGCACCGTTCGGGCGAGACCGAGGATTCGACCATCGCCGATATCGCCGTTGGCATGAACGCCCTGCAGATCAAGACCGGCTCGATGTCGCGTTCGGACCGCATGGCCAAGTACAACCAGCTGCTGCGTATCGAAGAAGATCTGGGCGATATCGCTTCCTACCCAGGCCGCGACGCGTTCTATAATCTGAAGTAATTAAGCAAGCGCGGCCGGACCAGCTCCGGCCGCTGTCGACTCCATGCGTTTGATCACCCTCGCACTGGCGGCCCTGCTGCTGCTGATACAGTACCCGCTCTGGCTGGGGAAGGGGGGCTGGCTGCGCGTGAAGGACTTCGAAGGGCAGGTCGACGCCTCCCACAAGAAAAACGCGGAGCTGATCGCCCGCAACGCCAAGCTCGACTCCGAAGTGCGCGACCTCAAGGACGGCACCGGCGCAGTGGAGGAGCGTGCTCGCTACGAGCTCAGCATGATCAAGCAAAACGAAATCTTCATCCAGATCGTCGGCAAAGGCCAGGCCACCGCGCCACCGCCGCTGGCGCCCAAACCTCCCGAAAACTGAGTCATCCATGACGACACGTGCTGGCATACTGCTGATGTTGGCCACGCTTGTCCCCGTCGCGCATGGCGCGGGCGTCTGCACGCCATTGCGGGTCGGCTATATGGACCAGAACCGGCCGCCGTACTGGATAGGCGAGGGCGAGCAAGTGCCTGAACCGCCGGGCGCGGCGGTCGACCTGATCCGCAACGCGGTGATGGGTTCCGGCTTCAACTGCCTGCCGACGCTGGTGCGCCTGCCGCTGGCGCGCCTGCGGGTGGCGCTGGAGGCGGGCGACATCGACATGACGCCGCTCGGCGAACAGCCCAGCTACGCGGCCGAGATCGCGCTGCCGCGCGACAAGGACGGCAACGTCGACCGCAACCGCGCGCTGCACAACACCTTGGTGGTGCTGGTGCGCGCCAAGGACAAGCTCCCGGCCGCCACCAATCCCAGCGACTACTTCCGCGGCAAGGTGCTGGGTTCGGTGCAAGGCCTGGGCTACAACGCCCGCCTGCGCGAGTCCGGCCTGACGCTGGACGACGGCGCCCGCGACCTCGAACGCAATATCGAGAAGCTCAAGCTGGGCCGGGTGGACGGCGTGGTGGTCAACCTGGTCAAGCCCGAGCACCTGGCGGCCACGCTGAAGCGTTATCACGGCGCGGTGGTGCAGCTGCCGCAGCCGCTGATCAACACACGGCTGTGGCTGGCCTTCAACGCCAACTACTATCGCGCCCATCACGAGCAGGTCGAAGCGCTGTGGAGCTGGCTGGACGCGCACCGCGGCCGCCTCGGCGACGTCATGCAAAAATACCGCAAGCCGTAGCAGTAAGCCACTTCGGCTCCATCAATCAAAAATCGGACTCATCATATGCTGCATCACATTTCATTCGGCGTGCGCGACCTCGCGCTGGCCGGCGCTTTCTACGACGCCGCACTGGGCGCGCTGGGCTTTCGTCGGGTGTTCGAGGACGATGAGGCCATCGGCTACGGTCTCGAAGACGACAAGGACCTGCTGTGCCTGAAGCTGCGCGACGACGCCGCAGCGCCGGGCGCCGGCTTCCACATGGCCTTCACCGCGCCGACCCGCGCCGCCGTGGACGCCTTCCATGCCGACGCGCTGCGCATCGGCGGCAGCGACAACGGCGCCCCCGGTCTGCGGCCCGATTATGGCGACCATTACTACGCCGCCTTCCTGGTGGATACAGAGGGCCATCGCATCGAAGCCGTCATCAATAAACCGCCCGTCTGATGAACCGTTGCGGCGAGCACGCTTAAGCTAGAATAGGCGCCCACATCGTCCTACGAGTTTTGGTTTGAGAGTCTTATTTTTTGCAGTAGCGCTGGCGCTGTCCGGCATCGCCAACGCGGCCACCATCGGGCCGCATGCCAAGGGCGATCAGGTGTTGCGGGCGCAGGTGCTGCTGGATCGCGCGCACTTTTCATCCGGCGAAATGGACGGCGCCTACGGCAGCAATATGCGCCAGGCCATACGCGGCTTCCAGAAGCTGCACCAGCTGCCGCTGACCGGCGTGGTCGATGCCGCGACATGGACCGAGCTGGAACGCGACCAGGCGCCGGTGCTCGACACTTACACCATCACCGCGCAAGACGTCGCCGGTCACTACACGCCGGTCCCTACTGGCATGATGGCCAAGGCCAAGCTGCCCGCGCTCGGCTACGCCAGCCTGGCCGAAGCGCTGGGCGAGCGCTTCCATTGCAGCCCCGACCTGCTGCGCCGCCTCAACCCTGGCAAGTCGCTGACGCGTGCCGGCACCCAGCTGACCGTGCCCAACGTGGTCGCCGCCAGGCCGCTGCCGAAAGCCAGCTCCATCCTGGTCGATGCGCATGAGGGCACGCTGACCCTGCTCGACGCCGGCGGCATGCCGTTCGCGCAATTCCCCGCCAGCACCGGCAGCAAGCACGATCCGCTGCCGGAGGGCCGCTGGCAGGTGCGCGGCGTCGCCACCAATCCTGAATACCGCTACAACCCCAAGTTGTTCTGGGACGCCAAGGTCGGCGACGCCAAGGCCCGCCTCGCGGCCGGCCCTAACAATCCGGTCGGCCTGGCGTGGATAGAACTGAGCAAGGAACACTACGGCATCCACGGCACGCCAGAGCCCGGCAAGATCGGCAAGACCCAGTCGCACGGCTGCATCCGTCTCACCAACTGGGACGTGATGGCGGTGGTGCGCTCGATCGCGCGCGGTGCGGTGGTGTTGTTGCAATAGTGGTGACATTTCAATAGATTTCTGAATAGTAATTTTTTGTACAATCGGCGGGTCGATTCTTCATGAGAACAATCCTCCATGTTCCGCACACTACTGACGATCACCTTGCTGTGCGCCTGCGCCAGCGGCCACGCACAAATCTACAAATGGGCCGACGCCCAAGGCCGCATCCACTACACCGACAACAAGGACGATGCCGGCGAGGCGCCGGTCGCCGAGTTGAAAATGAACGGCGAGCCGACCGTGCTGCCGGCGCCGCCATCCAACGGCCCGAGCTGGCAGCAGCGCGACGCGGAATTCAAACGACGCCAGCAATACAAGCTGCTGGCGCCGAACTATCGTCCACGCCAGCAGGCCGCACCGCAGCAGGCTTCCGTCCGGCAGTCCTGACTATCTATCTCACCGATGAAACCGGACTGGCCGCTCCGCGTTCTGACCTGGATACGATAGGCAAGTTTCTGATGTCGCTGGCTTTTGGCCAGCATCTCATCAGTTCGACACAGGGATCAGCGGAGGACTGGACCAGACGAGTCGCCAAGGCGGCGAATGACCAGCTCAATCGTCTGCACTTCCAGTTCGGCGAGACCCCAGTGGATACGAGGGAGTACCTGGATCCGCTTCGGACCTACTTCACTGGTTACGACTACTACGCGCTGGTCCTTCCCGCGGACGATCATTGCCGGGACGATTCCACGCTGCGCTTCTTCAGGGAGGCCGGCTTTAGCTCGGCCTCGAACGGACTGGTTCTCCTCCCGTCGCAACGATACGAATCTGGACTCGCCCAGTTCGTCGACCCATTTCCGGCGTTGCGGGTCTTGGCAGCGACCTGCATATCGGCCTCGCGGAAGCAACACACCGCAGGTCCTACCTCAAGCGGCATGTGAGCGGCTTGCTGCCCTCGGTCGATCGAGTGACGGTGACCGGAGATTTGTTCGACACCCCATCGGCGGACCTGCGCGCGTCGTTCGACGAATTCCGCCGGGATGTCGAAGACGGCACCAAAAAGCGCTTGTTGGTGGTGCCAGGCAACCACGATGTGCGGATGAAGGGCAATGCGCTCAGCAGGCTTGGAAGAAAGGCCGAATACGTCACCGATCTCGATGGGTCACCGCTCGACGTTGACCACGATATGCCGACCGTATTCTTCTCGTTTAATTCGAGCGAGACTGGAGATTTTGCGCGCGGCGCCGTGAGTTTGCGCCAGCGTCTTGCGCGGGCCGAAAAGCACGATGATGAAATTTATCGAAATGGGCAGGTGCGCGACTACTCCAATATCGCGCTCGTTCATCACCATCCGGTGAATTATGGTGCCCAGCCAACCGCGCTGTACGAACGCATCCTCGCCCGCTTGGGGGGGGCGATCAGTTCATCGCCTTCGAGGACTCTGATGACTTCATGACGTGGTGTGCCGGCCGGCAGGTGGGCTTGGTCCTTCATGGCCACAAGCACATTCCGCATTTGGCGACGGTGCAGCCGATGCACGGGCGCGAGGTGACGGTGGTCGGCTGCGGATCTAGTGTCGGCGCCGAGGGCAAGCCGATGTGCTACGACATCGTCACGATCGAGCCTGCGACGAAACGCTGGAGTGTCAGCTTCTACCAGGACACACGGGGCGACGGCAGCGGCTTCAGTCTTCAGAACGTGGCGCTTGACCTGCGCGCTTCGGGTTAAGCTTCACCTCCGGCCGCGTCCGCAGCGCAAATGCGCCGCGCCGTGTATGCTTGCGTCCAGGGGCCGCGGATCGCACGGCCAGATTTCTGGAGGGAGCGCAGTTGAAAACAATCGGACTGATAGGCGGCATGAGCTGGGAATCGACGGTGCCTTACTACCGTCAGGTCAACGAGACGGTCAAGCAGCACCTGGGCGGGTTGCATTCGGCCAAGGTGGTGCTGTACAGCGTGGACTTCCATGAAGTCGAGCGCCTGCAGCATGCCGGCGACTGGGACGCCGCCGGCGCCTTGCTGGCCGACGCCGCGCGCTCGCTGCGCGCCGCCGGCGCCGATTTCCTGGTGCTGTGTACCAACACCATGCACAAGGTCGCGCACGCCATCGAGGCGGCGGTGGACATTCCGCTGTTCCACATCGCCGATCCCACCGCCATTGAAATCAAGCACGCCGGCCATGCCAAGGTCGGCCTGCTGGGGACCCGCTTCACGATGGAGCAGGCCTTCTACAAGGACCGCCTGCGCGAGCGCCACGGCCTCGACGTGATCGTGCCGGACCAGCACGACCGCGACATCGTCCACCGCATCATCTACGAAGAACTGTGCCTCGGCCGCATCGTCGACGCCTCGCGCGACGAGTACCGCCGCATCATCGCCGGCTTGGTGGCGCAGGGCGCACAGGCTATCATCCTGGGTTGCACCGAGATCTCGCTGCTGGTCGCGCAGCCGGACGCCGACGTGCCGCTGTTCGACACCACCGCCATCCACGCGCGCAAGGCCGCCGAGTGGGCGCTGGCCTAACTTTTGGAGAAAGATATGAAATTAATCGGCATGCTCGATTCCCCTTACGTCCGCCGCGTGGCGGTGACCCTGCAGTTGATGGGCCTGCGCTTCGAGCACCAGTCGCTGTCGGTGTTCAGCACCTTCGAGCAGTTCCGCCAGCTCAATCCGGTGGTCAAGGCGCCGACCTTCATCGCCGACGACGGCACCGTGCTGATGGACTCGACCTTGATCGTGCAATACGCGGAAGCGCTGGCCATGCCGGCCAGCCGCATGACGCCGTCGATGCCGACCGAGCTGCTGCGCTCGCTGCGCGTGCTGGGCCTGGCCTTGGCCGCCTGCGACAAGGGCGTGCAGCTGGTGTACGAGCGCATGGTGCGTCCGACCGTGCACCAGCCCTGGGCCGAGCGCGTGACCGTGCAGATGTTGGCGGCCTTCGATGCGCTGGAAGCCGAGCTGCGCGCGCATCCGCTGTCGGTGGCGCAGATGGATCATGCCGGCGTGATGACGGCAGTGACCTGGCACTTCATGCAGCAGATGCTGCCGGAAGTGGTCGACGCGTCGCGCTATCCGCTGCAAGTAGAATTCTCGCGCCAGGCTGAAGCACTGCCTGCCTTCCACGCTGCGCCGCACGGCGACAGCACTTATGTCGTCTGACGCCATGCCAGTCTCCAGCTACCTGAACACCAGCCCCGTCCTCGGCGAGGACATCTATCTGCACGCCTCGGCGCAAGTGATCGGCGACGTGCGCATCGGCCGCGACAGCTCGGTCTGGTGCAACACCGTGCTGCGCGGCGACGTCAACCGCATCGTCATTGGCGCGTGCAGCAACGTGCAGGATTTCGCCATGGGCCACGTCTCGCACAAGAACGCCGCCAAGCCGGACGGCTCGCCGCTGGTCATCGGCGACTACGTCACCATCGGCCACTCGGTGCTGCTGCACGGCTGCACCATCGGCAACGAGTGCCTGATCGGCATGGGCGCCATCATCATGGACGACGTCGTCGTGCAGGACCGCGTGATGGTCGGCGCCGGCAGCCTGGTCTCGCCCGGCAAGGTGCTCGAGAGCGGCCACCTGTACGTTGGCCGCCCGGCGCAGAAGGTGAGGGCGCTCACCGACGAAGAGATCGCCTACCTGAAGTACTCGGCGGAGCACTACGTGCGCGTGAAGAACAACTACCTGGCAGGCTAAAAAAAACGCCGGGGGTCAGATCTGACATTCGGACACAAGCTCGGCCGTTTAACCTTCTACGGCTGGGCACGTGTCCGAATGTCAGACTTGACCCCCGTGGAGTTTCTGGCTCGCCCAGTAGCCGAAATCGACGTCGATGTTTTCCAGCAGCGCCACGAAATTCGTGGTCTGGCTGGTCAGCAGTTCAGCCGATTGCGAGATCAGATTGCCCTGCTTTTCCATCAGCTTGGACATGGTGTTGGCCTGCCGTAGCTGCCCGTAGTCGTCGACCAGGATCGCGCAGCCTTGGTGCCAGTCCTGGTTCTGGGTGTACAGGCGCTGCATGATGGCCGCCTGCAACTGCGTCCACTCGCTCCAGACGGCGGGGTCCCATAGCTTGGCCACCAGCGCCATGGTCATGGTGCCGTTGTTGACCAGGTGGGTGGCGTCTTTTTGCACCAGTCGCTGTGCCGTCATCGCGTGCGCCAGCGGCGCCATTGTGTTGGCCGCCAGCGCCATGGTTTCGGCGACGACGCCTTCTTTTTTTTCAATGGCATTCGATCCGGCAGAAAGGGGAAATTTGCTCATGATGTTCTCCGTGGTCGCTCAAGCGCAAAGGCGGTCAAGCATGGCGTGGATCGCTTTGATCTGGACGGCATCGCGCGAATAGTAGGGTGAGTTTTCATCCTTGTTGCTGTAGCCCCACCAATCCCAGCAGCCGTCCGGATTCTGGATCTGGCCGTTGTCCGTGCCTTCGGCCTGCGGGTAGAGCACGATGATGTCGTTGCTTTCGGCGATGTGGTTGTAGCCGGTGGTCGTGATGTAGCGGTTGCCGTACGGCGGCTGGTTGGCGGTGTCGGCGCGGCCGTTGACGTAGTCGGTGTAGTTGTAGCCTTGCTTGCAGCCGTGCAGGGCAATGTGCACGCGCGGCTCCTTCACGCTGCCGGCCAGCACCCTGGACGGAATATAGGCATAGCCGAATTGGCTCATGCTGGCCCATGGCGCATCGTCGCCGAGAAATTCCCGTTGGTCGAAGCACAGCAACTTGCCGTTGAGCTGCTCGGCGGGCGCCTTCAAGTCGCCGTAAATATGGCGCAGGATATCGTGCGATTGCATAAAGCCGCCATTGTTGATGTAGGGCGGCTGATTGAGCTCCAGCTCCGAATCCTCCGGGTTGTCCGTGATGATGCTGTGGCCCGCGGGCACGTCGTCGCGGTAGCTGATATTTTGCTGCGGCACGCCCAGCATTTCGTAGAACTGGCGGGTTCTTTCCACCACGTCGGAATACACCACGTCGTCCTCGCTGCCGGTGAAGATGTAGAGCCGGTCGTCGGCGAGATTGGCGATGTCGTCGATCAGTCCCGCCTCGGCCGTGTCCTTGGCCATCGCCACCAGGCGACGCGCGTCCGGTCCGGTTTGCGGGGTCAGCGGATTCATGCAGATGTACAGCGAGTTCTCGATGCGGGAATCTTCCGGTGTCACCAGCCCGCTGGGCTGGTAGGTCTCGGCACAGCGGAACAGCCCGCCGGCGATGATGCCCGCGCCGGCAAAGCTGGCCGAACGCGCCAGATGCAGCTGCACCGTCATGAAGGCCCCGGACGACAGGCCGGAGATGGAGTTATTCTGTTTCGACGCCTTGTACGATCCGAGTTGAACAATTTTCCCGTTTGCATTTGCAACCATCTTGAACCTCCTGGTGGGGTTGAGTCATCGCGTAGAAGCGGTATTCTGCGGGCGCCGCAGGGAAGGTTGTTGAGCAGTATCAACATACCCGAAGAATCAATTGAGGCTTGTAAATGAGAATCATTATTGTTAAGATGTGTTTTTGCCAGCAATCGCCGTAGGTCCGAGAGCCAGCCGTCACCCCACTCCTGGAACTCTATGGCCGCTATCATTTCGGGCGCCCGGCATACGGCCGCGCCTTTGTCCCTCCACGCCGTCACGCTGGCGGTGCGATCCGCCTTGCTGACCCTGCTGGGCGCCGCGCTGCTGCCCGTCCATGCCGCCGAAACCGCCGACGCGCCCGCCGCCACCGCGCTGGGCGAGATCGTTGTCAAAGCCCGGCGCGATGACAGCGGCAACACCCGCAGCGGCGCCAGCGTCGTCATCGGCGCCCAGCAGATCGGCCAGAACAACGCCATCGACATGGCCAACATCGCCCGCTATGCGCCGCTGATCAGCGTGCCCGCCGCCGCCAGCGGTTCCGGCAATATCTGGGATGGCGCCGGCAATACCGGCTTCAACATCCGCGGCGTCGAGGGCAACCGCGTCAGCCTGGAGCTGGACGGCATTGCGCTGCCCGACGCCGCGCCCAAACCGGACGGCACCAGCGCCAACGCCTTCGGCATCGGCCGCGACTACTTCGATCCCGAGACCTTCCGCGAAGTGCGCATTGGTTCCGGCAGCAGCCCGGCCGGCGCCGGAACGCCCGGCATCGGCGGCTCGGTCTCGTTCATCACCAAGGCGCCGGAAGACTACCTGAGCACGCGCAATCTCTACGCCGACTACAAGTTCGGCTACAGTTCCGACCACGCGCAGCGCATGCACGCGGTGACCGCCGCCGCCAAGCTCGGCGACAACCTGCAAGCGCTGATCGTCGGCGTCCACCGCGTAGGCGAACAAAGCAAGAGCAAGGGCAGCGTGCCGCAAAACCCGGACGACTGGAGCGCCGACGCCGTGCTGGCCAAGCTGAACTGGAAGCTGGCGCGCGACCAGCAACTCAACTTCACCGTCGACAACTACAAGGCCCAGCACGACCGGGTCTTCGCCAACAAGCTGGGGGCCTCCTACCCGGAAGGCGCGACCCAGGATTCGCGCACCGAGCGCACCCGCTACAGCATCGAGCATCGCTACACGCCGGGTTCCGGCCTGCTGTTCGACACGCTCGACACTCGCGCCTACACGCAGAACTCGTCGGTGACGGATCTGACCCGCGCCAGCTACCTGAGCGGCGGCCAGCCTTACCTGCGCAACATCTCGACCGGCTTCTACAACAACAGCAAGGGCCTGGCGCTGGACGCCACCAGGCAGCTCGATCCGTCGAGCATGCTCAGTTACGGCATCAGCTACGAGCAGCAGGCATCGCGCCGTCCGTGGCAGGAAGACCGCACCGTCATCAAGACCGGTGCGCACCAGGTCACGATGAAGAACCGCATGGCCGACATGGACACCGACAAGCTGGCCGCCTACGTGCGCGGCGAGTTCGGCTTCACGCTGCTGGGCCGGCAAGCCACGCTGACGCCCGGCCTGCGCGGCGAACAGCGCAAGCTGACGCCCAACAACCTGGCGGCCTACCTGATCGCCGTGCCGGGCGCAGCCAGGGAAATCAAGGAGGACACCGATTCCTTCTTCACGCCCAGCCTGAACCTGTCGGTCGAACTGGCGCCGGGCTTCAGCGCCTACGGGCAGTACAGCCGCGGCACCCGCCTGCCGACCTCGGCCGAACGCACCGGCACCTACGATTCGTTCAGCTATACCGGCGCCGGCAATGGCTACGCGGTGCTGGGCAATCCGAACCTGAAAAAGGAAACCAGCAACGCCTTCGAGCTGGGCTTGAAAGGCGCACCTCGCAGCGGCGTCGAACTGAGCGCCTCGGTGTTCTACACCCGCTACAGCAACCTGATCGAGTACGCCGCGCAAGCGCCCGATCCGGTCAACTACCCGACCGTCACCTTCGGTCTGTTCCGTCCTGAAAACGTCGGCAAGGCCAGCACCTGGGGCGGCGAGGTGAGCAGTCGTTTCGTGCTGGGCCAGTGGATCGAGCAGATGAAGGGCTACAGCGTCGCGCTGGCTGGCGGCTTGTCGCGCGGCACAGCGGAGAACCGCCTGACCGGCAAGCAGGGCGAGCTGTCGTCGATCCAGCCGTACAAGGCCAACGCCAGCTTCGCCTACGACGATCCGGCGCTGCGCGGCGGCGCGGCCTTCGTGCTCAGCACCGTGCGCGGCAAGAAAGCGAGCGACGACATCATCGCCGACGCCGCCGTCGCGCGCTTCGCCGTGCCCGGCTCGACGGTGGTGGATTTTACCGCCTACTGGAACCTCGGCAAGCACGCCGTCATCAACGCCGGCATCTACAACCTCGGCGACAAGAAGTACTGGGACTACGCGTCGGCGCGCAGCCTGCCGGCCGCCACCAGCGCCGTCACGCTGGCCGACATCGAACGCAATGTCCGTCCGGGCCGCAACTACGCGGTCAACCTCAAAGTGATCTACTAAGGAGTCCACATGAAAGCTCATCACCGTTTTGCGCTGGCGCTGGCCGGCGCCTTGCTGCTCACTAATCTGCCGGCCCACGCCGCCAGCCTGGCCGAGCGCTACGACGCGCTGCGCGCCGAACAACCCAAGCTGCAACTGCGCGACGCCGCCAGGACGCTCAATGTGTCCGAAGCCAATCTGCTGGCGGTCGGCATCGGCAAGACCGTCACCCGCTTGCAGGAAGGCGAGAACGTGCCGCGCGAAATCATGCGCCGCGCGCTGGACCTGGGCACCGTCATGGCGCTGACGCGCAACGACAACGGCGTGCTGGAACGCACCGGCGTCGCCACCCGCCTCAAGCCGCAGGAGGAAATCGTCGGCCTCGACGCCGACAAGGAGAAGGAGCGCGAAGCCCGCCTGCGCAACATCGCTGGCGGCTACCTGGGCGGCGAGATCGACCTGCGCTTCACCTTCAAGAACTGGAAGTACGCGTTCGCCGTGGTCCAGCCGGGCAAGGATGGCGTGCTCACGCGCAGCCTTCAATTTTTCGACACGCACGGCAACGCCGCCCACAAGATCTACGTGAAGAGCGAAGCCGGCGTGCCGGTGTTCGACAAGCTGGTGGCCGAGTTCCGCAACCCGGTGCAGGGCGCCGAACTGAAGGTGGCGCCCGCGTCGGCCAGGGCGGCCGAGAAGCCGGACAGCGCGGTCGACATCAAGGAATTCCAGCTGGCGTGGAACGAGCTGACCGACGTGCACCAGTTCAACCGCCTGCTGAGCGAGTTCGGCGTCTCGCGCGAGCAGGCGATGCGGCTGGCGCCGGCCAGCGCGGTGCAGCGCGTTGCGCCGCTGGCGGTGCGCCAGTTGCTGGAAGAATCGGCCAGGCAGAAACTGGACATCATGGCCTTCCTTGGCAATGAGTCGACGATCCAGATCTTCAGCGGCAAGGTCAACAAGGTGCAGGCAGCGGGCGGCTGGTTCAACGTGCTGGACCCGGAGTTCAATCTGCACCTGCGCGACCAGGCCTTCAACAGCGGCTACGTCATCAAACGCGCCGGCGTGACGTCGGTCGAGTTCTTCGACCAGAACGGCGAACTGGTGGTGAGCTTCTTCGGCGTGCGCGAACGCAACAAGCCGCAGCCGCAAAGCTGGGTCGACATGACGGCCGCGCTGCCCAAGCCTGGCAACGCCGTGCGCCAGGCTAGCCGTTGATTGCTTTATTATCAATGTTTCGCTATGCTGGGTCTCCATCGAAAACCAGGAGAATTTCATGTGGACTCATGTATCGAGCATAGAAACCAGCGCCACGCCGGCGCAGGTCTGGGCGCTGTTCTCGGACGTCGCCGGCTGGAAGCGCTGGAACGCCGGCATCGTTAACATCGAGCTGCACGGACCGTTCGCGGAAGGCACCAGCTTCACCATGCAGGTGCCGGGCGACGACGTCTTCACCAGCACCCTGCGGACGGTGCGCGAGAACCAGGAGTTCACCGACGAGACCGTCGTTGACGGCAATCGCGTGCTGGTGTCCCACCGCATCGAAGCGCTGCCGGCGGGCCGGACGCGCGTCAGCTACAGCACCGAGATCACCGGACCGCAGGAGGCCGAGTTCGGTCCGATGGTGGTGGGCGACTTCCCCGAAGTATTGGGCGCGTTGAAGCGCCACCTTGAAATCCCTGCGGCCGAAGAACGGCTGCGGCTGGCCATGCTGGCCTCGGACGTGCAAGAGCTGGACCAGATCCTGGCCGACGACCTGCTGTTCACCAACCACATGGGGCAGATCGTCAGCAAGCCGCAGGACCTGGAGCTGCACCGCTCCGGCACGCTGCGCTTCCGCAGCGTTGAAACGGTCGAGCTGCAAGTGCTGGGCAACGCGGCGCTGCCGATGACCTCGATCTGCGTCAAGCTCGACGGCTCATACGGCGGACAGGACTTCGAAGCCCTGCTGCGCTTCACCCGCATCTGGCGGCAGGCGGACAACGGCCAGTGGCAGCTGGTGGTGGTCCACAGCAGCGCGGTGGTGTAGCCGGCGTTGTCGATCTCGACAAAAGAGCAAATTTTGGCGGAACTTGCATGTAGATAGCGACGTGTTGCTTTTCGCTCCGGACAAAAGTAACGGTTGATTTTTCAACCGGACGATGTCAAATTGAATATATTAATAAATAAATACGGAGCCCGGTATGAAATTGCTGCCCATCGCCAGTTTGCTCGTCGCCGCATTGTTGGCCGCCCCGGCCGGCGCCGACGAAACCTGCAACTCGCCCTATATGTCCAACCTGATCAAGGGCCAGGAAGACTACGTCCAGGTCTGGACGCTGGGCATCAAGGGCATCGGTGACGGCAACGACAAACTGGTCACCATCGACGTCAACCCGGCCTCGCCCCATTACGGCAAGGTGATCAACAAGCTGTCGGTGCCGGGGCGTGGCGACGCCCACCATGTCGGCTTCACCGAAGACCGCAAATACCTGTGGGCCGGCCGTCTGCAGGACAGCAAGATCTTCGTGTTCGACGTCGGCACCGATCCGGCCCATCCCAAGCTGGTGAAGACCATCAATGACGTGGTCGACAAGAGCGGCTTCGTCGGCCCGCACACCTTCTACGCGCTGCCGGGCCGGATGCTGGTCGGCTTCCTGTCGAACCCGCACGACATGGGCGGCGCCACCGGCATGGCGGTGTACAACAACAAGGGCGACGTGGTGGCCAGTTATCCCAACCCGACCGGCAAGATCGGCGACGTGCAGGGCGACGGCTACGGCTACGACCTGGCGATCAATCCCGCCCGCAACGCCATGCTGAGCTCCAGCTTCACCGGCTACAACAACTACCGCACCGACTTGGGCAAGCTGATCAAGGACCCGGCGGCGATGCAAAAATTCGGCAACACCATGGTGCTGTGGGACTTCAAGGCCATGAAGCCCTTGCAGATCTTCAGCACCCCCGGCGCGCCGCTGGAAGTGCGCTGGTCGCAGTCGCCCGGCGACAATTGGGCGATCACCGCCACCGCGCTGACCTCCAAGCTGTGGTTGGTCAAGCCCGACGCCAGCGGCCGCTGGCAGGCGCGCGACGTCGGGGCTATCGGCGATCCGGCCACCACGCCGCTGCCGGTCGATATGTCGATCACGGCCGACGGCAAGGGCCTGTGGGTCAATACCTTCATGGACGGCAAGACCCGCTTGTTCGACCTGAGCAATCCGGAAGCGCCGCGCCAGGTCTATGAAAAAGTCACCGGCAAACACGTCAACATGGTCAGCCAGAGCTGGGACGGCAAGCGCCTGTACATCACCACCAGCCTGCTGGAACACTGGGACCTGGACAACGACGACCATTTCATCAAGCTCTTCCACTGGGATGGCAAGGAGCTGTCCCAGCAATGGAAGATCGATTTCTACAAGGAGAAGCTGGGCCGTCCGCACCACATGAAGTTCAGCGCCAAGCCGGCCCCCAATGTGGCGTCGTCGCGCTGATTTCTGGCCGCTGCTGCTGGTGCCGTTGCTGTTGAGCGGTACCGATGCGGCGCCGCCGGTGGCCGCGCCGTCGCAGTTGATCGTGCCGGCGGCCGGCAGCTACACCTTGCCGGTGATCCAACCGGGGCCGCGCGGCGTGGTGTTCGATGGCGACGCCCGCGATGTGCCGCTGGAACGCTACACCACCGGCCGCGTCACGCTGCTCAACTTCATGTACACCTATTGCAGCGATCCGGTCGGCTGTCCGGCGCTGTTTTCCGCCTTGCACGACTTGCGCGCGCGCTTGCTGGCCACCCCCGCGCTGGCGCATGGGGTGCAGTTCGTCAGCATCTCCTTCGACCCGGTCAACGACACGCCGGAAGCCATGAAAAGCTACGGTGGCGCGCTGGCGCTCCCGAGCCAGCCGCTGCGCTGGCATTTCCTGACGTCGCGTTCGGTGTGGCAGTTGCAACCCATCCTCGACGAGCTGGGACAGAGCACCTCGGTCCAACTCGACAACCAGGGCAAGCCCACACGGCTGTACTACCACCAGGTCAAGCTGTTCCTGCTCGACCGGCAGGGCCGGGTGCGAGAGATCTACAGCCCGGCCTTCCTGCAGCCCGAGCTGATCTACCGCGACATCCAGACCCTGCTGCTGGAAAGTCAGTAGTGCCGGGTTAAGCGAGCGCGGCGCGGCCCAGTGCCGGATCGTCGGTGAAGAAGCCGTCCAGGCCGGTGGCGATGTAGCGCTTGATTTCTGCGATCGAGCCGGCCTCGTTGCGTGCGGCGTCGCCGGCGTTGTTGCGGAAGTCCGCCGCCAGGAAATGGTTCTCCGGACGGAAGGTCCACGGCTCCACCCGCAAGCCCGCCTTGTGCGCATCGTCCACCAGCGAGCTTGGCTGGTCCAGGCTGCCATCCTGCTTCAGCGGGATCAGCGAGCGCGTCGGCGGCGCCACCACGTCGGCGTACTGCGCGATGTCGCGCAGGCCGGCCGGCGTGCACATCTGCGCGAAGGTCAGCGTGCCGCCGGCCTTGGCCACGTCCATCGGCCGCACGTTTTCGCCGATCACCAACTGCATCAGGCGCAGATTGGCGCGCTGGCCCAGCTTGCCGCGCATGTATTTCAAATTGGCCACTTCGAACGACTGGATCTCGACCGGATTGCGGCGCGTGTAGTCGTGCGCGGCCAGGATGGCCAGGAAGCGGTCCTCCAGCGGCAGGCCGACGCTGGCGAAGTAGGTCGAATGCTTCAGCTCAGGCACCAGGCCGATGATGCGGCCGCGCGCCGCCGCTTCCGCCGCCGTGAAGTCGATGATCTCTTCAAACGTCAGCACCTGGAACATGCCGTTGTACTGCACGCTGCCGGGACGGAACTGCGGCAGGCGTTCGACCGCGCGCAAGGTCTTCAGTTCGGCCAGCGTGAAGTCGTCGACGAACCAGCCTTCGTGGGTCTCGCCGTCGATGGTCTTGCGGGTCTTGCGGCTGGCAAATTCGGGATGGCTGGCGACGTCGGTCGTTTCGCTGAGGAAGGCTTCATGGCGCGCGACCAGCACGCCGTCCTTGGTGCTGCACAGGTCCGGCTCGATGTAGTCGGCGCCGTCGGCGATGGCCTTGGCGTAGGAGCCCAGCGTGTGCTCGGGACGCAGCGCGCTGGCGCCGCGGTGGCCGAACACCAGCGGAGTCTTGACGCCGACACCCACCGGACCGACGCCCGGCATGCCGGACAGGTCCGGCGTGGCGGCCGCCAGCACCGAGCCCGGCAGGATCAAGGTAGCGCCGGCGGTCAGCGCCGCCGCCTGGATGAAGCCGCGCCGCGACAGGCGCTTGGGCAAATAAAGATTGTTCATCAGAAGTCAGCCATCAAAGTCAGGAAGCCCTGGCGTGGTGCGATCGGGAAGGTATTGTAAGTCCCGCTGGCCGCGCCGACCACCACGTTCAGATTGCCTACGCGATTGGCCAGGTTGCTGACGTTCAAACGATAGCGCGCGTTCCTCACCCAGCTGTTGTTCAGGAAGGGCAGCTTGCCCGATACGCCCAGGCTCATCAGGAAGTAGCTCGATACGTCCAGGTCGTTGGTGTAGGTGGCGTAGCGCTTGCCGACGTAGTCGCCGATCAGCTGGAACTCGGTGTCGGCCACGGTCGCGGTGGCGACGAATTTGTTCATCCACTCCGGGCTGCCCGGCACGGCCTTGCCGGCCGTCTGCACGATGTCCTTGCCGTTGCTGTAGTTGTCCGAGTAGGTCGAACGGTTGAACGACAGCGCATCGTAGAACGAGAACATGCGGCCGAAATGCAGCGTGCCGGAGATGTCGATGCCGTCGGTCTTGACGCTGCCGACGTTGGCCAGCACCGGATTGCCGCCGATGATGGAGGTGATCACCGGCGTCGGGCTGATGGTCAGCAGGCGGTCCTTGAAGTCGACGTGGTACAGGTTGACCTGGCCGTCGATGGCCTTCAGCGGGCCGAGGTCCAACTGGTGGCTGGTGCGCATGCCCAGTTCGTAGGTGATCGAGGTCTCAGGCTTGGCGCTGCTCTTGAACAGGTCGAACGCGGCCTGGCTCGCCAGGCTCCACGGCGACGCACCACCGCCGCCGTAGGTGACGAACTGGCGCATGTTCTTCTGCACGTTGACGAACATCTGGTCCTGCGGCGTGATGTCCCAGCGCGCGCCGACCTGCGGCAGGAACCATTTCTTGGTGATGATCTCGCCCACCGGCAGCGCCAGCGAACCGTTGGCGATCGCGCCCTTGGCCGGCTGGACCGGGAACTGGCCGTCGGCAAATTGCAGGCTGGACTTGAAGCCCGCCTGCAGCGCCAGGTCGTTGCGAAGGTGCCATTCATCCTGCACGTGGAACTGGACGACCTTGTTGTCGATCTCGCTGCCGTACTGCGTGATCAGCGGATTGCTCGGGCGGTCGTAGGGCGAACTTGGATTGTTCACATCCAGCGCGTACCAGCGGCGGTAGGCCGACGAGCGGTTATGCTCCAGCCACAGGCCGCCTTGCAGCTTGTGGTTGCCGAACTCGCTGGTCAAGGTCGACAACCAGCCGTTGCGGTTGATCGCGTATTCGGTGGTGCGGGTGGCGTAGCCGGAGTTGCCGAACACCTGCTTCAGGTTCTGGCCGGGGAAGTAGACCGCGAACAGGCCAGGCAGGCCGGCCACGCCGATCGGGCCGGCCACCACGCCGACGCCGTCGTCGTTGTGGTAGTAGACCTGGTTGGACCAGGTGGTCGATTCGCCGATGTTCATGTCGTACTTGGCGTAGGTCAGGTAGTCCTTGCGCTGGGCGTCGCTGTAGTAGTTGCGGTAGTTGTTGCCTTCGGCCGCAGGGGTGGCGCCGGTCGGCGACAGGTAGGCCAGCGCGGTCTGGAAGTTCGGGTACATGAACGGACGGGTGTAGGGCTGGTACTTCTCGGCGGCCGAGCGCACGGTGGCGTCTTCGTTCGGCTCGATCTTGTCCGAATAGTTGAAGTACAGGGTCAGCTTGCCGGCGTTGCCCTGGTTGATGTACTTGGCGTTGATCTGGTCGCCGCCCTGGCGGCCGTTGAAGTCCCAGGCCTTCTGCTCGTGGTGGACGGCCGAGATGTAGGCGCTGTTGCCGTTGCCGAAGTCGCCGGTGTCGTAGCGCAGGAAGGTGCGCGAGGTGCTGTGGCTGCCGACGGTCTGCTGCGCGGCCAGGTTGCGGCTGTGCTGCGGATCGCTGGAGAAGGTCTCGATGGTGCCGCCCAGGTTGCTGGTCGAGGCGGTCGACAAATCGCCGGCGCCGGACGACAGGATCACGCTGCCGACGTTCTCGCTGATGACGGCGCGCTGCGGCGACAGGCCGTTGTAGTTGCCGTACTGCTGGTCGCCCAGCGGCACGCCGTCCATGGTGTAGCCGAGTTGCGGGCCGCTGAAGCCGTGCACGAACAGCGACAGGTTTTGCTCGTTGTTGCCCCAAGGGTCGGCGGTCTGGAAGCTCACGCCTGGCAAGGTTTCCAAGGCCTTCAAAGGATTAATCCCTGGCAGGATTTTCTGCATATCGCCCTTGGTCAGCGCGACCGAGGAGCGGGTTTTGCGGGTGGCGATCTCGATCGTGGCGACCGGTGCGGCGGCGGCCGCTTCGGCTTCCGTAGCGTGGCCTTGCGCGGCGGCTGCGGGCGCATCGGCGGCCATGTCGGCCACGGCGGCGGCGACGTTGGCGGCCATCGCCAGCATGGGGAAGCTCAGCGCGGCGAAGCACACTGCGGATAATTTCTTGTTCATGATCTGCCTTGGATACCAGTTGGAGGAAATGGAAACTTTGCGCATGATAGGTAGCGAGTGTTACCGGGTGATGACGCCGGTGGGATACACTGCTGGTTGGAAATAATGAGAGGATCGCGATGCGCAAACTTTTGATGCTGGCGCTGCTGGGCTTGCTAGCCCAGCTGGCTGGCTGCTACACGGTGAATCAGGCGGGGCTGGGCAACTTCATCACGCAGACGGTACAGCCGGGCATGCCGCTGGATCAGGCGCTGGTGCGCATGCGCGCCGAGGACTTCAACTGCAATACCAGTAGCGCCGGCTCGGTGACGATCTGCACCCGCAACCAGGAGCGCTTGCTGCGCGGCTCATGCCTGGAACGGGTGGACCTGGTGCGCAGCGCCACGTCCACGCAGACGCTGGGAGCGATCGATGTGATGGAAATCCGTTGCACCAAGTTCTGAAGTGCGAGGGTCAAGTCTGACATTCAGACACGAGCTTAACTGTAGATTCCGAAATGGATGACTCCGTGTCCGAATGTCAGACTTGACCCCCACTGTTAAAAAACGCGCCGGACTTGAACGTCGGGCGCGTTTTTTTTGAGTACGGCTTTATGGATTAGTGCTTCACTTCGCCCGCCGGGATCAGCGCTTCGACCGGCGCGTCGGTGGCGAACAGCTGGGCGCAGTCGACCTTGTCGTAGTCGTAGCGCTGGCCGCAGAAATCGCAGTTGACGCCGACGTGGCCCAGCTCTTCCAGCACGCTGTCGACTTCGGGGCGGCCCAGCATCTTCAGCATGTTGCCGACCTTCTCGCGGGTGCAGGTGCAGTGGAAGGACGGATGCAGCGGATCGAACACGCGGATCGTCTCCTCCCAGAACAGGCGCTCCATCAGCACGTCGATGGTGGTCGACAGCATCTCTTCCTGCTTCAGGGTCGAGCCCAGGATCACGGCGCGGTTCCAGGTTTCCAGCGCTTCGTCCTCGGTCAGCGGCGTGGTCTCGACGGCGGTCGTGCCACCGTGGTACGGCAGCTTTTGCAGCAGCAGGCCGCGCGAGACGTTGTCGTCCGCCGCCAGCCACAGCTTGGTGTCCAGCTGTTCCGAACGCAGCATGTAGTTTTCAATGACGGTGCTGACATCGTCGCCGTCCAGCGGCACGATGCCCTGGTACGGCTGCTGGCCCGGCATCTTGTCGGCCGGGTCGAGCGTGATGACGAAGCGGCCCTTGCCGCTCGCGTTCAGCAGCGACGGCAGCGTGGCGTCGTCGGCGATCACCGCGTCGGAAGCGAGCTTGGCGGTGGCGCGCAGATGCAGCTCGGCGTCGCACTCGACCACCAGCAGGTTCACCGGACCGTCGCCGTGGATCTGCATGATGATGGTGCCGTTGAACTTCAGGTTGGCCGACAGCAGCGCAGCGGCGGCCACCATCTCGCCCAGCAGTTTCTTGACCGGGGCAGGGTAGACGTGGCGCGACAGCACCTCGCGCCAGGTGGCGGAAATGTCGATGAACTCGCCACGCACGGAGGCGTTGTCGAAGATGAATTTTTGCAGGGTGTCCTGGCCGATGATGGGGGTGATGCTCATGTTTTATCCAATCTTTTTGAGTTGCGTCTTGAACAGTTGGCCGCGTTTGACGTAGCTGTCGGCGCTGGCGAGCAGGCGCGCTGTGTCTTCGTCGGTCAGCGTGCGCACGGCCTTGGCCGGCGAGCCGATGATCAGCGAGTTGTCCGGGAATTCCTTGCCTTCGGTGACCAGCGCGCCGGCCCCGACCAGGCAACCCTTGCCGATCCTGGCGCCGTTGAGGATCACGGCCTGGATGCCGATCAGGGCGCCGTCGCCGATGGTGCAGCCGTGCAGCATGGCCTGGTGGCCGATGGTGACGTTCTTGCCCACCGTGAGCGGGTAGCCCATGTCGGTGTGCATGACCGTGCCTTCCTGTACATTGCTGTTTTCGCCGATGGTGATGCGTTCGTTGTCGCCGCGCAGCGTCGCACCGAACCACACCGAAGTGTTGGCGTGCAGGCTGACCTTGCCGATCACTGTGGCAGTGTCGGCAACAAATGACGATGCATCGATTGCGGGCGCATGTTCGCCCAGTTGATATATAGACATTGGAAACCTTGCTTAGTTGAGCTGAAAGTGCTGAATTCGGCGCTGATGAGCGGTGGGATGGCGCTATTTTACGCTTGAGCGGCTATCGAACGGTCGTGCTATTATTTTACTTCATCGCCAGCAAGCAACTGATATTGCGCCGGCTTACGTATTTTCAAGGACCACCATGACCTTCACTTCGTCCCGTTCCGAATTCCTGACCATCCGCGGCCTGCGCTGCCACCTGCGCCACTGGGGCCGGGAAGGCGCGCCCAAGATTTTCATGCTGCACGGCTGGATGGACGTGGGCGCCTCGTTCCAGTTCGTGGTCGACGCCCTACAGGGCGACTGGCATGTGATTGCCCCGGACTGGCGCGGCTTCGGCCTGTCGCAGCGCTGCGGCACCGATACCTACTGGTTCCCCGACTACCTGGCCGACCTGGACGCCATCCTGCGCCACTACTCGCCGGACGAGGCGGTCAACTTGCTGGGCCACAGCATGGGCGGCAATGTGGTCGGCATCTACGCCGGCGCGCGGCCGGAGCGCATCCGCAAGCTGATCAACCTGGAAGGCGGCGGCCTGCGCTCCAGCAAGCCGGAACTGGCGCCGGGCCGCTACGCCAAGTGGATGGACGCACTGCTGGAACAGCCGGAAATGCGCAATTATCCTTCGCAGACCGCCGTCGCCGCGCGCCTGCAAAAGACCAATCCTCGCCTCAGCGACGAGCGCGCCGCCTTCCTGGCGCAGCACTGGTCGGCGCAGAACGATGCCGGCGAGTGGGAAATCCTCGGCGATCCGGCCCACAAGCAACCGGGCCCGTTGCCTTACCACGTGGAGGACATCATGGCTTGCTGGAGCGCCATCACCGCGCCGACACTGTGGGTGGAAGCCGAGCAGACCAATATGTGGACCTGGATGGGCGGCGAGCAGGAGGGGCGCGCCGAGTTGAAGCGCCGTCTCGGCCATTTGCGCGACGTTGAGTGCAAAGTGCTGGCCGATGCCGGCCATATGCTGCACCACGACCAGCCGGAGGAGTTGGCGCACCTGATCGAAGCCTTCCTGGCGCGCTAGCAGGAAGTACTTGCCAAGGCTTTGCGTATTTGGCATGATTAAACACATGACCTCTTATCCGACCATCTTGCCAACCCGCCGCCACGTCGCTTCCGACGCTGGTGCTGCCGCGTTTGCAGGTCGGAGCCTGTCCGCCGTCTCCATTATTCGAATTATTCAGGGTCGCTGAGCTGCGGCTGCGCCGGTGCTCGGCGCCCCCAGCCCATCACGCGGCTGAGCCGCATTCCCTCGAATATTCTATGGAGCAGCACCATGACCCAACTCTATCCCTCGCTGGCCGAGATCCGCGCCACCGCCCGTCGTTTGGAAGGTAAAGTCCTTGAAACGCCGGTGTGGCGCTGGCAGAACGGCGTCGTCGAACAGCAGTTTGCCGGCGGCGAAATCTGGCTCAAGCTGGAACTGTTTCAAAAGACCGGCACCTTCAAGCTGCGCGGCGCCATCAACTGCATCGAAGCGTTGGATGTGCCGTCACGGCAGCGCGGCATCGTCGCCGTCAGCGCCGGCAACCATGCGATCGCCGCCGCCTACGCCGCCAAGTTGGCCGGGTGCAGCGCCAAGGTGGTGATGCCGCAGCACGCCAGTCCGGCCCGCATCGCAGCGTGCCGCGACTTGGGCGTCGAAGTGCTGCTGATGCCCGACGTACACCAGGCGTTCGCGCGCGGGCGCGAGATCGAGCGCGACGAGGCGCGCACCATGCTGCATCCCTACGAGGGACCGCTGACGGCGCAGGGCACGGCGACGGTCGGCCTGGAGCTGATGGCGCAAGTGCCGCAGCTCGACGCGGTGGTGGTGCCGGTGGGCGGCGGCGGCCTGTGCGCCGGCATCGCCGCCGCCGTCAAACAGATCAATCCGGCCTGCGCGGTGTACGGTGTTGAGCCCCACGGCGCCGACGCGCTTTACCGCAGCTTCGCCTCCGGCCGGCCGGAAGCGCTGGAGCGGGTCGACACCGTGGCCGACAGCTTGGGGGCGCCGTATGCGATGGCCTACAGCTTCGGCGTGTGCCGGCGCTTCGTCAACGAGGTGGTGCGGGTGACCGACGACGAGATCTGCCTGGCCATGCTGCATCTGTTCCGCGACGCCAAGCTGGTGGCGGAACCGGCCGCCGCAGTGGCGACTGCCGCGCTGTTCGGGCCGCTGCGCGAGCGGCTGGCCGGCAAGCGCGTGGCGCTGCTGGTGTGCGGCTCCAACATTGATCCGGTGCGCTTTGCCGAGCTGCTGGCGCGCGGCGCGCGGGTCCGCAGCACCGGCCTTGATGTGGCGATGGATGGCTTTTGCGCAGGCAGCGTACAATGATCACTTCATTGCCGTAACCACAGAGCCATATGTTGAAAGTCGATCTGCACTGCCATTCCAACGTTTCCGACGGCGTCCTCGCGCCGGCCGCCGTGGCGCAACACGCGCGCAAGGCGGGGGTGGACGTGTGGGCGCTGACCGACCATGACGAAGTGGGCGGCATTCCGGCCGCCCGCGTCGCCGCGCAGGAGCAGGGCATGCGCTTCGTGACCGGGGTCGAGATCTCGATCACCTGGGCCAACGAAACCGTGCACATCGTCGGCCTGCAGATCGACGAAAAAAATGCCGGGCTGGTCAACGGCCTGGCCCGCACCCGCTCCGGCCGCGACAATCGCGGCCGCGAGATCGCCAACCAGTTGGCCAAGGTCGGCGTCATGGGCGCCTACGAAGGCGCGCTTAAATATGTCGGCAATCCCGACCTGATGTCGCGCACGCATTTCGCCCGCTACCTGGTGGAAATCGGCGCCTGCGCCAATATTCCCGACGTGTTCAAGAAGTACCTGTCCGAAGGCAAACCGGGCTACGTGCCGCATTGTTGGGCCAGCCTGGCCGATTCGGTCAACTGGATACGCGGCGCCGGCGGCGTGGCCGTGATCGCCCATCCGGGCCGCTACAAGTTCAGCCAGTTGGCCCAAGGCCAGCTGTTCGACGAGTTCAAGCAGCTGGGCGGCACGGCGATCGAGGTGGTCACCGGCAGCCATACGCCGGAGCAGTATGTGGTGTACGCGCAGTTGGCCAACAGCTACGGCTTCCTGGCTTCGCGCGGCACCGATTTTCATGCGCCGGGCGAATCCCGCGTCGATTTCGCGCTGTTGCCGCCGCTGCCTGCCAGCGTCACTCCGGTCTGGCACGACTGGTTCTAAGCGGTAGATTACCGCGTCGATTACCGGCGCGTTGTAATAGCTTGTATCTTGAATTTGCGTTTGCACGGTCATACCTTATTATTTGGGCAAATTTTGTCCGTACCGGAGACCTCCAATGAAACGCATCATCCTGTTTATCGCCACCAACCTCGCCGTGATGCTGGTGCTGTCCATCGTCCTTTCGCTGCTGGGCATCGGCCGTCCGGGATCGGGCAATACGCTGCAATTGGGCAGTTTGCTGGCGTTTTCGCTGGTGGTCGGCTTTACCGGCGCGATCTTCTCGCTGCTGATCAGCAAACCGATGGCCAAGTGGTCGACCGGCGCCCGCGTGATCGCCACGCCGTCGTCGTCGACCGAGCTGTGGCTGGTCAACACCGTCAAGGCGCTGTCCGAGCGCGCCGGCATAGCCATGCCGGAAGTGGCGGTCTACGATGGCGAGGCGAACGCCTTCGCCACCGGTGCGTTCAAGAATTCGGCGCTGGTGGCCGTCTCCACCGGCCTGCTGGAAAACATGAACCGCGATGAAGTGGAGGCCGTGCTGGGCCACGAAGTCGCCCACATCGCCAACGGCGACATGGTGACCATGACCTTGATCCAGGGCGTGGTGAACACCTTCGTGGTGTTCCTGGCGCGCGTGGTCGGCTTCTTCGTCGACAACATGCTGCTGAAAAATAACGACAGTGAACGCCGCGGCCCCGGCATCGGCTATATGGTGACGGTGTTCGTCTGCGAAATCATCTTCGGCCTGGCCGCCTCGCTGATCGTGGCCTGGTTCTCGCGCCAGCGCGAATTCCGCGCCGACGCCGGTTCCGCCAAGCTGCTGGGCAGCAGCGTGCCGATGCAGCACGCGCTGGCGCGCCTGAACGGCATGGAGCCGGGCGCCTTGCCGCAGTCGATCGCGGCGGCCGGCATCACGGCCGGTAGTGGCTGGACGGCATTGTTTTCTACCCATCCACCGTTTGAGCAGCGTATTGCCGCCCTGCGTAGCGTACAATCCTAACCGTTAATAACAGCGGCCGGCAGCATGCCCCGGCAGCGGCCATATGAGTCAATTTTTCCAGGTTCACCCCGTCAATCCGCAGCCGCGCCTGATCAAACAGGCGGCGCAGATTGTGCACGACGGCGGCATCGTCGCCGTGCCGACGGATTCCTGTTACGCGCTGGTTTGCCATCTGGACGACAAGGCGGCCGTCGAACGACTGCGGCGCATCCGCGGCATCGACGAAAAGCACCACCTGACCCTGCTGTGCCGCGACCTGAGCGAGATCGGCGTCTACGCGCGGGTCGACAACCGCCAGTTCCGCCTGCTCAAGGCGGCCACGCCGGGTCCGTTCACCTTCATCCTGGAAGCGACCAAGTGCGTGCCGCGCCGGCTCAGCCATCCGTCGCGCAAGACCATCGGCCTGCGGGTGCCGGAAGACGCCATCGTCCACGCCTTGCTGGAAGAATTGCAGCAGCCTCTGCTGGGCACGACCCTGATCATGCCGGGCGAGACCGATGCGCTGAACGACGCCGACACCATCTGCGAGCGGCTCGGCAAGCAGATCGAGCTGATCATCGACGGCGGCGCCTGCAGCCTGGAGCCGACCACGGTGATCGACCTCAGCGGGACGGGCGCCGAGCTGGTGCGTCAGGGCAGGGGCGACGCGGCCATGTTTGGCCTGTAAGCCAGGCCTAAGCCTGGGCTGTCATTGTCAGGCTTTCAATTGGGCACGTGCGCCGGCCCTTGACGGCGCAGCAAGAGCACCCCGTAGCCTCTGGTAAAATTCCCCACATGAACGAAACCGACAGTATTATCCAGACCATCGCGGTCTACCTGATCCCTGTTCTTTTTGCAATTTCCCTGCATGAAGCCGCACACGGATACGTCGCCCGCTACTTTGGCGACCCCACCGCCGCCAATGAAGGCCGGCTGAGCCTCAATCCGCTGCGCCACATCGACCCCTTCGGCACGGTGATCCTGCCGCTGATCCTCAGCCTGCTGCACCTGCCCGCGCTCGGCTACGCCAAGCCGGTGCCGGTCGACTACGGCCGCCTGCGCAATCCGAAAAAGCAGATGGCGCTGGTGGCGGCGGCCGGCCCGGCGGCCAACTTCCTCATGGGCCTGGGCTGGATGGCGCTGTGGGTGGTGTTGACCTACGCGCTGAGCGTGCAGCAGGACGATTTCTTCATCGAGATGAGCAAGGCCGGCATCGGCGTCAATTCTGCCATGTGCATCTTCAATCTGATTCCCTTGCCGCCGCTCGATGGCGGCCGCATCGTCACCGGCATCCTGCCGTTGCCGCTGGCCCGCAAATACGCGCAAATCGAGCGTTATGGCATGTATGTGTTCATCGGTCTGATCCTGATGATGCAGTTCGGTATGCTGACCGGTTTCCTGATCGGCGGCATGCACATCTTGCAGAGCATTTTCCACGTGCTGTTGTACCCCCTTATTTTCCTTCTTAGCTGAGCCTGACTATGTATCCCGATCGTGTTGTATCCGGCATGCGCCCCACCGGCGCCATGCACCTGGGCCATTACCACGGCGCCTTGAAGAACTGGATCAAGATGCAGTCCGAGCTGCCGTGCCTGTTCTTCGTGGCCGACTGGCACGCGCTGACCACGCATTACGACGATCCCTCCGTCATCGAGCGCAGTACCTGGGAGATGCTGGTCGACTGGCTGGCTGCCGGCGTCGATCCGTCGCAGGCCACGCTGTTCATCCAGTCGCGGGTGCCGGAGCACGCCGAGCTGCACCTGCTGCTGTCGATGGCTACGCCGCTGGGCTGGCTGGAGCGCGTGCCGACCTACAAGGACCAGATCGAGAACCTGTCCAGCAAGGACCTGGCCACCTACGGCTTCCTCGGCTACCCGCTGCTGCAGGCGGCCGACGTGCTGATCTACCGCGCCAGCCAGGTGCCGGTGGGCGACGACCAGGTGCCGCATATCGAGATGATGCGCGAAATTGCGCGACGTTTTAATCACTTGTACGGCAAGGAAAAAGGCTTCGAAGAGAAGGCGCAAGAGGCCGTCAAGAAGCTGGGCAGCAAGCGCGCCAAGCTCTACAACGAACTGCGCACCGAATTCCAGCAGGACGGCAAGGACGAGGCGCTGGAGCAGGCCAAGGCCATGCTGGACGACGCCCAGAGCCTGTCGATGGGTGACCGCGAACGCCTGTTCGGCTACCTGGAAGGCAGCCGCAAGCTGATCCTGGTCGAGCCGCAGGCCCGCCTGACGGTCGCCTCGCGCCTGCCGGGACTGGACGGCCGCAAGATGTCCAAGAGCTACGGCAACGCCATCGCGCTGCGCGAAGACAAAGCCTCGGTGGAAAAGAAGATACGCACCATGCCGACCGACCCGGCGCGCGTGCGCCGCACCGACGCCGGCGATCCGGCCCGCTGCCCGGTCTGGCAGTTCCACCAGGTGTATTCCAACAACGATACCCAGGAATGGGTGGTAAAAGGATGTAAATCCGCCGGCATCGGCTGCATCGAATGCAAGCAGCCGGTGATCGACGCCATCGTCAAGGAACAGGAGCCCATGCACGAGCGCGCCCAGCAGTACCTGGACGATCCGTCGCTGGTGCGCGCCATCGTCGCCGACGGCAACGACGCGGCCCGCAAGCTGGCGCTGGAAACCATGCGCGACGTGCGCGAAGCGATGGGGCTGGCCTACACATGAGTGACCTGACTTCTCCTTGGGTGCGGCGTTACGCACCGCTGATACCGGGCGGCGCAGTGCTGGACCTCGCCTGCGGCAGCGGCCGCCACTCGCGCCACCTGGCTGCGCTGGGGCACGCCGTGGTGGCGGTGGACCGCGATGCCGAGGCGCTGGCCGCCGCGGCCGGACCGGAAATCATCACCAGCGCCATCGATCTGGAAGAGGCTGGCGCGGTCTGGCCTTTCGGCCCGGATCGATTTGCCGGCATCGTGGTCACAAACTACCTGCATCGTCCGCTAATGGCCGACATGCTGACCAGCCTGGCGCCCAACGGCGTGCTGATTTACGAGACCTTCGCGGACGGCAATGCGCAGTTCGGCAAACCCTCGAATCCCGCCTTTTTGCTGCAAGCCGGCGAACTGCTGGAATGGGCGCGCACCCATGGTTTGCGGGTGGTGGCCTTCGAGGACGGCGTCATCGATACGCCAAAAGCTGCCATGGTGCAACGTCTATGCGCCGTGAAGCCTGATTTCCCGCGCGTGGCGGCGCTTTTGCCACCATTTTGATGGCCGATATGTCACCCGGAATGCACCATATTCGCGGCCTATCGTCTACAATCGTTGTTTTAATACTTTATGCAGTGGTTACCTATGATTAAGGGCAGCATAGTAGCAATCGTCACCCCGATGAACGCAGACGGCAGTCTGGACTTCGAGGGTCTGAATCAGCTGATCGACTGGCACATCGCCGAAGGTACGGACAGCATCGTGATCGCCGGTACGACCGGCGAATCGGCCACCGTGAGCGTGGATGAGCACTGCGCGCTGATCAAGGCGACCGTCGCCCACGCCAAGGGCCGCATTCCGATCATCGCCGGCGCCGGCGCCAACTCGACCGCCGAGGCGATCAAGCTGACCCGTTTCGCCAAGGAAGCCGGTGCGGACGCCACGCTGCAAGTGGTTCCCTACTACAACCGTCCCACCCAGGAAGGCATGTACCAGCACTTCAAGGCCATCGCTGAAGCGGTGGACCTGCCGGTGATCCTGTACAACGTGCCGGGCCGTACCGTTGCCGACATGAGCAACGAGACCATCCTGCGCCTGGCGCAAATCCCGAACATCGTCGGCGTGAAAGACGCGACCGGCAATATCGGCCGCGGCTACGACCTGCTGCGCCTGGCGCCTAAATCGTTCGCCGTGTATTCCGGCGACGATCCGACCGCGATGGCCCTGATGCTGGCCGGCGGCGCCGGCAACATCTCCGTCACCGCCAACGTCGCCCCGCGCGACATGGCCGACATGTGCGAAGCGGCGATCGCCGGCAACCTCGCCAAGGCCGTGGAGCTGAACAATAAAATGTTCCCGCTGCACCAGAAACTGTTCATCGAGCCGAATCCGGTGCCGGTCAAATGGGCGCTGGCGGAAATGGGCAAAATGCCAGCCGGCATCCGTCTGCCGCTGGTGCCGCTGGCGGCCGAATGCCACGAAGCGGTACGCGCGGCCCTGCGAGAAGCCGGCGTACTGTAAAAACCTTAGCAACAAGCCCCGACTTCGGTTCGGATCATCCCTGATTTGCTGCTTTTCAGCTTCTTAAACAGTAACGACATGACTATTCGCAAGACAGCTTCTATTTCCTCGCAGCGCGCCGTCGTAGTTGGCGCATTGATGGCCAGTTTGACCGGTTGCGGCATGATCAGCTCCGTAGTCGGTAATGATAAAGTGGATTACAAGTCCGCCAAGAAGGCCAGCACGCTGGACGTGCCGCCGGATCTGACGCAATTGCAGAAAGATAACCGCTACTCGCTGCCGGACTCGAACAACGGTGTCGCCACCGCTTCCGGCTACAACGCTTCCAAGGGCATCGTCAGCGGTCCTGCCGCCATCATGCCGGGCACGCCTGCCGCCGGCACCGTGGTGCCGACCAGCATCAACGATATCAAGGTCGAGCGCGACGGCAACCAGCGCTGGCTGGTCATCAAGCAGACGCCTGAGCAACTGTGGCCGCAACTGAAGCAGTTCTGGGAAGATTCGGGTTTCGTGCTGGCCAAGGAAAACGCCACCGCCGGCACCATGGAAACCGAATGGAATGAAAACCGCGCGAAGATCCCGCAAGATTTCATCCGCAACACCATCGGCAAGGTGTTCGACTCGGTGTATTCGAGCGGCGAGCGCGACAAGTTCCGCACCCGCATCGAGCGCCGCGCCGACGGCGCCAGCGAGATCTACGTCAGCCACCGCGGCGCCCAGGAAGTCGTCACCGGCGCCCAGAAGGAATCGACCACCTGGACTCCGCGTCCCAACGATCCGGGCCTGGAAGCTGAATTCCTGGCGCGTCTGATGACCAAGCTGGGCAACGGCTCGGAAGTGGCGCAAGCCAAGACCGCCGTCGATACCGCCATTGTGCAACCGCAGCATGCGTCGCTGGTGGGCGCTGGCGCCGACCGCGCCGTGCAGGTGGATGAGGGCTTCGACCGCGCCTGGCGCCGTGTCGGCCTGGCGCTGGACCGCGCCGGCTTCACCGTGGAAGACCGCGACCGTACCCAGGGCACTTACTTCGTGCGTTACGTCGACGATGCGACCGAAACCAAGGGTTTCTTCGGCAAGCTGTTCAGCTGGGGTTCGGCGTCGGAAGCCGATAAGGAAGCGCAGCGCTATCGTATTTCGGTGAAAGCCGGCGCGGGTAACAGCAGCACCGTTACCGTGTTGAGCAATGCCGGTAAAGTGGAAGCCACGCCAGTTGCCGATAAGATCCTGACGCTGCTGCACGAGCAATTGAAGTAAAGCGTTTCACAAAATAGAAAACCGGCTATTAGCCGGTTTTTTTATGCCTATACAAAGTTTCAGGCGAAAAAAAACCCCGCTGGCACTGAACGCGATCTTGAGCGCGTTCAGGCTAACGGGGTTTTTTCCGCAAGCTGATTACTTCGAAGCAGCAGGAGCAGCAGCAGCCGAAGCGGCTGGAGCAGCAGCAGCGTCCGAAGCAGCAGGAGCAGCAGCAGCAGGAGCAGCAGCGTCAGCAGCTGGTGCTGGTGCTGGAGCAGCAGCTGGAGCAGCGGCTTCTGGAGCAGCTACTGGAGCTGGAGCAGCAGGAGCTTCTTCTTTTTTCGAGCAAGCAGCCAGAGCAACAGCCAGCAGGGAAACGATCAGCAGGGATTTTTTCATGGGGTTTTCCTTAATTAATTCAAAATTAAACACAATTGTTGCGATTAATAATTACCGGTAATTATCGCTCATTAGGTCGTCTTCGAAGGCTTTCGTAACCTGAAATGGTGCCTGCCAGACAACGGAAACTTCCTAACCGAATATTATAGCGATTTTTAGTGCGTCGCAATAGGACAAACAGCCGTAAGCACAACTATTTTGCGATATCGCAACATTTCGGTTTCGACTCTACTTTAGCAGAATCCGCACCAAATACCAGCGTTCGCATCGAACTCCGGCATTTTACCTTGAACTGACTCATAATCCAGTTGAGTTTGCGAACAAACCGGGCGTAGATTCTAACCAAATCGTAATAAAACGGTCGCTACTGGTTTGGGTATCTTCCGGCCCGTCAAAAACTGCTTCGCCACGGAAATGATCTGCGTGAAAACGGCGCACGATATCGCGATCGTCGGCGATGCAGAATGAATCCGTCAGCTGGCGCAGTTGCTGGCTGCTGCGGCGCACCTCGACCAGGTGGCCGTAGTCCTTGATCAGGCGCAGGAAGCGGGGCGCGTCGCGCTCGACGGCGTGGCCATCGTGCGCCACCAACTGCAAATGCCCGCCGGCCCTGAGGAAATGGCGCAGCAGGGTGTCGGTGGCGCTGCTGCCCAGCTCCCAGATGGCGAAATCCGGGTCGAACATGGTCAGCTTGTGTTCGGCACGGGTGATGCAGCGGGACACGTGCTGGAGAAACTCCGCCTTCGTGGTGAATGGAAAACTCTGCCGTTCCATGCTGCCTCCCTTTGCCAGTGTTTAGCCCAACTCGATCCAACCGTCCGTGTACCAGGTGTACAGCGCGTCCATGACGTCGTCCGATGCCTGGCCCAGCGCCGCGCCGTCCAGCGCGCGGGTGTTGGCCAGCAGTTCCAGCGTGACCTTGTCGGCCCGGCTGACGCCGAATGATTCGCCGTTGATGAACACATGCTTGCCGCGGTACAGCATTTGCGTCTTGCGCGAGAGCAGCAGGCCCTTTTTCGCCGCGGTGTCGGCGAACTTGCCGACCGTCAGTGGCTTGGCCGGGCCGGTGAAGAACACATTGTGCTTGGGCTCGGACATGTATTCGCCCAGGAAGATGGTGATGTCTTCCTCGGTGAAGCGAACCTTGTTCATTTCCTCGACGATCGTGCTCAGCATGTGGCGCGGGATTTCCGCCGGCTTGGCGGTCGCTTCCAGGTCCGGATCGGCGTAGATGCCCGGCAGGTCGATCGAATCGGCCATGAACTGCAGGAAGCCTTCGCCCAGCTCCTGGTAGGACGGCGCGCGGAAGCCGATCGAATAGGTCTGGCAGTCGCCGATGGCGATGCCGTCGTGCGCGTAGTGCGGCGGCAGGTACAGCATGTCGCCCGGATTGAGCACGAACTCCTCGTTCGGCTTGAAATTGGCCAGGATCTTCAGCGGCAAGCCTTCGACCAGGGTCAGGTCCTTCTGCGGGCCGATGCTCCAGCGGCGTTGGCCCTGCGCTTGCAGCAGGAACACGTCGTAGGAATCGAAGTGCGGGCCGACGCCGCCGCCGTCGGTGGCGAAGCTGACCATCAGGTCATCCAGGCGGGCGTCGGGAATGAAGCGGAACTGGCGCAGCAGCGCGTCGGCCTTGGCGTCGAACAGGTTGACGCCCTGGACCAGCATGGTCCATTCCTTCTGGTCCATCGGCGGCAGGCTTTCCAGCGGGCCGTGCTGCATATTCCACTGGCCGTCGACATTGGTCACCAGGCGCGATTCCGCGTGGTTGGTCGTGGCCAGCTTGGTCAGCGCCTCCATGTTCAGCAAGGGCTTGAAGCCGGGGATGGCGTTACGGATCAGCAGGGGCTTCTTGTGCCAGTAGTCGCGCAGGAACTGCGCCGGCGTGATGTCGCCGAGGAGAGGTAATTTTTTCATGCGCTCATTATAACCATGGCGGCGCCGATTGTCGGGCTGGCGGCGGTCGGCGCGGCGATCCAAGGTATAATTCCGGGGCTTATATACAGAAAGGAATTACAAAATGAAGATTGCCAAGAACACGGTCGTGACTGTGAATTACAAGCTGTCCGATGCCCAGGACAATCTGATCGAAGACGGTCGCCAGCCTATGGTCTACCTGCACGGTGGCTACGAGAACACCCTGCCAAAAATTGAAGAAGAGTTGGACGGCAAGGAAGTCGGTTATTCCTCCATCATCCAGATCGAACCGGACGATGCGTTCGGCGACTACGACGCAGCGCTGGTCAAGGTCGAGCCGCGCAGCCGCCTGCCGGAACCGCTGGAAGTGGGCATGCAGTTCGAAGGCATGCCGGATGGCGACGATGGCGAAGAAGCGATGATCTTCACCGTCACCGAAATCGCTGACGACAAAGTGGTCCTGGACGGCAATCACCCGCTGGCCGGCATGGCGCTGCGTTTCGCGCTGAGCGTAGCCGACGTGCGTGAAGCCTCGGAAGAAGAAATCGCCCACGGCCACGTGCACGGCGCCCACGGCCACCACCACGGTGACGAGGACGACGAAGGCGAAGAGGGCGACCACGTCGCCATCCACCCGATCCACTAAGCAGTGTAAGTTACGGCGTCGTCTCGGCGCTGCCGCCCTTGAGCGTGAACAGGGCGGCGGTGCCGGGTGCGACGCGCACCTCGGCCCATTCCGCGGCCAGGCTCATATGCCCCACATTGCCGCGCCAGACGATGGACGGCTCGGTGCCGGCGCCGCCCTGGGTATCGACCAGCAGCACCTTCCCTTTGAATTTTTCCGCCATCGCCCGTATCTGCCGGCGCGGTTCGGCGAAGCCATCCTGTTTCGATTGAAAACTCGGCAGCAGCGAGAAGCCTTGCTCCGCCTGCACGCCGACATCGCCGTCCGAGAACAGCACCAGGCCGTGCATCTTCTGCCGCTCGGCCAGCGTGAACAGGCGGTGCAGCCAGGCGCGGTTGGCCACCAGCCGGTCTTCATACTCGCTGTTGCGCCCAGCCTCGGCGCGGAAGTGGTTGTTATTGGCCGGTAGATTGATGGTGGCGAACAGCACCTTGCCGTATTCCCAGTGCGCGTTCTCGGCGTAGCTGCGGAACTTGGCGCTGGACGACAAGCGTGTCAGCGGCAGGCGGCGTTCGCCCAGCGATTCGCCGTCGGCGTAGAACAATTCGCGCAGGCGGTTCAGGCGTTCGATGGCGTTCGAGCGGCCGATGGAATTGACGCAGCCGCTCCAGTCGCTGCCGGCCAGCGAGACGATCATCGGCGGCGCCGCTTCGCTCAGCAGCGCGCGGCGCTGGGCATACAGCTTGTCGCTGCAAGGCTCGGTGCTGGACTTGATGCCGGTGGCGACGATGAAGGCGGGCGCGGTCTGCGTGACGTCGGCGATGGCGCGCTTGAGCACCGATTCATCCGGGCCGCTCTTGAACGAGTGGCCGATCACGCCGAACTGGAAGCCGCGCATGGCCGGCTGCGCGGCCCCCGCATGGCTCGCTGCCAGCGCCAGGCCGGCCGCCATCACGCCCACGGCAGCGCTCACGCGCCGCAGCAGCGCTCCAGTCGTGGCGGGGCGGACGCGCCGCGGCATCATGCCTGCGCCGTCTCCGTCAGGCGCTTGAGCTGGTACAGGCGTTCCAGCGCTTCGCGCGGGGTCAGCGCGTCGGGATCGAGATCGTCGAGCGCATCGAGCAGCTCGCGCATCGCCGGGCTGGCGGCCGCGGGCGCGCCGTGCGCCGGCGCATCGAGTTCCTCGTCGTCGGCGTCGGTGGTCGGCGCGGCGAACAGGTCCAGCTGCGGCGTGGCGTCCAGCGCCTGCGCTTCCAGGCGCGCCAGGTGCTTGCGCGCGGCCTTGATCACCGGCTGCGGCACGCCGGCCAGCTGCGCCACCTGCAGGCCGTAGCTCTGCGACGCCGGGCCGTCCTGCACCGCGTGCAGGAACACGATGCTGTCCTTGTGCTCGACCGCCGACAGGTGCACGTTGGCCGCCGTCGGATGGTTGTCCGGCAGTTGCGTCAGTTCGAAGTAGTGGGTGGCGAACAGCGAGAAGCTGCGGCTGGTGTCGATCAGGTGGCGAGCGATCGCCCACGCCAGCGCCAGGCCGTCGAAGGTCGAGGTGCCGCGGCCCACTTCATCCATCAGCACCAGCGAGTGCTCGGTGGCGCCGTTCAGGATCGCCGCCGATTCGGTCATCTCCACCATGAAGGTCGAGCGGCCGCCGGCCAGGTCGTCGGTGGCGCCGATGCGGGTGAAGATGCGGTCGATCGGGCCGATGGTGGCGCTGGTGGCCGGCACGTAGCTGCCCACGTAGGCCAGCAGCGTGATCAGCGCCACCTGGCGCATGAAGGTCGATTTACCGCCCATGTTGGGACCGGTGATCAGCAGCAGGCGGCGCTCTTCGACGAAGCGGCAGTCGTTGGCGATGAAGCGTTCGATCTGGTTCTCCACCACCGGATGGCGGCCCTCGGCGATGTTGATGCACGGCGTGTCCACCAGCTGCGGTGCGCACCAGTTGTGGCGCAGCGCGTGGCCGGTCAGCGAGGTCAGGGCGTCGAGCTGCGCCAGCGCCTTCGAGATCGTCTGCAGGCAGCCGATGAACGGCGCCAGGTCGGCCAGCAGCTGGTCGTACAGCATCTTCTCGCGCGCCAGCGCCTTGTCCTGCGCCGACAGGGCCTTGTCCTCGAAGGCCTTCAGTTCCGGCGTGATGTAACGCTCGGCGTTCTTCAAGGTCTGACGGCGGCGGTAGTCGTCCGGCACCTTGGTGGTCTGGCCGTGCGTGACTTCGATGTAGAAGCCGTGCACCTTGTTGTACTCCACGCGCAGGTTGGCGATGCCGGTGCGGGCCCGTTCGCGCGTCTCCAGGTCGACCAGGAACTGGCCGGCGTTTTCGGACAGCGCCCGCAGTTCATCGAGCTCTGCGTCGAAGCCGCGCGCGAACACGCCGCCGTCGCGCACCATCGCCGCCGGTTCCAAGGCCACCGCGCGTTGCAGCAGGTCGAGGCAGGCTTCGGGCGTGGCCATGTCGGCGTGGATCGCGGCCAGCAGGCCGTCGTTGTCGGTCAGCGCGCGCTGCATCGCATGGCGCAGCGCCGGCAGTTGCTGCACGCCGTCGCGCAGGCTGGCCAGGTCGCGCGGACGCGCCGACAGCAGCGCGATGCGGGTGGTGATGCGTTCGATGTCCGGCACCTGCGCCAGCGTGTGCGACAGCGTGCCGGTGGCGTCGGCCTGGCCCAGCGCGGCGATGGCCTGGTGGCGCGAACGGGCGATGGCCTGGTCGCGGCGCGCGTGGTGCAGCCAGTGGCGCAGCAGGCGCGAACCCATCGCGGTGCGGCAGTGGTCCAGCAGCGAGAACAGGGTAGGGGATTCCTGGCCGCGGATGGTCTCGGTCAGTTCCAGGTTGCGGCGGGTGGCGGCGTCGAGGCCGATGAATTCGTTCTCGGTTTCGGTGGTCAGCGTGCGCACGTGCTGCAGGCCGCGTCCCTGCGTCGACTGGGCGTAGCGCAGCAGCGCGCCGGCCGCGCCGAACGCCGCGCCCAGGCCGTCGGCGCCGAAGCCGGTCAGCGTCGCCACGCTCAGTTGGTCGAGCAGCGCCTTGTGGCCGCCGACGACGTCGAAGTGCCAGTCCGGCACGCGGCTGGTGTGGAAACTGAGGTGGCAGCTCATCGTTTCGTCGAACAGGTCGGCGTTATCGCCGCGCAGCACCTCGGCCGGCGCGATGCGTTCGAGCTCCTGCTGCATGCGGGCGGTGACGGTGCGGCTGTCGCCGGAGAACTCCATCAGCTTCAACGCGCCGCTGGCCAGCGACAGCCAAGCCAGGCCGGCGGTGGCGACCTTGCGCTGGCTGATGATGCACATCGCCAGCAGCGGACGTTCGGCCTTTTCCGGCAGCAGGTCGGCGTCGGTCAGCGTGCCTGGCGTGACCACCCGCATCACCTTGCGTTCGACCGGTCCCTTGCTGGTGGCCGGGTCGCCGATCTGTTCGCAGATCGCGCACGACTCGCCGATCTTGACCAGCTTGGCCAGATAGCCTTCGAGCGAATGGAAAGGCACGCCGCACATCTTGATCGGCTGGCCGCCCGAGCTGCCGCGCGCGGTCAGCGTGATACCCAACACGCGCGCCGCTTTTTCCGCGTCCGAGTGGAACAGTTCATAGAAGTCGCCCATGCGGTAGAACACCAGCATGTCCGGGTATTCGGCCTTGATGCTCAGGTACTGCTGCATCATCGGAGTGACTTTTTCGGTGGGGCTGTTCTTGACGGCGGCGGCGTTGATTTCGGTCGGGACGGTGGTCATTGGTTCTTTTTCGGCGATGCGTGAGTCTGGTTTTGCAGGGGCGAAAACGGCCCCGGCGCGTAACCCATCATTCTACCGCTTTCGGACGCGCCCTTCCTAAAGAACCGTGACGGCTGCACCGTCGGGAAGGCGCCGTAAAGCTGCTTTAATAATAACATTTACTAAATGAATAATTTTTATTGCAATTGTTTCGCCTGCGTAATAGTATAGGTGGTTGCTTATTTATCAATTCATGTAACTGGAGCGCGCCGCGCAGGCGTCCTTTTTTTATGCCCAATACCAAACTGTCACTGATCACGCTCGCCGGCCTCGCAGTCGGCGCCGGCCTATGGCTGCGGCCGGGCGATGCGCCGGTTCCCGCTGCTGCGGTGGCGGTCGCGGCGCCAGCCCCGGCGCCGGCCGCGCAGGACATCCGCCCGCGGTCCCAGGGCGCGGCCGGCCTTGTCCGCTCGCCGTTCGGCAGGGAGGCTCCGCCGGCGCAGCCCGATGCGGCCGTGCGTGGCGAGGCGCGCCGCTTGCGCATGCAGGCGGGCGGCTATGGCACGCCGGCCGAGTATTACCGCATGGATTTGAAGACTTTGGTCGCCAAGGCTGGCCTGGGCGACATCAACGCCATGCTGCAATTGGCCGAGCAATATGAAAGCGAAAGCGACGCCCTGGTCGACGATCCGGCCTTTGAGGCGCGCAGCAATCCGCACCAGCTTGGGCGGCGCTATTTCGAGGAGGCCGCGTTGGCCGGGCGCGACCGGGTGGTGGCGGTCATCGCGGAAAAATATCAAGCCGACGGCAGGCCGCTGGAGGCCTATACCTGGGACCTGCTGGCCGAAAAGCTGGGCGTCCCCACGCCGCCGGGCCTGCGCCAGCAAGCCGGCGCCGCACTCAGTGCGCAACAGCGCGCCTTGGCCGAGGCCAAGCTCAACGACCTGACGATGCGGATCGAAAAGCGTCAGGGCCACGACAAATAGCGTCGGATGTCCCGACTTCTTTCACCTGTCGTCGCAACACCTCGCGTGTCGCGATGTTTATCAAACCATGGGGATCTCCCCATAACCATTAGGGAAGCAAGCATGAAGAGTTCAATGAAATTAGCCTGCGGCGCGCTGTTGCTGCTTAGCGCTTTCAGTATCCAGGCCAAGGAGATCGGCGCCGGCCAGTCCTTGCGGGTGGGGCAGACCATCGAGTCGGATGATGGCAAGTATTTTCTGATACAACAGGGCGACGGCAACCTCGTGGTCTACCGCAAAGCCGACATGAAGCCGATATGGGCGGCCTATGCCAATGGCGAACAGGCGCTGATTCAGACCGATGGCAACTTCGTCCAATACCGCGGCGAGACCATCCCCGCGAACGCTGTATGGAGCTCCGGCACCGGTGGTGGCGCCTTCAGCCGCAACTACCGCCTCGGCGTGAGCAATTACGGCAACGCCTATGTCATGGACGCGAGAGGGTATATACGCTGGACCTCCAACGCCGACAGTCAAACTACCGCCCCGATCAGAACTTGCGTGAACCCTTATCCGATGCCGGGCTTCCCGACCTACTTCAGCCCCAGCTTCATTCCGCTGTGCTTCAAACCCGGCCAGCCGGACCAGAGCCAGACGGTAGCGCTGTCCTGCAACAACAATGAGTCGAAAGCCATCGCCAGTTACTACGGCGCCAGCCTCGGCCCTTGCCCGACCTGGCCATAAGCCACCCCGGGTCGCCGGACCGCCAGGCGCCCTGAGTTTCAAGGGCGCGCCTTGGAATCCGCCTGTTCCTTACGACGCGCGCTGTTGCGCGTCAGGCGGCTCCGTGTGCAGCAACGCCCGCTGGCTGCCGCGCAGCAGGAACACGCCGTACAGGCAAAGCGGCAGCACCGCCAGCACGGCGGCGAACGGCAGCACCGATCCCTCGCCGGTCTTCGCCGCCGTCAGCGCCGATGTCACCAACGCAAAGTCCCACAGGCCGTGCACCACCACCATCGGCCACACCGAGCGCGTGCGCAGGCGGATGGCCGCATAGCCGACGCCCTGCAGCGAGGCCGCGACCGCTTGCCAGAGCGCGCTGCAGAAGTCACCGGTCGCCAATCCATTGAGCGTGTGCACCACGCCGAACAGCAACGACGAGATCAACACGGCCGGCCAGATCGCATGCCGGTCAAGCAGGCTTTGCAGCAGCACCGACCGGAACATCAGTTCTTCCGACACCGCGACCAGCGCCGTATTGCAGCCGACGATCAGCAGCACCTGCGATGGCGGCCAGCCGCCCGCCCACGCCACCAGCAGCATCAGCAGCGCATAGAGCAGCGGCGGCCAGACCAGCCACAGCGATTTCCACGATTCGGGCGCGCGCAGGCCGGCGGCGCGGCGTTCGGTCGACGCCAGCGCCACCACCACGGAAAACAAGACCGCCAGCACCCAGGCCGGACCGATGGCAGCGGCCACCGCATCAAACAGCGATAGCTGCCGGCCGCCGCTGAGCAGCCGGCCGACCCCCAGGGTCAGGCCCAGCCACACCGTCAGTGCGACGAGCGCCAAGGGCAAAGTAATGCGGACTCTTTTCATGTGCCTGGTTCGTGTTTTGTCTAAAGCAATAATACATGAATGCAATTTTGACGGCGGTCAAACGAAAGCCCTGCCAATCTCCCGCCTTCGCTTTCCCGCGTCTTGACTAACAGATAAATGGAAACTGTGTATTAAAGACAACGGTCCTGATGGGTGTTTGCGTCCGAAACGCCTGCGTTTCCGGTGCCCCGTAAAAAAATGTTGGAACAGCTGTTGTGACGAAAAATGAATTAAGCAATACTTAAGTTGAAACTTTTGCATGTCTTGTTCGCAACACATGAATGTTTCACTGGGCATATTTTCCTTTAAATTAAGGGTATAGCAGGCATGAAAATTTCAGTGAATCCGTCACCGTCCCCCCGCCTCAAAAAGGCCGGGGCAACGCTGCGTCCTACCGCCGGACGCATGTTATTCGCCTTCATGGCCCTGGGCTGGACCATCTCCAGCTCCGCCGCCGTCATCGCCAAGGATGGACCGACCGCCAGCCAGCCGACCGGCGACTTCTGGCAGGACGTGGGCGCCGCCAACGGCAGAACCACACAGTCCGCCAGCACCACCGGCCCGCGCCGCTTCCACGCCGCCAGCCTGAATCGCCAAGGCCTCAAGCAACTGGCCCAGTCGGCGCCGCTGGAGCGCAGCGACGCCGCCGCCGTCAGCCCGCTGATCATTTCCCTGCCGCACCCGGACGGCGGCTACCAGCGCTTCGCCATCGTCGACTCGCCGATCATGGAAGCCGGCCTGGCCGCCAAGCACCCCGAAATCAAGACCTACGCCGGCAAAGGCATCGACGATCCGAACGCCAGCCTGCGCATGGACATCACCCCGCTGGGCCTGCACGCCTCGGTGCGCACGCCGGCCGGCGCCTGGTATGTCGACCCGCAAACCGCGCTGGACGACAGCGTCTACAACAGCTATCACAGCCGCGACCTGACCAACCGCCACGGCGCGCTGCGCGAGGCGCCGCTGACCGAGGCGCAGATCGCCTTGTCGCAAGGCTTCTACCATGCCGACGACCAGGTCGAAGTGCGCGGCGCCGGCTTCACGCCGGGCGCTTCGGTCACCGTGTCGGTGCGCAACGAAGGCGACAGCGGCACGCGCCAGAGCCTGGTCGTCACCGCCGATGCGGAAGGGGTGATCAACACCTCGCTGGTGGCCGATCCGTCGCGCAACACCGGCGCCTTTGAAGTCAGCGCCACCGACGGCAAGTCGACCAGCACCGTGGCCTACCACGTGGTGGACGACCTGTCCGTGGCCGGCCCGGTTTCCGGCAACCAGCTGCGCACCTACCGCCTGGCGCTGGTCACCGATCCGTCCTACGCCAGCTATTTCGGCGGCCCGGCCAACGTGACGGCGGCCAAGGTCACGCTGATCAACCGCGTCACCCAGGTGTATGAAGACGAGACCGCGATCCGCCTGATGTTGATCAACAATACCGACGCCCTGAACCTGGACACGCCGGCGCTGATGACCGGCGCCAACGGTCCCTGCGGCGCCAACGCCTGCTTCACAGCGTCCCAATCGGACAGCTGCGGCGGCGGTACGCTGTCGCGCAACCGCGTCGTCGCCGGCCTGCTGGCGGGCGCCGGCAACTTCGACGTCGGCCATATCGCGCTCGGCCTCAACGGCGGCGGCATCGCCAGCCTGGGCGTGGTCGGCGGCAGCGCCAAGGCCCAGGGCTGCACCGGCATTCCCACCCCGGTCGGCGACTTCTACGCGGTCGACTACGTGGCGCATGAAATGGGCCACCAGTTCTCCGGCAACCACACCTTCAACGGCGTGATCAGCAATTGCTCGGGCGGCAACCGCAACGCCGGCACCTCGGTGGAACCGGGCAGCGGCTCGTCGATCATGGCCTACGCCGGCATTTGCGGCACCGACGATTTGCAGACCCACAGCGACGCCTATTGGTCGCAGCGCAGCTTCGATGAAATCGTCGCCTACACCTCGGGCGCGGAAACCAACGCCAACGAAGTGCAGATGCTGGCGCTGACCAATTTCGGCGGCACCCAGCAATTCAAGCTGCGCTACAACGGCAACGACTCGGCGCCTATCGTCCGCGGCAGCAACTTCAACGTCGGCGGCATCAAGAACGCGATCGAAGGCATCGCCGGCTGGCCTGCTGGCGCCACCGTCAACGTCAGTTCGGTCAGCGACAACGCCGTCACGCTGACCTTCACCGGCGCACTGGCCGGCACCAAGGTCGCGCCACTCCAGCTGGTCAATTGCAGCGGCGGTTGCAGTGGCTATGTCGGCGAGATCGTCGCCGGCGGCCCGACCACCCGCCGCGGCGCGCTGTCGTTCACCGGCAATACCACGCCGGTGGTGACGGCGCCAACCGGCTACACGATCCCGGTGCGCACGCCGTTCGCGCTGACCGGCAGCGCCACCGACGGCGAAGGCGATACGCTGACCTACATGTGGGAACAGAACGACCGCGCCAACGGCAACGGCACCGGCTTGATCAGCAACGTCAAGACCAATGGCCCGCTGTTCCGCCAGTTCGGCGTGCGCGCCGTGGTCAGCAACGACGACGCCATCAAGTACGGTTCGCCGGGTGAGAACCAGGTCAGCACCAATCCGACCCGCGTGTTCCCCGACCTGTCGCAGATCCTGGCCAACAACACCAACGCCGAAACCGGCGCCTGCCCGGTCGCCGCGGCGACGCCGACCCCGGCCGACATCGAGTGCTACTCGGAGTTCCTGCCGACGGCCGACTACGTGGGCTACAGCGCCAACGCCAATCCGGCCGCGCTGAACTTCCGCCTGACCGCGCGTGACGGCCGTGGCGGCGTCGGCAACGCCAGCACCAAGCTGGTGCTGGCGCCCAACGCCGGCCCCTTCCTGGTGACGTCGCCGAACACCGCGCTGTCGCTCGATGGCGGCTCGACCCAGACCGTGACCTGGAGCGTGGCCAACACCGACGTCGCGCCGGTCAACACCGCCAACGTGAAGATCGCGCTGTCCACCGACGGCGGCAACACCTACCCGTACACCCTGGCGGCCAGCACGGCCAACAACGGCAGCAAGGTCGTTACGCTGCCGCTGGTGGCCAGCAGCACCGCGCGCATCAAGGTGGAAGCCATCGACAACATCTTCTTCGATGTGTCGAACGCCAACTTCACGATCCGCCTGGTGGGCGATGTCAACGGTGACGGCGCCGTCAACTGCGACGACCTGGCGCTCATCAAGGCTGCGCTGGGCAAACGCACGGGCCAGGCCGGCTACGACGCGCGCGCCGACCTGAACAAGGATGGCGTGGTCGATGCCCGCGACCTGGTCGCCGAGTCGCAACGCATCGCAGGCGGTTGCCGCCTGTAAGCCGCCACACACTAGCGGCGCCGCCGCCGGCCCACGGCCGGCGCGGCGCCGATGCAGAAATCTCAGCCTGATGGGCAAAGGAAAATGAATATGTTGAGTTTGAATAAATGGAAATTCCAGGCCGGCGCCGCGCTGCTGGCCGCCGCTTTCGCCGCACCGTCGGCCTACGCGGCCGATCCGGTGCTGAGCATCGTCGCCACGCCATCGAGCGGCGTGGTGGGCTCGACCATCGAGCTGGACATCCGCATCGCCGGCGTGACCGATCTGTATGGCTACAACTTCTCGCTGGCGTTCAATCCGGCCTATCTGCAGGCGAGCGGCGCCGGCGAGGGCGGCTTCCTGGGTTCCGACGGCGGCGCCACCGGCTTCGGCGTGGCCGATCTGTCCGGCACGCCGGGGCAGGTGGGCTATGTGTACGGCTTCAAGTTCGGTCCGGTGCCCGGCGTCAGCGGCGGTGGCAGTCTGGCACACCTGAGTTTCAATGTCATCGGCGCCGGCACCAGCACGCTGAGCTTTGTCGACGCGGTGTTCCAGAATTCCCAGCCGGTCGACATCTCGCCGCAGCTGGGCACGCTGACGCTGGTGACGACCGCCGTGCCGGAACCGCAAACCTACCTGATGCTGGGCGTTGGCCTGGTCGGCCTGGCGGCGCTGCGCCGTCGTAAAGCCGGCTAATGGCTTGGCGCGCTGCCGCCTCGCTGCGGCAGCGCTTCATACTTCTTCAGCAATTGCGGCAGGCGCTTGCGGCCTTTGCTGCCCAGCCAGTTCCACATCTCGTCCACGGCCGCGCCGTGCGCGCCATAGTAGTCCTTGTTGACCATCAACCACAGCGAGTGCGAACTCAGCGGCCGCTCCAGCCGCACCAGCTCCTTGCCGTGTTCGCGCGCCAGCAGTTCGTCCATATCGCCCGCCACATTCAGCGACATCGCCACGGCGTCGACGCGGTTGCGCTTGAGCTTGTCGAAATTGCGGCGGGCGTCGGCGGCGCCGTCGTCCACCCGCATGCCGGCCGCGCGCAGCTCGCCGGCGAACGACACGCCGTGCGACACGCCCACCCGGCGCCCGCGCAGGAAACCGTTCAGGTCGGCGGTGGCCGCCGCCCGGTCCGCCGCCCGCACGATGATCACCGTGGTGTGCTGCAGGCCGCGCGCCGGATCGGGCCGGCCCTGGCCGTCGAGCGGATAGACCACCGACGGCAGCCCGGTGGGCGGCGTGGCCAGCGCGGTGGCGTCGATCTGGCCGGCGTTCACCGCCAGCAGCAGGCGCGCGGTCGGCAGGCGCACCAGTTCGGTTTTGCAGCCGGCCTGGGCCGCCATTTCGTTCAGCAGTTCCACGGTGGCGCCGGGCGCCGCCGGCACGCTGTCGGCGCCGAGGAAATAGGGCGGCGCGTTCTGCGAGGTGTAGCCGATGTGCAGCACGCAGGCCTGGGCGCCTGCGGCCAGCGTCAGCAGCAGGAAGGCGAGGGCGGAGGGTCGCATCAAATTCATAAATTGTGAATGATTGATTGATGTCCAGCGTATTGATGATCTTAAGTGTGAAACATATAGTGACTGCACCAACCCGCCACTCAGGAGCCTAACATGAACACCAGCACCAAGATGATCCGCCGCAGCCTGGCCGCCGCCACCCTCGTACTGAGCACCGGCCTGGCCGCCGCGGCCGCCGCGCCGATCGACGTCAAGGTCGACGGGTTTGCCGACCAATACGCGCAAGTGAACGGCGTCCGGCTGCACTACAAGATCGGCGGCCACGGCAGCCCGGTCGTGCTGCTGCACGGCTATGGCCAGACCGGCCACATGTGGACGCCGGCCATGGCCGAACTGGTCAAGCACCACACCGTCATCGTCCCCGACCTGCGCGGCGCCGGCGGCTCGGAAAAGCCGGCCGGCGGCTACGACAAGAAAACCATGGCGGTCGATATCCATGAACTGGTCAAGGGCGTCAGCAGCGAGCCGGCCGCCGTGGTCGGCCACGACATCGGCCTGATGGTGGCCTACGGCTACGCCGCCCAGTTCCCGGCCGACACCAGTAAGCTGGTGCTGATGGACGCCTTCATTCCGGGCGTCGGCGACTGGCGCAATGCCTTCCCGGCCAAGGCCGTGTGGCACTTCCACTTCTACGGCGAAACGCCGCTGGCGCTGGTGCAGGGCCGCGAACGCATCTACTTCGAACACTTCTGGAACGACTTCTCGGCCGACAAGACCAAGTCGGTGAAAGAAGCGGACCGCAAGTTGTACACGGCGGCCTATGCGCAGCCGGGCGGCATGCGCGCCGGCTTCGCCTACTTCAGCGATTTCGAACGCGACGCCGCCGACTTCGGCCCGCTGTCGCAGACCAAGCTGAGCATGCCGGTGCTGACCCTGGCCGGCCAGTACTCGGCCGGCGAATTCCTCGGCAAGCAGGTCGGCACGGTGGCCACCAATGTGAAGAGCGTCATCGTCCAGGGCTCGGGCCACTGGCTGATCGACGAGGCGCCCGGGCAAGTGGTGCCGGCGCTGGTGGAGTTCATTGATTTGTAATCCGTTTGTAATGCCGGCGTCATGTCCGGGTCAGGGGGCGGTTTCTATACTGGGTTTTTAACCCGAGAGGAAACCGCACCATGATCAAACCTACCCTTCTTGCCGTCGCAGCGATGCTGACGGCACCAGTCGCACTGTCCGCGCCGTCGGTCCACAACGTCGTGCTGGTGCACGGCGCCTACGCCGACGGCTCCTGCTGGAACGACGTTATCGCCCGCCTGCAAAAGGCCGGCATGCATGTCACGTCGGTGCAGAATCCCCTGACCTCGCTGACCGACGACGCCGAAGCCACGCGCCGCGTGCTGGCCTTGCAGGATGGCCCGACGATCCTGGTCGGCCACTCGTGGGCCGGCACTGTCATCAGCGAGACCGGCAACGATCCGAAAGTGGCGGCGCTGGTCTACCTGGCCGCGCGCGCGCCGGACGTGGGCGAGGACTACGGCGCACTGGCCGCCAAATTCCCGGCGCCACCGGCGGCGGCCGGCCTGGTGAAGTCGCCCGACGGCTACGCCCAACTGAGCGAACAGGCTTTTGTGCGCGACTTCGCCGGCGATCTCGATCCGGCCAGGGCGCGCGTGCTGTACGCATCGCAGGGCCGGATCTCGCAAACGCTGTTCGCCGCGCGCACCACGCAGGCGGCGTGGAAGTACAAACCAAGCTACTACGTGGTGTCGCAGGATGACCGCACCACCTCGCCGGAGCTGGAGCGTTTTGTCGCCAAACGCATGGGCGCGAAGACCATCGAACTGGCGTCCAGCCATGTGTCGATGATCTCGCACCCGGACGAGATTGCAAACCTCATCCTTGAAGCGGCCAAATAACTACAGCGCGCTGACCAGCACCGCAGTGCTGGCGCCGGCCTCCGTCACGGACAGACGGTCGGCGCGCACGGCCGCATCGCTGGTCGCTTGCATACGCACCGGACCTATCATCGTGCCGTTGGCCATGCCGGCATCGTTGGTGCGGAAGCTGCCCAGCGGAGCGGCCGGACTGCCGACGGTAACGTTATAAACCGTATTCGGCTTTAGCTTGTACAGGAACACCTCCATCGCATCGACCACGCCCAGGTTGCGCACCACCGCGAAGCCCTTGCCTTCGCCGGCGATGGCTTTGAATGGGATGTTGTGCGCATCCTGGTTCACGCGCGGCACCAGGTTGGCGCGGTCGTCCGCCGACGGCGCCACCTTCGACAAATACACCAAAGCCTGCGGCGCCTGCCCGCCCGGCATGGTGGCGACGATCTGGTTGCTGGCGCTGTCGATCACCTGCACGCCATCGCCGTTTTCCAGGCCGACGTAGAGGCGGCTGCTGTCGTCCGAGGCCCAGATCCCGTGCGGCAACGCGCCGGTGGCGATGGCCGCCAGCAGTTTTGGCTCCTTGCCGGTGCTGAAGACCTTGACCACGTTCTCGCCGCCTATCGTCACGTAGGCACGCACTTCGCCGCCGACGGTGGCGAAGGCCAGGTGGTTGGTGATGAAGCCGGTGTCGATCACGCCCGTCACTTCCAGCGTTTTGGTGCTGACGCGCGTGACCTTGCCGGCGTCCTTGTGCGTCATCCACATCTCGCCATGGTCCGGCGTGAATTGCAGGAAGGGCGAGAACGGACTGGCCACGCCGATGCGCTTGATGACGGCGTGCGTGGCGACATCGATCACGTCGACCTTCGGCGTGAAGCTGGAGACCACGAAGGCCAGCTTGCCATCCGGGTGGAACAGCACCATGCCGGGTCCGAGGTCGGTCTGGATGCGGCGGGTTTCCTGGTAAGTGGACGGGTCGATGACGGAGATGTAGTCCTCGCCGCGCACCACCACCCAGACCTCCTTGCCGTCGGCGCTGAAGAAGCCCTCGTGCGGCGAGCGTCCCACGTAGGTCTTGCCCTTGACCTTGTTGGTCGCGGTGTCGATGAAGGTGACCGAGTTGGAGCCGTTGGCAATGGCGATCAGCGTCTTGTGGTCCGGCGAAAAGCCCAGGCCATGCACATTGATCTCGCCGCGATACAGCGGCGACAGCACGTCCGGGCGCGCGTTGCCCAGCTTGATCTGGCCCAGCAGCTTATTACTGGCGGGACTGAACACGGAAATCGTGTTGGTGTTCTGGTCCGCCGTATAGACGCGGTCCAGCGCCGACGGCGCAGCGAAGGCGGATGCCGACAGCAGCGTGGTGATCGCCAAAGCGATGGTCTTCATTGTTTCTCCTTGTTGGTGTGGCGTTGCAGCCAGGCCTGCATCACCTTGATCTCGTTCTGCTGCTCGGCGATGATGCCGAGCGCCAGATTGCGCAGCTCGGGGTCCTGGGTGTAGAGCAGCAGGGCCTTGGCCATGTCGACCGCGCCCTGGTGGTGCGGGATCATCATGGTGACAAAGTCATGCTCGCTGACGCCGTTCATCGGCGCCTGCTTCATGCCGGCGTCCATCACCGCCATCGCGTCGTCCATCAGGGCGTCGAAGGACTTGGCGGTGCTGGCGACAAATGCCGGCGGCGCGGCGGCGCCGTCACCGCCGTGCTGATGTCCATGCTGATGCTCCTGGGCGCCGGCATGCAGCGCCGCCAGCGCCAGGACGCAGGCGGCGACCGTACGCATGGCCTTAGCCACGGTACAGCGGGTTGGGGGCGACATACACCGTCACCTTGTGGTCCACGCTGCCGGCCGGCGCGATGTTCGACAGATCGAAAGCGGCGCCGTCGTGCAGCGTGTCAAAATGCCAGGTGAAGCTGGCGCCGTTGGACTGGAATTCCACGGTGTCGCCGTTGTTGACGTTGATCCACGGCGTGCTGGCGGTGATGATCACGTGGCGCTCGGCGTTGGCCGGGGCGACGGCGGTGCCGTATTCATTGGCGCCGGCTACTGCGGTGGCAAGGGTCAGGACGGCTGCTGCGGTGATGCGGAAAGTATTGAACATGGTGTGCTCCTTGAGTGGTTATCCGGGATATCGATGCGTTTGTCGTATCGATGGAGCCAGTCTAGAGAGGCGCCGCTGACGGCAGCATGACGTGCAAATGACAGATTTGTAATCCAACCGCCTCTGCAAAAGGCCGACAATGCCGCATCTGGAGAACATCATGAAGATACTGGTTGTAGAGGACGAGCCCAAGGCGGGCGCCTATCTGGTCAAGGGCTTGCAGGAATCGGGCTACGTGGCCGACCTGGCACGCAACGGCGTCGACGGCCTGGCGCTGGCGCTGGAGCACGACTACGACCTGATCGTGCTGGACGTGATGCTGCCGCAGATGGACGGCTGGGCGGTGCTGGCCAGGCTGCGCGAACGCAAGCAGACGCCGGTGCTGTTCCTGACCGCGCGCGACGAGGTGGCCGACCGCGTCAAGGGCCTGGAGCTGGGCGCCGACGACTACCTGGTCAAACCCTTCGCCTTCGCCGAACTGCTGGCCCGCATCAAGACACTGATGCGGCGCGGCCCGGTGCGCGAGATGGAGCTGATCCGCATCGCCGACCTGGAGATCGATGTGCTGCGCCGCCGCGTCACGCGCCACGGCGACCGCATCGAACTCACCGCCAAGGAATTCGCGCTGCTGCACCTGCTGGCCAAGCGCCAGGGCGAGGTGCTGTCGCGTACCCAGATCGCGTCGATGGTGTGGGACATGAACTTCGATTCCGACACCAATGTGGTCGACGTGGCGATCCGCCGCCTGCGCGCCAAGGTCGACGATCTTTACGCCGACAAACTGGTGCAAACGGTGCGCGGCATGGGCTATTTGCTGGAAGTGCGCTCGTGAGGTGGGGCCGGCGCCCGCTGTCGCTGACCTTGCGGGTGGCGCTGTTGTTGTCGGCGGTCGCGGTGACCACCTTCCTGGCGGCCGGCGCCTACCTGTACACGACGCTGGCGCGGCAAATGGCCGGTCGCGACGACGTGGAACTGATCAACAAGGTGTCGCAGATCCGGCGCATCATCGCCGGCCTGCCGTCGCCGCAGTCGATCGCGCAGGACCAGCGGCCGCTGATGGAAACCCTGTCCGGCCACGACTTCATGCTGCGCGTGAACGGGCCCGATGGCGCGGCGTTGCTGCAATCGGCGCCCACCTCGCGGCCGTTGCCGCGCGTCGACAGCGTGCCGGTCCAGCGCGCGCTGACACTGGCCGATATCCACGACTGGACACCGGAGGCCGGCGTCGGCCGCATGGTCAGCGCTGCGGGGCGGATGGGCGGCGGCGAGACGGTGCGCATCACGCTGGCGCGCGAGCGCTCCGACCGCCTCAAGATCCTGCGCGGCTACACCGTCGACCTGCTGGTGGCGCTGTGCGGCGGCGCGCTGCTGGCCATCCTGCTCGGCTACGTCATCGTGCACCACAGCATGCGCCGGCTGCGCAGCGTGATCGCCAAGGCCAACGACATCAACGCCAACCGCCTCAACACCCGGCTGTCGGTGGGCGACGCGCCGGTGGAGCTGCGCGAGATGGGCGAGGCCTTCAACGCCATGCTGGACCGGCTGGAGGACGGCGTGCAGCGCCTGTCCGGCTTCGCCGCCGACCTGGCGCACGACCTGCGCACGCCGGTCAACACGCTGATGGTGGAAACCCAGGTGGCGCTGGCGCGGCCGCGCACGGCGGAGGAATACCAGGCGCTGCTGGCCTCCAACTCGGAGGAATACGAGCGGCTGGCGCGCATGATCGAGAACACGCTGTTCCTGGCGCGGGTGGACAACGCCCAGCTGGCCGTGCAGCGCGAGCCGCTGGACCTGCGCGCCGAGCTGCTGCGCATCCACGACTATTTCGAGATCCTGGCCGACGACGTCGGCGTGCGGCTGGAAGTGGAGGCGCTGCCCATCGAAGCGCGACTCGATCCGGTGCTGCTGCAGCGCGCGGTCGGCAACCTGGTGTCGAATGCGCTGCGCTACACGCCGGCCGGCGGCGCGATCCGGTTGACGGCGCGGCGAGGCGGGCAGGGTATCGAGCTGGCGGTCGCCAACACCGGTCCCGGCATCGCGCCGGAACACTTGCCGCATATTTTCAACCGTTACTACCGCGCAGACGCCGCCCGCTCCGGACAGGCCCACTCGGCCGGGCTGGGCCTGTCCATCGTGCGCGCCATCATGGCCTTGCATGGCGGCAGCGTCCGGGTCGAGAGCGCGGAGGGCGCCAACACCACGTTTTTCCTGCTGTTTAAATAATTTTAAAAAAATCTAAAAATATTTGTCGATTTGACGCGTGCTGCTTCGTCGTGGAGGTAGAGTGAGCATACTCACTCGCCCCAACCCACACAAAGGAGAGCATCATGACTGCAAAAGTAGATCCGATTCCAGAAGGCATGCACAGCGTCACCCCCCACCTGGTCGTCGACGGCGCGGCAGACGCCATCGAGTTCTATAAAAAAGCCTTCAAGGCCACCGAGACCGCGCGCATTCCCGGCCAGAACGGCAGGCTGATACACGCCGCCGTCCGCATCGGCGACTCCACCGTCATGCTGGTGGACGAGATGCCCGACTTCGGCAACCTCGGCCCCAAGAAGTTGAACGGCAGCCCGGTCACGCTGCACATCTACGTGCCCGATGTGGACGCCACCTACGCCCAGGCGATCGCCGCCGGCGCCACCGAGAGGATGCCGCCGGCCGACATGTTCTGGGGCGACCGCTACGGCCAGGTCACCGACCCGTTCGGCCACGTCTGGTCGATCGCCACCCACGTCAAGGATATGACGCCGGAGGAAATGAACGCCGAGATGAAAAAACAAATGCCCAACTGCGGCTAACCGGAGAACACCATGCGTTTCATGATTATCGTTAAAGCCACCGAGGATTCCGAGGCGGGCAAGATGCCGAGCGTCGAGCTGCTGACCGCGATGGGCAAGTTCAACGAAGACCTGGTCAACGCCGGCGTGCTGCTGGCCGGCGAGGGAGTGCATCCCAGCTCCAAGGGCGCGCGCATCCTGTACGACGGCCCCAAGCGCACCGTCATCGACGGCCCGTTCGCCGAGACCAAGGAACTGATCGCCGGTTTCTGGCTCATACAGGTGAAGTCGAAGGAGGAGGCCATCGAGTGGATGAAGCGCTGCCCGAATCCGTTCGACACGCCGTCGGAGATCGAAATCCGCCAGGTGTTCGAGATGGAGGATTTCGGCGAGGTGGCCACGCCGCAGCTGGTCGCGCAGGAAGAAGCCTTGCGCGCCCGCCTGTGATGCTGCTACCTTAGCGACAACCAAGGAGTATGCGATGGAATTCATGATACTGCGCCGCGCCAACCAGAGCACCGAACGCGGCCAGCAGCCGCCCGCGCTGGAGCCGGGAACCTTTCTCAAACCCAGCACGGAGGCGGTGCGCCTGCTGCGGCGCGACGGCCAGTGGAGCGTGCTGCACGGGCCGTTCGCGCCCAGGGAACTGGTGGCCGGCTTCACGCTGATCGAGGCCGAATCGAAAGAGGACGCCATCGAACAGGTGCGCTGGTGGCCCTTGTTCGACAGCGGCGCAGTGTATGAAATCCGCGACGCCGGTTGCCCCGGCAACTGCCTCGGCTTCGACGAACGCGGCACGGCGGCCGGCACGCTGCCGCGCCGCGACGAAGCCTTGACGCGCTACGTGATCTTCATCCGTTCCGACGACGACCTGGAGGCCGACCTGGTGCCGCCGAAGGAAATCATCGACGACATGAACGCCTTCAACGAAGCGGGCGTGCAGCAGGGCGTGCTGCTGGCCGGCGAGGGCCTGAAGGCCAGCGCCTCCGCCACCCGCGTCCACTTCGCCAATTCGAAAACCTCGGTGGTCGACGGTCCGTTCGCCGAAGTCAAGGAACTGATCGCCGGCTACTGGATGGTGCAGGCGGCCTCGCTCGACGATGCCATCGCCTGGGCCAAGACCTATCCCTACCCGAGCCCCGGCGACCTGACGCTGGAGATCCGCGAAGCCTGCGAGCGCATCGCCCACCAGGAATTCACGCCGGAGATGCGCGCGGCCGAAGAACGCCTGCGCGCCGAGCTGCTGGAGTCCGGCCTGCGCGAAGCGTTCAGGAAGAAAGCCCGTGGCGGCTGACGTCCCCAAGATCGTCGAGGCGGTATGGCGGATGGAGTCCGCCAAGATTATCGCCGTGCTGGCGCGCATGCTGCGCGACGTCGGCCAGGCCGAGGAGCTGGCGCAGGACGCGCTGGTGATGGCGCTGGAGCGCTGGCCGGAAACCGGCGTGCCGGACCAGCCGGCCGCGTGGCTGACCACCGTCGCCAAGAACCGCGCGCTGGACGTGCTGCGGCGCCGCCAGCTGCACCAGGAAAAGGAAGCGGAGCTCACCTACGAAATCGAAGGCGTGCTGCAGGACGCCGCCCCCAACCTTGACGCGGCCGTGGCCGACGCGCTGGAAAACGACATCGGCGACGACCTGCTGCGGCTGGTGTTCGTGGCCTGCCACCCGGTGCTGCCGACCGACGGCCGGGTGGCGCTGACCTTGCGCATGCTGGGCGGCCTGAGCACCGAGGAAATCGCCCGCGCCTTCCTGGTGCCGGAAGCGACGGTGGCGCAGCGCATCGTGCGCGCCAAGCGCACGCTGGCCGAGGCCAAGGTGCCGTTCGAGGCGCCGCGCGCGCATGAGCTGGTGGAGCGGCTGGCGTCGGTGCTGCAAGTGATCTACCTGATCTACAACGAAGGCTATTCCGCCAGCGCCGGCGCCGACTGGATGCGGCCGGCGCTGTGCGAGGAAGCGCTGCGGCTGGGCCGCATCCTGGCCGAGCTGGCGCCGGACGAAGCGGAAGTGCACGGCCTGGTGGCGCTGATGGAGATCCAGTCCTCGCGCGCCCGCGCCCGCGTGGGGCCGAAGGGCGAGCCCATCCTGCTGCTGGAGCAGGACCGCGCGCGCTGGGACCAGATGCTGATACGGCGCGGCCTGGCGGCGCTGGCGCGCGCCGAGCAAACCGGGCGCGGACTGGGCTCCTACGGCGTGCAGGCGGCCATCGCGGCTTGCCACGCGCGCGCGCGCTTGGCGGCCGACACCGACTGGCAGCGCATCGCCGCGCTGTACGACGCGCTGGCGCAGCTGACGCCATCGCCGGTGGTGGAACTGAACCGCGCGGTGGCGCTGGCGATGGCCTTCGGGCCGGCGGCGGGGTTGGAAGTGGTGGATGGCTTGATGGATGTGGCGGCGCTGAAGAACTACCACCTGCTGCCCAGCGTGCGTGGCGACTTCCTGTCCAAGCTGGGCCGGCATGACGAAGCGCGCCACGAATTCGAACGGGCCGCGCAGCTGACGCAGAACGAGCGGGAGCGCACGCTACTGCTGGCGCGCGCCGCCGCCCAATAAAAAAAGCTGGCCCCCACGGGAGTAAAGGGCCAGCAAACCTTGGTACAACAACCTCGTTACAACCCTGCGATTACAGCTTGGCGCGCAGACCCAGGTAGAAAGTGCGGCCGTTCGAGTAGAACGCGCGCGGCTGGTCAGGCGTTTCCGCGTACATCTTGATGGTGGTGTTGGTCAGGTTCAGCGCGTCGAAGGTGATCGACAGCTGCTCGTTGATCTTGTAGTTCAACGAGCCCGCCAGGTTGCCCGCGCCCTTCACGTGTTGGGCCGCGCCACGGTCCACGCCGGCCTTGTAGCTGGAGCGGTAGTTGTACGCCAGGCGAGCGCTGAACTTGGCATCCTCGTAGAAGCCGGTGATGTTGTAGGTGCTCTTCGAGGAGTTCAGCAGCTCGGTGCCGTCGGCCAGCTTGCCGTCGGCGTAGGTGTAGTTGGCCAGCACGCCGAAGCTGCTGAACAGCGGCTGCTGGTAGCTCAGCTCCACGCCCTTGTTCTTGCCGCTGGTGGTGTAAGGCGAGGTGATCTGGTACTCCGTCATCTTGCCTTGCTTGTTGTTGAAGAAGGTGCCCACGCTGCCGCCCTGCGCCACCACCGACACCAGGTCCATGTAGAACAGCCCTGCCGACAGCGAAGACTTCGGCGCGAAGTACCATTCGGCGCTGATTTCGGCGTTGTTGGAGCGGACCGGGTCAAGCTTGACGTTGCCGCCCGAAGCGCTCAGCGCATCGTCGTTGAGCGACACCGAGCCACCCAGCGCGCTGTAGTCGGGACGCGAGATCGCCCGCGCCAGCGCACCGCGCACCACCAGGTCCTGGTTCACGTCGTACTTGACGTTGGCGCTGGGCAGCACGTCGTTGTAGGTGCGTTCGAAGGTCGTCGGCGTGTACGGGCCGAAGGCCGAACCGGTGATCGGGTTGGTGCCGCCGGACAGGTTGACGATCGAGGTCTGCCTGGTGCGCACGCCGCGCAGGCCGACGTTGCCGCTCCAGCTGTCGCCGGCCAGGTTGGCCATGCCGTACAGCGCGGTGGTCTTTTCGTTGACCTTGAATTCGTCCTGCCAGTTGTGGCGGGCCACGAAGTCGATCACGCGGTTGCCCGGCACCGCGCCCCAGGCGCCCAATGCCGCGCCGTCGTAGCGGAAGTAGGCCGACGACAGGCCGCCGCCCAGGTTGGAGGCGAAGTCGCTCGGATACTGCTGGCCGCTCCAGGCCGGTCCTGGATTGCTGCCGCCCAGCGGCCCCAGCTTCGATTCCAGCGGATGCTCGGCGCTGCGCTTGTGGTCGGTGGCGCGCACGCCGAACTTGACCGAATCGAGCACGCCCTGGCTGATGCGCAGCTCGCCGTCCAGCTGGGCGTAGTGTTCCTTGTCGATCGATTGCGATTCGCCGCCGCCGGCCCAGGCGGTGCCGCCCGGCGAGGTGGTCACGCCGCCGGGATAGGAGACGCTGGCCGGGCTCAGGCCGTTGAGCTGGAAGCTCATGCCGCCGTTGACCTTGTTCTGGTAGTAGACGTCGCCGTGGTCCCAGCCTTCGCCGTGGGTCATGCCTGCCTTGCCGCTGAAGGTCAGGTCCTGCGTGGCGCGGTAGCGGAAGTTGAAATCGACGTAATAGGCTTCGCCGCCGGCGTCCGGACGGTAGATGTTGTCGACCTCGCCCGAGTTGCTGGCGAAGGAGGCGCCGGTGATGGTGCCGCCCTTGGTGACGACGCTCAAGGGCACCAGGTTGTCGCGGTTGAAGGAGTTGCCGGGCGCCGCCAGCCAGTTGGTGTTCTGGTGCGGTGCGTCCAGCTTGGAGTAGAAGCCGTTCAGGTCCAGCGTCAGTTCCTTGCTCGGCTTGATTTCGACATCGAAGGCGCCGCCTTCACGTTTTTTCTTCTGCTCGAACAGCGAGGCGCCGATGAAGGTCGGCACGTACAGCCCGGCCAGCGCCGGATTGGCCTTGGCCGCCGCGCTGTTCTTGCCCACCGTGACATAGCCCAGCACTTCCTGGCCATCGCGGCGCACCGTGGTCTTTTCGGAGAAGGCCTGCACCAGCACGCCGGCGGTGTTGCTGTCGTTCTTCCACGCGAACAGGCCGGAGAATTGCGGCTCGGTCTTCTTGGCCAGGTCGTTGTACACCGCCTGCACCGACGCCTCCAAGGTCAGCGCCTTCTTGAATTCCAGCGGACGGCGGGTGATGACGTCGATGGCGCCGGAGACGCCGCCTTCGACCAGGTCGGCGGTCTGCGATTTGTGCACCACGACCGAGCTGACCAGCTCGGACGGCAGCAGCGAGAAGCTGCTGGAACGGCCGACGTTGCCGCCGAACTGGTTCAGCACGAACCAGTCGCCGGTGCTGATGGCGTGGCCGTTGAACAGGGTTTGCTGCAGGGACGGGCTGGTGCCGCGCAGGCTGACGCGGTCGTTCTCGCCGAAGCCGCCTTCACCGCCGGCCGACGACTGGATGTTGACGCCGGGCAGGCGCTGGATGGCGTCGGCGACGTTTTTGTCGGGCATCTTGCCGATGTCTTCGGCGGTCACCACTTCGACCACCGAGTCGGCATTGCGTTTTTGCTTGAGCGACTGTTCCAGCGCGGCGCGTACGCCCGAAACGGTCACGATGGTGGACGGGGCGTCGGCGTTGGCTGGCGGCGTCGCCTGTTGCGCCATGGCCGGCGTTGCGTAGACGGCGGCGGCGATCATCATGCCGACGGCGGCGGCGATCGGTGTCAGGCCGGTGCGGGCCGGGGTGGTGGTGCTTGCTGCGTGCTGTCGAAACGTCATTGCAAATCTCCTAGTGGCCCAGGTCGGGCCTGTTCACTTCTTGTGATGATGAATCTCTCGCAAGATTCCCCCTTGCAAACCAAACAACCAAACCAGTTCGATGCCAATATACTGTAAACAATGATACCAAAGCGCTACCAGTTGTGAAAATTTACGAGGTTGTGGTGTTTTTTAGACAAAAAATCGCTTAATATTCACCTGTTTGGTGCGAAATGTTAAAAATACTTCAAGATGACTGTCAATTTTTGGTACTTAATTGGTACTAGTGTGTGGCAAAGGGAATCGTATGGTGACATTGACCAACATCATGAAAGTGCTCGGCGATGCCAGCAGCCTGCCGCTGTATCACCAGTTGCAGCGCGCCTTGCGCGAGGCCATCGCCCAGCGCGTGCTGCTGCCGGACGACGCCCTGCCGCCGGAGCGCAAGCTGGCCAGCGATTTGAACGTGTCGCGGCTGACGGTGCGCAAGGCGCTCGACGGGCTGGTGGCGGAAGGCTTGCTGGTGCGGCGTCCCGGTTCGGGCAACTTCATCAGCCACACCCGCATCGAGCAGAATTTTTCCAAGCTCAGTTCATTTTCGGAGGACATGCGGGCGCGCGGCCGGCGGCCCGGCAGCACCTGGCTGGAGCGCAGCGCCGGCGGCGCCACCAGCGAGGAGGCGGCGCGGCTGCGCCTCAGTCCGGGCGACCGGGTGTACCGCTTCCACCGCATCCGCCACGCCGACGACACGCCGATGTGCGTGGAGTACGCGACCGTGCCGGCCGACTGCCTGCCGTCGCCGGAGTCGGTGGATAAATCGATGTACCAGGCGCTGCAGCGCAGCGGCAACCGGCCGGTGCGGGCCTTGCAGCGGCTGTCGGCCTTGCTGTTGAGCGCGGAGCAGGCGCGCCTGCTGGAGGCGCGCGAGGCGGACGCGGGGCTGGCCGTCGAACGGCTGGGTTTCCTGTCCGACGGCCGGGTGGTGGAGTTTTGCCGCTCGTATTTTCGCGGCGACGCCTACGACTTCGTCGCGGAGCTCAGCTCGGTCTGAAACCAGGCCAGCGCGTCTTCCCACAGCGGCTGCGCCCTGGCCTTGAAGTAGCCCATGTGGCCGATGGCGCCGATGCCGGCGCGGGCCGGGTCGATGGTCACGCGGGTGACGCGGGCGTTGCGGTAGCCGGCCATGAAGGCGTCGCGCGAGGAGGGGCCGGCCCACAGGTCGTCCAGCGAATTGATCGCCAGCACGGGCGTGCGCACCCGGTCGTAGCTGCCGCGGATACCCGTCATCTTGGGATCGTCGAAGAAGTAGTGCGGGTAGCGGCACCAGCCTTTCCACTGCCGGTAGACGCTGAGTGGCAAGTCCTCGCCCATGCCCAGTTTGCTCCAAGCCAGGTAGCCGTGCCAGCGCGTCAGCAGCGGGCCGAGCACATTCCAGGTGAACCAGACCTTGGCCCGTTCCAGCGGCGGCATCCAGCCGTGCCAGCCGGCGCTGGTGCCGAACAGATAGCTGGCGGCGATCTTGTGCTGGTTGGGCAGCAGCCCGAGCGCGTGGCCGCCGTAGGAATGGCCGACCAGCAGCAGCGGCACCTCGTCGCTGGCCATGTGCTCGACGGCGGCGGCCAGGTCGAGCCGGCCCCAGTCCAGGAAATCCACGGCGAAGCCCTTCAAGGTGGCCGGCTTGGACAGGCCGATGCCGCGATAGTCCAGGGTCAGCACGCGGTAGCCGCGCGCGGCGGCGAACTCGGCGAAGCGGCGGTAGTAGCCCTGCGGCACGCCGGTGGCGTTGGCCACGACCAGGTGGGCCCGCGTGGCGCCGGCGGCCGGGTAGAGCGTGGCGACGAGCGGGTAGCCGTCGGCCGCGTGGAGGGTGAGCTGCTCAGTCGGTAGCTTGGTCATCGGGTGGTCCTTGTAGTTGAGTGCGCAGCAGCGGGAACAGGGCGGCGCCGACCAGTTCCATCGGCGCCACGCTGCCGGCCACGCGCGCTTGCAGCAGCGCGCCTTCGTAGGCGGCCACGATCAGCGCGGCCAGGCCGGCGGCGTTGGCGATCCTGCCCGAGGCTTCGAAAGCGAGCGCCAGCCGGGCACGGATGGCGGCAAAGCCGTCGGCCAGCGCCTGGCGGATGGCGACATCCTGCGCCGACGATTCCAGCGCCACCGTGGCCAGCGGACAGCCGCGCTGGAAGCCGCTGGCGGCCAGTCCCTGTTGGGCGCGGGCGATCCACAGCTCCAGCGCCGCCACCGGATCGGCGCCGGGCAGGAGTTTGTCGAGCAGGGCGCACAGATCGGCCACCTGCTGTTCGATGGCCGCCACCGCCAGCTCGGTCTTGCCGCCGGGGAAGTGGTGGTACAGGCCGCCCTTGGGCGTGTCGGCGTCGGCCAGGATTTCGCTCAGGCCGACGCCGTGCAAGCCCTTGTGCTGCAAGGCGTTGCCCATGGCGCGGATCAGCCGCTCTCGGGTAGGTGGTGTAGTCATGGGGCTTACTGTACAGACCGGTCGGTCTGTTGGCAAGTGAAAAAATAGTCCCGGCGAGCCAAAAACGGGGTCAAGTCTGACATTCGGACACGAGCTCTGCCGTAGTGCTTGTTACGGCAGAGCTCGTGTCCGAATGTCAGACTTGACCCCGGGGTTTTAGGGCAGCGTGGCTTCGAGGATCTTGACCAGCGCTTCGATACCGACGGCGTCGGTCTGGTCGAAACGGTTCGGCAGCGGGCTGTCGAGGTCGAATACGCCGACGATCGCGCCGTCCACGCCGCGCACCGGCACCACCAGCTCGGAACGCGAGTTGACGTCGCAGGCGATGTGGCCGGGGAAGGCGTGCACGTCCGCCACGACGATGGACTTGCCTTCCACCACGGTGGCGCCGCAGACGCCGCGGCCCTTCTTGATGCGGATGCAGGCCGGCTTGCCCTGGAACGGCCCCAGCACCAGCTCGTCGCCCTTGAGGAAGTAGAAGCCGGCCCAGTTCAGGCCGGGCATGCTGTTGAATACCAGCGAGCTGAAGTTGGCGGTGTTGGCGATCAGGTCGCTTTCGCCGTGGACCAGGCCGGTCAGCTGCGAGCGCAGGTCGTCGAACATGGCCAACTTGGCTTCGGGAGTGTCGGTGCCGTAGGCGGTGTCGCTGAGGGTGAAAGTCATGATGATCTTTTAAGAAAAATTTGCCAGGACGATATGGTAGCCGTTTCAGCGCCACCGCGCTGCCGGTCAGCCCAGGGTTGCGGTCGCCAGCCGGCGCAGCAGGGCGGCCGCCGGGTGGCCTTCGGCGACGATCAGGCCCAGGCCGGCGGCCAGTTCCTCGCCTTCCTTCAGCTTGCGGTAGGACACGCCGCTGCGGCTGATCGCCGCGAACGAGGCCGGCAGCAGCGCCATGCCCTTGCCGGCCGCGACGTCGCTCAGCAGCACGTGATGGTCGTGCGGCTCCAGCAGGAAGCGCGGCGCGAAGCCGTGCTTGCGGAACACCGCGTGGCTGTGGTCGAAGAAGGCCGGCTGGCGCGCCCGCTCGAACCAGTACACCGGCTGGTCTTGCAGGTCGGCCAGCGCCAGGCTGCGGCGCTTGGCCAGCGGATGGCGGCTCGACAGCGCCACCAGGGTTGGCTGTTTTCCAAGTTGCAGCACGGGCAGGTCGAAGGTCTTGGTCGGCAGCGCGATGATGGCCGCGTCCAGCCGCCGCGCGCGCAGGCGGGCCACCAGGCGCGGCGAGGCGTCGAACACGGTGTCCAGCGCGGCCCCGGCGCCGCCGAGCGCGGCCGAGACGCCGTCGGTAAAGGCGCGGTACAGGTCGGACTCCATCGACGATGTCATGCCCAGCCGCAGCCGCGCGGCGGGCTGGGGCGCTTGCAGCGCCTGTTCGGCTTCGTCCAGCAGCGCCAGGATGCGCAGCGCGCGCGGCAGCAGCTCGGCGGCGGCCGGCGTCAGCGCCACGTGCTGGGTGTCGCGCTCGAACAGCTTGACGCCGAGGCGCTCTTCCATCTGCCGCACCGCGCGGCTCAACGGCGGCTGCGTCATGTGCAGCTGCTCGGCGGCCTGGCGGAAGTTCAGGCATTGCGCGACGGCGACGAACATCTGCAAGGCGTGGGTATCGAGTTTTCTCATGATACTGAAAAGGTATCACGATTTTGCACATTCCGCCTGCCGCGCACACTGGCTAGACTCGCCTCCATTGACCAACAACGGAGTTCCGCATGAAGAAATTATCGGGTTTGGGTTTTGGCTGCATGGGCATGTCGGAGTTCTACGGCGCCACCGACGACGCGCAATCGCTGGCCACGCTGGAGGCCGCCTACGAGGCGGGCGTGACGCTGTTCGACACGGCCGATTCGTATGGTGTCGGCCATAACGAAGAGCTGCTGGGGCGCTTCCTGCGCGGCAAGCGCGAGCACGTGACGCTGGCCACCAAGTTCGGCCTGGTGCGCAAGGCCGGCAACTACGAGCGCCGCATCGACAACTCGCCGGCCTACATCCGCGCGGCCTGCGAGGCCTCGCTGCGCCGGCTGAATATCGAGCATATCGATTTATACTATATGCATCGTTTGAACCTGGCGGAAACCCCGCTGGAAGAGTCGATGGAAGCCCTGGCGCAACTGGTCCGCCAGGGCAAGATCGGCGCCATCGGCCTGAGTGAAGTGTCGCCGGCCACCTTGCGCAGCGCCGCCGCCGTGCATCCGGTGGCCGCCGTGCAAAGCGAATACTCGCTGTGGACGCGCGACCCGGAAGACGGCGTGCTGCAAGCCTGCCGCGAAGTGGGCGCCGCGTTCTGCGCCTACAGCCCGCTGGGCCGCGGCTTCCTGACCGGCAAAGCGGTGCCGCTGGAAGAGGGCGATTTCCGCAAGTTCAGTCCGCGCTTTGCCGAGGAAAACCGGGCCGCCAACCAGCGCATCGTCGACATCGTGCGCGAGATCGCCGGCGCCAAGGGCTGCACGCCGGCCCAGCTGGCGCTGGCCTGGTTGCTGGCGCAGGGCGACGACATCGTCCCCATCCCTGGAACCAAGCGCATCCCTTACATGCTGGAGAACCTGGGCGCGCTGCGCGTGCAGCTCAGTGCGGAAGAGCTGGCCCGCATCGGCGCGGCGCTGCCGCCCGGTATCGCCGCCGGCGCGCGCTATCCGCAGGAGGGCATGAAGGGACTCAACTCCTGATGAGCGATTCCTAGCCGTTTTCCGAGACACTCCTACGTTCGTTGTAGGCAGCCTCCGATGGCGCGCGCGCGCGGCTCGCGCTACTCTTGGAGGCAGTGCGCTGCGGCCCACGCGCCGCGCGCGTTTGTTGACCATCGAAAACGGATAACATATGTCGACCAGAAAAAAGAACGCCGTCTTACCGCGTCAGGGGAAACAAAGAATATCGAGCAACGGAGAAAAAGCAGTGCCGTACGGGCCGCCAAGGCTGCCGCCGGAGATCCAGGCCATGCTGATGGTGGGCGAGGAGCAGGTCTTCATCAATCAGGAGGTGAACGACAACGTGTGCTTCATGACGGAATTCATCGATTGCGTCTGAACCGGCGCCGTTGTGAGGGACATTCGGTTAGGCATACCAACTGGTACAAGGAATGGTCCTACGTCGCTGGCTGCAAGCGTCCTATATTGTGCGGCTGGGTCGTGCACTACGATGGCTACTCCTGTGTAGCAAACAGGATCAGTTAGCGATAGTTTTCACCAGGAGACCATCATGGCAACTTCCAACCAAGGCAATGACCAGGGCAGCAAGCAGGGCGACAAGTCGGGCAGCCAGCAAAAGGACACGAGCAAGCGCGGCTTCGCGTCCATGGACCCGGAACAGCAGCGTGAGATCGCGGCCGAAGGCGGCCGTGCGGCCCACGAGAAAGGCACGGCGCACGAGTTCACTTCCGAAGAAGCGCGCCGCGCCGGCAGCATGAGCCACAAGAACGATGCGCGTAGCAGCCAGAGCAGCTCACCGGGCAGCGCATCGCAGAGCGGCAGCAAGGACGACGAGGACGACAGCAGCAAGGGCGGTCGCAGCGGTTCCAGCCGTTCGGGATCGTCGAGCGGTTCCAGCGCCAAGTCCTAAGCTTGGATCGATAGTTGGCCGCCCGCACAGGTTTTCGTGCGGGCGGTTTTTCTTTGTCGGCGTTACAGGCAGATCGTCGTATGCGGCCCCGTCTGCTGCGGCGTGCGCCCGCCGATGGCGGCCCTGGCCAGTTCGAACAGCTGCTTCATCTTGCTGGCGCCGGCATCCCAATATTCGGCGGTCTGGATGCGCACCCGTATCAACGCCAGGTGCGGATCGTCCAGGCCGCCGGGAAACCAGCTGCGCGTCATCGGACGCCACAGCTCGCGCGCCTTGGCGCGGTCCTTCAACAGGCTGGCCTGGCCGGACACCGACAGGTACAGGTTCTCCGCCGGATCGCAAAAACTGATGTTGACGCCGGGATGGTGCTGCATGGCGAAGGTAAAGTCGGCATCGTCCGCAGTGAAAAACCACAGATTGCCTTCGTTGTCGATCTGCTGCGGCGCCAGCGGGCGGCTGCTGAGCACGTTCTCGTCGTCGCAGGTGGTGAACATGCCGAAGCGCACATCCTTGATCTTGGCGGCCAGCGTGGTGATTTGTTCCTGATTGTAGAGCGGCATGATGCGCCTCCGTGAAGATGGGGGACAGGGTGATGCTTCACCTTAGCCGCATGGCGGCGGAATCACCGTGCGTGACTTCACGTAGTTTTACATTGGCGATACATGCTGGCGATTGACTTTGCAAATGATAATCATTATCATCTACTTTTCACCGATTGAAGGATAGCCCTTGAGCGCCCAAGCCGCAGCCTCCGCCCGCAACGCCAGCCGTGCCGTATGGCTCAAGCATCTGCACCAATGGCATTGGGTCAGTTCGGCGATGTGCTTGATGGGCATGTTCTTGTTCAGCATTACCGGCATCACGCTCAACCACTCGTCGCAGATCGAGGCCAGGCCGGCCGTCGTGCGCCAGCAGGCCAGCGCGCCGGCCGCGCTGACGGCGCAGCTGCGCGCCTACGCCGCCGACCACGACGGCGCCAGGCAGCCGCTGCCGGCCGCCGCCGAGCAATGGCTGCGCGACACCTGGAAGATACAGGCCGGCGGCCGCGTCGCCGAGTGGGCCACCGATGAAGTCTACCTGCCGTTGCCCAAGGCCGGCGGCGACGCCTGGGTGCGCATCGCGCTGGAGGACGGCGCCGCCGAATTCGAGAACACCGACCGCGGCTGGATCTCCTGGCTCAACGATGTGCACAAGGGCCGCAACACCGGCACCGCCTGGAACTGGTTCATCGACATCTTTGCCGGCGCCTGCCTGGTGTTCTGCATCACCGGTTTGTTGATCCTGAAATTCCACGCGGCCAACCGGCCGTTCACCTGGCCGATGGTGGGCCTGGGCATCCTGATTCCCTTTGTCATTGCGCTGCTGTTCATTCATTAAATTCACCACAGGTCCTCCATGAAATTACGCTATTCCATCGCCCTCAGTCTGCCGCTGGCCAGCGCCACGGCCATGGGCGCCGAGCTGGCGCTCAAACTCGACGTGCCGCAACTGAACGTGGCTGAATACCACCGTCCCTACATCGCCGCGTGGCTGGAGAACGCCGACCAGAAAGTGGTCGCCAACCTGGCCGTGCTGTACGACGTCAAGAAGAAGGACAACGCCGGCACCAAGTGGCTCAAGGACGTGCGCCAGTGGTGGCGCAAGAGCGGGCGCGACGTGGAAATGCCGATGGACGGCGTCAGCGGCGCGACCAGGGCGCCGGGCGAGCAGACGCTGACCTTCCCGGGCGCGAAGGCGGCGCTGGACAAACTGCCGGCCGGCCAGTACACGCTGGTGGTGGAGGCGGCGCGCGAAGCCGGCGGCCGCGAAGCGGTCAAGGTGCCGCTGCAGTGGCCGCCGAAGTCGGCGCAGAACGTGAGCGGCCAGGGCAAGGAAGAACTGGGCGCCGTGGTGGTACAACTCAAACCTTAAGGCTGTCCATGAAACTGTATAAATCGTTGATCGCCCTGGCGCTGGCCGGCCTGTCGGCCGTATCGCTGAACGCGCAGGCGCACAAGCCGTGGCTGCTGCCGTCGTCGACCATCGTCGAAGGCAAGGAAGCCTGGCTGACCGTGGACGCCGCCATTTCGGAAGGCCTGTTCGATATTGACCACCAGCCGCTCAAGCTGGACGGCATCGTCATCACCGGCCCGGACGGCGGCAAGCTGGCCATGGAAAACGTCAACAACGGCAAGCTGCGCAACACCTTCGACCTCAAGCTGCCGAAACCCGGTACCTACAAGATCGCGCTGGTGACGCAGGGCGTGTCGGGCAGCTACAAGAACAAGGAAGGCGAGATGAAGCGCTTCCGCGGCAGCGAGGAAACGCTGGCCAAGGATGTGCCGGCCGATGCGAGCGACGTCAAGCTGACCCGCATGCACAGCCGCCTGGAGACTTTTGTTTCGACCGGCGCGCCGGACCTGGCGGTGTTCAAGCCGACCGGCGTCGGCCTGGAGCTGGTGCCGGTGACGCACCCGAACGATATGCGCGCGGGCGAGAAGGCCACCTGGCGCTTCCTGCTGGACGGCAAGCCGGCCGCCAACCAGGGCTTCAGCCTGATCCCGGGCGGCGTGCGCTATCGCGGCACCTTGGGCGAGCTGCGCAAGAACGCCGACGCCAACGGCGAAGCGACGTTCGAGCTGCCGGCCGCCGGCGTGTACCTGGTCAGCAGCGCCTGGCCGGCTGCGGCGCCGCAAGCGCCGGGCCAGCCGCCGCAAATGCCGCCGCGCCGCGTCAGCTACGCGGCGACGGTGGAAATCCTGCCGCAATAGGGCGCGGTACGCTCGCCATGCGCCGTGTATTGCTGCCCCATGTCGTCGCCGACGAGCCGGCCCCCGCCGGCGGCGTGATCCGGGATTTCGGCGGGCGCAGCATGGGCACCAGCTGGTCGGTGCGGCTGGTGGCCGCGCCGGAGGATGCGTGCGCCCATCTGCAGCAAGGGCTGCAGCAGCAATTGGACGCGGTGGTGGCGGAAATGAGCCACTGGGAAAGCGATTCCGACCTCGGTCGTTTCAACCGGGCCGAGGCGGGCAGCTGGCGGCAGTTGCCGCCGGCGTTTTTCGACGTGCTGGCGTTCGCGCTGGACGTGGCCCGCGCGTCGGGCGGCGCCTACGATCCCTGCGCCGGCGCATTGGTCAACCTGTGGGGCTTCGGCCCGCACGGCAGGTTCGACCAGTCGGATTTCGTGCCGCCGTCGGCCGCGCACATCAGCGCGGTCCTGGCGTCGCAACCCCTGCTGTTGGAACGCGAAGGCCGCCGCGCCTTGCAGCCGGGCGGCGTGCAGCTGGATCTGTCGGCCGTGGCCAAGGGCTACAGCGTGGACCGGCTGGCGTATTTTTTGAAGACACAGGGTTACGCGCATTGCCTGCTCGAAGTCGGCGGCGAGCTGCGCGGCGCCGGCGTCAAGCCGGACGGCCAGCCGTGGTGGGTGGCGCTGGAGCAGGTGGCCGATAGCGCCGATAACGCAGCCTTGCAGCTGGACGAACTGGTGTTGGCGCTGCACGGCTTGTCGGTGGCGACCTCGGGCGACTACCGCCGCTATTTCGAACTGGACGGCCAGCGTTATTCCCACACCATCGATCCGCGCAGTGGCATGCCGATCGCCAACGACCTGGCCTCGGTCACCGTGGTCCATCCGCAATGCATGGCGGCCGACGCCTGGTCCACCGCGCTGACGGTGCTGGGCTGCGAACACGGCCTGCGCCTGGCCGAACAACAAGGACTGGCGGTGCGCCTCGTCGCCCGCCGGCGCGACGGCGGCTTTACCGAACACATGAGTACCCATTTACGCAGCATGCTCGACGAATGATCTGGACCAACGACCCCACCCGATTGATGCTGGTAGCGAGCCTGGCCATGAGCTATGCGCTGGTGTGCCTGGCGCCTTACCTGCGCACGCGCCGCAAGCGCGTGGCCGCGCAGCGTGCCAAGGCCGAAGCTGCCGCCACCCCCGGCTGGATCGTCGCCTATGCCAGCCAGACCGGCAACGCCGAGGACCTGGCCGGGCAGACGCTGGCGACCCTGCGGCTGGCCGGCATTGCCGCGCAGATGAGCGAGCTGTCCGAACTGCACACCGAAGATCTGCAACGCGCCGAGCGCATCCTGTTCCTGGTCAGCACCTACGGCGAGGGCGATGCGCCGGACGCCGCCGCGGCCTTCGCCGGCCGCCTGATGACCAACGGCCTGGCGCTGCCGCAACTGCACTACGCCGTGCTGGCGCTGGGCGACAGCGCCTATGCCCAGTTCTGCGGCTTCGGCCGCGCGCTGGACCAGTGGCTGCAGGCGCAGGGCGCGCAAAGCCTGTTCCCGCGCATCGAGGTCGACCGCAGCTCGGCCGAGGCCATCGGCGCCTGGCGCCAGCAGCTCAGCCATCTGGCCGGCACCAGCGATGCGCCGGACTGGAGCGCGCCGGCCTTCGACCACTGGTGCTTGGCCGAACGCAAGCTGCTCAATCCGGGCAGCGCCGGCGCGCCGGTCTACCACCTGGAACTGGAACCGCTGGACGGCGCACTGCCGGCCTGGGAATCGGGCGACCTGGTGCAGATATCGGCGCCATCCGATCCCGAACGCGCCCGCGAATACTCGATCGCCTCGATGCCGGCCGACGGCCGCGTGCATTTGCTGGTGCGCCTGCACACGCATGAAGACGGCAGCCACGGCGCCGCCTCCGGCTGGCTGACGCGGCAGGCCGCGCTGGGCGATGCGATCCAGCTGCGCCTGCGCCAGCACCGCCGCTTCCGCCTGGAAGACAACGCACAGCGGCCGCTGATCCTGATCGGCAACGGCAGCGGCATCGCCGGCCTGCGCGGCCACCTGAAGGCCCGCACGGCGAGCGGGCGGGCCCGCAACTGGCTGCTGTTCGGCGAGCGCAACGAAGCCCACGACTACCACTATCGCGACGAACTGGCGACCTGGCACTTGCACGCCAAACTGGAAAAACTGGACATGGTGTTCTCGCGCGACCAGCCCCAGCGCCGCTACGTGCAGGACAGTCTGGCCGAGCAGGCGGATGAGGTGCGGGCCTGGGTCGCGGCCGGCGCCGCCATCTACGTCTGCGGCAGCCTGGACGGCATGGCGGCCGGCGTCGACGCCGCGCTGGCCGCCGCCCTGGGCCGCGCGGCGCTGGACCAGCTGGCCGCCGCCGGACGCTATCGACGCGATGTTTATTGACGTTTTATTACAACGCACCAATGCGGTGCAAGTTTGATTGTTCTGGTGATAATAAAATATTACGTTTTATTTATCAGAATATTTTCGCATATTGAAATAAAATTTTGTAAATTGGCGTAAATTTCGAACTTGTGAGGTTTGTTCTAAATTTGTTTCAACTATGTACCATATTGTCCGATCAGGCCCGATAATTCCATTATCGAGGAGCAATGTTGGCCACTTCGACTCCTTGAACTTCCATGCATCATTGCGGTTGCTGTAGATTCAAAGCGGTGTAGGCATTGCTCTCGGTTTTTATGTTTTTAATCGGGAGTTTGAATGGTATTGCAAGAAAAAATCGGCGTACGCTCCGTGCGCATCGCCCTGAGCGTGCTGACCGGCACCGTACTGATCGCAGGCCAGGCCTTCGCAGACGAGGCCATGCAGAAGGTTGAAATCACCGGCTCGAGCATCAAGCGCATCGCCGTTGAAGGCGCGCTGCCAGTGCAGCGCCTGTCGCAGGAACAAATCGCCAAGACCGGCGCCACCACCGTGGCCGACCTGATCCAATCGCTGCCAGCGATGCAGGGCTTCAGCATCGCCGCCACCGCGGCCGGCTCGAACTCGGGCGGCATCGTCTCGGCCTCGATCCACAACATCGGCGAGAGCTACACCCTGGTCCTGCTGGACGGCCGCCGCATTGCGCCGACCGGTTCGGGCAGCACCATCAACCTGAACTCCATCCCGATGAGCGCGGTTGAGCGCGTCGAGATCCTGACCGACGGCGCCTCCGCCCTGTACGGTTCGGACGCGATCGCCGGCGTGATCAACTTCATCCTGAAGAAGAACGCCCACGGCGGCACCATCGACGCGACTTGGTCGCAGCCGACCAGCGGCCGTCCAGGCCAGTCGTACAACACCAACCTGACCTACGGCTTCGGCGACCTGCAGGAAGACCGCTACAACATCCTGGCGACCTACCGCCACGATGAACAGAGCCCGATCAAGGCGACCGACCGTTCGTTCGCGTCGACCTCCTACGTTCCGTTCGACTACAACGGCCACCACTACATCTACGACCGCACCAGCTCGGCGGCCGCACCGGCCAACGTCGGCGTGACCTTCAACAAAGGCCTGGCGCCTATCGGTTTCAGCCCGTACCTGATGCAGAACGGCAGCTGCCCTAAGCAGACCTATCTGAGCCTGAACAACACGGCCGACACCCACAACTGCTCGTTCGACTCCACCCCGGCGGTGGAAATCTCGCCGCAGAACAAGCGTGACAGTTTCTTCACCAAGGCCCAGTACAAGGCCAGCGACGACATCACCGTGTTTGCTGAAATGGCGCTGTCGCGCCTGGACCTGACCGCGCGCATCGCGCAGAACATCGCGCCGTTCACCATCACGCCGGGTTCGGAGCGCTACAACAGCTACGTGCTGCCTTACCTGACCGCCGCCCAGGCCGCCAACGTCAAGCAGGTGTCGGGCAGCTACCGCACCTACGACTGGGGCACCCGCGACAGCCAGACCATCACCGACGCCCAGCACCTGGTGGTGGGCGCGGACGGCGACATCGGCGCCTGGAGCTTCGGCACCGGCCTGACCTGGTCGCGCAACAAGCTCGACGAGCGCTATGTCGGCGGCTACGCGATGACCAAGGAATTCAAGGACATGTTGGCCACCAACGCCTTCAATCCGTTCGCGCCGATCGGCAACCAGAGCGACGCCACCAAGACGCAGATCGCCAACTCGATCTACCACGGCTCGGTGCGCGAAGCGTCGACCACCTTGAAGGGTGTGGACGCGCACGGTTCGCGTGAAGTGTTCACGCTGCCTGGCGGCGCCGCCAACCTGGGTATCGGCGCCGACTACCGCGAGTACGCTTACCAGCAGACCCCGTCGGCTGACGCGGTCGGCGGCAAGATCTACAACCTGACCGCCCAGCCAGCCTACGACATGAAGCGCGCCTCGTATGGCGTGTTCGGCGAGCTGCTGGCGCCGCTGACCAAGGAACTGGAAATGACCGTGGCCGGCCGCTACGACAGCATCGCCGGCATCGACAACCTGCTGGCCCACCGCAAGATGGGCGAGACCCAGTCGGCCAGCACCTACAAGGTGTCGGCCCGCTGGCAGCCGGTCAAGACGGTGCTGGTGCGCGGCTCCTACGGCACCGGCTTCAAGGCGCCTAGCATGACCGACATCGGCCAGCCGCTGGTCAGCTCTGGTGTTACGGCCAACAGCTATGCTTGCCCGTTCCCAGGCACCGATCTGTGCCGCCCCGGCAATGCGCAGTACAACATGCTGTCCGGTGGTAACGAGAACCTGAAACCTGAGCGTTCCAAGCAGTATTCGATCGGTTTCCGCGTCGAGCCTAACGCCTCGTTCTCGTTCGGCGCCGACCTGTGGGATGTGAAGATCACCGACGCCGTGTCGTCGATCAGCGAGCAGCAGATCTTCGCCAACCCGGCCAAGTTCCGCGAGCTGTTCAGCACCTTCACCGAACCGTCGACCGGCAACACCTACTGGGCGATGAAGCGCCTGTCGATCAACATCGGCAAGACCCACAACCAGGGTATCGACTACGACCTGGTGGGCCGCCAGAAGTTCTCGTTCGGCCAGTTGACGGCCAACCTGAACGGCACCTACCTGATGAAGTCGGACTACACCCGTCCGGGCACCGACGGCGACTGGACCAGCGACCTGAACATCTTCGGCATCGACAACAGCGTAGCCTTCCGCCACATCGTGCGCGCCGCGCTGACGCTGGACACCGGCAAAGTCAGCAACACGCTGAGCGCCAACTACCGCAACGGCTACCAGGACGCGCAAACGACCGTGCGTAACGTCGACAGCGGCAAGGACGAGAGCATCCGTCTGTGGGTGCCGTCGTACCTGACGATCGACTGGCAGGGCAAGCTGGCGCTGACCAAGACCGCGTCGATCCGCATGGGCGTGAAGAACCTGCTGGACCGTGAGCCGCCGCTGTCGCTGCGCGCTTCGTCGGGCCACCAGGTCGGCTTCGACCCGCGCTACGCGGACCAGATCGGCCGCACCGTCTACCTGACCGGCGCGCTGGCGTTCTAAGCTGTTGATCCTGTAGTGTGATAAGCCCTGACCGGTGGTATTGGTCGGGGCTTTTTTTATTCGGCGCCGGCTTGCCCCAGGCCGCGCGCCAGGCTGGAGATGCTGGGGTTGTCGATGAACACGCAGCGCTTGCCGGTGCGCTTGCAGTAATCCTTCACGCGCCAGTAGGCGCTGTGGCTGATGCAGCCGGTCTGGCAGATCACCAGGTCGGCCGCCGCCAGGCTGGCGTCGAGGCGGTTGGCGTTGTCTTCCAGGCCGCCGTCGTGGTGGGCGAACTGCGCGCCTTCGCGCTCGATCAGCTCGCGGTAGGTGGCGACGTTGCCGCTGCGCCCGCCCACGCACAGCACCGCGCGGTCGCTCAGGCTCAGCGGCATCCGCATCACGTGCTCGACGAGCTGACGCGTTTCCTCCTGTATCGGCGCCGGTTCGGCCGCCGTCTGCAGCTTCGCCAGTTCCAGCTTCAGCTCGGTGATCTGGTTGCGCATGGCGCGTTCGCGCTCCTCCATCTGCACCAGCCGTTCGGCCAGTTTGGCGCGGCTCTCCAGGCCGGGGATGGACTCGCGCAACTGCTCCAGCTCGGCCTTGAGCGAGTCGATCATGCTGTCCTTGCCGACCGCCTGCGCGCGCTGTTGCATCAGCTGGGCCGCGTGCTTTTCGGCGTCCGCGCTCTTGTCGGCCAGCAGCGCGGCGGCGCGTTGCTGGGCCTTGGACAGGTCATGTGTCAGGCGCGCGTTGTCGGCCAGCGTGGCGTTGAATTTGTTGATGTCGGCGCGCACGCAGGCGCCGGCCTGGTGCTGCACCATGTGCAGGTCGCGGCACATCTGTTCTTCCAGCTCGGCGTTGCAGCGCGGATGCGTCAGGCCGGCCCAGAAGGCGCCGGCGACGTCGCCGTTGGCGACCGCCGTGTTCCACATCGCTGCGACCTGCGCAGTGCTCTTGGCGGCGCGGAAACGCAGCAGCACGGCGGCGTAGCGGCGCTCCAGTTCCTTTTGCAGCGCCTCCGACAGGCGGTTGCGGCTGCCGCACTCGGTGACGGCGCCGACGTGTACCTCGTAGTCGTCGGCCAGCACCTCGCCCGAGGTGACTTTGTCGACCAGCTTGCGCAGCACGCCCAGCGGGAAGCCGACGCCGACCAGCGGGCAATGGCAGGCATGACCCAGTTCCCACAGCCGGCGGCGGCGCGAGGCGTGCGTGTCCTCCTGCGGCCGCAGCGCCGCCATGACGCTGGTGATGGCGGGCTTGAGCACCTGCTGTTCGGCGGGGCGCGCCGGCGCGGTGGAGGCGGGCGCCAGGGTGCCGGCCACTTGCGGCATGGCGGCGGCGATGATGGCCGCCAATGGATCGTGTTTGTCGCACATGAGTGGGGCGCTCCTTAGACCGTGGCCGGCGCGATACGCGCGCGCGCCATGATGCGGCTGAGGAAGTTGCTCTTTTCCTGGGTGGGCAGTTGGCGCTCGACCACGCCGGCCCACTGCTCGGACAGCTGTTGGCAAGTGGCGCTGAGCACCGGCGCCAGGTCCGGCAGGCTGGCCAGTGCCTTCAGGTGGCGTTCGATCACCGAGGCCAGCTTGACACAGCCGCCGGCGGCGTCGCTGCTGGCCGTGTAATGCGACATCAGATGCAGCACGGCGGACAGCATCAGTTCTGGATTGTGTCCGCCATGGGAGGGGGCGAGAAAAATCGGATTGCTACGGTCTATGGCCATCAAACGCTCCTGGTTTCAATGAGGAAGTCTGGCTGGCTTGCGGCTGGCTACTCGGGCGGGGCGGGCGCGGTGGCGCCCAGGGGGACCTCAGGCGGTCAGGATCAGCTTGTTGAGCTGGGTGATGCGCAGGCGGTAGACGCGGCCCGAATGCTCGATCTCGATTTCACGGCCGTCATCCATCAGCTTGGCGCTGGTGATGCGCTTGACCGGCCGGATCGCCGGCGCGGCAACGATGGTCGCGGCGGGGGCGGTGATGGCGGGTGGCGTGGCGGGCAGGGCGGTGGTCATCTAGGGGGGTCCTTTGAATAAGAATGATTCGCATTTGCATTCATTATTGTGGAAGCACAGTAGGAATGCAAGCGTTATTTTTTTTGGGGGGGGGGGGATAGCAACGCCGGCGGTGGCCATAAAAAAGAGCCCGGCAGGAGTGACCGGGCCCAAGCTGGGTTCGCGAGCGCGGGGGAGGCGCTTACATCACAGCGCCGCCAGCAATTGCGCCGGGGCGTCGCTTTCGGCGCCCTTGGTCTTGGCGGACGCCAGCTGCTTGGCGCGGGTGCGCGAGGGCGGCAGGCGACGCAGGGTTTTCAGCGCTTCCGGGTCCTTGATGCCGATGGTGCGCTGGTCCACGCTGATCAGGCCGATCTCGTTGAAGGCCGACAGCGTGCGGCTGACCGTTTCCAGTGTCAGGCCCAGGTAGCTGCCGATTTCGTGGCGCGTCATGCGCAGGTTGAACAGCTTGCTGGAATAGCCCATCTGGGCGAAGCGCTCGGCCAGCGCCACCAGGAAGCGCGCCACGCGCGCCTCGGCGCTGAGCGCGCCCAGCATGCCGATCATCGCTTGCTCGCGCACCAGCTCGCGGCTCATGACGCCGTACATCATGTTTTCCAGCTCCAGGTGGACCCGGCCCAGCGCCGTCAGCTTCTTGAACGGCAGCAGGATCAGGTCGCAGTCGGACAGGGCCACCGCCTCGGACGAGTAGTGGCGGGTGTGGATGCCGTCCACGCCCAGCATGTCGCCCTTCATCGGGAAGCTGAGCACCTGTTCGTTGCCAAACTCGTCGATAAGCACCGTCTTCAGGAAGCCGGAGTTGACGATGTACAGCGTGTCGAAGGGCTGGCCGATGGTGTGGATGCGCTGGCCCGTCTTGAACTGCACGTGCTGGAACAGCAGTTCCTCGTTGGTGACCGAACAGGCCGCCGGGATGTGCAACAAATCGCAGACTTCCTTCAGGTTCGACCAGAGCCGCCCCTGACGCTGACGGCCCGCCTCCATCGACGAGGACTGCATGGTCGCAGTGGTGGCCGGGCGAATTTCAGACGTTTGCGTAGACAGCATGGTGATCTCCTGTGTACAGGTATTGCTTTTCGAAAGGACGGGAACTGGGCTGTGCCGCGCTGCTTGGTTTCCTGTTGTGGTGACGCACGGCAACGTGCTACGTGTCTGTAGCCGTGCAGCATGTATCGTATGGTTTCAGTATGCCAACGAGGGGGGGAGATAGATATCAGCAATGGCTGAATATGCGCGTAGGACGCAGCGCAGCAATGTAGGAGTTGTCCTAACGACGGACGGGGAAATCAGGTCTTGAAGGGGGACAACAGACGATGAGCCACGGCATATTGAACCATTTCCGAGAGCGAGCTCATGCCCATTTTCTGCATGATGCGGGTCTTGTGGGTGCTGACGGTCTTGACGCTCAGGTGCAGGCTGTTGGCGATTTCAGTGATCGACTTGCCAGCCACCAACAGCGAAAAAACTTCGAATTCGCGGTCCGAGAGTTGTTTATGCAACAGGCTTTCGTTGGGCATCATGATGTTCAGCGCCAGTTGCTCGGCCACTTCGGTGCTGATGTAGGGACGGCCGGAGGCGACCTTGCGGATCGCGCCGACCAGCTGGGTGCCGGCGCTTTCCTTGGTCAGGTAGCCTTGGGCGCCGGCGCGGATGGCGCGCACCGCGTACTGTTCCTCTTCGTGCATGGTCAGGATCAGGATGGCGAGCTTGGGCGCTTCCGCCTTGATCTGGCGGATCAGGTCGACACCGCTGCGGCCGGGCATGGACAAGTCCAGCAGCAGCAGGTCGAAACCGCCCTGGCGCACATGGCCTAGGACTTCGAAGCCGTCTATGGCCTCGCCTACGATGTCGATGTCGGGAGCGCCGTCGAGGATGCGCTTGAGACCTTCACGCATGATGGTGTGGTCGTCGGCAATGACAATTCGAATCATAGAGATGCTTGAGAGAAAAAGTAATTAAAAGTAAGTATTATTGTGTTTGAACTAATCTTATGATCTTACTACAAAAAGCATCTCGACCGCGTTTTATTTGCTGCCGGGCTCCTTGATCAGGCGGTGCACCATCACCGGTGTTTTGGCGTGCGACAACACTTTGTTGGTGACACTGCCCAGCAGCAGCTGGCCCCAGCCGCTGCGGCCATGCGAGCCCATGAAGATCAGGTCGCAATGGTGTTTTTCCGCCACATCGACGATCTTCAGCGCCGCGCTTTCCGCAAACACCGTCAGCGCTTCGCACGGCACGCCGCGTTTGGCGCAGGAATCGACCACGTCCTGCGTATGTTCCTTGCCGGCGCGCAGCATCGCGGCGCGGTATTCGTCCTCGCTCGGGTAGCTGGGCGGGATGATTTCGACGTAGATCGGGTACTGGTACTCGGGCGCCACGAACAGCACCAGCACTTCGGCCTTCATCTGTTCGGCAAAGGCCACCCCGGCGCAGGCGGTTTTGCTGGAAACGGCGGAGCCGTCGGTGGTAATCAAGATTTTGCGGTACATGATGAACCTCCTGTTAAAACCAGCTGGCTGCTCTTAATTGTAGCCCCGATTTACATTATTGTTAGTATGGAAAGACTTGATGATTATCAAATGAAAGCGCTTTGCGCTGAGGCACGCGTGTTGGCTTTCATACTTTTTACCTGCTTTTTTTGCACACGAGCACTACTTTTGTGTCTCAAGGCGTGTTTTGTCTATCTAACCAATGTTAGTATCTCCAAATACAACGAAACTTGGCTTGGACCCGGAGCGCAGGGCAGGCGACCCGACTCTGGGATTGAATAATCTGGCTGCGCCCTGCTACACTCGGGTAAGAGCGTTATATTGCCGAGCGTCATCACAAGCATGCAAGTTTAGGGCAGCAATTTTACAAATTATGGAGAAGCAGGGATTATGACCAACGCCGCTGACGATTTCGACGCACTATTTGATGAAGTGTCTGCTCAGAGCAAGACGGCAGCGCCCGCTCCAGCGCCTGCTTCCGCCGAGGATGACCTGGAAAGCCTGTTCGACGAAGTGGCCTCGGCCCGACCTGCGGATGCGGCGCCCGCCACTCCCGCCCCGGTCGCTGTCGCCGCCGCGCCCGCCGCGGCGCCCGCCGAAGCCGGCGCCGACGGCGAAGACAAGCCGATGTTCGAACGCCTGGGCGGCATCGTGCGCCTGCTGCACGATTCGCTGCGCGAACTGGGCTACGACAAGGCGCTGACCGAGGCCTCGTCGCAGATCAACGACGCCCAGGACCGCCTCGAATACGTCGCCACCCTGACCGAACAAGCCGCCAACAAGGTGCTCAACACCCTGGACGAAGGCATGCCGGAGCAGGACGTGCTGTCGAAAAAATCCAAGGAAATGGAAACCCGCTGGGCCGACCTGTTCGCGGGCAAGCTGAGCCTGGACCAGTTCAAGCAGCTGGCCGGCGACTCGCAAGCGTTCGCGGCCGCCGTGTCGGTGGCCACCGAAGCGGAAAAAGCCCGCCTGCTGGAAATCATGATGGCCCAGGACTTCCAGGACATCACCGGCCAGCTGATCAAGAAAGTCGTGACCATCACCAAGACGGTGGAGCACGAACTGGCAGAACTGCTGCGCGACAATGCACCACCGGCGGTACGCGAGAAAATCGCGCAAAAAGAGGTGTCCCTGATGTCCGGCCCTTCGGCTCCAGCCGTAGCGCTGAACCAGGACAATGTCGACGACCTGCTTGCTGACCTGGGATTCTAATGGACGATATGCTCAAGGATTTCGTCGTCGAGGCGATGGATCTTGCGGTCAACGTTGAAGAGCATCTGCTGCGGCTCGAACGCGACCCGGACAATAAAGAAACATTGAATGCGGTGTTCCGCTCCTTCCACACCATCAAGGGCGGCGCCGGTTTCATGGGCCTGCCGGCGATGGTGGCGGCATGTCACTTGACCGAGAACTTGTTCGACGCGCTGCGCACCGGCGCCGCGCCGGTGACGCCGATCGCGATCGAGGCGGCGCTGCAGGCGTCGGGCTTCGTGGCCGACCAGCTGGCCGAACTGAACAACGGCGCCGAGCCGGACAGCCTGTCCGCCATGCCCAAGGATCTGGAAGTCATCCTGACCGACGCCATCGAAGGCAAGACCACCGCTGCTCCGGCCAAGGCCGCCGCGCCGGCGCCTGCCCCGGCCGCGGCCGCCATTGCGGCCCCAGCCGCAGTACCCGCCTCCGCGCCGTCGCCCGACGGCCTGGACTGGGAAGGCATGTACGAAGCCGTGATGCCGGCCGGTAGCTACACCAAACCTGCCGCATCGGCAGCCGCGCCGGCTCCGGTCGCGCAGGCGCCGTCGGCCCCGTTGCCGGCCGCCGAACTGGCCGCCGTGGTCGCCGCCGTGCACGCCGCCGGTCCGAGCTCCAGCCCCGCCAAGCGCGAAGCGGCCGAAAAACGCGAAGAGCGTCCGCACGCCGCGCCGGCCAAGGAAGAATCGATCCGGGTTGACGCCGTCAAGCTGGACGCGCTGCTGGAAGTGGCCGGCGAATCGGTGCAGGCCGCCAACCAGGCCGCCGTGCTGCTGGAGCGCCTGCTGCAATTCAAGTTCGAAGGCCAGGCCCAGACCCTGATGGCGACGCTGGCGGAAACGCTGGAACGCGCCTCGCGCTACTCCACCGAACTGCAGCGCGCCACCCTGGCGACCCGCATGCAGCCGGTCGGCCGCCTGTTCCAGAAGTTCCCGCGCCTGGTGCGCGAACTGGCGAAAGACCTGGGCAAGGACGTCGAGCTGACCATCGAAGGCGCGGAGACCGAAGTCGACCGCGTGGTGGTGGACAGCCTGTACGATCCGCTGGTGCACATGCTGCGCAATTCGCTGGACCATGGCGTCGAATCGCCGGAAGACCGCCTCGCGGCGGGCAAGCCGGCCAAGGCCTATATCTCGCTCAAAGCATGGCAGGAAGCAAATAGCGTTATGATTGTGCTTCAGGACGACGGCAAAGGCATGGACCCGGTGGTGCTGCGCACCAAGGCCCAGCAAAAGGGCCTGATCTCGGAATCGGTGCAGCTGACCAACGACGAATGCTTCCAGCTGGTATTCTTGCCGGGTTTCTCGACCAAGGAAGTCGCTTCCAGCGTGTCCGGCCGCGGCGTCGGCATGGACGTGGTGAAGACCGCCGTGGAGAAGAACCGCGGCGCCATCCACATCGAATCGGCGTTGGGCAAGGGCACCAAGTTCGCCATCCGCCTGCCGATCGAGCTGTCGATCGTGCCGACCATGCTGGTCTCGACCTCGGGCGCCGCGCTGGCGTTGCCGATGGCCGTGGTGCAGCGCGTGGTCGAGCTGCCGGAAGTGTTCATGGAAGTGGGCGGCGCGCCGGTGCTGAAAGACCAGGGCCGTCCGTTGCCGGTGCGTTCGCTGGCCGATTCGCTGGGCTACGAGAGCTGCCGCGAGAAAGTGGGTATTGTTGTCGCTGCACCACAGCCGTACATTCTGGCGGTGGAAGCGGTCGACGGTACCGCCGACCTGGTGATTAAACCGATGACCGCGATTAGCGTCGAGGGCATTACCGGCACCGCGCGTTCGGCCGAAGGCGAACTGGTGCTGGTGGTGGGCCTATCGTTCCTAATGGACGGATGTCGAGGTAGTGTACGCATGGCGGCCTAGTCAGAGGATTAGGCCAGAAAGTCCAAAAGCCTGCGTTCACGCAGGCTTTTTTTATTTGCATTTCCGAATTTGGCAAAAGGAGTCATAAAAAGTGTATCAGTAGGCGGAACTGCATCGGCTCACGAGGCCTGACAGCGGCGGCCGCTACCGCATTGCACAATATGGCATAATCGAAGTGGATCACTCACACAGGCAGCTGCAGTACTCATAAATTATGATGAAGACGCTTTACGACAAACTCTGGGACTCCCACGTGGTCAAGGCCGAAGAAGACGGCACCACGATCCTGTACATCGACCGCCACCTGGTGCATGAAGTCACCAGCCCGCAGGCCTTCGACGGCCTGCGCGAAGCCGGCCGCGCGCCGTGGCGCGTGTCCGCCAACCTGGCGGTGGCCGACCACAACGTGCCGACCACCGGCCGCGCCGACGGCATCGCCGACCCGGTCTCGCGCCTGCAGGTGGAAACGCTGGACAAGAACGCCAAGTCCTACGGCCTGACCTACTTCAACATGAACGACAAGCGCCAGGGCATCGTCCACGTGATTGGGCCGGAGCAGGGCGCGACCCTGCCGGGCATGACCGTGGTCTGCGGCGACTCGCACACCTCGACCCACGGCGCCTTCGGCGCGCTGGCGCATGGCATCGGCACCTCGGAAGTGGAGCACGTGCTGGCCACCCAGACGCTGCTGCAAAAGAAATCCAAGGCCATGCTGGTGCAGGTCGACGGCGCGCTGCCGGCCGGCGTCACCGCCAAGGACGTGGTGCTGGCCATCATCGGCAAGATCGGCACCGCCGGCGGCACCGGCTACTGTATCGAGTTCGGCGGTTCAACCATCCGCGCGCTGTCGATGGAAGGCCGGATGACGGTCTGTAACATGGCGATCGAGGCGGGCGCGCGCGCCGGCATCATCGGCGTCGACGACGTCACCATCAACTACGTCAAGGGCCGGCCTTTCTCGCCGGCCGGTCCGCACTGGGACCGCGCGGTCGACTACTGGCGCACGCTGCACAGCGACGCCGGCGCCAGGTTCGACCTGGTGGTCACGCTCAACGCCGCCGAGATCAAGCCGCAGGTGACCTGGGGCACGTCGCCGGAAATGGTGGTGGCGATCGACGGCCGCGTGCCGGACCCGGACCTGGAAAAAGACAGCGTCAAGCGCGATGCGATGGAAAAGGCGCTGGTCTACATGAACCTGAAGCCGAACACCGCGATCGAGGACATCCGCATCGACAAGGTCTTCATCGGCTCCTGCACCAACTCGCGCATTGAGGATTTGCGCGCCGCCGCCGACGTGGTGCGCGGCAAGCACCGCGCCTCCAACGTCAAGCTGGCGATGGTGGTGCCGGGCTCCGGACTGGTGAAAGACCAGGCCGAGAAGGAAGGCCTGGACCGCATCTTCAAGGACGCCGGTTTCGAATGGCGCGACCCGGGCTGCTCGATGTGCCTGGCGATGAACGCCGACCGCCTGGAACCGGGCGAGCGCTGCGCCTCCACCTCGAACCGCAATTTTGAAGGACGCCAAGGTCAGGGCGGACGCACCCATCTGGTGTCTCCCGCCATGGCGGCGGCAGCCGGTATCGCCGGCCACTTTGTCGACGTGCGCACGCTGCGTTGATGTCTTAACCATCCCTAGAGACCCAACATGAAAAAACTATTCGCCCTGTCCATCATCGCGCTGATCCTGACCGGTTGCAACACCGTCAACGGCTTCGGCAAGGACGTCAAAAAGGTCGGTGAGTCGCTGGAAGGCGCCTCGACCAAAAAATAAACCGCAGCACGGCGGGCCGCGACGGTCCGCCGTCGCACAACCCGAACGAGAATCATGGATAAATTTACGATCTACGAAGGACTGGTGGCCCCGCTGGACCGCGCCAATGTCGACACCGACGCCATCATTCCGAAGCAATTTTTGAAGTCGATTCATCGCACCGGCTTCGGTCCCAACCTGTTCGACGAATGGCGCTACCTGGACCACGGCGAGCCGGGCCAGGACAACAGCGTGCGTCCGCTCAATCCGGAGTTTGTGCTCAACGAGCCGCGCTACCAGGGCGCCTCGATCCTGCTGACCCGCAAGAACTTCGGCTGCGGCTCCTCGCGCGAGCACGCGCCGTGGGCGCTGGACCAGTACGGCTTCCGCGCCATCGTCGCGCCGTCGTTCGCCGACATCTTCTTCAACAACTGCTACAAAAGCGGCTTGCTGCCCATCGTTTTATCCGAAACGCAGATCGACCATCTGTTCAATGAAGTCAAGGCCTTCCCCGGTTACCGTCTGGTGGTCGACCTTGAACAGCAGCGCATCTCCACCAGCAATGGCAGCGTCTCCTATCCCTTCGAGATCGACGCCTTCCGCAAATACTGCCTGATGAACGGGCTCGACGATATCGGCCTGACGCTGCGTCACGCCGACGCTATCCGCGGCTTCGAAGAGCGCCATCTGGCAACCCAACCTTGGTTGGCCAACGTCATCTAATCTCGAAAACTACTCATGAAAATCGCTATCCTCCCGGGCGACGGTATCGGCCCGGAAATCATCGCGCAAGCCGTCAAAGTCCTGAACGTGCTGGGCGAACAATTTGAGCTGGAAAGCGCGCCGGTCGGCGGCGCCGGCTACGCGGCCCACGGCCACCCACTGCCGGAAGGCACGTTGGCGCTGGCCAAGGCGGCCGACGCGGTGCTGTTCGGCGCCGTCGGCGACTACCAGTACGACACGCTGGAACGCGCGCTGCGTCCCGAGCAGGCGATCCTGGGCCTGCGCAAGAACCTGGGCCTGTTCGCCAACCTGCGTCCGGCCATTCTGTACCCGCAACTGGCCAACGCCTCGACCCTGAAGCCGGAAGTGGTGTCCGGCCTGGACATCCTGATCATCCGCGAACTGACCGGCGACATCTACTTCGGCCAGCCGCGCGGTGTGCGCGAGTGCCCGGACGGCGCCTTCAAGGGCCAGCGTGAAGGCTACGACACGATGCGTTATGCCGAAGGCGAAATCCGCCGCATCGCCCACGTGGCGTTCCAGGCCGCGCAGAAGCGCGACAAGCGCCTGACCAGCGTCGACAAGGCCAACGTGCTGGAAACCTTCCAGTTCTGGCGCGACATCGTCACCGACGTGCACAAGGAATACCCCGACGTCGCGCTGGAACATATGTACGTCGACAACGCCGCCATGCAACTGGTGCGCGCGCCGAAGAAGTTCGACGTTCTCGTCACCGGCAATATGTTCGGCGACATCCTGTCCGACCAGGCTTCGATGCTGACCGGTTCGATCGGCATGCTGCCGTCGGCCTCGCTGGACGCCAACAACAAGGGCCTGTACGAGCCGTCGCACGGTTCCGCGCCCGACATCGCCGGCAAGGGCATCGCCAATCCGCTGGCGACGATTTTGTCGGCCGCGATGATGCTGCGCTACTCGCTGAACAGGGCCGAACAGGCCGACCGCATCGAGAACGCCGTCAAGCACGTGCTCTCGCAAGGCCTGCGCACCGCCGACATCTACGAAGCCGGCACCACCAAGGTCGGCACGGAACAGATGGGCGACGCCGTGGTCAAGGCTTTGGTGTAAATCGTATAAATCATTAGAAGGAAAGAAAATGAAACTCGTAGGCTTGGTAGGTTGGCGCGGCATGGTTGGTTCGGTCCTGATGCAGCGCATGCAGGAAGAGGGCGATTTCGCCCACATCGAACCGGTGTTTTTCACCACCTCGAACCCGGGCGGCGACGCCCCGGCGATGGCGAAGAATGAAACCAAACTGAAAAGCGCGACCGACATCGACCAACTGAAAAAGTGCGAGATCATCATCTCGTGCCAGGGCGGCGACTACACCACCGAAGTGTTCCCCAAGCTGCGCGCGGCCGGCTGGAACGGCTACTGGATCGACGCCGCCTCCACGCTGCGCATGGAGAAGGACGCCGTCATCGTGCTGGACCCGGTCAACCTGCACGTCATCAAGGACGCGCTGGGCAAGGGCGTGAAGAACTACATCGGCGGCAACTGCACCGTGTCGTGCATGCTGATGGGCCTGGGCGGCCTGTTCCAGCACAACCTGGTCGAGTGGATGACGTCCATGACCTACCAGGCGGCGTCGGGCGGCGGCGCCCAGCACATGCGCGAGCTGCTGACCCAGTTCGGCACGATCAATTCGTCGGTGAAAGCGCTGCTGGACAATCCTGCTTCCGCGATCCTGGAGATCGACCGCCAGGTGCTGGCCACCCAGCACGGTTTAACTGCCGAAGAGACCAGGCAGTTCGGCGCGCCGCTGGCCGGCAACCTGATCCCGTGGATCGACAAGGACCTGGGCAACGGCCAGTCGAAGGAAGAATGGAAGGGCGGCGCCGAGACCAACAAGATCCTGGGCCTGGGCGCGGACTTCGGTTCGAAAGCGATCCCTGTCGACGGCCTGTGCGTGCGCATCGGCGCCATGCGCAGCCACTCGCAGGCATTGACCATCAAGCTGAAGAAGGACGTGCCGATCGACGAGATCCACGACATCATCGCCGCCAACAACCAGTGGGTCAAAGTGGTGCCGAACACCCGTGAAGCGTCGGTCAAGGACCTGTCGCCGGCCGCCGCCACCGGCAGCCTGACGATCCCGGTCGGCCGCCTGCGCAAGATGAGCATGGGCGACGACTACCTGTCGGCCTTCACCGTCGGCGACCAGCTGCTGTGGGGCGCGGCCGAACCGCTGCGCCGCATGCTGCGCATCGTGCTGGACAAGTAAGCTTCTCGGCAATTGTTAAAGCAGAAGGGGTTTTCTCTATGAGTTCTCATAGGGGAAACCCCTTTTTTTGGTTTAAAGTAGGCATAGACGTTACACATCCTCATGTATCACTAGAGAAACATCGTGCAAAGCTTGCATGCTCTGGAGCATGATGATATGTTGATATATCTGGGAAAGTAACATTTTCCCTCTGACAACCAGATGCCGCCCACTATGCACGTACCCACTCGCTCCAGCATTGTTTCCTTCGCGTTGAAGACGCTCACTGGGGCTGTCGCCAGTGCGGTGTTAGTGGCGTCCGCCAACGCCGCCGGGCTAGGCAAGCTGACGGTTTTATCGTCGCTGGGGCAGCCGCTGCGGGCGGAGATCGAATTGACGGCGGTCTCGGCGGACGAAGCGGGCGCGCTGGTCGCCAAGCTGGCGCCGGCTGAAGCCTTCCGCACCGCCAACATCGATTTCAATCCGACCCTGCTGTCGCTGCGCTTCGAAGTCGAGCAGCGCAATGGCCGCCAGTTGATACGCATAACGTCCAGCCAGCCGGTCAACGAGCCCTTCGTCGACATGCTGCTGGAGCTGAACTGGACCGGCGGCCGCATGGTTCGCGAATACACCTTCCTGCTGGACCCGGCCGACATGCGCGCGACGCAAGCGCCGCAAGTGGCCGCGCCGGTGGACCTGGGCCGCAACGCCACCCCGGCCGCGCCTTCCGCACCCGCCGCCGCGGCGGCGCCGGCCGCCGCGCCGATGGCGCCGAGCACGCCGGCGCCAGTGCGCCAGCCGGCCGCGCCGGCCAAGCCCGCCGCCAATGAGTACACCGTCAAATCCGGCGACAACCTGACCCGCATCGCCAACCAGGTCAAGCCGGTCGACGTGTCGCTGGACATGATGCTGGTGGCGCTGTACCGCGCCAACCCGGAAGCGTTCTCCGGCAACAATATGAACCGCCTGAAGTCGGGCCAGATCCTGGCCGTGCCGGACGCCGACACGATCCGCAACACCGCGCCGGAAGGCGAGGCGCGTGGCGTGGTGGTCGCGCACGCGGCCGACTTCAACGCCTACCGCGCCAAGTTGGCCGGGCAGGTGGCCAACAGCACTTCAGCCAAGGAGCCGGACACCAGCCAGAACGTGTCGGGCAAGATCACCGCCAAGGTCGAGGAAAAGCCGAACGCCGTCAACGCCGCCAAGGACAAGCTGACCCTGTCGAAAACCACGTCCGGGGCGCCGGTCGCGGGCAAGACCGGCATGGCGGTGGAAGACAAGATCGCCCACCAGAAGGAACTGGACGAGGCCGCCGCCCGCACCAAGGAACTGGAGAAGAACGTCCACGACCTGGAAAAACTGATGGCGGTGAAGAACAAGGCCGGCGCCGACACCGCAAAACCGTCCGCTTCGGCTTCCGCCGTGGCATCGGCTTCGACACCGGCATCGGCCCAGGTCGAAGCATCGGCGCCGGCCAAGCCCAAGCGCACGCTGGTGATCCCGCCGAAGAAACTCGAACCTAGCCTGTTCGAGACGATCATGGACAACCTGCAATACGTCGGCTTGGCGGCCGCAGCCCTGCTGGCCGGCGCCGGCGCGCTGATCGCTTCGCGCCGCCGCAAGAAGTTCGAGGTGCCGAAGGAAGAGGGCAGCATCCTCGGCGACACCGCGATTCCGTCGCAGGCCTTGATCGCCGACGCCGGCGGCCAGAGCGTCGACACCAACAACAGCGTGTTCAATTCCAACTTCGCGCCATCGGCCAGCCAGCTCGACACCAATGAAGTCGATCCGGTGGCGGAAGCCGACGTCTACATCGCCTACGGCCGCGACGCCCAGGCCGAAGAAATCCTGAAGGAGGCGCTGCGCAGCCATCCGGAGCGCCATGCGGTGCGCCTGAAGCTGTTGGAAATCTACGTCACCCGCAAGGACGCGCGCGCGTTCGAGAGCCAGGCCTCCGAGCTGTATTCGATGACGCGCGGCCAGGGCGATGAATGGGCGCAAGCGGCCGCCATGGGCCGCACCCTGGACCCGAGCAATCCGCTGTATGTCGAAGGCGGCGCTGACGCCGACAGCATGTTTGCCGCTGCGCCGGTCGTGGCTGCCGCCGGTGTCGCCGCCAGCGCCGCCGCCTTCAGCGCATCGGACTTCAGCAACGATTTCAGCGCACCGGCCCCAGCGCCGGCGCCGGCCCCCGCTGGCCTGGACCTGGACCTGGGCTTCGACGCCCCGCCTGCGGCCGGCGACGGCAATCTGATGGATTTCGGCAGCGAGATGGATACCGCCTTGCCGCAGGCGGCCGATGCCTCGGTGTCGCCCGCTTCGGTGGCGGCGGAAACCGACAACCTGATGGACTTCGACCTGGGCGGCCTGAGTTTCGAGCCGGCCGCCGCCGCGCCGGCACCAGCCCCCGCGGCCGAGCCGGAAGCCATGCCGGAAGACGCCTTCAACCTGGCCTTCGATGCGCCAGCCGCTCCGGCCCCGGCGCCGGAACCTGCGCCTGCGCCGGTGGAAGACCTGAGCATGGACTTCGGCCTGGACTTGCCGGCCGAGACCGTGGCGCCGGGCTTGCCGTCGGCCAGCAGCGATCCGCTGGACCTCGACTTGATGAACTTTGAAATTCCGGCAATTCCAGCACCCGCGCCAGCGCCGGCGCCGGCCGCCGAGTTCGACGCCGGCGACTTCGCCGACGCGCTGCAAGGCGCGGAAGAGGTCACGCCCGCGCCGGCGCCGGCCGCGCAGGAGTTCGACCTGTCCGGCATCGACCTCGACCTCGATACCGCACTGGGCGGTTCCGGCGTGCCGGCCGCGGCCGATTCCGCACCGGCCCAAGGCCGCGACGACACGCTGTCGGCGCACCACATGGAAATGGACACCAAGCTGGACCTGGCGATCGCCTACCAGGAAATCGGCGACAAGGAAGGCGCGCGCGAACTGCTGGACGAAGTGCTGCGCGGCGGCAGCGACGACCAGATCGCCAAGGCCAACGCCATGCGCGCCCAATTGGGGTAAGGCCGCTCCGTATATAATGGCTGACTCTGACACGACATCGGGCAGCAATTGAAACGGATAGCAATCGGCGTCCAGTACGACGGAACCGCGTGGAACGGCTACCAGAAACAGGCGGACGGCCACACGGTCCAGGATAAGCTTGAACAGGCGCTGGAGAAATTCGCCAGGGTGCCGCTGGCCACCACCTGCGCCGGCCGCACCGACACCGGCGTGCACGCGCTGGAACAAGTGGTGCACTTCGACACCGAGCTGGTGCGCGACACCCATTCCTGGGTGCGCGGCGTCAACGCCTTTCTGCCGCCGTCGATCGCGGTGCGCTGGGCCAAGCAGCTCGACGGCGACCCCAGCGTCAACGACTTCTTCCACGCCCGCTTCAGCGCCCGCGCCCGCACCTATCACTACGTGCTGTACAACAATCCGACCCGCTCGCCGCTGCTGGAAGGGCGCGCCGGCTTCTGCTTCCGTCAGCTGGACGTGGCGCTGATGCAGCAGGCCATCCCGCCGCTGCTGGGCTGGCACGACTTCACCGCCTTCCGCGCGGCGCAATGCCAGGCCAAGTCGCCGGTCAAGCTGATGCACGACATCCAGATCAAGCGCCACGGCGAGCTGGTGGTGTTCACCATCACCGCTAACGCCTTCCTGCACCACATGGTGCGCAACCTGGTCGGATCGCTGGTTTATATTGGCACCGGGCGCGAACGGCCGGAATGGCTGGGCCAGCTGCTGGAAACCAAGGACCGCCACGCCGCCGCGCCGACCTTCATGCCGGACGGCCTGTACCTGGCGAAAATCGACTACGACCCCAAATGGGACTTGCCGCTGGAGACCACCAGCGCCTTGCCCTGGTTTTAAAGGATCAACATGGCACGCACGCGTATCAAGATTTGCGGTTTGACCCGCCTGGAAGATGTGCATGCCGTGGTGGCGGCCGGCGCCGATGCGATCGGTTTCGTGTTCTATCCGAAGAGCCCGCGCTACGTGACGCCCGAACAGGCCGCCGAGCTGATCCGCGCCGTGCCGCCCTTCATCACCTGCACCGGCCTGTTCGTCAACGCCACGCCGGAAGAGGTGGCCGCCACCTGCAAAGTGGCGCCGATTGCGCTGATCCAGCTGCACGGCGACGAGACGGTGGAACAGTCCGCCGTCATCGCCGCGGCGGCCGGGCGACAGTTCATGCGGGTGTTCCGCGTCAAACCCGACACACTTCCGTCCGATTTGCTAGAATACGAGCAGCGATGCCGCGCCGCCAGTCCCTTGTTCACCAGCCTGTTGCTGGATACCTATGTGGATGCCTATGGCGGTGCAGGAAAGGGTTTTGATTGGTCTCTCATTCCAAAAGATCTCGCGCCTCGGGTCGTTTTAAGTGGTGGCTTGAGCGTACACAACGCGACTGACGCGGTGGTCGGTGTACGCCCCTACGCCGTCGACATCAGCAGTGGTGTCGAAGCGTCCAGGGGGATCAAGGATGCCCGCAAGATCGCCGACTTTGTCGCGGCGGTGCGGGCCGGAGATACCATGAACGAAAGCGAAACCCATCATGATGAACGCCCCAGCGAAGCCGTTGTTCCACGCTAAAGACTACAATTTTCCCGATGCAAAAGGCCATTTCGGCCCCTACGGCGGCGCCTTCGTCGCCGAAACGCTGACCTACGCACTGGCCGAGCTCAACGAAGCCTACGAGCGCTACAGCAAAGATCCCGAGTTCCTCGACGAGTTCCGTTACGAGCTCAAGCACTTTGTCGGCCGGCCGTCGCCGATCTACTACGCCAGGCGCTGGTCCGAGCTGGCCGGCGGCGCGCAGATCTACTTCAAGCGCGAAGACCTGAACCACACCGGCGCCCACAAGATTAACAACGTCATCGGCCAGGCCTTGCTGGCCAAGCGCATGGGCAAGCCGCGCATCATCGCCGAGACCGGCGCCGGCCAGCACGGCGTCGCCACGGCCACCATCTGCGCCCGTTTCGGGCTGGAGTGCGTGGTCTACATGGGCAGCGAGGACGTCAAGCGCCAAGCGCAGAACGTCTACCGCATGAAGCTGCTGGGCGCGACCGTCGTGCCGGTGGAGTCCGGTTCCAAGACCTTGAAGGACGCGCTCAACGAAGCCATGCGCGACTGGGTCACCAATATTGAAAACACCTTCTACATCATCGGCACCGTGGCCGGCCCGCATCCCTATCCGATGATGGTGCGCGACTTCCAGTCGGTGATCGGCGAGGAGTGCCTGGTGCAGATGCCGGAAATGACCGGCCGCCAGCCGGACTGCGTGGTCGCCTGCATCGGCGGCGGCTCCAACGCCATGGGCATCTTCTACCCGTATATCGACCAGAAGCAGGTGCGCCTGATCGGCGTCGAGGCGGCGGGCGAGGGGCTCGATGGCGACAAGCACGCCGCTTCGCTGACCAAGGGTTTCCCGGGCGTGTTGCACGGCAACCGCACCTATCTGCTGCAGGACGAGAACGGCCAGATCATCGAGACCCATTCGGTGTCGGCCGGCCTCGACTATCCGGGCGTCGGGCCGGAGCACGCCTACCTGAAGGACATCGGTCGCGCGGAATATGTGTCGATCACGGACGAGGAGGCGCTCAAGGCCTTCCACGACTGTTGTCATATCGAAGGCATCATCCCGGCGCTGGAATCGTCGCACGCGCTGGCCTACGCGGCCAAGCTGGCGGCAACCTTGCCTAAGGATCAAATTATTTTGGCCAACCTGTCGGGCCGGGGCGACAAGGACATGCATACGGTGGCAGAACGTATGGGTTTGAACTTCAACTAAGGAAAACGACATGTCCAAAATCGCAGCAACTTTCAGCGCCCTGAAGGCGCACAACAAAACCGCGCTGGTCACCTTCATCACCGCCGGCGATCCGTCGCCGGAATCGACGGTGCCGCTGATGCACGCCATGGTGGCCGGCGGCGCCGACATCCTGGAACTCGGTGTGCCGTTTTCCGACCCGATGGCCGAAGGCCCGGTGATCCAGCGCGCCTGCGAGCGGGCGCTGGCCAACGGCGTCGGCATCCACGACGTGTTCGGCTACGTGGCGGAGTTCCGCAAGACCAACCAGAGCACGCCGGTGGTGCTGATGGGCTATGCCAATCCGATCGAGCGCATCGGCGCGGCCACCTTCATCGCCAAGTCCAAGGCGGCGGGGGCGGACGGCGCCATCGTGGTCGACTACCCGCCGGAGGAGTGTGAAGAGTTCGCGGCCGCCATGCGCGCCGCCGAGCTGGACCTGATCTTCCTGCTGGCGCCGACCTCGACCGAGGCACGCATCGCGCAGGTGGCCAAGGTTGGCGGCGGCTTCAGCTACTACGTCTCGCTCAAGGGCGTGACCGGCGCCGGCAATATCGACACGGTGGAAGTGGCGGAGCGCTTGACGGCGATCCGCAAGCACGTGCAGTTGCCGATCGGCGTGGGCTTCGGCATCCGCGACGGCGCCACCGCGCGCGCCGTGGCCGAGGTGGCCGACGCGGTCGTCATCGGCAGCCGCATCATCCAGGAGATCGAAAACGCCGGCAAGGACGGCGCCGTGGCCGCCGTGCAATCTTTCGTCAGCGGCATCCGCGCCGCGCTCGACGCCTAAACCCGCGCCGGCACCCTTGGCCGTCAAATCCCGACCGCTCACCTTGATACATAGTTCAGTACTGGCTATGTTGAAGGAGAGCGGCCGTGCGTTTCGAGTGGGATCAACGTAAGGCTGCTGCCAATCTGCGAAAGCACGGCGTCAGCTTTGACGAGGCAAAGACCGTTTTTAAAGACTTTGACGTTAGATTGATACGGGATGAGGCCCACTCGAACGGCGAGGATAGGTTTTTCGCTATCGGGTTCAGTCAACGTGGCCGCTTGCTGTTTGTATGCCATTGCTACCGGAGGAGTGAAACCATACGTCTTATTTCTGCTCGCAAAGCAACCCCGGCGGAAACGAAATTTTATCGATGAGGTAACGTATGTGCGACGAAGAGTTGGATGTTTCTAAATATGTGTCTGTTCCCCACCCGATCGCTAAGCTGATGGGGCGGACATTGACTATCGGCTTGGCTCATACCGATATCGATTACTTCAAGGTAATTGGCGACGAAATCGGCTTGTCGCCTGAACAGGTAATACAAATTTATTTAAGAAATATTGTCTATACGGGCTATAAGGTTGAGATAGATTTGCCTCCTTTGCAACGCGAAAAGGCACAAGCCGTAGTAGGGGAATCACTCTAAAAACCCGCCAATTCCATGACGAACCTTAAAAATTGTTGTACTGCAAAGTTCGACAGAGGGGCGAGAAACGGCTACACTTCGGCCACAAGTTAGCTGCAAGGAGAATTTATGAGTTGGTTGGAAAAACTGCTGCCCCCACGTATCCAGCGTTCCGACGCTGCCGCACGCAAGACCATGCCCGAGGGCCTGTGGGTCAAATGCCCGTCCTGCGAAGCCGTGCTGTACCGCACCGATCTGGAATCGAACCTGCACGTCTGCCCGAAATGCGACCATCACATGCGCATCCGCGCCCGTGAACGCCTCGACAGCCTGTTCGACGCCGGCGGCCGCTATGAAATCGGCATGGACACGCTGCCGGTCGATACGCTGAAGTTCAAAGACAGCAAGAAATACCCTGACCGCCTCAAGCAAGCCATGGAAGCCACCGGCGAGACCGATGCGCTGATCGTCATGGGCGGCGCCATCATGAGCCTGCCTTGCGTCGTGGCTTGCTTCGAATTCGAATTCATGGGCGGCTCGATGGGCTCCGTGGTCGGCGAGCGCTTCGTGCGCGGCGCGCAAGTGGCGCTGGAACAGAAGGTACCGTTCATCTGCATCACCGCCACCGGCGGCGCCCGCATGCAGGAAGGCCTGCTGTCGCTGATGCAGATGGCCAAGACCACCGCCATGCTGACCAAGCTGTCCGACAAGAAGCTGCCGTTCATCAGCGTGCTGACCGATCCGACCATGGGCGGCGTATCCGCTTCGTTCGCCTTCATGGGCGACGTCGTCATCGCCGAGCCGAAAGCGCTGATCGGCTTCGCCGGCCCGCGCGTGATCGAAAACACCGTGCGCGAGAAACTGCCGGAAGGCTTCCAGCGCGCCGAGTTCCTGGTCACCAAGGGCGCCGTCGACATGATCGTCGACCGCCGCAAGATGCGCGAAGAAATCGCCCGTCTGATGGCACTGCTGCAAAATCAAGCTGTAGAGGTACTGGCCTAAGATTCGGCCAGTTCCCCACGCTACGGCGCGCAATCGGCTATCATGCCGGCCTGCGCGCCGTTTTTCATTTCTGAGCCCCCATCATGCCGAATCTCCCAACTACTTTGCCCGCCTGGCTTGCACTGCTTGAGTCGCGCCACGCCGAAACCGTCATCAACATGGGCCTGGACCGCGTACTCGCCGTCAAGGAGCGCCTGCATTTGAGCTTCAGCTGCCCGGTCATCATGGTCGCCGGCACCAACGGCAAGGGCTCGACCTGCGCCATGCTGGAATCGGTGCTGATGCGCGCCGGCTACAAGGTCGGCCTGTACATCAAGCCGCACTTCCTGGACTTCAATGAGCGCGCCCGCATCAACGGCGAACTGGCCAGCGACGAAGTGCTGGTGGCCGCCTTCAATGCGGTCGAGGCGGTGCGCGGCGACACCCCGCTGACGTACTTCGAATTCACCACGCTGGCCATCATGCACCTGCTGGCAGGCGCCGGCATGGACGTCGCGATCCTGGAAGTGGGTTTGGGCGGCCGCCTGGACGCGGTCAACATCGTCGATGCCGACGTCGCCATCGTCACCAGCGTCGATATCGACCATACCGACTATCTGGGCGACACGCGCGAGGCGATCGGCTTCGAGAAGGCCGGCATTTTCCGCGCCGGCAAGACCGCGATCTGCTCGGACCCGGTGCCGCCGCAATCGCTGATCGACCACGCCGAGGCTATCGGCGCCGACCTGTGGCTGATGGGCCGCGACTTCAACTATTCCGGCGACAAGCAGCAGTGGAACTACGGCGGCCGCTCGCAGCGCCGCAATTCGCTGGCCTATCCTAGCCTGCGCGGCGCCAACCAGATCCTCAACGCCGCGGCCGTATTGGCTGCGCTGGAAGCGCTGAAGATGGAATTGCCGGTCGGCGCGCAGGAAGTGCGCACCGGCCTGGTGACGGTGGAGCTGCCGGGCCGCTTCCAGGTGCTGCCTGGCCGCCCGACCGTGATCCTCGACGTGGCGCACAATCCGCACGCGGCCTCGGCGCTGAACCAGAACCTCGGCAATATGGGCTTCCACCCCTACACCTACGCCGTGTTCGGCTCCATGCACGACAAGGATATCGACGGCGTGATCGCCGCCATGTCCGAGCATGTGGACCACTGGTGCCTGGCCAACCTGCCGTCGCCGCGCGCGGCCAGTGCCTCGGAACTGGCGGCCAAGGTGCAAATCGTGCAGGCGGAAAAAGCCGAGCGCACCATCAATATCTTCGACGATCCGGCCGCAGCCTATGCAAATGCGATCAGCCGAGCCGGGGAGAATGATAGAATTGTGGTCTTTGGATCTTTCCTCACGGTCGCCGGCGTCATGGCGGCACGAAAATCCGCATTCCATTGAACGCACAGGACTGAAATCACGCATGGGCTTGTTCTCGAAACTCGGTAAAAACAAGCAAGAGACCGCTGGTCAGGACAGCGGCTATTACACCAGCGCAGATGACCAGGCCGCGTCGGAGCGCGCACGCTCCAAGCGCGCCTCGTCGGCCGATGGTTCCGCCAACTCCCGCCGCAGCAAAGACCGCGAAGCGGATGATCCGGTGTTGCCTGAAAAGAAACGCGCGCGCCGCCGCCTCGTGGGCGCCATCGCGCTGGCGCTGGGCGTCGCGATCGGCTTGCCGATGGTGCTCGACTCCGAACCGAAGCCGCTGGCGTCCGATATCGAAATCAAGATTCCCGCCAAGGACAAGCCGGCCGAGGCCGCGCCTGTGCCAACTCCGGCCCCGGCCGCCGCCGCGCCGGTAGCGCAGAGCGCCGCGCTGGACAGCCGGGAAGAAATCGTCGACGACGTCAAGCCGGCCAAGCCCGCCGCGCCGCTGGTGGTGGCGCCGGTCAAGGTCGACAGCGCCAAGCGCGACGCCGAACTGAAGGCCGAAGCCAAGGCCAAAGCGGAAACCATCGCCAAGCTCAAGTCCGACAACGAAGCCAAGGCCCGCCAGGACGCCGACTACAAGCTGGAAATCGAACGCAAGCAGGCCGAAGTGAAAGCCGAAGCCAAGGCCAAGGCCGAAGCCGAGCGCAAGCTGGCCGAAGCCAAGGCCGCCAAGCAGGCCGACAGCGCCAAACCGGCCGCGACGTCGGAAGACGCCCGCGCCCTGGCCATCCTGGAAGGCAAGGCCGCCGCCAAGCCTGCGGCCGCCGCCGAAACCGGCCAGAAATTCGTGCTGCAGGTGGCCGCGCTGAGCGACCAGGGCAAGGTCGACGAGCTGCGCGAAAAATTGAAGAAGGCCGGCATCAGCTCCTACACGCAAAAGACGCCGTCCGGTGACATCACCCGCGTGCGCGTGGGGCCGTTCACCAACAAGGATGAGGCCGAAAAAGTGCGGGCCAAGCTGAGCGCCATGGGCCTGAGCGGCCGTCTCGAAACCGTCTGACCCAGCAGGCGCCCGACGTGACGATATTTGATTATCTGGTGATTTTTGTATTGGTCGCATCGGTCATCATCGGCATGGCGCGCGGCCTGGTGAAGGAAGTGTTGTCGCTGGCGGGCTGGGTGGTGGCCTTCGTGGTCGCCAATGCCTACGCCGCCGTGCTGGCGCCGATGCTGCCGTCGGTGGTGCCGGGCGAGGTGCTGCGGCTGATCCTTGCCTTTATCGCACTGTTTGTCGGTGTGAAGATTTTGACGGGCCTGTTGGCCATGGCGCTGGGCGCCTTGCTCGATGCCGGTGGCCTCAGCCTGGTCGATCGCGCGCTGGGCATGGTGTTCGGCTTTGGTCGCGGCCTTGTCATTGTGCTGGCCGGTGTCATCCTGTGTGGGATGACCTCGGTACCGCAACAAGCATTCTGGAAGGATGCGCTATTGAGTCCGTTCGCGGAGACCGGAGCGCATACGGTGAAAGCCTTGCTTCCCGCTGCCATGGCGCAGCATGTGAATTTTTGAATTCTTTAAATCAGTAGCACCCAGTCCAGGAGCAACATCATGTGTGGCATCGTCGGCGTCGTTTCTCATCAACCTGTCAACCAACTGCTGTATGACGCATTGCTGCTGCTGCAGCACCGCGGCCAGGATGCGGCAGGTATCGCGACCAATCACAGCAGCATGTTCGCCATGCACAAGGCCAACGGCCTGGTTCGTGACGTTTTCCGTACCCGTAACATGCGTACGCTGCAAGGCAATTCCGGCATCGGTCACTGCCGCTATCCAACCGCCGGCTCGTCGAGCGAGGAAGAAGCGCAACCGTTCTACGTCAACGCCCCGTTCGGCATCACCTTGGCGCACAACGGCAACCTGACCAACTGGGAACAGCTCAAAAAAGAAATGTTCCAGAACGACCGCCGCCACATCAACACCGATTCCGATTCGGAAGTGCTGTTGAACGTGCTGGCCCACGAGATCCAGAAAGCCACCACCGGCATCTCGATCGACGCCGACACGATTTTTGAAGCCGTGACCGTGCTGCATCGTCGCGTGCGCGGCGGCTACGCTGCCGTGGCGCAGATCGCCGGCGTCGGCCTGCTGGCCTTCCGCGATCCGTTCGGCATCCGTCCGCTGTGCCTGGGCATCAACGAAACCGAGCAGGGCGCCGAGTACCTGATCGCCTCCGAGTCGGTGGCGCTGGAAGGCATGGGCTTCCGCTTCGTGCGCGACATCGCGCCGGGCGAGGCGGTCTTCATCGACGCCGACAAGCAGCTGCATTCGCGCCAGTGCGCCGACAATCCGTCGCTCAATCCATGCGTGTTCGAGTTCGTCTATCTGGCGCGTCCGGATTCCGTCATCGACGGCGCCTCCGTGTACGCCACCCGCCTGAAGATGGGCGAGTACCTGGCCGAGAAGATCAAGCGCGAATTCAAGGACGGCGAGATCGACGTCGTCATGCCGATTCCGGATTCGTCGCGTCCGGCCGCGATCCAGCTGGCGCTGGCGCTGAACGTGGAATACCGCGAAGGCTTCATCAAGAACCGCTACATCGGCCGCACCTTCATCATGCCGGGCCAGGCCGCGCGCAAGAAGTCGGTGCGCCAGAAGCTGAACGCCATCGCCTCCGAGTTCAAGGACAAGGTCGTGCTGCTGGTGGATGACTCCATCGTGCGCGGCACCACCAGCCGCGAGATCGTGCAGATGGCGCGCGAAGCCGGCGCCAAGAAGGTGATCTTCGCTTCGGCGGCGCCACCGGTGATCTTCCCTAACGTGTACGGCATCGACATGCCTACCCGCGACGAGCTGATCGCCTATGGCCGCAGCACCGAGGAAGTCTGCCGCGAGATCACCGCCGACCACCTGGTGTACCAGGACATCGACGCGTTGAAGCGCGCCATCTCCGACGTCAACCCGGCGCTGAAGAACTTCGAGGCTTCGTGCTTCGACGGCGTCTACGTCACCGGCGACATCTCCAAGGACTACCTGGACAAGCTGGAATACGCGCGCCACCATCCCAAGGCCGCCGGCCCCGAGGACGCTGGACGCTCGCAACTGAATCTGAATCTCGCGACCGCCGAAGGCTGATGTCGCGCCCGGTGCGGATGAGTCCGCACCGGGCTTTTTTTTTTGACTGCTTGAATATGAACGACAAGAAGAACTACGGCTTCACCACCACCATCCTGCACAACGATCGCCAGAAGGGCATCGAGCACGGTTCGCTGCACAAGCCCATCCACACTTCGGTCGCCTTCGGTTACGCCGACGCGCGCCAGTTGGCGTCCGTGTTCCAGGGCAAGGAGCCGGGCTTCCGCTATGGCCGCCAGGGCAACCCGACCATCTCCGCGCTGGAGGACAAGGTCAACCAGATGGAGCAGGGCGTCGGCACGATCTGCTTCGCCACCGGCATGGGCGCGATCGGCGCCGTGTTCCAGTCGCTGCTGCGCGCGGGCGACCATGTGGTGTCGTCGTCTTTCCTGTTTGGTAACACCAACAGCCTGTGGCAGACCACCATGGCGCAGGGCGTGGCCGTGTCCTTCATCGACGCCACCGACGTCGCCAACGTCGCCGCCGCCATCACCGACCAGACCCGCGTGGTGTTCGTCGAGACCATCGCCAATCCGCGCACGCAAGTGGCTGACCTCAAGCGCATCGGCGAGCTGTGCCAGCAGCGCGGCATCCTCTACATCGTCGACAACACGATGACCACGCCTTACCTGTTCCGTCCGAAGGCTGTCGGCGCCGGGCTGGTGGTCAACGCGCTGACCAAGTCGATCGGCGGCCACGGCAACGCCCTGGGCGGCAGCCTGACCGACACCGGCGCCTACGACTGGACCCGCTACCCGAATATCTACGAGAACTACAAGAAGGCCGCGCCGCTGCAATGGGGTCTGGCGCAGATCCGCGCCAAGGGCTTGCGCGATTTCGGCGCCTCGCTGGCGCCGGAAGCGGCGCACCACATCGCCGTCGGCGCCGAGACGCTGGCGCTGCGCATGGAACGCACCAGCGCCAATGCGATGGCGCTGGCCAGGCTGCTGGAGGCGGACGAGCGGGTGGCCGCCGTCTATTATCCTGGCCTGGCGTCGCACCCGCAGCACGCCATCTCCGGCGAACTGTTCCGCAGCTTCGGCTCGCTGCTGAGTTTTGAGCTGAAGGACGGCATCGACTGCTTCGACTTCCTGAACCGCCTGAAGCTGGCGATTCCGGCTTCCAACCTGGGCGACACGCGCACTTTGATCATTCCGGTGGCGCACACCATCTTCTTCGAGATGGGGGCGGAACGCCGGGCGTCGATGGGCATCGCCGAATCGTTGATACGGGTGTCGGTCGGCATCGAGGATACCGACGATCTGTTGGACGATTTCACCTGCGCACTGGAAGCTTGCTGAGCATCGCGCCGAGTTGTGATAATCTAAGCTTTCAATTTTGCTAAGCGGGAGGGGGTGTTATGAGAGCAGCATGGGTACTTGCCTTGACCGTGCTGTCGACTAACGCCTTCGCCGACGAGCAGGCCCGCCGCCTGGCGCGGCAGGCCGAGATCGAGTACTACACCAGCCACTACGACGGCGCCGATATTGCGCTGGCCCGTTTCAACTGCCAGCCTCCTAACATCCCGATGCGCCCGGCGCTGGCCGGCGGCCCTGCGGTGACGCGGGCGCTGGCCGCGTGGCGCAGCTGCTACGACCAGTTCCTTGCCAATTACAATGCCGCGCTCCCGGTCGGCAAGAGCATCCCGCCCGACCTGGCCGACCTGATGACAGATGATGAAATGGACGCCGCGCAGACGTTGATGAGCGAGGTGTTCGTGCGCGTGGCGGATGAGGCCAAGCGCCAGGCGGATGCCGTCACGCTGGCGCAGGCCGCGTGGGAAGGCCGGCGCGGCGACATCGCCTTGAGCGCGCGCGACCTGTCGCATCTGCCGGAGACGGCGGGCAAGCGCTAGGCGCGCAAGCCGCCGGTCCTGCCGCAATGCTTAGTGCCAGCTGCGCATCAGGCCGACCGCCAGGCCTTCCAGCGCGAACTCGTCGGCTTCGGGATCGACCTTGATGATCTTGAAGTCCGGGTTCTCCGGCAGCAGTTCGACGAGCGAGCCGGTCTTGCGGTAGCGCTTGACGGTGACGTCGTTGCCGATGCGGGCCACGACGATCTGGCCGTTCTTGGCGCTATCGACTTTTTTGACGGCCAGCAGGTCACCGTCCATGATGCCGGCGTCGCGCATCGATTCGCCGCGCACCTTCAGCAGATAGTCCGGGCGGGAGGAGAACATGGCCGGATCGACGCTGTAGCTGGTCTCCAGGTTTTCCTGCGCCAGCATGGGCGAGCCGGCGGCCACGCGGCCGATCAGCGGCAGCGACATCATCAGCGACACCGGTGCCTTGGAGGCGGCCGGCTCGGCGTGCACGCCCAGCAGGCGGATGCCGCGCGAAGTGCCGGCGGCGATCTCGATCGCGCCCTTGCGCGCCAGCGCCTGCAAATGCTCCTCGGCCGCGTTGGCGGATTTAAAGCCCAGCTCATTGGCGATTTCGGCGCGGGTCGGCGGGAAGCCTGTGTTTTCGATGGCATCCTTGATCAGATTGAGAATTTGTTCCTGTCTTGCGGTGAGCTTGATCATAGAGTGCTTTAGGCCTGTGTATATAGACAGTCTGTATTTTTGTACAGTGTGAGACGAAATGCAAGGGAATTTGTTGCTTAGCACGAAATAATTTCATGGTGGGGTCAAGTCTGACATTCGGACACGGCCTCGACCGTAGCTTCGTACTACGGTCGAGGCCGTGTCCGAATGTCAGACTTGACCCCGGATTGTCTTTTGGCGGAAAAGCTGCTATAGTCGCGGGCTTACCTCTTCCCACACCTGTCTTGACGCCAGGGTGGGCTATATTCACAGTCCTTAAGGGAGTTTGCATGCGTCACTATGAAATAGTATTTATCGTCCATCCGGACCAGAGCGAGCAAGTGCCCGCCATGATCGAGCGTTACAAAGCCTCGGTAACCACCCGCGGCGGCTCCGTGCACCGTGTTGAAGATTGGGGCCGTCGTCAGATGGCTTACTCGATCCAGAAACTGGCTAAAGCACACTACATCTGCATGAACATCGAATGCGACAACGAGACCCTGGTCGAGCTGGAAACCGCCTTCAAATTCAATGATGCCGTGCTGCGTCACCTGACCGTCAAGATGAAGAAGGCGGAAACCGCTCCTTCGCCGATGATGAAGTCGGTACAACGTGAAGATGCAGCGAAATCGCATCGCACCGAAGCTCCAGCAGTTGCTGCTGCTCCTGCGGCCTAATTGTTGCCAGGAACCGAGCTGAATCAGCTCCAGTTTATTGCCCTCATCGCCGAACGGGACGCCTTGCGCTATACCCCGGCCGGCATGCCGATCGTGAACGCTGTACTCCAGCACCGATCCCAGCAGATGGAGGCAGGCATCGCCCGATTGAGCGAGTTTGAAATTTCCGCGGTTGCCGCGGGCGAGATTTCAGGCCGCTTCAGTCAGGCGCCACTGGCAGGCATGTATCAGTTCACCGGTTTTCTGAACAAGAAGAATCGCAATAGCAAAAGCCTGGTGTTTCACATCATTGATTTTAGTGCTGTCCCAGACAGCTCAATTTAGATACAGGAGCCTAAAATGGCATTCGGTAAAAAGTTCGACAAAAACAAGCTCAAGCTGAAAGAAAAGCGCAAGCAACAGAATCCTTTGTTCAAGCGTAAGAAATTCTGCCGCTTCACCGCAGCAAACGTAGAACAAGTTGACTACAAAGACGTCGACACCCTGAAAGACTTCGTCCAGGAAAACGGCAAAATCATGCCAGCACGTCTGACCGGTACCAAGGCGCACTACCAGCGCCAAGTTGACACCGCAATCAAGCGCGCTCGCTACCTCGCGCTGCTGCCTTACACCGATCTGCACCACGCTTAATCGCGTCGTCTAGATAAGATCCTGGAGAAGAACTATGCAAATCATTCTGTTAGAAAAAGTCGTCAACCTGGGCAACCTGGGTGAAGTCGTTAAAGTTAAAGACGGTTACGCACGTAACTTCCTGATTCCGCAAAAAATGGCTCGCCGCGCTACCGCGTCCGCCGTTGCTGAATTCGAAGTCAAGCGCGCTGAACTGGAAAAAGCTGCTGCTGAAAAGCTGGCCGCTGCTCAAGCTCAAGGCGAGAAACTGAACGGCATGACCGTGAACGTTTCGCAAAAAGCTGGTGTTGACGGCCGTCTGTTCGGCTCCGTCACCAACTTCGACATCGCTGAAGCGCTGACCAAAGCTGGTTTCGCTGTTGAAAAAGCTGCTGTGCGCATGCCGACCGGTCCTCTGAAGACCGTTGGCGAGCACCCAGTGAGCGTCGCTCTGCACACCGACGTGGTGGTGGAAGTGACTGTTGCTGTCGTAGGCGAAGCTGCCTAATACTTTTCCAGACGGAAACGTCTGGTAAGTGTTGTAACACATTGAAAAGCCGGGCTTGCCCGGCTTTTTTCTCGTCATAAATTTGTAATACGGCCCAAGCAAGCAGGTATAATTCGCGCCATGAACGCCCCCTCCGATCCGCAAGTAGATTCACTCCGCGTCCCGCCGCATTCCATCGAAGCAGAACAGTCCGTTATTGGCGGCCTGCTGCGCGATAATGCGGCGTTCGACCGCATTGCGGATATGATGCATCCGGAAGACTTTTACCGCTACGACCACCGCATCATCTTCGAGCAGATCGTCAAGATGATCAACAGCTCGCGGCCGGCGGACGTCATCACCGTGTTTGAAACCCTGACCCAGCTGGGCAAGGCGGAAGACGTGGGCGGCCTGGCCTACCTGAACGCGATGGCGCAAAACACGCCATCGGCCGCCAACATCCGCCGCTACGCCGAGATCGTCCGCGATCGCTCTGTGCTGCGCCAGCTGATCACGGTCGCCGACGAAATCTCCGGACAAGCCTTCAGCCCGCAGGGCAAGGAAGTCAAGCAGATGCTCGACGAGGCCGAATCGAAGATCTTCGCGATCGCCGAGCAGGGCGCCCGCGGCTCGGCCGGCTGGACCGCCGTGCAGCCGCTGCTGACCCAGGTGGTCGAGCGCATCGACGAGCTGTACTCGCGCGAGAACCAGTCCGAGATCACCGGCGTGCCGACCGGCTTCATCGACCTCGACCGCATGACCTCGGGCCTGCAGGCGGGCGACCTGGTCATCGTGGCCGGCCGTCCTTCCATGGGCAAGACCGCATTCTCGGTCAACATCGGCGAAAACGTCGCGATCGAAGCCGGCCTGCCGGTGGCGATCTTCTCGATGGAGATGGGCGGCGCCCAGCTGGCGATGCGTATGCTGGGCTCGGTCGGCCAGCTCGACCAGCACCGCCTGCGCACCGGTCGCCTGAACGACGAGGATTGGCCGCGCCTGACGCACGCCATCCAGAAAATGAACGACGCTCAGTTGTTCATCGACGAAACCCCTGCACTGAACCCGATCGAGATGCGCGCCCGCGCGCGCCGATTGTCGCGCCAGTGCGGCAAGCTGGGCCTGATCATCGTCGACTACCTGCAGCTGATGACAGGCTCGACCCAGGGCGACAACCGCGCCTCCGAGATCTCGGAGATTTCGCGCTCGCTCAAAGGCCTGGCCAAGGAATTGCAATGCCCGGTGATCGCGCTGTCGCAGCTGAACCGCTCGCTGGAGCAACGCCCCAACAAACGTCCCGTCATGTCCGACTTGCGCGAATCCGGCGCTATCGAGCAGGATGCGGACGTCATCATCTTCTTGTATCGCGACGAGGTCTACAACCCGGACTCGCCCGATAAAGGAACGGCCGAGATTATCATCGGTAAGCAGCGTAACGGCCCGATCGGGGCGGTACGCCTGACCTGGATCGGCCAGTACACCAAGTTTGGCAACTACACCGGTAACCTGGCGCTGTACCAAGGCGACTAAGCTGGCATCACTAATCTTTACGCCGTCCTTATCCTGGGCGGCGATCTGTAGTAATTAATGGAACGGAGAATAAAATGTTTGGACGTTTGATGCCCACCGAGGGCAAATTTTTTGACCTGTTTAACCAACACGCCGAGCTGTGCGTCAAAGGTGCAAAAGAAATGCTGGGCCTGATGTCCAATTTCGACGATCTGGAAAATCGCGTGCACGCGATCGAGAGCATCGAAAAGCAGGCCGACAAGATTACCTACGCCACCGTCGACCTGTTGCACAAGACCTTCATCACGCCGATCGACCGCGACGACATCCACAAGCTGATCACCCGCATGGACGACATCCTCGACCTGCTGGAAGACGCCGCCCAGACCGTCTCGCTGTACGACCTGCATTCGGTCACGCCGGAAGCCAAGCGCCTGGCCGAGCTGGTGCTGGCCTGCGCCGAGAAAGTGCGCGACGCCGTGGCCCTGCTGCACAATATGGACAACTCGCGCCAGATCGTCGCCATCTGCGAAGAGATCGACCGCCTGGAATCGGACGCCGACCACGTGATGCGCGCCGCCATGTCCAAGCTGTTCCGCGACGAACCGGACGTGCGCAACCTGATCAAGATGAAGGCCATCTACGAGATCCTGGAAACCGTGACCGACCGTTGCGAAGATGTGGCCAACATCATCGAAGGCATCATCGTCGAGAACGCATAAGCATCATAACTACACAAAAGAATAGTCCAACATGCATACCCTACAAATCAGCATCTACGTGCTGGGCATCCTGATCGCCCTGGCGCTGGTGTTTGACTTCATGAACGGCTTCCATGACGCCGCCAACGCGATCGCGACCGTGGTCTCGACCGGCGTGCTCAAGCCGCAGACGGCGGTGGCCATGGCCGCGTTCTTCAATTTCACCGCGATCTTCGTGGTCGGCCTGCACGTCGCGTCGACGGTGGGCAAGGGCACCATCGATCCCGGCATCGTCGATCAGTACGTGATCTTCGGCGCGCTGGTCGGCGCCATCGCGTGGAACCTGTTCACCTGGTACTACGGCATTCCCTCGTCGTCCTCGCACGCGCTGATCGGCGGCCTGGTCGGCGCCGCGGTGGCCAAGTCCGGCACCAGCGCGCTGGTCGGCGGCGGCCTGCTGAAGACGGTGCAGTGGATCATCCTGTCGCCGCTGATGGGCTTTGTGTTCGGCTCCATCATCATGCTGATCGTCTCGTGGATCTTCGTGCGCTCGACGCCGCGCCGGGTCGACAAGTGGTTCCGCCGCCTGCAGCTGGCGTCGGCCGCCGCCTACAGCCTGGGCCACGGCGGCAACGATGCGCAGAAGACCATCGGCATCATCTGGATGCTGCTGATCGCGGTCGGCCAGGTGCCGGTCGGCGACACCGCGCCGCCGCTGTGGGTGGTCATTTCGTGCTACACGGCGATCTCGTTCGGTACGCTGTTCGGCGGCTGGCGCATCGTCAAGACCATGGGCCAGAAGATCACCAAGCTCAAACCGGTGGGCGGCTTCTGCGCCGAAACCGGTGGCGCGCTGACCTTGCTGATCGCTTCGCACTTCGGTGTGCCGGTCTCGACGACGCACACCATCACCGGCGCGATCGTCGGCGTCGGTTCGGCGCAGAAGATGTCGGCGGTGCGCTGGGGCGTGGCGGGCAATATCGTGTGGGCCTGGGTGTTCACGATCCCGGCCTCGGCCTTCGTGGCCGCGCTGGCCTGGTGGGTCGGTCACCACATCATGTAAAAAAAACAGGGGAGCTTCGGCTCCCTTTTTTGATGGACGTGGCATGCAGAAAATCGATTTTACGCAGTTGATACAATTGGCCCGGGCTTCGGCTGAGGTGACGGCGCCATGTAGTTGCAATACCGTTGCGCTGGCGGCCTGGCAGCGTCTGCCGACGTCGCTGGAGCTGGACCGCTTCGAGGAAGTCGGCACGCTGATGGACGATCCGTACGACGAGCCGACCTTCGCCGAATACCATCCGCACGGCACGCGCTACGACAGCGAGGACGCGCCCATCGCACCGCGCTACTATCCCTGCAACCTGAGCCAGGTCGCGCGCTGCCTGAACTGCGGCCGCCACTACCTGCGCTACAACGAGGCCGGCGGCTACTTCACCGAGCTGCGCATCCGCGCCTTGCAGCCGCAGCTACTGGTCGACGCCGCCCTGTAGTCCCAGCATCCGCGCCGCCATCGCCCGCGCCAGCACGGCCGGCGCCGGGACGGCGATCGGCAAGTCCGTGAACGCCTCGTCGATCGCCAGGTTGGCCAGTCCGTGCGCCAGGCTCCATCCGGTCAACGCCAGCTCCGGTCCGCGTGCCGCGTCGAAAGCGGTGGCCGCCACGACCAGCACATGGAACGCGCTCTCGGCCGCCTGCTTTAGATCCGGGTAGTGGGCCTTTTGGGCCAGCATCGGTCCGAACATCAAGCGGAACTGCGCCGGCCGCGCGCGGGCAAATTCGACATACACCTCGCAGATGTCCATCAGCCGCACGCCTTGATCGCGCGCCCGGTCGCCGTCAGCCGCCGCCATGGCCGTGGCCAGAGCGGCGAAGGCGCGCGCCGCCACCGCCGCCAGCAACTGCTCGCGGCTGGCGAAGTGATGGTAGGGCGCCGCGTGCGACACGCCGGCCGCCTTGGCGACTTCGCGCAGGGTCAGCGCCTGCGCGCCGTCCTGGGCGAGCAGGGCGTCGGCGGCGTCGAGCAGGCTGTCGCGCAGATTGCCGTGGTGGTAGGGTTTGGTGGTCATCAGCTTATCTTGACACGAGAAAGATATCGTCGCACTATACAGATCTTTCCAGTGTAAAGATTGGAGTCTGTCATGTACCACTTTATCGTCGGCCGCAAGCTGCGGCGTGCTTTTGCGGATATCAACGCCGGCGCCTACGCGCGGGTGCTGCCGCAGTTCGCGGCCGCGCACCGGCACGTGATGCACGGCCACCATCCGCTGGCCGGCGAGCGCCGCACGATGGCGTCGACCGCGCAGTGGTATGCGCGCCTGGCGCGGCTGCTGCCGGGCTTGCGCTTCGAGATCGACGCCGTGGCCGTCACCGGCTGGCCGTGGCGCACGGTCGCCACCGTGACGTGGAAGGACCGCTTCACGCTGCCCGACGGCAGCACCGGCGCCAACCAGGGCGTGCATGAATTCGAACTGCGCTGGGGCCGCGTGCACAAACTGGAGGTCCACTGCGACACGGCGAAGCTGGAGAACTACTGCCGCGCCATGGCCGCCGGCGGCATCGCCGAGGCCGCCGCCGCGCCGATCAGCGACGTCCAGGGCAAAGCGATTAAAGGTGACGACCGTCCGATTATGCCAGGGTGCTGACTACCGCACGTTGACGGCGACGTCGCGCCGCCAGGCCGACGGCGCCCAGACCGGCCATAAACAGCGCGTAGGTCTCCGGCTCAGGTACCGCCGACAATGGGGTCAGCTTGATGACACTGCAGGAATACGAAAATAGGCTCTCGCAGGCAGTGGCGACGATCTGGCCGCGGTCGTCAATGCCCCCGGCGGAAAAAATCTCCAGCTTCAGCGATGGATCGACCAGCGAATTGAGGTCGAAGGTCTGGCCATTTTCGTACAGGAAGCCGTGCGAGGTGTAGTCCGCGGTCAAGCCATAGCCCACGACCTGATGCAGTGCGTTGATGCCCAGCGCTTCGTTGAGCGCGTAGCCGCCCGAGAATTTATGCAGGCCAGGGATATACGTCAGCTGCCCGTTGACCTTCATCCAGGCGGAGGGTTCGCCGTTGCCGTCATCGATCCGATCCGCGCCCGCCAATGCACCGTCGCTGCTCAAGGCAAAAGGCATCGGATGATTGACCGCGCCGGCGCTGATGATGTTAATGCTGCCGTTCTGACTGACGAAACCATTGTCGCCAATACTCCCTGCCACCGTGCCGCTATTATTGATCGCTCCCGCGCTGCCACTGCTGTTGCTCAAAAGGGTCGCCGTGCCATTGGCGAAGGTCGCGGCCTTGTTGCCGGCGCTGCCCGCGATCACGCCGGCATTGTTGATGTCGTTCGCGGTCGTGCCATCGGCCAGATAGTTCACGGCGCCGTGGTCGTATACGAAGCCGCGCGTGGTTCCAGCCTGGTTCCGCATGGTGCCGACCAGCACACCGTTGTCATTCATTTCACCGGACGAGAGATGCCAGCCCGATGCCGAAAAGGTAGCAACATGCCGTGTTGCCGCAGTATAAAAAAATATGGAATTCTGATAGTACGGCACAGTGTCGGAAGCGGCCGCACCGGCGATATCGCCGTTGGCGGCGAGGGCGGTATTGCCCATGTTCGCGCCCATATCGGTGATGACCTGTACCGAATAGCGAACTTCGGCTTGCGCCAGCAATGGCGCGGCCAGTGCGCCGAGCAAAGCGGCAGCTAGCAGGGGTTGTTTGATTTTCGCAGCTGTTGGCATCGTATGTCCCTCCTGGGGGAAATACCAGATGTTACTCTTTCTAATGCTTTATCGATATTTTTATTTATATTTTGATATTGTTGCATTTGGTGAGTATGTTGGGCAAAAAATTACGGTAGGAAGGAAATGTGGGGCAGCCACATGGCCATGCTGGCGCCCACTATGCCCACGCCCATCGCCAAGGTCAGCAGCGTCAGGCCGGCCGCCGCCGCCAGCTTGCGGGCGCCGCCGCCAGCGCGCGCGCGCAGGTAGAGCTCCAGCAGCGTCAGTGGCAGCAGCGATTCGCCGAACACCAGGAGGTTGAGCGCCGGGCCGGTGAAGGTCTTGGGATCGAAACCGACCGGGCCGCCATTGACCAGGAGCCAGAACAGCAGGCCGACGCGGAAAAACCAGCTGCCGCTCACCACCAGGAACAGCCGCAGCGCCCAGCGCCGGTGCAGGTCCAGCCGGCGCGCGCGCGCGTGGCGCACCGCCAGCACGGCGCACAGCATGATCAGCACCGCGTCCAGCGTGGTGCCCCAGTGCTGGGTCATGTCGCCGGCCGCGTTGCGGGTCCAGACCATGTAGGCGCCGGCGATGGCGGTGACGACGGCGACCGTCACATAGACGCGCCCGTTCCAGCGGTGGAAGGCCGGGAAGCGTGCCCGCAGCGCCGGGATCAGCTGCAACGGGCCGGCCAGCGTGACCAGCGCGGCGATCGCCAGATGGGCGGCCAGCGCGGCGTTGCCCACGCGGTCGCCGGGCACGTAGCCGACCGGCAGCACTTTGTTAAAGCGCATCCAGTCGCCCGCCGCCACCGCGCCGCCGTAGAACGACGCGATATAGGCCACGAAGATCGCCTGGCCGGCAACCATCACCGCGAACCAGAAAGCGGCGGCGGCTTTCAGCGCCTGGCCGGCGCGCACGCGCACGCTGCGACCATCGGGCATGGTGCCTTTGAACATTAGGGTATCCGACATCTCACTCCTCCTTGCTGGGTTTTCGCCGCACGCCGGCGTAGCATAGGAATATGGCCGAAGGCGGCCGCGCCCACCCGCCGTATCCGACCAGCGACGAGCGTTTTGCGACGAAGCACGGCCGATGCCGACCAACGGCGAACAGCCGCTGCGCCAGCCGCCGTCCGCAGTATCCGCGGCATCGCCAGCATGTGTTGCGGCCAAGCCGCAGTGAGCCGCGTTAATTTCGCCGGATGCCGCACCGCCGTGCACGGATGTACAATGACTTGCAGGCTGAAAGGCCGGCAACCACCGTGGAGGACGCATGACGGAGACGTCGCCGGCAGCAAATTTGCCATTGTTGCCACTGATGGCCGCAGACCGGCCGTCGCGCCAGCGCGCGCTGGTGCTCACGCTGGTGTCGGCGCTGGTGTTTTGCGCGCTGCTGCCTTACACCAAGGTGCCATTGCCGGCGCTGGCCGCCTTCATCCCCATCTACGAATCGAGCCTGCTGCTCAACGACCTGATTACCGCCGTCATGCTGTTCGGGCACTTCAGCATCCTGCGCTCGAAATCGCTGCTGGTGCTGGCCGGCGGCTACCTGTTCACCGCCTTGCTCACCGTGCCGCACATGCTGACCTTCCCCGGGGTGTTCTCGCCCAGCGGCTGGCTGGGCGGGCACAGCCAGGCCACGGCCTGGCTGTATGTGTTCTGGCACGGCGGCTTCCCCGCCTGCGTGGTGGCCTATGCGCTGCTGGGCCATCGTGAACGCCAGCGGCCGTATGCGGCGCCGTCGTCGCAGTGGGCCGCGCTGTGGGCGATCGCCGCCGCGCTGCTGGCCGCCGCCGCCTTCACCGTGCTGGCCACGGCGGGCCACGACTGGCTGCCGCCGATCCTGGTGTCGGGCCACTACACGCTGGCCGGCCGCATCGTGCTGGCCGGCACCTGGGCCGCCAGCGTGGTCGCGCTGGCGGTGTTGTGGCGCTATTCCAACCGCTCGCTGCTGGACCTGTGGCTGGGCGTGGTGATGGCGGCCTGGCTGTGCGACATCGGCCTGTCGGCGGTGCTCAACGCCGGCCGCTACGACGTCGGCTGGTACGCCGGCCGCATCTACGGCCTGTTGGCGGCCAGCTGCGTGCTGATCGTGCTGCTATTGGAAAGCAACAAGCTGTTTGCCCGCCTGGTGGTGTCCCATGAACACGCGCTGCAGCGCGGCGCCGACCTGCAACGACTGAACCTGCAAAACGAGCAGCGCGCCACGCAGTATGCGCAAGCGCTCGACGAGCTGCACTTCAAGGAAGAGGAGATCCGCGCGGTGGTGCACAACATCGCCGACTGCGTGCTCACCACCGACGCCGCCGGCGTGATGATCAGCGCCAACCCGGCGCTGGAGCGGGTGTTCGGCTACACCGCGACGGACGTGGCGGGGCGCCACATCTCGCTGCTGATACCGGAACTGGCGGCCGACAGCGAATCGGCCTTCATCCGCGACGGCGAGGTCGATGGCCTGCACCGCGACGGCCGCCGGCTGCCGCTGGAACTGGCGATGAACGACTTCGAGGTGCATGGCGTGCGGCAGTCGGTGGTGGTGCTGGCCGATATCGGTGAACGCAAGCAGTTCGTGGCCGAGCTGCGGCGCGCGCGGATCAACGCCGAGCAGGCCAACCAGGCCAAGTCGACCTTCCTGGCCAACATGAGCCACGAACTGCGCACGCCGCTCAACGCCATCCTCGGCTTCGCGCAGATCCTGGCGGCGGAAACGATGCCGGTGACGCCGGAAAAACGGCGCGAATTCATCCACCACATCCTCAAGGCCGGCAAGCATTTGCTGGTGCTGATCAACGAGGTGCTGGACCTGGCCAAGGTCGAGTCGGGCACGCTGTCGCTGTCGGTGGAGGCGGTCGAGCTCGATGAGGTCATGACCGCCTGCCAGCAGATGATGGCGCCGCTGGCCGACCACCGCGAGCTGCGCCTGCGCTTCGTGCTCGAGCCCGGCATCTATGTGCAGGCCGACCACACGCGCCTGAAGCAGGTGCTGCTCAACCTGCTGAGCAATGCGGTCAAGTACAACCGCAAGGGCGGGCAGGTCAATGTGAGCTGCGTCGCCCTGTCGCCCGAGCGTATCCGGATCGCGATCCAGGACGGCGGCGAGGGCCTCGCGCCCGCCCAGCTTGCCCAGCTGTTCCAACCCTTCAACCGGCTGGGGCGCGAAGCGTCGAGCGAGGAGGGCACCGGCATCGGCCTGGTGATGACCCGGCGCCTGGTGGAAATGATGGGCGGCACCATCGGCGTCAGCAGCACGGTGGGCGTCGGCAGCGTGTTCTGGATCGAGCTGAAGGCGGCCGCCGCGGTCCGCGTCGCGCCCGGGTTCAGCCAGATCGTGCCGGTCGACCCGCTGGCCGCGGCCGGCTCCGGGCAGCGCACCCTGCTGTACGTGGAGGACAATCCGGCCAACCTGTTGCTGGTCCGGGAACTGATCGGCTTGCGCGGCGACTGCAGGCTGCTGACCGCCAGCGAGGCCACCGCCGGCCTGCGGCTGGCGCGCGAGCAGCGGCCGGACGTGATCCTGATGGACATCAACCTGCCCGGCATGAGCGGCAATGAAGCGGTGAGGCTGCTCGGCGCCGATCCGGCCACCCGGGACATTCCGGTCATCGCGCTGTCGGCCAACGCGATGGCGCACGATGTCGCGCGCAGCCGGCAGGCGGGCTTCACGGGCTACCTGACCAAGCCGCTGGACCTGGACCAGTTCACCGCAGCGTTGAACGCGGCGCTGCGCTGCTCGGAGCAGCGCGCCAGCCGCAGCCTGTAGCCCTTGCCCGGCGCGCGGCGGTCGGCCCGGGGCGGCCCAAATAGGCTATCATGCCGCCTCTTTACCCGTTTGATTGTTCTTCCCATGAAAGTTCCCCGCAGCAAGCACTTTTCACCGCACCGCAGCAAGCTGGAAGCGTTGGTGAATGTCGTCCTGATGGGGGGCGTGGTGAGCGCGCTGAGCTATTACAGCCGCCTGCATGGCCGCCTTGGCGTGACCCGCCACGCGATCGCGCTGGCGCCCGGCCAGCGCCTGCCGCGTCCGCTCAAGATCGCGTTTGCCTCCGATTTCCATGCCGGCCCGCCCACCCACGCCGGCATCTTCAACGACTTGTTCGCCAGCATCGCCGCCGAGCAGCCGGACGTGCTGCTGATGGGCGGCGACTACGTGTCCGGCCCGGCGGCCAATGTCGCCGTGCTGTGCCCGGCGCTGGCGGCCTGCCGTCCGCCGCTGGGCAAGTTTGCCGTGCTGGGCAATCACGACCTGTCGACCGACGACGGCGAGATCTGCCGCCGCTTCGAGGCGGCCGGCGTGCAGATGCTGGTCAACCGCGCGCAGGCCCTGGCTGCGCCGTTCGGCAAGGTCGCGATCTGCGGCATGGACGATCCCTGGACCGGCGAGCCCGACGGCGCCGCCACCTTCGCCGGCGCCGCCGACGCCGACGTGCGGGTGTTGCTGATGCACGCGCCGGACGGCCTGCTGGCGCTGGCCGGCCAGCGCTACGACGTCGCCTTCGCCGGCCACACCCACGGCGGCCAGATCGCGCTGCGCGACGGCACGCCGCTGGTGCTGCCGGCCGGTCCGCTGTCGCGTCCCTATCATTATGGACGCTTCCCGGTGGCCGGCAACGGCGAGCTGATCGTCAGTCGCGGCGTGGGCTGCAGCCGGATTCCGGTGCGCATCAACGCCGATCCGGAACTGGTGATCTGTACTATGCAATAATTGCTGCACCATGCACACCGACATCCAACTCCAAACCGAAGATCCCACCGCCCGCGACTCCCGGCTGTTGATGGACGAATTGTCGACCGCGCTGGAAGCGATCACCGGCGACTGCGGCCGCTCATCCTTCGACATCGACGACATCGTCGGCCCGACCGGCTGCTTCGTGGTGGCGCGCGACGGCGCCGGCCTGGCGCTGGGCTGCGGCGCGCTGCGGCCGCTGGAGCCGGGCGTGGCCGAGATCAAGCGCATGTACGCGCGCCACGGCACCAGTGGCGTCGGCAGCGCGGTGCTGCGCTTCCTGGAGGACCAGGCGGTGGCGCTGGGCTACCAGGCGCTGTGGCTGGAGACGCGCCTGGTCAACCGCCGCGCCGTCGATTTCTACGAGGCGCGCGGCTACCACCGCATCGCCAACTACGGCAAGTACATCGGCAACCCGCTGGCGGTGTGCTTTGAAAAACAATTGCCTATTTGATGCAGACCGCCCGCACCATCTTGATGTCGGTGATGCCCAGCAGGACCTTCTCGATGCCGTCCATCTTCAAGGTCAGCATGCCGTCTTCCAGCGCGGCCGCCAGCAGCTGGGCGACGCGGGCGTGCTCCTGTAGCAGCTTCTTGACCTTGTCGCTGCCTATCATCAGCTCGTGCAGGCCGACGCGGCCCTTGTAGCCCTTGTTGCACTCGTCGCAGCCAACCGCGCGGTACAGTGTGAACTTGCCGTCCCTGGCGTAGCGCTGGCGCCAGCCCGCCAGCACGGCGGCGCGGCCGGCGGCGCCGTCCTTGATGAAACTCTCGGTGTTGAGCAACTCCTCGCAGAACTCCGTCAGCAGCAGCTCCAGTTCCTCCTCGCCCGGCTGGTAGGCCTGCTTGCAGTTGCCGCACAGGCGCTTGGCCAGCCGCTGCGCCAGGATGCCCAGCAGCGCGTCGGCGAAGTTGAACGGGTCCATGCCCATGTCCAGCAGCCGCACGATCGACTCCGGCGCGCTGTTGGTGTGCAAGGTGGCGAACACCAGGTGGCCCGTCAGCGAGGCCTCGATGCCCATGCCCACGGTCTCCTTGTCGCGCATCTCGCCGACCATGATGATGTCCGGATCGGCGCGCAGGAAGGCCCGCATCACGGTGGCGAAGTCCAGCCCGGCCTTGCGGTTGACCTGCACCTGGCGCAGGCCCTTCTGCGTGATCTCGACCGGGTCCTCGGCGGTCCAGATCTTGGTGTCGGGCGTGTTCAGGTAGTTCAGCACCGAGTGCAGCGTGGTGGTCTTGCCGGAGCCGGTCGGGCCGCAGACGAAGAACAGGCCATACGGTTTCTCGATGGTGGCGCGCAGGCGCTCCAGGTTGAACGGCAGCACGCCCAGCTTGTCGAGCGGGATCGGCTCGCCGGCCGCTAAAATCCGCATGACGATGTCCTCGACCCCGCCGGCCGAGGGGATGGTGGCCACCCGCAGCTCGATGTCGAGCGGGCCGTATTTCTTGAACTTGATCTTGCCGTCCTGCGGCTTGCGCCGCTCGGAGATGTCGAGGTCGCACATGATCTTGACCCGCGCCACCAGCGCGCTGCGGTAGGAGGCCGGGATCTCGATGTAGGGCACCAGCGTGCCGTCCTTGCGGAAGCGGATGCCGGTCTTGCCCTTGCCGGGCAGCGGCTCGATGTGGATGTCCGACACGCCCTGGCGGTAGGCGTCGACGATGATCTTGTTGAGCAGCTTGACCAGCTCGTTCTCCACCGCTTCCGACACCTCGGCCGAGGCGCCTTCGTAGTCGCCGTCGTCGTCGTCCATGCCCGACAGCAGCTCGCCGACGCTGCCGCTGTCGCCGGCGGCGCCGAAGAAGTGCTCGATCATCATGCGGAACTCGCGGTTGCTGGTGACGCGGAACACCGGCTTGGCCTTGGGGAAGATCTGGTTGACGATGTGGGTGTGGGCCACCCGCTCGGGGTCCAGCGCCACCACCAGCATGCCGTCCTTGCCGTCCTCCAGCGGCATCCAGCCGGATTCCTCGATGTACTGGCGCTTCAGGTTACGCAGCAGTTCGACCGGCTTGATGCGGTCCGCCTTGAAGGGCTCGTACGGCACGCTGAAATGCCGCTCCAGCGAGGCGCCGATGGCCGCCAGCTTGACCTGGAATTCGTCGATCAGCACATCCTCGATATCGTGCTCCTTCTTGCGGGCCGAGCGCGTGGCCAGCTCCAGCTCGGGCGCCGACAGCACCGCGTCCGTCACCAGCCCGTCATATTTGGTGCGTACCATTTGCGGTGGCTTCATGCGCTGGCTGAAGGCCACCGACAGCGTCTCGCACAGCTCCTTGACGCCGTCCTCGGCGATGGAGGAGAACGGCGCGCGGTCGCGGTTGTTGATGAACTGGACCACGCCCAGCAGCTCGCGCGACTGCACCGCGATCAGCGGCGCCACCAGCATCTGCTTGGTGCGGTAGCCGGTGCGCTGGTCCACGCCTTGCTGGAAGCGCAGCTCCGGCGAGTAGCGCGCCAGCTCGCTCTGGTCGTAGACGTCGGCGATGTTGATGGTCCTGCGGGTCAGCGCGACGTAGCCGGCGATCGAGGCCGGCGTGACCGCCAGCTTGAGGTCGCGGAACGAGGTCAGCCCGGTCTTGACCTTGGAGACGATGTAATCCTTTTCATGGTCCATCGCGTACAGCGTGAAGCGGTCGCAGTTGAACAGGTCGCAGAATTCCATGCCCAGGTCGAGCATGATCTCGTCGAGGTTGCTGGTGGCGTGGATCTTGGTGGTGACCGTTTGCAGCTTCTGGAAAAACGCCAGCCGCAGGTCGACATCGCTGGGGTGTGGACTGGGGTTGCCGGCGTCGTTCATGATCGCTTTCGCTAGGTCAGTGGAACTTCCATGCCTTCATACGCGAGGAAGACCTTCAGGTCGCCCAGCAGCGGCGCATGGCGCGCCATCACATCGGCGAACACGGCTTCGAGTTCGTCGTCGCTGCGGGTCGGTTCATGATGGGTGCAGTATAGCGCTTTGGCGCCGGTGCGCAGCGCCATGGCGAACGCGGAATCGAAGGTGCCGTGGCCCCAGCCCCGCTTGGCCGGATATTCCTCGCGGGTGTAGGAGCAGTCGACGATCAGCGCGTCGACCCCTTGCACCACGGCGTCGATGGCGGCGTTGCGCTCCTCCATCCATTGCTGGTAGGCGGCGTGTTCCGGATGGCCGGGCGGATGGATGTTGTAGTGCGGTTCGTGGTCGCCGGTGAAGAACACCGACTTGCCGTTGCACTCGATGCGGTAGCCGAGGTCGGTCACCGGGTGGTTCATCACCACGTTGTGCACGGTGGCGTCGCCGACCTGGATAGCCTCGCCGATGGTCAGGGTCTGGTATTCGATGGTGGCGTCCATCTGGGTTTCGCTGACCGGGAAATAGCTGTTTTGCAACTGCACGCCCATCACATGCTCGATGCCGTTGCCGGTCACCGGATCGGTCACGCCGTGCAGGCGCACGCGGCTGTCGCGCACGAACAGCGGCGTGAAGAAGGGCAGGCCGTGGATGTGGTCCCAGTGGCTGTGGGTGATGAAGATGTTGGCGTGGACCGGCGTTCTTTTGTTTTGCAGCAGGGACTGGGCCAGCGAAAAGATGCCGGTGCCGCCGTCGATGACGATCAGGGTGTCGTCGTCGGTGCGCACTTCGATGCAGGTGGTGTTGCCGCCATAACGCGCGGTGCGCGGGCCGGGGGAGGGAATGGAACCGCGCACTCCCCAAAAAATAAATTTCATACGCAATCCCTGTTTTTTTTACTAGATACTGCGGTCGATGATAGCTTTTTTTCTCGACAACAGGGAAAAACCCGACACTGCGGGTGCTAATTTTGTGTCCTGCGTCATTTGCCGATGTACAACAGCTTGTGCTAGAGATACACTTCGAAAGTGCGCCTGAGCGTCTGGCGGCTAGCGCAAGCCCATACTACAGGTATTGAAAAAACAACCATGCAAGAGTTGAATCAAACGCAGATCTCACAGCGGCTCGACCAGCTGACGGAACTGAGCGTCCAGCTGGGCAGCAGCCATGACACCGATACGCTGCTCGAGCGCATCCTGATCGTTGCGAAAAGCATGACCAACGCCGACGGCGGCACCTTGTACCGCCCCAGCGAGGACAAGCGTTACCTCGATTTTACGATCCTGATCAACGACACGCTCAAGACCCATCAAGGCGGCATCAATGGCGAGCCGATCAGCGCGCCCGGCGTGCCGCTGTTCGACGAGAACGGCGAGAAAAACCTGGCCTCGGTGGCGGCCTACGCGGCCCACTTCGGCCTGTCGGTCAACATCGAGGACGTCTACAAGGCGGACGTGTTCAATTTCTCCGGCATGGTCAAGTTCGACCAGCTGCGCCACTACCATTCGCAATCGTTCCTGACGGTGCCGATGAGCGACCACGAGGGCGAGCTGGTCGGCGTGCTGCAACTGATCAACGCCAAGGACAGCGACACCGGCGCGATCCGCGCCTTCAGCCAGACCGACCAGCGCTTCATCGAGGCGCTGGCGGCGCAGGCCGCCGTGGCGCTGACCCACCAGCGCCTGATCGCCCAGCTGGAAGAGCTGCTCGAATCACTGGTCAACCTGATCAACATCGGCATCGATGAAAAGTCGCCCTACACCGGCCGCCACTGCCAGTTCGTGCCGGAATTGACGATGTTGCTGGCCGAGGCCGTGCACAGCACCGAGACCGGCCCGATGGCCGACTTCCGCATGAGCGAGCAGGACCGCAAGGAACTGTGGCTGGCCGGCCTGCTGCACGACTGCGGCAAGATCACCACGCCGGTGCACGTGGTCGACAAGGCCACCAAGCTCGAAACCATCTTCGACCGCATCGCCGTCATCGACACCCGCTTCGAAGTGCTGCTGCGCGACGCCGAGATCGATGCGCTGCGGCGCAAGCTGGCCGGCGGCGACCACGCCGCCATCGATGCCGAACTGGCACAGCTGCAGGCCACGCTGCGCGAGGAGCGCGACTTCATCCGCGACGCCAACGTCGGCGGCGAGGGCATGAAGACGGAAGACCAGGAACGCGTGCGCCGCATCGGCCAGCGCCGCTGGGTCGGCGTGGATGGCGCCGAGCAGGACTTCTTCAGCGACGACGAGCTGACCAACCTGACCATCAAGTTCGGCACCTTGACCGACACCGAGCGCAAGATCATCAACAACCACATCTCGATGTCGATCCGCATGCTGGAGGCGCTGCCGTGGCCCAAGCACCTGAAGAACGTGCCGGAATACGCCGGCGGCCACCACGAGCGCATGGACGGCAAGGGCTATCCGCGCGGGCTGACCAAGGAGCAGATGTCGATCCAGGCGCGGGTGATGGCGATCGCCGACATCTTCGAGGCGCTGACCGCCAAGGACCGGCCTTACAAGAAAGGCAAGATGCTGTCGGAGTCGCTGCGCATCCTCGGCAATTTCTCGCTCAACGGCCACATCGATCCCGACCTGTTCGACATCTTCATCCGCAGCAAGATCTATCTGGTGTTCGCCCAGAAGAACATGGACGAAAAACAGATCGACGACATCGACGAATCGAAGATTCCCGGCTACACCCCCTGACGCCCCGACGCCCTAACCCCCGGAAGGAGCGCGCGTGCGCCTGATCCCCGCCAAGTGGACCAAGACCCTGCTGAAGTACGGCCCGCGCTGGCTGCTGGGCGTGCTCATCACGGCCGCCGGTGTGCTCTACACGCTCAACCTCTGGGACAGCGAGGCCGTGGCCCGCTTCGACAACCTGCTGGCCGGCGAGCGCATGAAGCTGGAGGCGCCGCAGCTCGATCCGCGCATCGTCATCGTCGACATCGACGGCAAGGCGTTGACCGAGTTTGGCCGCTTCCCGTGGAGCCGCAACGTGCAGGCGCGCCTGATCTCGCAGCTGACCGGACACTACCAGGTCAAGGCGGTCGGCTACGATATTTCCTTCCCCGAGCCGGACACCAGTTCCGGCTACGGCGTGCTGGAGAAGCTGTCCAACCGGGAGTTGAGCGACGTGCCGGCGCTCAGGCAAAAGCTGGCGGAGTTGAAGCCCTCGCTGGACTACGACGGCCTGTTCGCCGCCGCGCTGGCCAAACAGCCGGTGATCCTGGGCTTCAACCTGTCGCCGGACCAGGTCAAGGGCGAGCTGCCCAAGCCGCTGTTCAGCGAACAGGACTTGAACGGCCGCGAACTGACCGCCTACAACGCCCCCGGCTACGAGGCCAACGTGCCGGTGTTGCAACGGGCGGCGGCCGGCGGCGGCAGTTTTTCCGTCTCCACCGATCCGGACGGCATCGTCCGCTCTGCCTACCTGATCCAGCAGGTCGGCGACAAATACTATCCTTCGCTGTCGGTGGCCACGGCCGGGCTCTATCTGGGCGCGCTGGCGATCAAGCCGCTGCTGACGGAATCGGTGGACCAGCTGTCGCAGAACCAGCTCGACAGCGGCGGCTACGACGCGCTGACGTTTTTGCTGCCGGACCACAAGCAGCGCGTGATCCCGGTCGGCGAGGCGATGACCACGGTGGTGCAGTTCCGCGGCACCGGCGGCCCGGCCGGCGGCGCCTTCCGCTACGTGTCGGCGGCGGACGTGCTGACCGGGCGCGCACCGCCGGCATTGCTGAAGGGCACGGTCGTGCTGATCGGCACCACCGCGCCCGGCCTGGTCGACTTGCGCGCCACGCCGGTCAAGGCCGAGTATCCAGGGGTGGAAATCCACGCCAACATCATCAAGTCCATCCTCGACAACCGTTTCAAATCGCGGCCCTACTATGCCTTCGCGCTCGAGGCCGGGCAGATCCTGGCGATCGGCCTGGTGCTCAGCTTTGCGCTGGCCGCCTTGTCGCCGCTGCGCTCCATCCTGCTCGGCGTGCTGGTGCTGGCCGCCAGCTTCGGCCTGAACTACTACGAATACGCCTCGCTCGACCTGATCTACAACCTGGCGATGCAGCTGATCGTGATCGCCGCCGTGTTCGTGCTCAACGTGGCCTGGGGCTATTTCTTCGAGGTGCGCAAGGGCCAGGCGCTGGTGTCGCGCTTCGGCGAGTACGTGGCGCCCGAGCTGGTGGCCGAGATGGCCGACGATCCCGAAAAATACAATATGGACGGCGAAAGCCGCGAGCTCACCGTGCTGTTCGTCGACGTGCGCGGCTTCACCACCATCTCCGAGGGGCTGACGCCCAAGGCGCTGCGCGAATACATCAACCTGTACCTGACGGCGATGTCGGAAGACATCCGCGACAGCCACCGCGGCACGCTGGACAAGTATATCGGCGACGCCGTCATGGCCTTCTGGGGCGCGCCGGTGGCGTTCGCCGACCACGCCAGCCGCGCGGTCGCCACCTCGCTGTTGATGCAGGCTTCCGCCCACCGCCTCAACGACGACTTCGTCGCGCGCGGCTGGCCGCCGCTGAAGATCGGCATCGGCCTGAACACCGGCCTGATGCACGTGGGCGACATGGGCTCGAAGATCCGCCGCGCCTACACCGTCATGGGCGACGCCGTGAACCTGGGCTCGCGGCTGGAAGGCATCACCAAGGTGTACGGGGTCGGCATCGCGGTCGGCGAGGCCACCCGCGCCGCCGCGCCAGAGTACGCCTACCGCGAGCTGGACCTGGTGCGGGTCAAGGGCAAGAACGAACCGGTGGCGATTTTCGAGCCGATTGTCTTGGACAAAGAGCTCGATCCGGCCGCCCGCAGCGAGCTGGAGCGCTGGCACGCGGCGCTCGCTGCCGTGCGCGCGCAACAATGGGACCAGGCAATGGCGATAATTGTTGAATTGCAGGCATTATTGCCTGACCGCAGCCTGTATTCCTTATATACTGAACGCATCGCCTATTACCGAGCTCATCCTCCCGGCGTGGACTGGGACGGCGTCACCACGTTCGAAACCAAATAGTACGAAAAGCGCAAGCATGAAGGCGAAATAACAAAGCGCAATCCAGCCACAGGCAGGGAAAAAACTGCCCTCCAGACCGGAAAAAAAGTGGCGGCCTGAGCAAAGAAGGCTACACTGAGAGGAATATTAGTTTCCTCGTGGCTATGCTTTTGCGGGCGCTTTGCAGCCCTTCTGGCCACCAACAATTCTGAATCACCGACTCGCGGCGCACCGGGCGCGCGGGCCCAGATCCACACCGGATAGAGGATGCCGTTATGAAAGCCGAGACCAGCCGCTCCCCACAACGCCGCGCACACACCGCGCCGCTGCGCCGCAAACTGATCGCCGTGCTGGTGGCCGCCTGTTACACCGGCGCCCAGGCCGCGCCGGTCAGTCCGACCGTGGTGGCGGGGCAGGCCAGCTTCAACCTCCAGGGCAAGACCTATTCGATCACCAACACGCCCAACACCATCATCAACTGGCAGAGTTTTTCGGTGGCGTCGGACGAGATCACCCGCTTCATCCAGCAGAGCGCGGACAGCAAGGTGCTCAACCGCATCACCGGCCAGAGCCCGACCCAGATCCTCGGTTCACTGCAATCGAACGGCAAGGTATTCCTGATCAACCCGAACGGGGTGATCTTCGGCGCCGGCTCGCGAGTCGATGTCAACGGCCTGGTGGCGTCCAGCCTGGCGATCTCGAACGCCGACTTCCTGGCCGGCAAGAACAACTTCAGCGGCGACGCCGCCGCGGGCAAGGTCAGCAACGCCGGCACCATCACCACGCCGTCCGGCGGCCAGATCTTCCTGGTCGCGCCGGCGGTGGAAAACAGCGGCGTGATCTCGGCGCCCAACGGCGACGTGGTGCTGGCGGCCGGCCACAGCGTGCAGCTGTTCGATTCCAGGGATCCGAATGTGCAGGTGGTGGTGTCGGCGCCGCTTGACCAGGCACTGAACCTGGGGCAGATCGTGGCGCAGGGCGGGCGGGTCGGCGTGTATGGCGCGCTGGTGAGCCAGCGCGGCGGCATCAACGCCAACAGCGCGGTGCGCGGCGCCAACGGCCAGATCATCCTGAAATCGAGTGGCACCACGCTGCTGGAGGCGGGCAGCAGCACCAGCGCCACCGGCAGCAACCTCAACACCGGCGGCGATATTCAAGTGCTCGGTCCGCTGGTGGGCCTGACCGGCAACGCCGTGGTCGACGCCAGCGGCGCGGCCGGCGGCGGCACGGTGCTGGTCGGCGGCGACTACCAGGGCAAGAATCCGGCGGTGCAGAACGCCCGCCAGGCGTATGTGGGCAAGGACAGCGTGATCAAGGCCGACGCCACTGGCAACGGCGACGGCGGCAAGGTGATCGTCTGGAGCGACCAGGCCACCCAGGTGTTCGGCGGCATCTCCGCGCGCGGCGGCGCGGCCGGCGGCAACGGCGGTTTCGTTGAAACGTCCGGCCATTACCTCGATATGCAGGGCCAGGTCGACACCCGCGCGCCCAAGGGGCTGACCGGCAAGCTGCTGCTTGATCCTAGCGATGTGTATATCGCCGACAGCACCAGCGTGTCCGGCGTGCCTAGTTCGATAGGCAACGCCAATCTGATCGCCGGCGGCGGGACCTTCCTGGAATCCGGCACCGTACAGGATTCGCTGCTGCTGACCGACACCTTGCATACGGCGCTGTTGGCCAACAACGTGACGGTCAGCACGGGTAACCCGAACGGCAACAGCAGCGGCGGCGATATCACTGTCCTGAGCGAGATCCTGTTTCCCACAACCCCAGGACTGAGCAGGACCCTGTCGCTGACTGCCGACCGCGACATCTACCTGAAGGCTCCCGTCACCGGCTACAACGACCCCACCAACGGGGTCACCAGCAACCTGGTGCTGACGTCGGGCCGTAACATCGCCCAGGTCACCGAACCGATCGCCGCGCTCACGCTGCACAACCTCACGGCGCTGGCGGCCACCGACATCACGCTCGACAACACCAGCAACGCCATCGGCGGCGCCGCATCGCTGCAGGCGACCGGCGGCAATGTGACGCTGACGGGAGCCAATGTCAATCTCGGCGCCAGCAGCGCCGCCGGCACGCTGACGGCGGCCGCCTACAACGGCGACCTGGTGGTGAGCGGCAACCTCACCAGCGCCGGCAACATCGCGCTCAGCTCGGACAAAACGAATGGCCAGGTGACCATCAACAGCGGCGCCACGCTCTCCTCCAGCGCCGGCATCACGGTGCAGGCCGATAACATCGCGGTGAACGGCGCGATGACCAGCGCGGGCAATACGACGCTGAGCTCGACCAAGGCCAACGGCCTGATTTCGCTCGGCAACGACGCGGCGCTGTCGTCGACGGCCGGCGACATCGTCCTGCAGTCCGACAATATGACGCTGGGCGGCACCATGACCACCGCCACCCAGCACGGCGTGCGGCTGACCCCGAAATCCGACGCGACCAACATCGAGATCGGCGTCGGCGCCGCCGACGGCACCGGCGTGCTGGGCCTGACCCAGGCCGAGCTGGCCGGCGTGCACCTGCCTGCCAACGGCTGGCTGAGCATCGGCGACCAGGTCGAGGGCAATTCCAATGGCACCGGCACCGGCAACCTGGCCGTGGTCGGCAACCTGGACCTGACGGGCGGGCAGAACGCGGGCTCGCTGACCTTCTTCAGCCAGGGCGGCAACATCGCCGTCAATTCCGGCGCGGGCATCAACGCCAGCGGTGCGATCACCCTGGTCACGCGCCCCACCGGCGCCTACCACATCACCAATGAAGGCAGCATCACCTCCAGTTCCGGCATCAACCTGTTCGCCGGCAAGATGAACCTGGCCAACGGCACGCTCAGCAGCGATTCGGTCAGCCTGGGAACGAGCAACGTCATCGACATCGGCGCCACCAACGATCCGGACAACACACTGGTGCTGAGCAGCGCCGCCCTGGCCGGCGTCAGCGGCAGCTCGCTGAGCATCTACAGCTACAGCGGCAACGCGGCCGGCAACATCGTCGTCAGCGCGCCGCTGACCCGCACCAACAGCCTGAGCCTGACGTCCACCGGCAACATCGCGCTGCAGGCGGCCGTCAGCACCGGCGGCCTGACGCTCAGCGCCGGCAGCAGCAGCAGCATCACCGCCACCGACAGCGTGACCGTCAACGGCATCTTCAACCTGCAGGCCGGCACCTGGTCGCAGCTCGGCACGCTGCCGAACTTCAGCGCCACCGATTTCCGTCTCTCCGGCGGCAGCTTCCTGCGCGCCGCCGGCACCGGCGACGGCGGCAGCGGCACGCCTTTCCACCTGGTCGATGTGTATGGCCTGCAAGGTATAGGGACCTTGTCCACCGCCTCTTCCTTCGTGCTCGACAACGATATCGACGCCAGCCAGACGGCGTACTGGAATCACGCCAGCGGCAGCACCTACGCCGGCTTCAAGCCGATCGGCGGCCTCGATTACGCCTACGTCGGCACCTTCGACGGCGGCTACAAGACCATCAGCGGGCTCTACATTAACAACGCCGGCAACCACACCGGCCTGTTCTCGGTGCTGGGCTCGGGCACGCTCAAGCACGTCAAACTGAGCGGCGCCACGGTGATCGGCCAGGGCTACACCGGCGCGCTGGTGGGCACCATCGGCATGAGCGGCATCGTCACCGGCGTGGCGGTCGAATCGAACGTGACCGGCGACGGGGCCTATGTCGGCGGCCTGGCGGGCTATTCCAACGGCGCCATCAGCAACGCCTACGTGCTGGGCAATGTGACCGGCAAGTCGTCCGACAGCACCGGCAGCACCGGCGGCCTGCTGGGCGCCAACGGCATGTATGGCTCGGTCAACGGCGCCTACAGCAGCGGCGCCGTCAAGTCCAACACCACCGACGTGATCGACGCGCTGGTCGGCGCCAACGCCGGCGGTGGCACGGTGGCGGGCGGCTACTTCCTGACCACCGGCGCGTCCAGCGACAGCACCGGCGCGCTCGGCCTGAACGCGACGCAGATGAAGCAGCAGGCCAGCTTCACCAACCTCGATTTCGATGGCAGCTCGTCGGTGTGGCGCAACTACGATGGCCACACGACCCCGCTGCTGAGGGGCTTCCTGACACCGATCACCGTCACCGGCGGCGGCACCAGCAAGGTGTATGACGGCGTCACGTACGCCTATACCCAGGCGTTTGACCAGCCCGCCGGCCTGTACGGTACGCTGGCCTACGACAACGGGGTCAACGCCGGCGTCCACAAGCTCAACGGCTTGTATTCGACCAAGTACGACGTCAATTATGACCCGTCGACGACGTTGACCATCTCGCAGCGCGAGCTGAACCTTGGCGGCAGTGTGACGGCCAACAGCCGCGTGTACAACATGGACCTGAACCCGGCCACCAGCCAGTACGGTACGCTGGCGACCCTGAACGTCGCTGGCGCTACGCTGAGCGGCATGGTCAACAGTGACGCGGTCACCCTGGTTGGCACCGGCAGCTTTGCCGACCGCGACGTCGGCAACAACAAGACTGTGACGTTCACCGGCTTCACGCTGGGCGGCGCCGCGGCCGGCAATTACGTGCTGACCGGGACGCCGACCGGGCTGAGCGGGCTGAGCGCCAACATCACCCCGGCCCCGCTGACGGTGACCCTGGCCAGCCGCCAGTACAACAACCTCACCGGCGCCATCTTGGAGGGCGCCACGCTCACCGGCGTGCTGGGCATGCCCGAAGGCCCGCTTGACACGGTCTCGCTGCTCCTCGGCGAAAGCGCCAGCCTCAACTATGCTGACAAGCACGTCGGCGTCAACAAGGCCGTCACCGTCAGCGGCGGCACGCTCGGCCTGGGCGGCTCCAAGGCCAGCAATTACACGCTCAACACCAGCACCGGCGTCCATGGCACGATCAGCGCGCTGCCATCGGCGACCTGGAGCGGCAGCGCCAGCAACCTGTGGAGCGCCGCCGGCAACTGGGTGGGAGGCATCGCGCCGGAAGGCGCCAACGTACTGGCCGCCAACATCGGCAGCGGCGCCGGCACCATCATCTACGACGCCACCGCCGGCACCAACGGCAGCACCGCGCTGAACCAGCTCAGCGTCGGCAGCGGCAGCCAGCTGGCGCTCAGCGGCGGCGCGCTGACCGTCGGCGGTGCCGCCACCGTGAGCAGCGCCGCGCTCAGCCTGAGCGGCAGCCTGGCGCTGAACGGCGCCTCGACCGTTTCCACCCTGGCGCTGACCGGCGGCACGCTGACGGTCGGCAGCACCGGCAGCCTGAGCAGCTCCACGCTCAACCTCAACGGCGGCAGCGTGGTGCTGAACGGCGCCGCATCGGTCTCCAACCTGACCTTGGCCAGCGGCGTGCTGAGCGGCACCAACAGCGCCGCCACGCTGAACGCCTACAACCTGGCGCAGACCAACGGTAGCATCAACATGAGCGGCTCGCTCAGCGTCTACAGCTACGGCTACGGCGGCATCTCGGTCGGCAATATACGGGCGCAAAACGGCATCACGCTCACGCTGTACGCGGGCGAGAGCGGCGGGTCGATTACCCAGACCGGTCCGCTGACCACCAACGACCTGCATGTCAACGCCACCACCGGCATCACGCTGACCAACAGTGGCAACCATGTGGGCGCCTTCACCGCCTCCAATAGCCAAGGCAACATCCTGCTCAACAACACCGTCAACAGCGGCGAGCTGGCGCTGGGCGCACTGACCACCCACAACGGCAACATCGTCATCGACAATCACGGCGGCATCCATACCGGCGGCACCGTGCACGCCTACACCGGCGGAGTGTCGATCACCGCGCACAGCCCGATCACCATCAGCGACAGCGTGTTTGGCACCGACATCGCGCTGTCGGCCAGCACCGATATCACCTTGGCCGGGACCGCGGTGCTGGATGCGGACCACTCGATCAACATGGTGGCGACCAACAACATCGTGCTGGGCGGCACGTTGAGCGTGAGCTCGGCGAGCGGCAGCATCTCGGCGGTCGCCACCAACGGCAGCATCTCGGTCGGCAGCACCACCAACATCAACAGCAACGGCGCGCAGCTGGTGCTGGCCGCCCCATACGGCTCGGTGAACACCTCTTCGGTCCACCTGGGCAGCAATACGGTGCCCAACATCGACTCCGGCAGCGCGGCCGCGGCCGCCGCCGAAGCCGCCGCCAAGGCCATCGCCGACGCCAAGGCCGCCGCCGACGCCGCCGCCAAGGCCGTGGCCGACGCCGCGGCCAAGGCCGCCGCCGACGCCGCCGCCAAGGCCGTGGCCGACGCCGCGGCCAAGGCCGCCGCCGACGCCGCCGCCAAGGCCGCCGCCGACGCCGCCGCCAAGGCCGCCGCCGACGCCGCCGCCAAGGCCGCCGCCGACGCCGCCGCCAAGACCGCCGCCGACGCCGCCGCCAAGGCCGCCGCCGACGCCGCCGCCAAGGCCGCCGCCGACGCCGCCGCCAAGGCTGCGGCCGATGCCGCCATCCAGGCCGCCGCCGACGCCGCCGCCAAGGCTGCTGCCGACGCCGCCGCCAAGGCTGCCGCCGACGCCGCCGCCGCCCAGGCCGCCGCTGACGCCGCCGCCAAGGCTGCCAACGACGCCGCCGCCGCCGCCGCACAGGCCGCGGCCGACGCCGCCGCCAAGGCTGCCGCCGATGCCGCCGCGTCCGCTGCAGCCCAGGCTGCCGCCGACGCCGCCGCCAAGGCTGCCGCCGATGCCGCCTCCAAGGCTGCCGCCGATGCCGCCGCCAAGGCCGCCGCCGACGCCGCCGCCAAGGCTGCTGCCAATGCCGCCGCCAAGGCTGCCGCTGACGCCGCCGCCGCCGGCCAAGCCGCCGCCGACGCCGCCGCCAAGGCCGCCGCCGATGCCGCTGCGGCCGCCGCCAGCCAGACGTCGACGCCGGTGGCCCAGGCGTTGAACTCGACGGTCAACATCATCAATACCGTCACCCAGGCCCAGGGCGGCGTCGTCAAGGCGCCAACCGTCACGCCGCCGTCGGACAGCAGCACCGCTGCCAGCGGGACCGGCAGCAGCGGTGGCTCGACCAAACCGGACGACAAGGTGCCCGACGAGAAGGACAAGTCCGCCGGCAAGGTCGACGTGCTCGCCAGTAAAAACGAGCCGACCAAGAAGATGTATTGCAACTGACGCCGTGCCGGGCAGCCCGGGGCCGTCGCTGCGGCGGTCCCGTTTATGAGCTGAAATCCAACACTCGGCGGCGCCCCTATCAATTTCAATCTTTCAAATAGGCATTGTATATAAGGGCTATGCTAGCATCGGAAGGGCGTGGCAAATGTCACGCAACCCATATTACGAGCGAACCCATGAGATATAGCTTAACGCGCCTATTAGCAGGTTCCCTACTCGCCGCCGCCGTGACATCGGCCTGGGCGGCCCAGCCGACGGACGACAATGCCGTCATCCGTTTCGAGATCAGCCGTTTCGAGGTCAAGGGCAACACCCTGTTGCCGCCGGCGCAGGTCGATGCGCTGCTGGCCAAGTTCGTCGGCAAGGAGCGCGATTTCGGCGACGTGCAACGAGCGCTCGAAGCGCTGGAAGCGGTCTACCACGAGCGCGGCTACAATGTCGTGACGATCGAGCTGCCGGAGCAGGAGCTGAACCGCGGCGTGGTGCAGCTGCGGGTGGTGGAAACGCGTATCGGCCGCATCAGCGTCAAGAACAATCTGTACGTCGACGCGAACAATATCCGCCGCAGCCTGCCTGCCTTGCAGGAGGGCAGAACGCCGGACCTGAAGGCGGTCTCGGCCAACCTGAAGCAGGGCAACGAGAGTCCCGCCAAGGAAGTCACCCTCAAGCTGCAAAGCGGTGAAAAGGACGACGAGGTCGACGCCGTGCTGGAGGTCAAGGACCAGCCCGTCTGGAAGGCCATGGCCAACGTCGACAACACCGGCACCCAGCAGACCGGCAAGACCCATGTCGGCTTCATCCTGCAAAACGCCAACCTGTTCAACCGCGATCACCTGGCATCGCTGCAGTACACCACCTCGGCCGAGGAACCGGGCCGCGTCAAGGTGTATGGCGCCGGCTACCACATCCCGCTGTACGCGCTGGGCGACTCGCTGGACTTCTTCGCCAGCTATTCCAACGTCGATTCAGGCACCGTGTCGGCCGGCGCGGTCAACCTGGCCGTCAGCGGCAAGGGCGCGGTGTACGGCGCGCGCTACAACCAGAGCCTGGCCAAGCGCGGCGAACTGGAATCGAAGCTGAGCTACGGCGTCGACTACAAGGCCTTCAAGAACAGCGTGCAGTTGCAGGGCCAGGAGCTGGGCAACGATGTGACCGTGCATCCGCTCAGCATCGCCTACCAGGCCACGCTGCCGATCAAGCAGGGCGAAGTGAGCGGCCAGCTGACCTTGCTGCGCAATATCGCCGGCGGTTCCAAGGGCGACCAGGCCGCGTTCACGCTGGCCCGCGCCGGCGCCAAGGCCGACTACACCATGCTGCGCGTGGCCGGCAGCGTGACCCGCGCGCTGCCCAGGGACTGGCAGCTGCGCGCCATCCTCAACGGCCAGTACAGCAGCGATGCGCTGATCCCCGGCGAACAGTTCGGCGCCGGTGGCGCCACCTCGGTGCGCGGCTTCATCGAACGCGAGATTTCCAACGACTCCGGCCTCGGCGTCAACCTGGAAGCCTACACGCCCAATCTGTGCACCCACGCCGGCTGGAATTGCCGCCTGCTGGCGTTTTACGACACCGCTTATGCCAAGCGCAACCACGCGCTGCCCGAGGAACTCACCAGCACCACCATCGCCAGCACCGGCGTCGGCGCGCGTTTCGTGCTGTCCACCTATGTCAACCTGCAACTCGATTTCGGCCACGCGGTCCGCGCCGGCGTGACCGGCCGCGACAACGCCAGCCGCCTGCACCTGCGTCTGGGACTGGCGTACTGACCGCGTGCGGTTCACCCTGAAATGTACTGGAAATGAAAATGCCACAGCCAAATAACTCCCACCTCGTCCGGGCCTTGTTCCGGGGTTTGCTGTTGCTGGCGCTGTGCGGCGCGGCCGGCGCGGGCTGGGCCGCGCAAGTGGCGGGCACCATCGTGCAGCTCAGCGGGCCGCTGCTGGCCAAGAAGGCCGGCGGCGTGGTGCGCATCCTGTCGATGCGTTCCGAAGTCGAAAGCGGCGACACGCTGGTGACCGAGAAGAACACCTACGCCATGGTGAAATTCATCGACAACAGCGAGATCACGCTCAAGCCGGGCACCACCTTCAAGGTCGAGGACTTCAGCTACGACGCCGGCAAGCCCGACGCCGACAGCGCCTCGTTCAACCTGGTCAAGGGGGGGCTGCGCTCGGTCACCGGCCTGCTGGGCAAGCGCAACAAGGAAAAATTCGCCATGAAGACGCCGAGCGCCACCATCGGCATCCGCGGCACCACCTTCATCGCCGACATCGTCGAGCCGAGCGAGGAGGCGCTGGCCTCGCGCCTGGCCTACAACCTGGCGAGCACCGCCGCGCTGGACCAGCTGGCCGCGCCGGTGCGGCCGCTGATGCTGGCGCAGTTGACGCTGCCGTCGCCGACCGGCGCGCGCGCACCGGGCCTGTACGTGCAGGTGCTCGACGGCTTGATCCATGTGACCAATCCCGCCGGCACGTCCAATTTCAGCCCCGGCCAGTTCGGCTATACGCCTAACTTCCGCCAGCCGCCGGTCCTGCTGCCGGTCAATCCTGGCATCCCGTTCACGCCGCCGCCGGCGTTCAACCAGAGTACCGGTCCTTCGGGCAGCGGCGCCGGCACGAACAAGTCGAACACCATCGATTGCGAAGTGCGTTGAAAAGGACTTGACCTTCCCATCGTGGGATACTTGATGCTGTTGTCATCGAGTCGTCCAAAGGGTTTGCCATGTCCACTGCCGTTGTTGCCGTAGCACAGTCGATCAACATCGAGGGCATGACCTGCGCCTCGTGCGTGGGCCGCGTCGAACGCGTGCTGGCCGCCGTGCCGGGGGTGGACAAGGTCAGCGTCAACCTGGCCACCGAATCGGCGCGGGTGGAGTCGTCGCAGCCGCTCGATTTCGCGCTGCTGGCGCAGGCGGTCGACCAGGCCGGCTACCACGCCACGCCGGAACGCCCGCCGTCTGCTCCCGCGCCTGCGGCGCCGGCGCCTACGCTGGCCCATCCGGGCGGCGGCCGCGCGGTGCTGCTGGCGGCCTTGCTGTCGCTGCCGCTGCTGTTGCCGATGCTGCTGGAACTGGCCGGCGTGCACTGGATGCTGGACGGCCGCCTGCAGCTGCTGCTGGCGACGCCGGTGCAGTTCTGGCTCGGCGCCCGATTCTATCGCGCCGGCTGGCTGGCGCTGCGCGCCCGCAGCGGCAATATGGACCTGCTGGTGGCGCTGGGCACCAGCGCCGCGTATGGCCTGAGCGTCTATCAGCTGCTGACATCGACCTCCGCCATGCCGCATTTGTATTTTGAAGCGTCGGCCGTGGTGATCACCTTGATCTTGCTGGGCAAATGGCTGGAGGCGCGCGCCAAGCGCCAGACCACGTCCGCCATCCGCGCCTTGCAGGTGCTGCGGCCCGATTCGGCGCGGGTGCGGCGCGGCACGCAGGATGTCGAAGTGCCGATCGCCGAAGTAGGTCCGGGCGAGCTGGTGGTGGTGCGGCCGGGCGAGCGGGTGGCGGCCGACGGCGTGGTGGTCGAAGGCGCCAGCCATGTCGACGAGGCGCTCATCACCGGTGAGAGCCTGCCCGTGGCGCGCCACGCCGGCGACCATGTGACGGGCGGCGCCATCAATGGCGAAGGTCTGCTGCTGGTGCGGGTGACGGCGGTGGGCGCCGAGAGCACGCTGGCGCGCATCATCCGCCTGGTGGAGGATGCGCAGGCGGCCAAGGCGCCGGTGCAGCATCTGGTGGACCGCGTCAGCGCGGTGTTCGTGCCGGTGGTGCTGGTGCTGGCGGTGCTGACCTTCGCCGGCTGGTGGTTGGCGAGCGGCGACGCCGAGCGGGCCATCATCAACGCGGTGGCGGTGATGGTGATCGCCTGTCCCTGCGCGCTGGGTTTGGCGACGCCGGCCGCGATCATGGCCGGCACCGGCGTGGCGGCGCGCTACGGAATACTGATCAAGGATGCGGAGGCGCTGGAGCTGGCGCACCGCATCACCACCGTGGCGTTCGACAAGACCGGCACGCTCACCGAGGGCAAGCCGTCGCTGGCGGCGCTGGAGCCGGTGGGCGTCGATGAAGCACGGCTGCTGCAACTGGCCGCCGCCATCCAGCGCGGCAGCGAGCACGCATTGGCCCGCGCCGTCACCGATGCCGCCGCCGCGCGTCTGGCCACCAGCGCCGGCGTCGTCGACGCGCCGACCGCCACCGGCGTCACCGCCTTGCCCGGCCGCGGCGTGGCGGCCATGGTCGACGGCGCGCGCCTGATACTGGGCAGCACGCGGCTGATGCAGGAGGAGGGCGTGGCGCTCGATGTGCTGAGCGTCCGCGCCACGGAACTGGAGCGGCAAGGCTTGACGATATCCTGGCTGGCCGCTTCCAACGCGCCGCAGCCCGCGCAGCTACTGGGCCTGCTGGCCTTCGGCGACCGCGTCAAACCGCAAGCCCGCGCCGCGCTCGAAGCGCTGCATGCGATGCACATCCAGACCATCCTGCTCACCGGCGACAACCAGGGCAGCGCCGACGCCGTCGGCAAAGAACTGGGCATAGGCCGCATCATCGCCAACATGCTCCCCGCCGACAAGGCGGCCACGGTGGCCGGCCTGAAGACCGTCGGCGCCTGCATCGCCATGGTCGGTGACGGCATCAACGACGCCCCCGCGCTGGCCGCCGCCGATGTCGGCATCGCCATGTCGAGTGGCACCGACGTCGCCATGCACGCCGCCGGCATCACGCTGATGCGCGGCGATCCGGCGCTGGTGGCGGCAGCGATTTCGATCTCGCGCCGCAGCTACAGCAAGATACGCCAGAACCTGTTCTGGGCCTTCATCTACAACCTGGTCGGCATACCGCTGGCCGCCTTCGGCCTGCTCAACCCCATGGTTGCCGGCGCCGCGATGGCGCTCAGCTCCGTCAGCGTGATCAGCAACGCCTTGCTGCTGCGCCGCTGGAAGCCGGACCATCAGAAAGGACAAGCATGAACATCGGACAAGCGGCAGCGGCCAGCGGCGTCACGGCCAAGATGATCCGCTACTACGAAAGCATCGCCCTGATCCCGCCGGGCAAGCGCAGCGAGGCCGGCTACCGCATCTACGGCGACAACGACCTGCACGCGCTGCGCTTCGTCAAGCGCGGACGCTCGCTGGGTTTTTCGCTGGAGCAGATCCGCGAGCTGCTGTCGCTGTGGCAGAACAAGGAGCGCGCCAGCGCCGACGTCAAGACCATCGCCATGGGCCACGTGGCGGAACTGAACCAGCGCATCGCCGAGCTGACCGAAATGCGCGACACCCTGCAAACGCTGGCCCACTGCTGCCACGGCGACCATCGCCCCGACTGTCCCATTCTCCAATCGCTGGCCAACTAAAGTATAATCGCCCGGTTTTGGTGCCCGCGCGTCTGTCCAGACGCGCAGTTAAACGGGAAACATGGAGCTGGCCACGCCAGCCAACATGTGCTGCCCCCGCAACGGTAAACAAGCGTCGTCGTTGACGACAAATCCGCCTCTTCAAACCACTGTGCAGTCGCATGGGAAGGTCAGGCGGTGTCGCTTGCCAGCCCGGATACCGGCCAGGACAGGTGGAAATGCCCAGGCATTTCTGTTCAATCCGCTCACGGGGAAGTGAGCGGCTTGCATCTGTTGCGATCTACATCTATGCATCGATTTTGTGCGCCACGGCCTTGCCGACTGGCGGCCGTGCCCTGCGCACGCGCCGTTCGCGCACGCCTGCGCCCCGATTTTTCTTCTCTGCCCACAGGACCCGCCCATGTTTAACCTGCCCGCCGACGCGGCCGTGCACTCCATCGAGACACTGCTGTATTCCATTTCCACCATCCTCTACCTGCCGGTGCTGCTGGGGATCGCAGCGCTGGTGCTGCATATGCTGGTGTGCTTCGGCACCTTCGGCGCCGAATGGCTGGAGCGCCGCCGCGGCGTGCGCGTGCTGGTCGCCACCGCCAAACAGGAAATGGCCGCCGTACTGACCGCGCAGGAAGGCGAGCCTGGACTGGACGCCCGCCTCGAACGGTTGGTGCAGCGCGCCGACGTCAATGGCGTGCGCCGCCTGGACGGCGTGCGCTTCGTGGTGCGCGTCGGCCCGGCGCTGGGGCTGATGGGCACCCTGATCCCGATGGGCATCTCGCTGGCCGGTCTGGCGCAGGGCAACCTGCCGAAGATGGCCGAATCGATGACCACCGCCTTCACCGCCACCGTGGTCGGCCTGGCCTGCAGCGTCAGCGCCTATGTACTGAGCCTGGTGCGCGAGCACTGGCTGCGCAGCGACCTGACCGAGATCGCCTACGCGGCCGAATCCCACCTCGCGGCGCAAGACCACAAGCCGCACCTGGTGCGCGCGGGAGCCTGAGATGCGCTATATGAACCGCCACCGCTACAGCCGCATCGGCGAGCATAACGAGGACCCGCTGGCCGGCGTCGCCAACCTGTTCGACGCCAGCATCGTCTTCATCGTCGCCATGATGCTGGCGCTGTTCTCGGCCTGGAACATGATGGACCTGCTGGACCCGAACTCCGAAGTCACCATCGCCAAGAAAAGCGCCGACGGCCATGTCGAGGTGCTGACCAAGAAGGGCGCCGAAATCAAGGTGAGCAAAGTGAGCGACAAGCCGCTGTCGGGCTCCGGCAAACGCCTGGGCACCGCGTATCAACTGCCGGACGGGAAGGTCGTGTATGTACCTGAATAAAAAATTGTGGGCGCTGCTACTGTTGCTGGCGTCCCTGTGCATCGGTGGTTATGTGCACTCGGCGCAGGCGCCGCGCACCTTGGCGCTGATGCTGGGCGATATCGAATCGCGCCCGGCGGTGCTGGCGGTGCGCGGCCTGCAGGCCGAGTTGAAAGAGCTGAACGTCGCTGTGCGCATCATTCCGGCCAACGGCATGACGCCGGCCGACCGCGCGGCCCTGACCAGCGCCGATGTTGCGATCGTCAACACCAAGGGCCGCCAGGCCATGGTGGCCCTGGGCGCCGAACTGCAGGCCTTGCAGAAGGCGCGACGGCCGGTGTTCGCGGTCGGCGGCGCCATCGACGACAGCTTGCGCGAGCAGGGTGTGCGCGACGATAAGACCATACAGTCCTACCACAGCGAAGGCGGCGTGGAGAACATGGGCAACCTGCTGCGCTACATCCTGCGCAACCACTTCGGTTCCAGGCTGTCCGTCGCGCCGGTGCATGCGATGCCGGAAGTGGGCCTGTACGACGTGGCGGCCAACCGCACCTCCGGCAGCTACGAGCAGTACCTGCAAGGCTACGCCAGCTACAAGCCCGGCGCGCCATGGATCGCCGTGCCGTTCTACCGCGCCAGCCTGGTGGCTGGACAAACGCTGCCGCTGGCGGCCATCGTCGCGCGGCTGGAGGCGAGCGGCTACAACGTGCTGCCGGTGTTCGGCTATCCGTACGACGTGCCGCTGCGCTTCCTGCTGGACGAAAACGGCAAGCGCCGCGTCGAGCTGATTGTCGCATTGGGCATGAAGGTGGGCGGCACCGCCAACACCGGCGCGCTGCTGGACAAGATCGGCGTCCCGGCGATCAACGCCATCACCCTGAGCCAGCAGTCGCTGGCGCAGTGGCAGGAATCGAAGATCGGCCTCGATATCATCGAACGCACCTGGCAGCTGGCCGGCGCCGAAGTGGCGGGCCTGATCCAGCCGACCGTGGTCGCCAGCCGCGAACGCATCAGCGATGCGCAGACCGGCCTGGCCTACGTCGAAGAGACGCCGATCCCCGAGCGCATCGAGCGCTTGAATGAGCGCGTCAACAGCTGGATGGCCTTGCGCCAGAAGGCCAACGGCGACAAGCGCATCGCCATGCTGTACTTTAACTATCCGCATGGTTCCGAGACCATCGGCGCGGCCTACCTGAACGTGCTGCCGGAGAGCCTGTGGCAGATCGTCCAGCGCCTGAAGCAGGACGGCTACCAGACCGGGACTGCGCTGCCGCCGTCGCAGCAAGAACTGCAAGGCGAGATCCAGCAGTGGGGCAACTACCCCGGCAAATCCAGGGGCGACTACATGGCGGGCCTGACGCACTTGGCTGAAAGCGGCCAGGCGCTGCTGGTCCCGCTGGCCGATTACCAGAAATGGTTCGCCACGCTGGCGCAGCCGCTGCGCGCGTCGATCGAGAAATCCTGGGGCAAGCCGGAGAACGCGCCCGTCCTGTGGCGCAACGCCAAGGGCGAGCCGTTCTTCGTCTATCCGGCGCGCCGCTTCGGCAATGTGCTGATGGCGCCGCAGCCCGGCCGCGCCTGGGAACAGAACCTGGAGAAGCTGCACAATGAAGTCAGCATGCCGCCGTCGCACGAATACATCGCGTTTTACCTGTGGCTGCAAAAAGGCTTCCAGGCCAACGCCGTCATGCACATCGGCACCCACGGCACGCAGGAATGGCTGACCGGTAAAGAGGCCGGCCTGTCCGCAAGCGATCCGACCGAGGCGCTGATCGGCGCCATGCCCAACATCTATCCGTATGTGATGGACGACGTGGGCGAGGGCATACAGGCCAAGCGCCGCGGCATGGCCGTCATCATCGACCACATGACGCCACCGTTCGACGTGGCCGGCCTGAATCCCGACCTGCGCGAACTGGGCGCGCTGCTGAACGACTACCGCGTGGCCGAGCAAAAAAGCCCGCTGCTGGCGCGCAGCCACCTGACAGCGATCAACCGCCTGGCGGCCAAGAGCGGCGTGTTGAAGGACATGAAAAAGACCGAGCTCAAAACCGAAGCCGACATGGAAGGCCTGGAGGAATACCTGGACGACACCGGCAGCAAGCTGACGCCGTTCGGCCTGCACACCTTCGGCGTGGCGCCGAAGCCGGAGCTGCGCAACGCCACCGCGCGCGCCGTGGTCAGCCTCGACACCACGTCGACTCCGGAGCAAAAAACCAAACGCATCGCGCAACTGGAAAACGACATCGAACGCAGCGCCGGGCTGGAACTGGAGCGCCTGATGCAGGCGCTGTCCGGCCGCTACATTCCGACCGGCGCCAGCGCCGACCTGGTACGCAATCCGGACGCGCTGCCGACCGGACGCAACTTCTTCGGCCTCGATCCGTCGCGCATCCCGAGCAAGACCACCTACGAAGCCGGCTACAAACTGGCGCAGCAACTGGCGGAAGACTATCGCAAGCGCCACGGCGCCTGGCCGGACAAGTTGAGCATGAACCTGTGGGGCGTCGAAACCTCGCGCCACGAAGGCATCATGGAAGCGCAGGCGATGGCGCTGATGGGTGTGCGTCCGACCTGGGACGAGCGTGGTCGCGTGACCGGCGTGGAAGCGCTGACGCGCAAGCAGCTGGGCCGCCCTCGGGTGGACGTGACGCTGATCTCGTCCGGCCTGTTCCGCGACCTGTTCGGCAACCTGCTGACGCTGATGGACCAGGCGGCGCAACTGGCGCAGAAGCAGGACGACAACGCCCCCGGCGAAGACGGCAACGTGATGCAGGCGCACAGCCGCAAGACCGTGGCCGCCTTGCAGGCCAGCGGCATCGGCGCCGAAGAGGCGCAGCGCATGGCGTCCGTGCGCATCTTCGGCCTGCCGAGCGGCGCCTACGGCACCCAGATCGAGAAGCTGATCCCGCTGACCAACGCCTGGCAGAACGAGAAGGAAGTGGCGGACGTCTTCATCAACCGCATGAGCCATCCGTTCGGCGCCGGCTACTGGGGCGACGACAAGGCCGATCCCGGCCAGCGCCGCGAGTTGTTCAGGCAGGCCATCAGCGGCAGCAAGATCGCGTTGCACAGCCGCTCCAGCAACCTGTTCGCGACGCTGGACAACGACGACTTCTTCCAGTACCTGGGCGGCACCGCGATGGCGATCCGCAGCGTGGACGGCAAGACGCCGGAGGTGATGGTCAGCGACCTGTCCAACCCGCGCAAGCCGGGCCACAAGACGCTGGAGCAGTACATGGGCCAGGAGATGCAGGCCCGCTACCTGAACCCGCACTGGGCCGACAGCATGCTGAAGGAAGGCTATTCCGGCGCGCGCTACATCAACCGCGTGGTCGATTACCTGTGGGCGTGGCAGGTCACCGTGCCGGAAGTGGTGGACGGCGGCAAATGGCAGCGCATGTACGACACCTATGTGGAAGACCGCCACGGCCTGAAGGTGCGCGAGCGCTTCGCCGGCAGCGGCAACCTGCGCGCCTTCCAGGCCATCACCGACCGTATGCTGAGCGCGATCGAACGCGGTTACTGGAAGCCGAGCGACGCGGTGCGCGAAAAACTGACGCAGCAGAATGCGCAGGCGATCAAGGATGCCGGCGTGTCGTGCAGCGCCGATTCGTGCAGCAAGGCGACGCTGAAGATCGCGCCGCAGTTCAGCGGCCAGTTCGTGCCCAACGTGGGCACCAACGCGGCGGTCGCGCGCGGTGCCGCAGCGGCCGCACGTGCCGGTGGCGCCGCGCCATCCGCGCAGCCTCCGGCGCCGACGGCCACGCAGCAGCAGACCGATGTCGCCATGCAGAACGCGGTGGCGGACTTGCAGGCATTGCAGGCCAAGGCGCAGGAGCTGCCACCGCCCGTGCCGGCGCACGCGAAGAACAAACCGGCCGAGCCGGCGCCGAAAGCCAAGGCCGCAGCCGATACTGCCGACGCCAAGGTCAATGGCTTCGAAATGCAAACGCTGGCCAACCTGACGCCGGTGCAGAAGACCGTCGGCACGCTGGCGCTGCTGGCGCTGGCCGCCGCGCTGATCGGCGTCGGCTACGTCGGCCGCCGGAATAAATTGAGTAAATTGAAGGAGTACCTATGATTGTCAAATCCATCATCGCGCTGGTGGCGGGCCTGCCGCTTGCATCGCATGCCGACGAGCAGGCCGCAGCCGCCGCGACCACCATGGCTGCGGTGGAAGTGCGCGGCCACTACGACAACGGCGTCGGCACCTCCAGCGCCGCCAGCCAGGGCTCGGTGACGGCGGCGCTGATCGCCAACCGTCCGGCGCTGCGTCCCGGCGAGCTGCTGGAGTTCGTGCCCGGCGTGATCGTCACGCAGCACAGCGGCGACGGCAAGGCCAACCAGTACTTCCTGCGCGGCTTCAACCTCGATCACGGCACCGACTTCGCCACCTTCATCGACGGCATGCCGGTCAATATGCGCACCCACGCGCACGGCCAGGGCTACACCGACCTGAATTTCCTGATGCCGGAACTGGTGGACCGCATCAACTACAAAAAGGGCCCGTACTATGCTGACGAAGGCGACTTCGCCTCCGCCGGCGCGGCGCATCTGGGACTGGCGAACAAGCTGAAGGAAAACACCGCCAGTGTGACGGTGGGCGGGCATCAGTACTACCGCGCCAATCTGACCGGTTCGACGCCGCTGGGCGAGGGCAACCTGGTCTACGGCGCGGAGCTGGGCCACAACAACGGCCCGTGGGTCAGCCCGGAAGCCTTCCACAAAAGCCTGGGCGTGCTGCGCTACAGCCCGGGCGGCAGCGACAACCAGTTCAGCGTCACCGGCATGTTCTACAAGGGCGCCTGGTATGCCAGCAACCAGATTCCGCTGCGCGTGGTGCAGAGCGGCGAGATCGGTCCCTACGGCGCCATCGACACCAGCGACGGCGGCATCACCTCGCGTTACAGCCTGTCCGCCACGCTGCGCCGGCGCAGCAGCGACACGCTGTTGCAGGCCAACGCCTACGTGGTGCAATCGAGCCTGGACCTGTACAACGACTTCACCTACTTCCTCAATGATCCGGTCAACGGCGACCAGTCGCGCCAGACCGAAAAGCGCCGCATGGCGGGCTTCGACGTGGCGCAGACCTGGTTCGGCAAGTGGGGCGGGCTGGAAGTGAACAACAAGGTCGGCGTGCAAGGGCGTTACGATTACCTGTCGCCGCTGGCGCTGTACAGCACCGTGAAGCGCCAGATCTCCGGCACCATCACGCAATCGAAGGTCAAGGAAGCGAATGCCTCGGCCTACTTCGAGAACACGGTGCAGTGGCGCGAGTGGCTGCGCACCACGGCCGGTGTGCGTTACGACCGTTACCGCTTCGATGTGAACAGCAATATCGCCGAGAACACCGGCAAGGTAGGCGAGGGCATGACGTCGCCGAAGATGTCTGTAGTGCTGGGGCCCTGGGCCAAGACGGAGTTCTTCATCAACTACGGCGAGGGCTTCCACAGCAACGACGCGCGTGGCACCACCGTGCACCTGACGCCGAAGGAACGTGAACCTGTCGACCCGGTTACGCCGCTGGTCAAGACGCGTGGCGCGGAACTGGGCATGCGTACCGAGGTCGTGCCGGGCCTGCAAAGCTCGATGGCCTTGTGGAAGCTGCGTTCGGCGTCGGAGCTGGTGTTCTCCGGCGACGCCGGCGATACGGCGGCCAGCCGTGGCAGCTACCGTTCGGGCATCGAGTGGAACAACCACTACATCGCCACGCCATGGCTGTTGTTCGACCTGGACCTGGCCTACTCGCGCGCGCACTACACTGAGCATGACGACGTGGGCGATTACATTCCGGGCGCGATCGGCAAGGTGGCGTCGTTCGGCGCCACCATCACCGATATCGGCCCGTGGTCCGGCGCGTTCCAGATGCGTTACTTCGGCCCGCGTCCGCTGATCGAGGATAACAGCCAGCGTTCGGCGACGACGGCGATTGCGTATGCGCGGGTGGGCTACAAGATCGACCGGCGCTGGGCGGTGTCGCTCGATGCCTTCAATCTGTTCGATCGCAAGGCCAGCGATGTGGACTACTACTATCCCTCGCGCTTGCAGGGCGAGCCGGCGGAAGGCGTCAACGACATCCACTACCATCCGGTGGAGCCGCGCACCTTGCGGCTGACATTGAAGTCTACGTTCTGACGAACATCCAGATGGTCAGCACGGCGCCGACGATGACGACGAAGCCGCGCATGACCTTTTCCGGCAGGCGGTGAACCAGCCATCCGCCGCACAAGCCGCCGGCGATGCCGCCCGCGCACAACGCCAACGCGGCCGGCCAGCTGATCAAGCTGGAGGTGGCGAAGATCAGCGTGGCGGCGGCGTTCATCGCCATCGCCAGCACGTTCTTGGTGGCGGCGGCGGTGCGCACCTGCTGGCCGGCGATGGTCAGCGCGGCCAGCATCAGGAAGCCGATGCCGCCGCCGAAGTAGCCGCCGTAGACGGCGATGCAGCTTTGCACCAGCACCAGCGTCCAGCGCGGCATGCTGCCGGCCGCGTGCAGCGGTTTTCTGCGGAAGCTGCCCCACGCGAACACGCTGGTGGCGAACAGCACCAGCCACGGCACCAGCCGCGCGAAGAACGACGGCGGCGTATTCAATAACAGGATGGCGCCGAAGATGCCGCCGATGGCGCTGATGATCAGCATCTGTTTGAATGTCAGCGGTCCGACATCGCCGGCCAGATTGCGGCCGGCGTAGGCGGAGGTGATCTGGCTGGGGAATAGCGCGATGGTGGACGTCATGTTGGCGGCCAGCGGATTCAGGCCGGCCAGCAGCAGCGCGGGGAAGGTGATGAACGAGCCGCCTCCGGCCAGTGCATTTTGCACACCGGCCATGAGACCGGCGGCGGCGACCATCAGGACGATGTGGATTTCAAGTGGCGGGACTGGCGGCATGGGGGCTCGGAAGTGTTCGGGTAAACGATTGATTATAACCGTGTACTGAATATCGTTCCTGGCGCAGTCCGGATGTTGTTAATGCTACTATCATGACATGACGACACCCTACCAACTCTATTACTGGGACGGCCTGCAGGGCCGCGGCGAATTCGTGCGGCTGGCGCTGGAGGAAGCGGCGGCGCCGTATGTGGACGTGGCGCGGCACAAGCAGGGCATGCCGGCGCTGCTGTCCTGCCTCGATGGCGCGCAGGTCGACCATCCATCGTTCGCGCCGCCGGTGCTGCGCGCGGGCGAGCTGCTGATCGGGCAGACGGCCAACATCCTGATGTACCTCGGCCCCCGCCACGGCCTGGCGCCGCGCGCGGAGGCGGGGCGGCTGTGGGCCAACCAGCTGCAACTGACCATCGCCGACATGGTCAACGAGGTGCACGATACCCATCATCCGATCGCGGTCGGCAAATACTACGAAGAGCAGAAGAAGGAAGCGAAGGCGCGCGCCAAAGGCTTCCGCGAGGAGCGCATACCGAAGTTCCTCGATTACTTCGAGGGCGTGGTGGCGCGCAATCCGGGACGGGGAGGGTATGCGGTCGGCTCGAAGCTGACGTATGTGGACTTGTCGCTGTTCCAGCTGGTCGAAGGTTTGCGCTATGCGTTCCCGAAGACGATGGCGCGGCTGGAACCGTCGTATCCGGCGCTGATCGCCTTGCGCGACAAGGTGGCGCTGCGGCCCAACATCGCCGCTTATCTCAAGTCCAAGCGGCGGATAGCGTTCAATGAAGACGGTATCTTCCGCCGCTATCCGGAGCTGGACAAATAATCAGGCCGCGCTGGTGACGGGATAGCCCGCATCGGCGATGGCTGATTTCAACGGCGCCAGCAGGCTGGCGCTGTCTATCCTGACGGTCTTGCTGGCCAGGTCGATCTGCACTTTTGCGGCCGCATCGACCGCCTGCACCGCCTTGGTCACCGCACCCACGCAATGGCCGCAGCTCATGTTTTCCACTTGCAGCTGATACATCGTCGTACTCCTCAAACTGTTTCGATGTTCATACTGTAGCCCTTCCCGCCGTGGGAAGGTCAAGCATTTTTAGGGATTAAATGGCCTATGATTAAAGAAGTGTTCTAATATCAATAATTGTTTATCGAGAAAATGTTGCGCCAAATGAATGAGGGCCGAAAAATGGTATCCGATGGTGAAAGCAGTCACGAATCCAGCTTCTTGCATGCAAGTTTGTCTATAGCGGAAAAGCTGGAAAGGGCGCGCACAGAATTGCTTGATTTATCTGCGCGAAATCGCCTGTTGAATATTCCGCGATCGGCGAAATCTGGACGAACCATCGAGGTAGTCGACGAAAAAACTTCCGAAATTTTTCGTTTGCTGGTCACCGAAAACCGTGCCTTTACATTCCTGCCCGGCAGGGCCGCTTCTGGAGCCGTCGCTGATTCGGAAGAAGATCCGGATGAGATTGGTGATCTGGCTCAGCCGGACGAGAGTGTCAATGAGCGTGGTGTTTTTAATCGTCATGTGGACACAAAACTTCAGACTAAGCTGACGTCTAAGGGGCTTCAGAAAAGATTGCTCGAACTCTGTTCCGACGCTCGTACTCTTGAAGAGGAACAAGGCGTTAATATTTTATTTCTGGCGTTGGGGACCTTGAAATGGGTAGATCCAACCAACGTGAAAAATATACGGTATGCCCCTTTGATCTTAATCCCTGTCAGCCTCGAACGTGGCAACGCGGCAGAGCAATTTAAGTTGAGATGGCGCCAGGAGGATCCCGCTTCTAACCTGTCGCTGGAAGCTTATCTGGATCGTATTCATAGTTTGAAACTACCCACGTTTGAGGCGAGCGATGAAATTGACACTGCTGCCTACATAAGCGCAATCGGCGATGCTATCAAATCCAAGTCTGATTGGTGTGTCAATCCCGACGATATTGTTCTCGGATTTTTCTCGTTCGCAAAGTTTCTGATGTATCGCGACCTGGATCCCTCAGCGTGGCCAGCGCAAGCTGGTATCACGTCGCAGCCTCTGATCAAAGGCTTGTTAAGCGATGGTTTCGGTTCCCACGCGCCTTTGCTTTCTGAGGATGAGAGTATCGACGCGCATATTGCTCCTGCAGATCTATTGCACATAGTTGATTGTGATAGTTCGCAGGCACTTGCGGTCCACGACGTCAGGGCTGGGCAGAACCTTGTTATCCAGGGACCGCCGGGTACTGGTAAATCGCAAACGATCGCGAATGTTATCGCCTCGGCTGTCGCTGATGGAAAAACTGTCCTGTTCGTAGCGGAAAAAATGGCCGCGTTGGATGTGGTAAAGCGGCGACTTGATTCTGCGGGCGTTGGCGACGCCTGTCTTGAGCTACACAGCAATAAGGCAAACAAGCGAATCTTGCTCGAGGAACTAAGGCGTACTTCCAATCTTGGCGCACCAAGAGGAGATTTCGAATCCACGCTGAATTCACGGCTTTCGGAAGCCAGAAACACGCTTAATTCCCATGCTGCGAGGCTGCACAGTCTGCATGAAAATGCACAGTTGACGCCATATCAGGTTATTGGCGAGCTGACGCGATTGCGTCAGGAAGATTTCCAACCGGTTGAGCTGCGGCTGACTTCTCCCGAGAACTGGAGCCCCGATGAACGTAAGTTCCGGGAGAGTCTGATCGCTGAGTTGGCGCAAAGGATCTTCGAAATTGGTACCCCTTCGGCCCATCCTTGGTCTGGAGTCGGATTGACTGTAATTCTCCCTACCGATGTAGAACGTCTCGTGCGTCGAATTGCTGAGTTAAAAATTTGCCTTGATGCCGCATGTGATGCGCGCTCGTCACTCTCTCAGTCTTTAGCGCTGGATGTACAAGATAATTTGGTGGGGATGAGCACGGTGATCGAACGCGCGCGTCGCGTTGCCGATGCGCCCTGTTTGAGCGCCGCGGCCTTGACGGCGCCGTGTTGGACCGCTGAGCGCGCGCAGATTAATCGATTGACCGAGGCCGGCTCACATTGGGCTAGCCTCGAATCTGGCTTGCGTGGCAAATTAAAACCATCATCGTGGGCTGCGGATGTTGATGCATTACGCCGGGACTTTGGCCAACTCCCAGCCAACTTTGACCTTTCCGTGTTTTTTGTTGCCGATAAATTGCTGGCCATTTTGTCGTCACTTGTCGATGAGGCGGGCCGACTGACGCGCGGCCTTGGGAGTAGCGAAGGCAATGGCACGATCACCTTCATCGCCAACAGGGTATTAACCGCCGAGCGCGTTGCCGCCGCGCCGAATGTTAGTCCAGATGTCTTTGCGGCGACCATATGGGAACAGGGCGTCGAACAGGCGGCAGATTTGGTCGAGGCTATTTCAGTTTGGCACGCTGTCAGTGCTGAGATTGAAAGCGATATTGTTGATGCCGCATTGGATATGGACCTTTCTGATGCTCGGCAGATCCTGGCTGCACAAGGTAGCAGCATATTCAGGTTTCTTAGCGGCGACTGGCGGAAGGCGCGCGCCCGAGTAAAGTCCATATTGAAAATTCCCGAAACTCCGCTAGCGAGACAACTTTCCCTGTTGGATGCGTTGGCGAAGGGACAGAAGGCGCGCGCTGCCATAAAAAACAATGAAGACATAGGGCGCGCGGCCTTTGGCGCCGACTGGCGGGGCGAGCGTTCGGCGCTTGCGCCATTGACCGCCCTGGTTGAGTGGATGCGTAGCCTGAGAGGTTTAGGAGCCGAGCCAAGACTGATCGCTCAGAGGCTGCCCGACAGGGCTGCCATTGGTGTGCGTGCTGAACATGTCCAACGTCTGCTCCGCGATGCCAGCGGTTTGCTGCAAGATATCTGGAACTCAATCGGAGCAGAGAGAAGTCGTTTGTTCCCCGGTGCTATTTCAGTGGAAGACGTTTCGTTGGAGACGCTGCTTGTGCATGTCGAACACTTGGTCTCGATGTTTCGCATGAGCTCGGAAATATTTGTGCTGATGCCCGCAGCCGCACCGGAAGCCATCTCGGTTTTAGATACGCTGATTGCCGCACTAGCCGCAAAAAAAATATTAGATGACGACCAGTCACTTGGCTTGACCGCCTTTGGCGGCGCATGGGCTGCTACCGAATCGGATTGGGGTGCGCTGCATGGCGCCTCCCAATGGATAGACGCGAATGCCGACATTCTTCACGTCGTTGCGCGGCACGAGGCGCGCGGCTTGCCACTATTGGATGCGATGAAGATAGAGGGGGACTTTTTGATGCTTGCTGACGATTTTGGGCATCTGTTTGGCAGCTTGCGCAGCGATGCTTGGGAACTGTTCGGTACCAAGCTCACGGCGGATGTGTCTGTGACCAAGCTGAGTGGGCGACTGACTGCATGGATGGAATCGTCGGAGCAGCTATCTAAATGGGTCGCCTATCGGGATAGGGCCGATCAAGCCGTTGCGGCAGGGCTGGGGGAAATCGTTGCAGGACTGGAAAACGGCACACTCGATGCGAACGCCACGCGCAAGACCTTCGATATGGCATATTACGAAGCGTTGTTCCGGGATCAGGTTGCTGCCGAGCCGGCGCTTGCGCGCTTTGATGGTCAAATCCACTCGCGGCTGGTGAGTAACTTTTCTGCATTAGATCGTGAGCGCATCGCGGCCTCCAGCATGGAGGTGGTGCAGGCACACTACCGAAGAATTCCTCAGGGCGGTGGCGCTGCCGGGCCGTTGGGGATATTGCGAGGAGAGATGGCGCGACGTCGAGGCCATATGCCGATACGGCAGTTAATGCTGAAGGCCGCACCTGCGATACAGGCACTCAAACCGGTACTAATGATGAGCCCGTTGTCTGTTGCGCAATTTCTGCCGCCCGGTCAGCTTCATTTTGATTTGCTCGTGATGGATGAGGCAAGTCAGATCCAGCCGGTTGATGCACTTGGCGCTATCGCACGTTGTCGCCAAGTCGTGGTAGTTGGCGATGAAAGGCAGCTTCCTCCGACCAGGTTCTTTTCCAAAATGACGGGTGGTTCGCAGGACGACGAAGAAATCGATGAAGCTCAGGTATCGGACATTGAAAGCATACTCGGTCTGTTTTCTGCACGTGGCCTGCCTCAACGGATGCTGCGTTGGCACTACCGTAGCAGGCATCAATCATTGATCGCCGTCTCGAATAGCCAGTTCTACGAGAATAGACTCTTCATCGTTCCCAGCCCGTACACAAAAGAAGCGGGTATGGGACTACAGTTCAACCACATTGCCGATGGCGTTTTCGATTCGGGTAACAGTGGCACCAACGAGATAGAGGCGAAGGCTGTTGCGAATGCGATCATCCAGCATGCCCGTTTAAATCCGCAGCTATCGTTGGGCGTCGCCACGTTTTCTGTAAAACAGCGGAAGGCGATTCAAGATCAGCTAGAGTTGCTGCGACGGCAAAATCTGGAAAGCGAGACATTCTTTAATCTTCATCCCAACGAGCCTTTCTTTGTCAAAAATCTGGAAAACGTGCAGGGCGATGAAAGGGATGTGATTTTTATTTCGGTTGGGTACGCGCGCAATGCGCAGGGATACCTGGCAATGCGATTCGGGCCGTTGAGCGCGGACGGCGGTGAGCGGCGACTGAATGTGCTTATCAGTCGGGCTAAGAGGCGTTGCGAAGTCTATTCGTCCATTACCGACGAAGACATAGACTTGGAGCGGGGGAAGGGTAAGGGCGTCTTCGCGTTCAAATTGTTCCTGCATTACGCCCGCACGGGCCGACTCGCCATGCCTCAAGCTACCGATAGGTGCTATGAAAGTCCGTTTGAAATCCAGGTGGCAAAGGCCCTGCAAGAACGCGGCTGTCAAGTTCACGCGCAAGTTGGCATTGCCGGCTTCTTCATTGATTTGGCAGTAGCGGATGCCGATCGGCCTGGCCGATATATTTTGGGGATCGAATGCGATGGTGCGACTTATCACAGTTCCCGATCTGCTCGAGATCGCGACAGATTGCGGCAATCAGTATTGGAGGATCATGGATGGATAATTCACCGAATATGGAGTACCGACTGGTTTAACCGGCCTAAGGATGAGCTTCAGCGGGTACTGACGGCCATTGACGCAGCGCGGGCGGAGCTGGATGCACGCATGGAACTCGCTTCAAAGAAAGGTCATGCCGTGCCGGTGACTATCGTTAGCATTGATCGGGGAGATGCGATTGAAATTGGTTTGACTTCCGTCGATGAAACGGAGAAAGAGCGGATTGCCTATATCGAAGCGAGTCCTGTGCGACCGGCAGGCGGCTATGAACTTCATGAAACGCCGACCGGGGTACTTGCTGAGCTCATTAAATCTGTCGTTGCAGTAGAGAGTCCAGTGCACGCGGATGAAATCGTCCTCCGACTGCGTTCGACCTGGGGACTGAAGCGGGCGGGCGGGCGTATTCAAGCTGCGGTGGAGCGGGGGCTTGAGCTTGCCCTCCAGGACGAAAGAATTGTGATTGAAGACCGGTTTATATCGATGAGCAGAGCGCCGATTATTGTGCGCGATCGGAGCGGCGTGATTTCCGATGCTTTGCGTAAGCCAGAGATGTTGCCGCCTAAAGAGATCGATATAGCGATTCGTAATGTGGTCGCAAGAAACTTTGGGGCAAGTTCGGAAGAGATCGTTTTGTCAGTTTCCCGATCGCTTGGATTTAAAGCGACCAGCAGCCAATTGCGCGAGCTGATCCAGATGAGAATCGAGGGGATGGTCGGGAGCGCTGCTCTGGTGCGTAGAGGGGATAATTTAGTTCTAGACGACACGACGAGTTGATCATCGTTTATCGGACCGAGTGGCTTGTTTTGACGCAGAACGGAGGAGGGATATTACCGCTAGAGTCGTCAGATGAACAGCGCAGACCTTATCAAGCTCCTCGTCTCTCATGGCTGGTGTCACGTCTCCACGCGTGGCAGCCATCATAAGTTTTTTCATCCTGCCTCGGGCAGGACGGTGATTGTTCCGCATCCTAAAAAGGATTTGTCTATTGGTGTTACCAAGGCTATCTTGAAACAGGCGAACTTGAAATGAAGGCCCCTATGCTTTATCCGATCTATGTCTGGAAGGATGAGGGCAGCGCCTATGGCGCCGCTTTTCCCGACCTTCCCGAGGTCTACACGGCGGCAGACGACCTTGATGATCTTCCCGCGATGGCCCAGGAAGCTTTCATCGCAATGTACGAGCGGGCAGATATATCACCACCGCCCCCCACTGCCATCGAAAATTGGCGCGACAATGAACGTTATCAAGGCGGGTTCTGGTTACAGGTCGAGCTTAACCTTCCTTAATCGCATATCAAGCACACTGGCTGTCAAATGGGCGATGGTCAGCCATCGCCTGGAAATGTTGGCATTGCTGAATGTTTAATATTTTTAAGGGCGATTTCGCTATGGTCAGGTTGCTGTATATGCTTGTTGTGATGACGCTTGCTGAGTGCAGTCGCCCGCAAGCGATGGATGGTTCGGCGCCACTGGTGGTAAGCGCTGCGCAGGGACGCGACAAGTTCCTGGCCTACCTGCATGCGGTGACCATCGATACCGGCGAAAGCCAGATCAAGCCTTTGCTCGACAGGTTGACGGCTGCCTGCCAGGCGGATCGGGAAAACAGCTGCATGCTACTCAATTCCACCCTGGAAGGCGGACGGTGCAACGAAGCCTCCCTGCGCGTGCGCGCCAAGCCAGCGGGGATCGACAAGCTGCTGGCGCCAACGTGCAAGCTGAACGGGAGCAGGCCAGCGGCGAGAACGTCCATTTGATCAGTAATTCTGACCGCATGTCCAAAGGAGCGATATTGGTGGGGGCGCGGCTCAATCCTCGGGCGGATCGTTCAGCTTGGCCAGGTCCAGGCTGACCAGCGCCCAGATGCCGCCGGCATAGTCCGGCTCGCGGGAAAGGTATTCCACTTCGGAGGGTTTGATTTCAAACGCCTTGCCTTGCTCGACCAGCTGGCCGACATGGCCGTAGATGGCCTTGGTGGCGTTGCTCATGGCCTTGTCCACCGTGTCGCCGGTGGTGACGCAGCCGGGGATGTCCGGCACGGTGACACCGTACTTGGTGTTGCCTTTTTTTCGGATCAGGATAGGGATGTCCATGGTCTTACCTCGGGTGTGGTCCGAAAGTCTGGCGAAATCAATGACTTGCAGTGTCTAGTGTCATACAGGTTGCTGCCGGTTTCAAGCACTTTCGTGGCTGACGCCGCCTTTATTGTGCAATGCATTATAGATTGACATCAAAATCCACCACCACATTGCCTGAAGGAAAAAAGAAGCCCCGCCGGCATTGCTGCGGGCGGGGCTAACAGGTACGGATTTATTCTACTACATTTACAAAACGTCGCTGGCGTGGTCGGCCAGGCGTGAGCGTTCGCCGCGCGCCAGGGTCACGTGGCCGCTGTGCGACCAGCCCTTGAAGCGATCCACCACATACGTCAGGCCGCTCGAGCCTTCGGTCAGGTAAGGCGTGTCGATCTGCGCGATATTGCCCAGGCAAAGAATCTTGGTGCCCGGACCGGCACGCGTGACCAGGGTCTTGACCTGCTTGGGCGTCAAGTTCTGCGCTTCGTCGATGATCAGGAACTTGTTGACGAAGGTGCGGCCGCGCATGAAGTTGAGCGACTTGATCTTGATGCGCGAGCGGATCAAGTCCTGCGTCGCCGCACGGCCCCATTCGCCACCGTCCGAATCGGATTTGTTGAGCACTTCCAGGTTGTCGTCGAACGCGCCCATCCATGGCGACATCTTCTCTTCCTCGGTGCCCGGCAGGAAACCGATGTCTTCACCGACCGGCACCGTCACGCGGGTGACGATGATCTCGTTGTAGAGCTTGGTTTCCAGCACTTGCGCCAGGCCTGCGGCCAGGGCCAGCAGGGTCTTGCCGGTACCGGCCTGGCCCAACAGGGTGACGAAGTCGCATTCCGGATTCATCAGCAAGTTCAAGGCGAAGTTCTGCTCGCGGTTGCGGGCGGTGACACCCCACACATTGTTCTTGTTGTGGCTGAAGTCGCGCAGGGTCTGCAGCACGGCGGTCTTGCCGTTGATCTGCTTGACCTGGCCGTAGAACGGCGTTTCGCCATTCTTGGGTTCCAGGAAGATGAACTGGTTGACCAGCAGCGACGGCACGAACGGACCGGTGACGCGATAGAACGTCGCGCTCTGGCCGTTCTTGTTTTCCTGCCAGGATTCGAGGTCCTTGCCGTGCTTGGTCCAGAAATCGTCCGGCAGCTGGACGATGCCCGAGTACAGCAGGTCGGTGTCCTCCATCACGTGGTCGTTGAAGTAGTCCTCGGCCGGCAGGCCCAGCGCGCGCGCCTTGATGCGCATGTTGATGTCCTTCGACACCAGCACCACAGGGCGGCCTTCCTGTTCCGCTTCCAGCGAGCGGACCACGGACAGGATCTGGTTGTCGGCTTTGCCGACCGGCAGCCCGACCGGCAGGTCGGCCGTTTGCAGGCGCGTCTGGAAGTACAGGCGGCCCTTGGCGTCCTTGTTGCCCAGCTTGGACAGCGGGATGCCGTTCTCGATGGCGTCGTCGTCGGTGTTGGAGACCAGCGCATCCAAAGTGCGCGACACCTGGCGGGCGTTGCGCGCCACCTCGGTCATGCCCTTCTTGTGGTTGTCCAGCTCTTCCAGCGTCATCATCGGCAGGTAGACGTCGTGCTCTTCAAAGCGGAACAGCGACGATGGATCGTGCATCAGCACGTTGGTGTCGAGCACGAACAGCTTGGTGGTGCCGGTCTGGTCGGCGTGACGGCTGGTCGACGACTTGATCGCCACTTCATGCGGCTTGTGCTTGGCCGGGTGCGGCGCCTCGGCGGTGATCGGCGTGACCTTGCCGCGCGCGGCAGGCACGGGCTTGGCCTTGGCGGCCGGCTTGGCCGCGGCAGGCGCGATGCCGGCGGCGGCGTTCTTCAGTACGGCAGGCGCGGCCTTCAGTACGGCGGCCACGGCTTTGGACTTGGTGCTGGTTTTCGGTGCTTCGACTTTGGCTTTTGCTACAGGCACTGCTTTGACAGGCGCCGCTTTCTTCGGCGCGGGCGCGACTTCAGCCACCGCTGCTATAGCGGGAACTGGACGCGGCCCTGTCGCTTTTGGATAATCTTTCGCCAGAAGTAAAGTCGCTGGCTTACTAGGTAATTTTGGCAGTGGCATCAGGATCTCATTTGAAAAATATCTGGAGGAATCCGCCCATGGCGCAGCATGCTTCCTGGTATGGGAAACATTGGGACCGTATGGGGTGGATGCTGGGTAAAAACAGGGTTTAAAGACTGCCGACGGGCGCTCATCATGCCCGGAGAAAGTACCGCGTGGTGGCCGGCTGGCCACCATGTAGGGTGGTGGTGTGTATGACAGTGATGACTCAAAATGACTGGATAGGCTTGGTTCGGTTGAGCAACTCTGGAAGCTGCAACACGCATCCTGTACTTAAGCCTGACGCGCTACAAATTCCAGCACTTCATCGACGTGACCCGCTACCTTCACGCCTCTCCATTCTTTCACCAATTGACCAGTAGCGTCAATCACAAACGTACTGCGTTCGATGCCACGCACCGTCTTGCCGTACATTTGCTTCATCTTCATGACGCCAAACTGCAGGCAGAGCGCTTCATCGGGGTCGGAAATCAGTTCGAAGGGCAGGCCCAGCTTGGTCTTGAAGCTTTCGTGCGAGCGCAGGCTATCGCGGCTGATGCCGTAGATTTCGGCGCCGGCGCCCTGGAATTGCTCGTGCAGGTCGCGGAAAGCCATGTTTTCGGTGGTGCAGCCCGGGGTGTTGTCCTTGGGGTAGAAGAACAGCACGGTATGGCGCGCCGGACGGCCCGACAGCTGGAAGGTCTGGCCGCTGGTCATGGCGGCGGAGAAATCGGTTACAACGGTAGGGCTATCAGCCACAGGCAGTCTCCTGAACGGTAGGCATTAAGAACGGGCGGCGCCCTGTACGATCAGCTGTCCGGAACGACCCGGCAGCTCGCCCCAGGTGATCGGGCAAACCGGCATGGTCTGATGCTGGATCTTCTGATGGTAATCGGCCATCGACGCCAGTTGGTAACCTTGCGCCTTCCAACCGGCCAACAACTGCTCGAATATGGGGGCGAGTTTTTGCCCTTCAAGCTCGGAATGCAAAGTATATACGTGGTCGCGGGTGGCGCCGGCGGTCAGCTTAAGCAGGAAGTCGGCGATGTTGCCGGTGCCGATGACGACGCCGTCGATCTCGCGGCCCAGCAGTTCATCCAGCGTCGGCAGCGTGGTCGGCAGTTGGATGTGGGACAGCACCTTGTCGCCGTCGGACAGGCGGTGCGGACCGTCGGCCGGATGGGCCAGGGTGCCGTTCTCGTTGAGCACGCAGCGGCCGTCGGAGGCGTAGGCGTAGCCGGCGGTGTCGTGTTCGGCGAAGGCGGCGTTGTTCATCTGCCAGCCGGCCGCGCCGTGGGTGCGCGGCGCGCTGCCGAACACCTGCGTGAAGCGGGCTGCGGCCTTGCGCATCATGTTGGTGGACCAGGCGCCGTCGCGCTTGGCGACGTTGTCCTGCCATAGCACGTGGTCCCAGGTGTGGATGCCGCATTCGAAGCCGGCGTCGCGCACGGAGCGCATCTGTTCGGCGCATTCCCTGCCGATGTCCGGCCCCGGCAGCAGGGTGCCGTACATCAGCGTCTTGATGCCGTAGTGCTCGACCACGGAAGTGCGCGAGACTTTGCTGAAGAAGCCCGGACGCAGCGCGCGGCGCAGCGCCCAGCCGGTGTGATCCGGTCCCAGCGAAAACAGGAAGGTGGCCTGGGCCTTGTGCGCCTTCAGCACGGTCACCAGGTGCATAGTGCCTTCACGGGTGCCGCGGTAGGTGTCGACGTCTATCTTCAACACCATCAGCGGCGCTTGCGGTTGCAAAGTCTCGGTCAAATCTTAGTCCATCAGTTTTTGTGCTTCGGCCACCTGGCCGCGGTAGGCGTCGAAGATTTTCTTCAGCGCGTCAGCCATGGTGGTGGCCGGTTGCCAGTTCAGCTCTTCGCAGGTGTTGGTGATCTTCGGCACGCGGTTCTGCACGTCCTGGTAGCCGGTGCCGTAGTAGGCGCCCGACGTGGTCTCGACGATCTTGACCTTGGCGGCGCCTTCGGCGTACTCCGGGTACTGCGGCGCCAGCGCCAGCATCATGGTGGCCAGTTCGCGGATCGAGTAGTTGTTGACCGGGTTGCCGATGTTGTAGATCTTGCCGCTGGCCGCGCCATCCTTGTTCTCGATGATTTTCATCAGCGCGTCGATGCCGTCGTCGATGTCGGTGAACGCGCGTTTCTGCGCGCCGCCGTCGACCAGCGAGATGTTCTCGCCGCGCACGATGTGGCCGAAGAACTGCGTCACCACGCGCGACGAGCCTTCTTTCGGCGTGTGGATAGAATCGAGGCCGGCGCCGATCCAGTTGAACGGACGGAACAGCGTGAAGTTCAGGCCTTCCATGCCGTAGCCCCAGATCACGCGGTCCATCAGCTGCTTGGCGTTGGAGTAGATCCAGCGCGGCTTGTTGATCGGGCCGCAGACCAGTTCCGAATTCTCGGGATCGAACTCGGCGTCGTGGCACATGCCATACACTTCCGAGGTCGACGGGAACACCAGGTGCTTGCCGTACTTGGCGGCCGAGCGCACGATGGGCAGGTTGGCCTCGAAGTCCAGTTCGAACACGCGCAGCGGCGCTTTCACATAGGTCGATGGCGTCGCGATGGCGACCAGCGGCAGGATCACGTCGCATTTCTTGACGTGGTACTCGACCCATTCCTTGTTGATGGTGATGTCGCCTTCGAAGAAGTGCATGCGCGACTTGTAGGCCTCGTTCTCCAGCACGTCGGTGATGCGATCGGTGCTCATGTCCATGCCATAGACATGCCAGTCGGTCGTTTCCAGGATGCGCTTCGACAGGTGATGGCCGATGAAGCCGTTGACGCCGAGGATGAGGACTTTTTTCATGTGATAGTTACCCAGGTAATGTTCATTGTCCGCCAGCGGACAGCGCCGCCAGGCGGGATTGCAACTGCTCAGCCGTTACGGGTTCCCCGTCGGCCGTCAAGGCGGAAATCGTCAGCATGCGGCCATCGCCGCACACGCCAAAGATGCAATTATCCACTACTGTCAAGCCAGGTGGCAAACTTAGCGATACAACATTGCCGAAATTGCCAGACAATCGGGCCCGTTGCAGCACGTATCGTACACCGCCGATATCGGTGAACGCGCCGGGGTAGGGCGGGGCCACGGCGCGGTGCAGGTTGTACACATCCTGCGCCGGCAGCAGCCAGTTGATGCGGCCGTCCTCGGGCTTGCGGCCGCCGAAATAGCCGCCCTTGCTCAGGTCGTTCTTCAGGCGCGGCGCCGTGCCGTCCAGCAGCGACGGCAGCACGCGCCACAGCGCCTGCTCGGCCGCCACGGTGACCTTGCCGAACACTTCGAAGGCGGTGTCGTCCGGCAGCACCGGCACTTCCATCTGCGCCACGATGGCGCCGGCGTCCGGCTTGACGGTCATCTCGTGCAGGGTGGCGCCGGTGACGGTGGCGCCGTGCAGCACCGCCCAGTTGACCGGCGCGCGGCCGCGGAACTCCGGCAGCAGCGAGCCGTGCATATTGAACGCGGGCGCCACCGCCAGCAGCTCGGCCGGCAGCATGTTGCGGTAGTAGAAGCTGAACATCAGGTCGGGCTTGATCGCCTTGACCTGCTCCAGCAGCTCGGGCGACCCGGCGTCGGCCGGCGTGATGTAGGGGATGCCCTCGGCCTGGCACAGCGAAATCACCGATTCGAACCAGATGTTTTCGTTGGCGCTGTCCTCGTGCGTGACCACCAGCGCGACATCGACGCCGCCGGCCAGCAGCACCTTCAGGCAGCGCACGCCGACGTTGTGGTAGCCGAAGACGACGGCGCGTTGCGGTTTGTTGAAATCAGTCATGGCCTCGGCCTACGGTACGTTTTTCCACACCGGCCGGCAGGTCGAGCGACTGGCCGGGTTTTTGTTCCAGTATCGTTTGTACCACGTAGCGCGGGCGCGCGCGCACTTGCTGGAAGATGCGGCCGACGTATTCGCCCAGCAGGCCGATGCCGAACAGGATGGTGCCCATGAAGAAGAAGGCGATCGCGAACAGCGTGAACAGGCCTTCCGCTTCCGCGCCCAGGAACAGGCGGCGCACCAGCAGCACGAACACCAGCAGGCCCGAGGCCAGCGACAGCAGGATGCCGAACATCGAGAAGAATTGCAGCGGCACCAGCGAGAAGCCGGTGACCAGGTCGAAATTCAGGCGGATCAGGCTGTACAAGGAGTACTTCGATTCGCCGGCCGCGCGTTCCTCGTGCTCGACGATGATCTCGGTCGGCTTGCGGGCGAAACGGTAGGCCAGCGCCGGCACGAAGGTGTTGACCTCGCCGCACTGGTTGACCAGGTCGATCACATTGCGGCCGTAGGCGCGCAGCATATTGCCCTGGTCGGTGATCTTGATGTTGGTGATCTTCTCGCGCACCTGGTTCATGGCCTTGGAGGCGTAGGTGCGCCACGCCGAATCCTGGCGCTTGCGGCGGATCGAGCCGACGTAGTCGTAGCCTTCGCGGATCTTGGCCACCAGGTTGCCGATTTCCTCGGGCGGGTTCTGCAGGTCGGCGTCGAGCGTGATCATGATGTCGCCGCGCGAGGCTTCGAAGCCCGCCAGGATCGCCATGTGCTGGCCATAGTTACCGTTGAACAGCACCACGCGGGTGACGTCGGGACGCAGGCGGAACTGCTCGGCCAGGAAGGAGACCGAGTTGTCGCGGCTGCCATCGTTGACGAACACGATCTCGTAGGTCGTGCCGAGCTTGTCGAGCGCCGGATACAGGCGATCGAACAGGGACTGCAGGCCGGCCTGCTCGTTGTAGATGGGTATGACGACGGTAATTTCTGGCTTAAAGTCTGGATTCATAGGCGACGACACACTCATTTGATCAAAATCGTTTTCACGGCGGCGACGGCTCGGTCGACATCGGCCGTGGTCATGGCATAGAACATCGGCAGGGTCACGGTCAGGCGGCCGATCTTTTCCGACACCGGGAACATGCCCTCCTTGAAGCCGCGCTCGCGGTACAGGGTGAACAGGTGGATTGGCGCGTAGTGGTAGCCGGTGCCGATGTTGAACCGTTCCTGCATCGCGCGCATGAAGTCGGCGCGGGTGCTCGGGCCGTGATCGGGCAGCACGATCTGGAACAGGTGGTAATTGCTGGTCTCAAACGCCTGCAGCGGCAGCTGGGCGCCGGACTGCGCTTCGAACTCGGGCCCGAAAGCCTGGTAGTAGTGGCGCGCCAGGTTGCGGCGGTGCGCGGTGATGTTGTCGATATTGGCGAACTGGCCCAGGCCGATGGCGGCCATGATGTCGCTCATGTTGTACTTGCCGCCGAGGACATCGACATCGATGCCGTCGACGCCGCTGCGGGTCACGCCCTGCAGGCGGTATTTCTCGGCCAGCCTGGCTTCTTCCAGGTTGTTGAGCACCAGCGCGCCGCCTTCGCCGGTGGTGATGTTCTTGTTGGCCTGGAAGCTGAACGAGACGAAGTCGCCGAACGAGCCGATGCGCTTGCCGTTCCACTCCGAGCCGAACGCCTGGGCCGCGTCTTCGATCACGCGCAGATTGTGCTTCTTGGCGATGGCGTACAAACGGTCCATGTCGACGGGCAGGCCGGACAGGTAGACCGGGATGATGGCCTTGGTGCGCGGGGTGATCGCGGCTTCGACCTTGTCGAGGTCGATGTTACGGGTGACCGGGTCGATGTCGGCGAACACCGGCGTGGCGCCCACTTCGATGATGACGTTGGCGGTGGCGACCCACGAGATCGAGGTGGTGATGACTTCGTCGCCGGCGCCGATGCCGGCGATGCGCAGCGCGATCTCCATCGTGCAGGTGCCGGAATTGAAGGTGCGCACGGGGCGGCCGCCAAAGTATTCGGACATCTGGGCTTCGAAGGCGGCCACTTTGGGGCCGCTGGTGATCCAGCCGGAACGCAGCACGTCGCTGACGGCGGCGATGGTGGCCTCATCGATCGTAGGTTTCGAAAAAGGCAAGAAAGGTAAGGCAGAGGTCATGGGGTCGCTCTCGTAATGCTCTCGTTATGGATACGGCTGATGGCCGCATTCTAAATTGTTCGTCAGGTCCGCGCCAGCAAGGCGACGCCCACCAGGATGATGCCGATGGCGACCATGCGCTGCACCGTCAGCGCTTCGCCGAACAGATACCAGGCGCCGACCGCGGTGACCACATAGCCCAGCGACAGCATCGGGTAGGCGATCGACACGTCCACCCGCGACAGCGCGATGATCCACAGCACCACCGACAGCACGTAGCAGGTCAGGCCGCCGATGATGGGCAGCTGCATCGCCACCTTGAGGCCGACCGAGAACAGGTTGTTCAGGGTCAGGTGGATCTCGCCGACGTTCTTGGCGCCGGCCTTGAGCAGCAGCTGGGCGATGGCGTTCAACAGCACGCCAAAGACGATAAAACCGAAAGTTGCGATATTCATGTGTTGTTTTAATAAGTTACAGGTTGGCCACGACGACGCGGCGCGTATCCTCAGCCACCACGCGCATGGCCAGGCCGTCGCCCTTCAGCTCTTCATACTTCTCCGGGCTGAGGATGGCCAATACTTTGACGCCTTGCTTGATGTGTTCATTCCACTGCACCACGAAGGCATCGACCGTCGGGATCGACAGCTCCGGCTGCTGGCGCAGGCCGAAGGTGAACTCATCCCAATAGTCGACCAGCACCACGGTGCGTTGCAGGTAGAAGGTCATCGACTGTTCGTAGGTGCTGACCGAATAGATCTTGGTGTCGGGCTTGAGCTCCGGCAGCATCTTCAGCGCCACCGCTTTGCCGGCGCGCATTTTGCCATACGGCTCGAAGCCGGTCAGGATCAGCTGGGTGGCGACAAAGCCGGCGATGGCCATGGTCAGCACGGTCAGGTCGCGCCGCAGGTGGCGCGCATGCAGCAGCGCCAGCGCGCCGCCAGCGGCGGCCACGATGCCGGCCATCAGCACCCATGGCTGGTAGGCTTCCAGCAGCGCGGTTTCCTCGGGATGGCGCACCGCCATGGTGACCATCTGCGGCACGGCGGCCACGCCGGCCACGCCGATCAGCACCAGCAGGCCGGCGGCGATCATGAGGCTGCGGCGCGAGGCGTTCTCCAGGTCGACCGCGATCAGCAGGGCCAGCGCCGGGAAGATCGGCAGGATGTAGCCGGGCAGCTTGGAGCTGGAATAGCTGAAGAAGAAGAAAATGAACACGGTCCAGATCAAGAGCAGCAGCTTGGGCTGGAATACGCCGTTGCGTTCGCGCCGCACCGCGCCCCACAGCGCCTGCGGCAGCAAGCCCAGCCACGGCACGATGCCGGGCACCAGCATCACGAAGAAGTAGTACCACGCGCCTTCGCGGTGGTGGGTCTTGAGGAAGAAGCGTTCCCAGTGCTCGTGCACGAAGAAGAAGTAGGGCTGCTCGGGGTTGCGCAGCGCCACCAGCACGAACCACGGCGTGGCGACGGCGAAGAACAGCAGCAGGCCCTTGCCCAGGTGCAGGCGCTTCCAGATGGCGAGATCGCCCGACAGCGCCGAGTACAACACCAGCACCGCGCCCGGCAGCACCAGGCCGATCAGGCCCTTGGCCAGCACCGCCAGCGCCATGCCGGCCCAGCAGACCAACATCCAGTTGCGGCGCTCGGCCGCGCCGGCGCCGTCGCGCTGGGCGACCATGACCGCGCACAGCACCACGGTCATCATGCCCGACAGGCTCATGTCGAGCGAATCGATCTGGCCGGAAGCGACCCAGAACAGGCTGGAGCCGAGCGCCAGCGCGGCGTAGAAGCCGGCGCGGGCGCCGAACACGCGGTTGCCGGCGTAGCCGGTCAGCAGCACGCCGCCCAGGCCGCACAGGCCGGTCCACAGGCGCGCCTGCCACTCGCCCAGGCCGAACACGGCGAACGAGGCCGCGTTCATCCAGGTTTGCAGCGGCGGCTTTTCAAAATACTTGATGCCGTTCAGGCGGGTGGTGACCCAGTCGCCGGTGGCGAACATCTCGCGCGCCATTTCGGCGTAGCGGCCCTCGTCGGGCGGCACCAGCGTGCGCACGCCCAGCACGTACAGCCAGACAATGACGAACGCGGCCAGCAGCGACCAGACGATTTTCTTGGAGTTGTACAGGTCGTTCATCAGGCGGGGTTGCCCTCGTGGTCGATCGAGTTGTCAATCGAGCTGTCAATAATGAGGGCCAGCGTGACCTTGCGGCCTTCGCCCATCAGGATGTTGTAGGTGCGGCAGGCGGCCTGGCTGTCCATGCATTCGACGCCGATGCGGCGCATGGTCAGCGCGGCCGTCAGGCGCGGGTGGATGAAGCGCTGTTTGACGCCGGTGCCGAGGATCACCACGTCCGGGCTGTCGGCGCCGATGGTGTCGAAATGCTCTGCGGTAATAGATTCGAAGGTGGGGGCGTCCCACGCGCGCGGCGGAATTTCCGGCAGCACGATCAGGCTGTAGTGGTAGCGCTGGGCGTTGATTTCGACGCCGGTTTCATCGTAACCGGTCACAGTCTGGTATTTTTGAGTATCGCTGGCGTGGAGCTTCATGACAGAAATCGTGGGTTTAGTCGGCAAAGGAAGCGCCATTGTAGCGTTTTTCCGGGGTGATCCTGCGCTTTCCACCCCTTACAGGTTGATTAAATGGGATGCTTTCGGCAGAATGGATCTTTTCGCATTGCAGCACGGGCCGCCGGGGCGTTTTGGCAGTCCTGAGCGGTTTGCCTCACCTAGACAGGATTTTATTTTGCGACCGATTCAAAAATCGAACAAATTAGCGGAAGTCTGCTACGAGATCCGCGGCCCGGTGCCGGAAAAAGCCCGGCAAATGGAAGAAGAAGGCCATAAGATCACGAAGTTGAATATCGGCAACCTCGCCGTATTCGGTTTCGATCCGCCGGATGAAATCGTCCAGGACATGAAGATCAACCTGCACAATGCTGCGGGCTACACCGATTCCAAGGGCATGTTCGCGCCGCGCAAGGCCGTGGTGCACTACACCCAGGGCAAGAATATTGCCAATGTGAACATCGAGGATGTCTACCTGGGCAACGGTGCGTCCGAGCTGATCGTCATGTCGATGAACGCGCTGCTCAACACCGGCGACGAAGTGCTGGTGCCGGCGCCCGACTATCCGCTGTGGACGGCGGCGGTGTCGCTGTCGGGCGGCACGCCGGTGCACTATGTGTGCGACGAGATGCAGGACTGGTTCCCGGACATCGAAGACATGCGCCGCAAGATCACCTCCAACACGCGCGCCATCGTCGTCATCAACCCGAACAACCCGACCGGCGCGCTGTACCCGGTCGAGCTGCTGCTGCAGATCATCGAACTGGCGCGCCAGCACCAGCTGATCATCTACGCCGACGAGATCTACGACAAGGTGCTGTACGACGGCGCCGAGCACGTCTCGATCGCCTCGCTGGCCGACGATGTGCTGTTCGTCACCTTCAACGGCCTGTCGAAGAACTACCGCGCCTGCGGCTACCGCGCCGGCTGGATGGTGGTGTCGGGCCAGAAAGACCATGCGAAAGACTACATCGAGGGCCTGAACATGCTGGCCTCGATGCGCCTGTGCGCCAACGCGCCGGGCCAGTTTGCGATCCAGACCGCGCTTGGCGGCTACCAGTCGATCCAGGACCTGGTGGGGCCGGGCGGGCGCCTGCTCAAGCAGCGCGATCTGGCCTACAAGCTGCTCACCGATATTCCAGGCGTAACTTGCGTCAAGCCGAAAGCTGCGCTGTACATGTTCCCACGCCTCGATCCGAAGATCTACCCGATCGCGGACGACCAGCAATTCGCCTACGAGCTGCTGGCCGAAACCAAAGTGCTGATCGTCCAGGGCAGCGGCTTCAACTGGATCGCGCCGGATCACTTCCGGGTCGTGTTCCTGCCGAATTCGGACGATATGATCGAAGCCTTCGGCCGTATCGCCAAGTTCATGGAAGGCTGCCGGAAACGTCACGGCGCCAGCTTCTAACAAAACAATAGAAACGATTTATATGAAACCCATCAAAGTAGGTTTGCTCGGCGTCGGTAACGTCGGTGGCGGCACGTTCGACGTGTTGTTGCGCAATCAGGAAGAAATCCGCCGCCGCGCCGGCCGCGGCATCGAAATCGTCGCCGTCTCGGCCCGCAACCTGGAGCGCGCCAAGCTGCGCACCGGCGGCAAGGTCAAGGTGGTGGCCAGCCCGTTCGACATCGTTAACGATCCCGAGATCGACATCGTCGTCGAGCTGATCGGCGGCTACGACCAGGCCAAGGCGCTGGTGCTGCAAGCGATCGCCAACGGCAAGCACGTGGTCACCGCCAACAAGGCGCTGCTGGCCGTGCACGGCAACGAGATCTTCGCCGCCGCGCAAGCGAAGGGCGTGATGGTGGCGTTCGAGGCGGCCGTGGCCGGCGGCATTCCCATCATCAAGGCGCTGCGCGAAGGCTTGACGGCCAACCGCATCGAATGGTTCGCCGGCATCATCAACGGCACCACCAACTTCATCCTGTCCGAAATGCGCGACAAGGGTCTGGACTTCGCCACCGTGCTCAAGCAGGCGCAGGAGCTGGGCTACGCCGAGGCCGACCCGACCTTCGACATCGAAGGCGTGGACGCGGCGCACAAGGCCACCATCATGTCGGCGATCGCCTTCGGCATCCCGGTGCAGTTCGACAAGGCGCACGTCGAAGGCATCTCCAAGCTCAACGCGATCGACATCCGCTACGCCGAGCAGCTGGGCTACCGCATCAAGCTGCTGGGCATCGCCAAGCGCGCCAAGGTCAACGGCGTGGAAGGCGTGGAATTGCGCGTGCATCCGACGCTGATCCCGGCCAAGCGCCTGATCGCCAACGTCGAAGGCGCGATGAACGCCGTGCTGGTGCATGGCGACGCCGTCGGCGCCACGCTGTACTACGGCAAGGGCGCCGGTTCCGAGCCGACCGCGTCGGCCGTGATCGCCGACCTGGTCGACATCACCCGCCTGGCCACGGCCGACGCCGTGCACCGCGTGCCGCACCTGGCCTTCCAGCCGAACGCGATGACCGACATCGAGATTTTGCCGATGTCGGAAATCACCACCAGCTACTACCTGCGGATGAACGTCAGCGACCAGCCGGGCGTGCTGGCCGACCTGACCCGCATCCTGGCCGACGCCACCATCTCGATCGACGCCATGATGCAGAAGGAACCGGCGGAAGGCGAAACCCGCACCGACATCATCTTCCTGACGCACCAGACGCAGGAGAAGAACGTCATGGCGGCGATCGCCAAGATCGAAGGCCTGGCCACGGTGTGCGGCAACGTCACCAAGATCCGTCTGGAAAACCTGAGCTGATTTAGGCGGGGGTCAAGTCTGACATTCGGACACGAGCTCTACCGTAACGCGCGTTACGGTAGAGCTCGTGTCCGAATGTCAGACTTGACCCCCGTGGTTGGACGAAAAAAAACCGGGCAGCGTCTACGCACGCTGTCCGGTAAAGTCTTGCTCCTATTAACGGGGTACTACTTCCTGCTTACTTCGAAGCGACCGTCAGCTCGCTCTTCACTTCCTTCACGCCCGGCACGGCCGAGGCGACCTGGATCGCCTTGGTGCCGATGTCGGTGCTCGCTACCGAGCCGCTCAGCACAACCACGCCGTCGGTGGTGGTCACGCCGATTTGTTTTTGATCCGCCAGGGAAGCCTTGATTTTGCTGGTGATGGCGTCGTCATTGGTGGCGGTGCCGGTCTTGGCGGCGCCAGCCATCGCGGCTTCGGTCTGGGCGAATGCGGTGCCGGTGGCGGCAGCGGCGGTCAGGGTGGCGGCAACCAGCAGGCGGGCGATCAGTTTGGTAGTCATCATGATTTGCTTCCTTTTTCAGTTTGAGGATAAAACGTCAGTGACGTTATCCTCTCCTTTGCAAGCCCCGTGCCAGCCGCAATAAACTCTTTAAAATCAAACGCTTAAAGGCGATTTTTCAGCCAGGCCCGGTTCGTCCGTGGCATTTCCGGCCAGATCGCCCCGATTTTGTCGGGAGATGGCGACAAGCTTCCGTCGCCATCTCGCAAGTGATTGATTTATAGGCGTTTATTCCTGTCGCTCTGCGGCGACAGCGGCGCCGTCGCCACGGAACAGGCTGGCGTCCAGATCGTATTTTTGCAGCAGGCGGTAGAACTCCGTGCGGTTGCGCTCGGCGAGCCGGGCGGCGTCGGCCACGTTGCCATCGGTGAGTTTGAGCAGCTGCACCAGGTAGTTGCGCTCGAAGCGCTGCTTGGCTTCGGTGTAGCTCAGCACTTCCAGCGACGGCACCCGCAGCGCCCGCTGCACCAGCGACAGAGGCACCAGCGGCGCGGTCGCCAGCGCACATACGTGCTCGACCACGTTGTACAGCTGCCGCACATTGCCCGGCCAGGCGGCCGTGGTCAGCGCCTCCAGCGCGCCGGGCGCGTAGCCGCGCACCGTCTTGCCGTACTTGGCGGCCAGCGCTTGCAGGAACTGGGTCGCCATCGGCGCGATGTCCTCGCGCCGCTGCGACAGCGGCGGCAAGATCAAGGTGATGACGTTGAGCCGGTAGTACAGGTCTTCGCGGAACTGGCCTTCCTGCATCGCCGCGTCGAGGTCGCGGTGGGTGGCCGACAGGATGCGCACATCGACCGGCCGCGCCACGTCCGAACCCAGCTGGCGCACCACGCGCTCCTGCAGCACGCGCAGCAGCTTCACTTGCAGCAGCAGCGGCATGTCGCCGATCTCGTCGAGGAACAGGGTGCCGCCGTCGGCCGCCTGCAGCAAGCCTTCGCGGCTGGCCACGGCGCCGGTGTAGGCGCCCTTGATGTGGCCGAACAGCTCGGACTCCAGCAAGGCCTCGGGGATCGCGCCGCAGTTGACGGCGATGAAGGGCGCCTTGCTGCGCCGGCTGGCGCGGTGGATGGCGTTGGCCAGCAGTTCCTTGCCGGTGCCGCTCTCGCCGCGGATCAGGATGCTGGCGTCGGAGGCGGCCACCAGCCGCGCTTCGGCCAGCAGCTCGTCCATGCACTGGCTGCGGCTGATCAGCCCGGCGCGCCAGGCGTGGTCGCCGCTGGCGGGGCCGGCCTCCGGCGCGGACAGGTTCAGCGCCTGCACGATGCGCTCCAGCAGCGTCTTGGCGTCGAACGGCTTGGTCAGGTAGGCATAGGCGCCCAGGGTGGTGGCCTCGACCGCGTCGGGGATGGTGCCGTGCGCGGTCAGCAGGATCACCGGCAGCGCCGGCCAGGCGCTGCGGATTTCCTGGAACAGCGACATGCCGTCGCGGTCCGGCAGGCGGATGTCGCTGATGACCAAGCGCGGCAGTTCGATCGCCAGCCGCGCCAGCGCCGCCTCCGCGCTGCCGACGGCCGTCACGCGGTAGCCGTTGGCGCTCAGGCGCATGGACAGCAGGCGCAGCAGGTCGGCGTCGTCGTCCACCAGCAGCAGATGGGCGCCCTGGCCGGCGGCGGCGCTGCGCGGGGCGCCGTTGTCGCCGGCCCGGGTCAGCGCGCCCGATTCGCGCAGCGGTTTCAGGGCGTCGGCCGGCGCGCTCATTTGATCACCGCCTGCGGACCCGGCGCCGGACGGACCGGCAGGGTGCGCTCGATGGTCTTCAAGCCTTCCAGCATCTCGTTGAGCTGGTCGATGCGGCGCAGGCTGTCCTTTTGCTGCACGGCCAGCTTGTCGGCATGCTCGGCCAGCCGGCGCGTCTCCGCGCAATTGCTGGACAACAGCTGTGCCAGCGCCTTGAACGGCTGCGCCTCGGTCTCGGCCGAGGTGGCCACGCTGTCGAGCAGCGCCTGCGCGCGCGCCAGGTCGCCGGCGCCGCGCGTGAGCATCAGCACCATGCCCATCTGGATCGCCACGCGCGGGCTGCGCTGTTGCAGGCCCAGTCCGCTCAACTCCTTGAGCATGTCGCCCTGGCTCATCTTGCGCAGCTGCTGGTGGTAGCCGAGCAGCGGCCCGACTTCATCCGGCGGCGGTGGCGGCGGCAGTTCGACGATGGCCGGCGGCGGCGGCAGCGTCACTTCGGCCGGCGTCGGCAAGGTCGGCCGGGGCGAGCTCAGCGTGCAGGCGGCCAGCGACAGGCTGAGCACCAGCAACAGCAGGGGGGAAGCTACGTCATGTTTCATAAGCCAGTTCGATCCGGAAGTGCGCGCCCTGGTCGGAGGGCAGCAGTTGCAAGGCGCCGCCATGGGCGGCGATGTATTCGTGGACGATGGACAGGCCGATGCCATTGCCCCGGCGCGCGCCGGCCGGCTGGCGCGATCCCTGGTAAAACGGTTCGAAGATGCGCGCCGCGTCGGCCGGCGCCACGCCCGGCCCCTGGTCGATGCAGTCGAGCAGCAGCTTGCCGTCCGACTCGGCCAGGCGGAACACGATCTGTCCGCCGGGCGGGCTGAAACGCAGCGCGTTCGACAGCAGGTTGCTGGCGACCACCGCCAGCTTGTCGGCGTCGACGGCGATGGGCGCGGCCCGGCCTTCGATCGCCACGCTCAGCCCGGCCGCCTGCCATTGCAGGCGCTGGCCGTCGACCGACTGCGCCAGCAGCGCCGCCATGTCGGTCGGCTCGCGCTGCAAGTGATGGGCGTCGAAGGTGGCGGCGTTGTAGCGCAGCAGCGCCTCGATCTGCGATTGCAGCGCCGCCGTGTTCTGGTTGAGGATGCCGGCGATCTCGCGCTGGTTGGGCGACAGCGCGCCGGCCACGCCATCCTCCAGCAGCGCCACCCCTTCACGCAGCGCCGCCAGCGGGGTCTTCAGTTCATGCGAGATGTGGCGCAGGAAGCGCGCCTTGTCCGCCTCCAGGTCCGATAGCCGCTGGCGCAGCCAGTTCAGCTGCTGGCCCACGTGCTGCAGGTCGCTGGGGCCGCGCACCACGATCGGCTGGTCGTAGCGGTTCTCGCCCAGCCGGTCGATGGCCGATTCGATCTGCGCCAGCGGGCGCGACAGCCATAGGCCGAAGCCGCCCGCCAGCAGCGCCGCCAGTACGATGGACGCCATCACTTGCCCTTTCAGGACGCCGCGCCGCTGGTCCAGCTCGCTGAGCAGCGCGCTGTTGCGGCGTTCCACTTCCTGTTTGACTTCGTCAGCCAGTTCGGCGTTCACCGACGGCAGCGGCGCCAGCACTTTTTCCAGCGCCTGCTGGCGCGCGCTCGAACGCGGCCGCGCCGGCGCCTGCAGGATCTCCCACGCCTGCTCGCCGGCGTGGCGCCAGCGCTCGAAGGTGGCGGGCGGCGTGTAGGGCAGGGCGGTGGCCACCGCGTCCAGCGCGGTGCGCGCCTCGCGCCAGGCGTCGGCATAGCGCTTGCGGAAGGCGGGATCGTCCAGCACCAGGAACTGGCGCGCGCTGCGCGCCATCGCCACGCTGCGCTCGGCCAGTTGCTGGGTGTTTTCGGTCAGTGCCAGGGCGTGGCGTCCGCTGTCGCGGCTGTGGGCGGCGAGCCGGTCGAGGGTCCACAACGCGTGCAGCGAAGCGGCGCTCAGCAGCACGGCGATCAACAGGAAGACGCCCAGCAGCAGCTGGCGAAACGAAAGTTTCGTAAGCATCGTCGTTAAATAGTCTCTATATTGGCTGAATGATATGACCAAAGCGGCCCTACAGCCTGTTCGATTGGCTGCGTTGTTGTTCGGCACGGACTCGGAATTTTAGGTTGCGCATGGCAACACTATTCGATTACGCTGATTTGTAAATATGCTTGTGCCGATTTAACCTTTGGGGAGTGTCATGGCTAGTCTTCTGCGCCGTTTGTCTATTCAGCAAAAACTGATGCTCAGCATGGCGGCCTGCCTGTTGCTCTTTCTGGTGGTCTCGGCCACGCTCAGCGTGGTCATGACGGGCAACAGCATCCGCGAGCGCGTGGTGAACCAGGAGCTGCCGGCCGAGGTGGGCGAAATCCGCAACGACATCCTGCGCCAGATCGGCGAGCCGCTGGCGGCCACGCTGTCGGTCAGCGCCAACACCTTCCTGCTGGACTGGGAAAAAGCCGGCCTGCCCGACAGCGGCCTGCCGGCCTGGATCGCCTACGCGGCCAGCATCCGCAAGACGGCGAAGGCGGCGGCGGTGTCGTGGGTGTCCGGCAGCACCGGCAAGTATTTCGACGAAAAAGGCTACAGCCGCACGCTGGACAAGGGCGCCGCGGCCGACCAGTGGTTCTTCGGGTTCCTGGCCAGCGGCAAGCCGTATTCGCTGAACCTGGACAAGGAACCCGGCGCCACCACCTACAACGTGTTCATCAACACCCGCTTCGACACCGGCGACGGCAAGATCGGCGTGGCCAGCCTGGGGCTGTCGGTCAACAAGCTGGCGGAAAACATCCGCAGCTACAAGGTCGGCGCGTCCGGCTTCGTGTATCTGGTGCGGCCGAACGGCATGCTGATCGTGCACCGTGATACCGCGCTGGCGGACGGCCAGCATTTCATGAAGGACCTGCCGGGCTTTAACGCCGAGTTGACGACCAAGCTGCTCGGCGGCCAGAACTACGCCAGTGCCAGTTACTCGCCGCCGGGCGGCAAGCGCCTGGTGGCGTCGTCGTTTGTGCCGGAGCTGAATATGTACGTGATCGCCGAAGTGCCGGAGTCCGAAGTGCTGGGCGCGGTCACGCGTTCGGTGACGGTGTCGGCGCTCGTCGGCGGCCTGGTGGGCGGCGGCATCGGCATGTTCGTGGTGTTCCTGGTCAGCCGGGCGATCGCCGCGCCGGTGGCGCGCGCCGCGCACATGCTGGGCGAGATCGCCGACGGCAATGGCGACCTGAGCCGCCGCATGACGGTCGAGAGCGAGGATGAGGTCGGCGCGCTGGCCGATGGCTTCAACCGCTTCGTGTCGTCGCTCAATAGCACCATCCGCAAGGTGCGCGACAGTACCGCGACCATCGCCACCGCGTCCAGCGAGATCGCCAGCGGCAATCACGACCTGTCGGCGCGCACCGAGGCGCAGGCGTCCAGCCTGGAGGAGACGGCGTCGGCGATGGAGCAGTTGACCGCGACCGTGACCCAGAACGCCGACAGCGCCAAGCAGGCCAACCAGCTGGTGCAGTCGGCCTCCGGCTACGCGACCGAGGGCGGCGAGGTGGTGGGCCGCGTGGTGCAGACCATGGTGTCGATCAAGGACAGCTCGCGCAAGATCGTCGACATCATCGGCGTCATTGATGGGATCGCGTTCCAGACCAACATCCTGGCCTTGAACGCGGCGGTGGAGGCGGCGCGCGCCGGCGAGCAGGGGCGCGGCTTCGCGGTGGTGGCGTCCGAGGTGCGCAACCTGGCGCAGCGCTCGGCCAGCGCGGCCAAGGAGATCAAGGAACTGATCGGCGATTCGGTGACGAAGGTCGACGCCGGCAGCGTGCTGGTCGATGAGGCCGGCGTCACGATGAGCAAGATCGTGTCGTCGGTGGAGCAGGTGACCAGCATCATGGGCGAGATCGTCGCCGCCAGCCACGAGCAGAGCGAAGGCATCGCCCAGGTCAACCTGGCGGTGACGGAAATCGACAGCACCACGCAGCAGAATGCGGCGCTGGTGGAACAGGCCGCGGCCGCGGCCACCTCCTTGCAGGAGCAGGCCGCCCATCTGGCGGAAGTGGTCAGCGTGTTCAAGCTGGAGGAAGAGCCGCGCGCCGGCGCCAGGCACCTGGCGCTGCGCTAGGATGGGCTGTTGGCGCCACTAAATGTTTCGATTATGCACCAATGTACGGTAGACTTGTAATTTAACCAAGTTTGCAAACCACGTACAAGGAGTGGCGATTGAAACAGCTGTTTTCCGGAAAATTTGCCGCCGTGACGTTGATGTCCGCTTGCTTGCTGGCGCCTGGTGTGGCGGCCAGCCAGCAGGGCGTCAAGGTCGGCGCCTATCACGTTGACGCGGCCAGCGCGGGCAGCGGCCCCTACACCGTCATCTTCGAATCGGGCTTCGCCAGCGACCTGTCGGTGTGGCGCAAAGTGGCGCCGGAAATCGCCAAGACGGCCAAGGTGTTCGTCTATTCGCGCGCCGGGATCGGCAAATCCGATGCGCGCCCCGAAGCGCGCACGCCGCAACGCAGCAGCGCGGAGCTGGACCCGCTGATCGAGGCCGCCCACCTGTCGCCGCCGTACATCCTGGTCGGCCATTCCTACGGCGGCTATCTGATCCGCCTGTTCGCCCAGCGCCACCCGGAGCAGGTCGCCGGCATGGTGTTTGTCGATCCCAGCATGGAGCGCTTCGACACCGAGCTCAAAAAGCTCGACGCCGCCAAGGTCGCGCAAGACCAGAAGTACCTCGATACGCTGACGCCCGCGCCGCTGAAGGCGGAAAGCAAACTGGTGGACGAGGCTTTCGCCGCCGCCAGTCTGTTGCCGGCGCCGCGCCTGCCGGACGTGCCGGCCGTGGTCCTGACCTCGACCATGGTGCGCGAGCAGCCTGAGTTCTTCATGCATACGGTGCCGGCGGTGGGGGTATGGCGCTCGCTGCACGAGCAGCTGTTCCTTCAGTTTTCGTCCGGCAGCCATGTGGTCACGGCCAATAGCGGGCATAACATCCATCTGGAGGAACCGGCGCTGGTGGCAGGCGCCATTCAGCAGGTGATCGCCGGCGCCACCGCGCAGGAACAGCGCCGCGTTCGCAAGCTGGCGCAGGATAAACTGTTGCAAGCCCTGGACCGCGCGGACGCCTTGCTGAAGGCGCAGCGCGCCAGCGAGGCCGGGCAATTGGTCGACAGCGCGCTGAAGGAAAGCCGCTTCGGCGAGAACGACATCAACGGCGTGGGTTACATGGTGCTGGGCAAGCGCAAGCAGCCGCAGCTCGCGGCGCTGGTGATGAAGTTCAACGCCGACACCTTCCCGGCATCGGCCAATGCGCATGACAGCTACGGCGAGCTCCTGTTGGAAGTGAAGCAGCCCTTGCAGGCCAAGGCGCAGTTCCAGCAGGCGATCGCGCTGGGCACGGCCGGAGACAAGAGTCCGCAGGCGATGGAAGGCTACCGCAAAAACCTGGCGAGAGCCGAGCAGGCATTGGCGCGGTGATATATGATGCCCAGGTTTCCCTATGAGGTTGCCTGAGCATGTACATCGTGAATCTGACTTATCTGAAACCGCTGGCGGAAATTGAGGCGCACCTCGCCGCACATCGGGTCTTCCTCGACGAACAGTATGCGCGCGAGGTGTTTCTGGCCTCGGGCCCGAAGAGCCCGCGCGACGGCGGTGTGATTATCGTGAGTGGACGCCTGTCGCGCGCGGAGCTCGACGGCTTGCTGGCACAGGACCCGTTCGCGCAGAACGGGATCGCCAGCTATCAGGTGACGCAGTTCGAGGCCACCAAGCACCATCCGGCGCTGGCGGCCGTGCTGTAATCAGGCGACAGGACCGACGTCCATGCCGTCGTAGGATTCGAGCTGGTGCTCCTCGGCGAACTTGTAAAACTCCTGGTTGCGGACGTGCAGCGTGTCGGCGGTGTGGTGCTCGGCTTTTTCAACATGCAGCCACCACAGCGCAGGCACGCTGGCTTCCGGCTTGGAGTCGTAGATGCCGACAATTTGATAGCCCTTGGCCTTCAGCTGCTCGCCGGCGACTTCCAGTTTGCTCTTGACCGGGTCGGCGAAAAAATAGCCCCACAACAGCGGCTTGGAAATGTCCCACGGCGCGTTCTGCTTCATGTCGGCAAACAGCTCGACCATGTCTTCTTTGGTGATCATGTACTTGTTCCTTGGCGTGACCTTGATGCGATAGGCCGTATTTTACCGCAGCGGCGGCGGGCCGGGTCGGAGCGGGTCAGGTGCGGGGGAAGGCTACCGTGACTTTCAAGCCATGGCCCGCGTCGGCGTCGTCCAGCGTGATGCTGGCGCCGTGCAGGGTGGCGATGTCGCGCACGATGGCCAGGCCCAGGCCGGCGCCGCCGGGATTGCGCTCCAGCGTCGCGGCGGCGCGGTAGAAGGGCGCGAACACCCGTTCGCGCTCGGCGGCGGCGATGCCGTGGCCGCTGTCTTCCACCTCCAGCACCACGCCGCCCGTGCCGCTGCCCGTGCCTGGCCGCACCCGCAGCGTCACCGTGCCGCCCTGCGGCGTGTAGCGCAAGGCGTTGTCCACCAGGTTGGCGATCATCTCGTGCAGCAGCAAGGCCTGGCCCTGGACCACGCACTCGCTGTCCGCCTCCAGCGCCAGGTCGATCTGCTTGGCCACCGCCGCCATCGCCATCTCCAGCCCGACCTGGCGCGCGATGTCGCGCAGCGAGGCAGGCTCCGACTGGACCACCGCGCCATCGGCATCGCCGCCATGCTCGATGCGCGCCAACGTCAGCAGGCGGTTGGCCAGGTTGACGGTCGAATCGGTGGTGGCGGCGATGCTGTGGACGATCTCGCGCAACGCCGCCCGCGTGGCCTGCGGATCGACGCCTGGACGGTCGCATTCGCGCAGCGCCAGTTCGGCCTGGGTCTTCAATACCGTCAACGGCGTGCGCAACTGGTGCGAAGCGTCGGCGATGAAGCGGCGCTGGCTGCTGATCAGGATCTGCAGGCGCGAGCGCGAACTGTTCATCGCCGCCACCAGCGGCCGCACCTCCTTGTGCACCAGCGTCGGATCGACATCGGACGAATCATTGAGGCTGCGCGTCTCCACGGCGATCTTCAGCCGCATCAGCGGTTGCAGCACCAGCCGCACGGCGAACCACACCAGCAGCGCCACCGCCAGCAGCAGCAAGGCTTGCCACACCAGCGTGTCGAACAGGATCTGGTTGGACAGGCCGCGCCGCGCCTCCAGCGTTTCGCCAACCTGGATCAGGGCGATGCCGCGCATCGAATCGTCGTACACCGGTTGCAGCAGCGCGGCGATGCGCACCGGTTGGCCGTTGTAGTTGGCGTGGTAGAAGCGCACCAGCGCCGGATAGGCCTCCGAGCGCGGCACGTTGGCCGGCACCGGCGGCAGGTCGGCGTAGCCGGACACGGTCTCGCCGGTGATGCCGGTGACCTTGTAGTAGATGCGGCCCAGCGTATCGGTCTCGAAGCTGTCCAGCGCCACGTAGGGCACGTCGGCCACCACCTTGCCGTCGACGATGGAGACGCGTTCCGCCAGCGCGCGCGTGGAGGCCAGCAGCGAGCGGTCGTAGGCCACGTCGGCCGCGTCCAGCGCGTTGTGGTAGACCGACAGGGTGTTGAGCGCCACCAGCACCAGCAAGGGGCCCAGCAGCCAGCGCAACAACTGGCCGCGCAGGCTGCCCAGCGCCGGGGCGCCCGGACCGAAGCGGCGCGCCAGCTTGTCCAGCAGCGGCATGCGGCGGCCCGTTCCGGTCAAGGTCAGCCGCCCTTGGCGCCGCCGGCCGGAGCGGGGACGGGCGCGGTGGGGGGGCGGGGCTGCAGCAGGTAGCCGATGCCGCGCAGCGTGGTGATGACGGCGGCGTCCGGCGCGGCGATGTCGAGTTTCTTGCGCACGCGGTGGATATACAGCTCGATCGCATCGAGGTTGGCGTCGTCGGCCAGCGCGAACACTTCGTCGAACAGCTTCTCCTTGGAGACGGCGCGGCCGGAGCGGGTGATCAGCGTCTCCAGCACCGCGTGTTCGCGCGGCGTCAGCGCCAGCGGGGCGCCGGCGTAGCTGAACATGCGGGTGACAGTGTCGAAACTGAGCGCGCCGCAGCTGTGCACCAGCGCCTCGTTGCCGACGCTGCGGCGCAGCAGCGCCTTCACGCGCGCTTCCAGTTCGGCCAGTTCGAAGGGCTTGGCCAGGTAGTCGTCGGCGCCCAGGTTCAGGCCCTGCACGCGGTCTTCCAGGCCGCCGCGCGCGGTCAGTATCAACACCGGAGTCTGGCCGCGCGGTCCGCCGCGCGCGCGCAGGCGCTTAAGCACTTCCAGGCCGTCCATGCGCGGCAAGGTCAGGTCGAGGATCAGCAGCGCGTAGTCCTGGGTGTGCAGCAGGGCGTCGGCGTCGGCGCCGTTGTCGGCACATTCCACCGTCAGGTTGGCGTCACGCAGAGCCTTGGATAGCCAATGTGATAGCTCGGTGTGGTCTTCAACTAACAGAATACGCATAATTTCTTGCCAACCATATGAAATAAGTTCAGTGTAAGGCCAGAATCATGGTCTCCGCCGCCTCAAAAGGGAAGCCCTTACCTGATTTGTGGTGCATGGACGACAGGTATCTGTGCCAAAGCAGCAATGAAAGGCAATTGAAAGGAAGTGACTCCTATAGTGACAGCCTGATTGCAAGAATCAGGCGCCACAAATAACTATATCCTCTGGAGACCTACATGAAAAAAACCTCGTTGACCCTCGCTATCATGGCACTCGCGGCAGCCGCTGGCGGCGCCGCTCACGCCCAATCGAACGTGCAGGTCTACGGTTTGCTGGACGTTGGCGTTGAAACCGCCAATAACAAGTCGGCCACTGGCGGCAGCCAGACCAGCGTCATCTCGGGCGGCATGAACACTTCGCGTTGGGGCCTGCGTGGTACCGAAGACCTGGGCGGCGGACTGAAAGCCATCTTCAGCCTCGAAGGCGGCATCCTGATGGACACCGGCGCGCAGGACGGTGTTCTGTTCAAGCGCCAGGCCAACGTCGGCCTGGAAGGGGCTTTCGGCCGCGTGATTATCGGCCGCTCGTTCAGCACCGTGTACGACACCGTGATCGCCTACGATCCGATGGGCTTCGCTCCTTACTACTCGTGGGCGACCTCGGGTCCGGCCACCGGTCCTAGCAAATACGGCTTCACCACCGCCTACGATAACCTGATCAAGTACTCCGGCTCCACCGGCGACTTCAAGTTCGGCGCCAACTATGCCGCCGGCGAGCAGACCACCGGCGCGCAGGACAGCGCCAAATACGGCTTCACCGGCGCCTACAAGCTTGGCGGCGCGAACCTGATGGCCACCTGGGAGCGCAACAACGGCAACACCGTTCCAGCCACCGGCGCCCGCGACAAGAACACCGTCTGGCACCTGGGCGTGAACTACGAAACCGGTCCGGTCAAGTTGTGGGGCGTGATCCGTGACTACAAGCTGGTCGCCGGCAAGGCGCTCACCGCCGACGTCGACGCCACCACCACCTGGGCCGGCATCGCCTACAAGGCCGATGCCGTGACCACGCTGACCGGCGCGATCTATCACGTCAACGTCAAGAACGTCGCCGCCGGCAAGGACGCCGATCCAACCATGTACGTGGCGCGCTATCGCTACGCACTGTCCAAGCGCACCGACGTGCACGTGTCGGCCGCCTACGTCAAGTCCAAGAACGGCCAGCTGACCGGCCTGTCGCGCGACGACGCCGGCTTCGGCACCAGCCAGCACGGCCTGGTCGTCGGCATGCAGCACCGCTTCTAAGCCGATGAATGGACCGCGGTATTTTGTGAATAATGCCGCGGTCTGAAAGCGCTTTGAAAGCTTCACCGTTCTAAGATACCTACCAAGATGACTAAAGTTTTGCTGGCTTTGATTGCCGCGCTCTCACTGTGCGCGGCAGCGCAAGCTGCAAGCCTGGAGTGCATCGTGCCGTCCAAGCCGGGCGGCGCGATGGACCTCACTTGCAAGTTGGCGCAAAAGGGTTTGCAGGGCTTGAGCGGCGCACCGAAGCCGCCGCCGTCGGATATGCACATCAGCTATCTGCCGGGTGGGATCGGCGCTGTGGCCTGGCATTCGCTGGTGTCGCAGCGGCGCTCGGAACCGAACACGCTGGTGGCTTTTTCGGGCGGCTCGCTGCTCAATCTGGCGCAGGGCAAGTTCGGCAAGGCCAAGTCTTCCGATGTGCGCTGGGTGGCGGCGCTGGGCGCCGACTACGGCATGATCGCGGTGCGCGCCGATTCGCCCTACAAGACGCTGGGCCAGCTGGTGGCGGCGCTGAAGGATCATCCGCAGAAGGTGCTGATCGGCGTCTCCGGCACCATCGGCAGCCAGGACTGGCTGAAGATGGCGATGGTGGTCAAGAGCGCCGGCGTCGATCCGAAGGTGCTGCGTTTCGTGGCGCTGGAGGGCGGCGGCGAAGCCTTCGCCGCCATGCACGCCAACCTGGTGCAGGCGGTATCGGGCGACGCCAGTGAAGCGACGCTGTATGCGGCCGGCGGCAATACACGGGTGCTGGCGATTTTGGCCGAGCACCGGCTGCCGGGCGTGTTGGCCAATGTGCCGACGGCGCGCGAGCAGGGCATCGACGTGGTGTGGCCGATCATCCGGGGCGTCTGGATGGGGCCACAGGTGTCGGATGCGGACTATCAGCAATGGGTCGCCAATTTCGACCGCGTGCTGGCCAGTCCGCAGTTCGCGCAAATGCGCGCGGCGTCGGGTCTGTTCCCGTTTGGGTTGACCGGCGATGCGCTGGCAGCATACGTAAAAAAGGCCGTAGACGATTACGGCAGGCGCGCCGCCGAACTCGGTCTGGTGCGCTGATGACCACTACATATAAAACGACGGAGACAATCATGATGTTGAAAACTACCTTGGCCGCTGCCTGCGCCACCCTGTTCGCCACGCTGTGCGCCACCCCTGCTTCGGCGCAGGTGCCGGCCGGCTATCCGGCCGACTACCAGAAGATCATCGACGGCGCCAAGAAAGAGGGCAAGCTGGTGATCTACGGCGCCACCGACAGCAAGGCCACCCAGCCGCTGATCAAGGATTTCAACGCGCTGTACCCGGGCATCACCGTCGAATACAACGACATGAATTCCACCGAGGTGTATAACCGCTTCATCTCCGAAGTGGCGGCCGGCGGCAACACCGCCGACGCCATGTGGTCCTCCGCGATGGACCTGCAGATGCGCCTGGCCTCCGACGGCTACGCGCTCAAATACAAATCGGTCGAAGCGGCCAAGATCCCCGGCTGGGCGGTCTGGGACGACCAGGCCTACGGCACCACCTTCGAGCCGGCCGCCATCGTCTACAACAAGCGCCTGGTGGATGCCAAGGAAGTGCCGCAGACGCACGCCGAATTCGCCAAGCTGATCACGCAGCCCAAGTTCAAGGACAAGGTCACCACCTACGACATCGAGAAATCCGGCGTCGGCTTCATGTTCATGACCCAGGACGCGCGCGAGAATCCGAAGTTCCTGGAACTGGAGAACGCCTTCGGCGAAGCCAAGGTGCGGGTGCAGTCGTCCACCGGCACCATGATGGAGCGTATCTCGTCGGGCGAGAACCTGATCGGCTACAACGTGCTCGGTTCCTACGCGCTGGTGCGCGCCAAGGCCGATCCGTCGATCGGCGTGGTGCTGCCGAAGGATTACACGCTGATCCTGTCGCGCGTCCTGTTCATCAACAAGGCCGCCAAGAACGTCAACGCCGCCAAGCTGTGGCTGGACTACATGCTGTCGCACCGCGGCCAGGTCATCATCGCCAACGACTCCAAGCTGTTCGCGATCCGCGCCGACGTCACCGGCGAGACCACCTCGGCGGACCTGATCAAGATGATCGGCAAGGACAACGTCAAGCCGGTGCCGGTCCATCCCATCGTGCTGCAGTTCCTGGGGCCGGCCAAGCGCATGGCTTTCCTCAAGCAGTGGAAAGAAACCGCAGGCAAGAAGTAATCGTCTCACCCGCCCGCGCACCCCGAGCCGACGCGGGGTCTGACCCCGCGGGGTCAGACCCCTGCCGCGGATCTGCGGGTTGGGCGCCCGCACGCGTACGTAAAGAACGGAATTCCTATGCAAACTCTCACTCTCCCTGGCTCCGGCCGGCGCAGCATCAACTGGGCGCGCGGCGTCGTGGTGACGCTGGCGGCCATCGCCATCTTCCTGCCGCTGCTGCTGATCTTTTACCAGAGCTTTTTGAACGCGCCATTCTTCATGCCCGTCAAGGAGCTGGGGCTGGACGCCTACCGCTTCATCTTCGACGATCCCGATTTCACGGTGGCGTTCCGCAACGCCTTCCTGCTGGCCGCCGGCCTGACCGCCATCGCCGTGCCGCTGGGCGGCATGCTGGCCTTCCTGATGATACGCACCGACCTGCCGGGCCGCGGCTTCATCGCGCCGATGCTGCTGGTGCCGATCTTCGTGTCGCCGATGGTGATGGGCTTCGGCTATGTGGTGTCGATGGGACCGGTGGGCTTTTACTCGCTGTGGGCCAAGGACCTGCTGGGCTTCATCCCGTGGAATATCTACTCCTTCACCAGCATCGTGGTGATCGCCGGCCTGACCCACGTGCCGCACGTCTACCTGTACGCTTCGTCCGCGCTGAAAAGCCTGGGTTCCGACGTCGAGGAAGCGGCCCGCGTGGCCGGCGCCTCGCCGCTGCAGGTGATGTTCAACGTCTCGCTGCCGATGATCACGCCGGCGCTGGCCTATGCCGCCGTGCTGGTGTTCTTCCTCGGCTTCGAGGTGTTCGGCCTGGTGCTGGTGCTGGGCGATCCGGAGGGCCACCTGGTGCTGGCGACCTATCTGTACAAGCTGACCAACAAACTGGGCACGCCGTCCTACCACCTGATGGCCGCCGTCGCCGTCTGCCTGGTGATGGTGACGATGCCGCTGGTGATGATACAGCGCTGGCTGCTCAAGTCGGCCAACAAGTTCGTCTCGATCAAGGGCAAGGGCGCGCGCTCGAAGTCCATGCCGCTCGGTAAATGGAAATGGCTGGCCTTCGCGCTGATCTTCGCCTGGCTGATGTTCACCATCATCATGCCGATGTCGGGCATCGTGCTGCGCTCCTTCGTGCAGTACTGGGGCGAGGGAGTCAACCTGCGCGACGTGCTGACCCTGCAGCACTTCCGCGAGATCATGGAGCAGCCGGCGCTGATGCGCGGCATCCTCAACACCATCCTGATCGGCGTGATCGGCGGCGCCCTGGCGGTGATCTGCTACTGCGCCATCGCGCTGGCCATGCACCGCAAGCCGGACGGCATCACCCGCTTCCTCGACTACAGCGTGCTGGTGCCGCGCGCCGTGCCTGGCCTGCTGGCCGGCCTGTCCTTCCTGTGGGTGTTCCTGTTCGTGCCTAGCTGGCTCGATGGCATGTTGAAGGGCATGGACAATGGCGCGGCGTTGTGGCTGAGCGAGAACGCGATACCGCTGCTGCGATCGGTGCGCTCGACCATCTTCGCCCTGTGGCTGGCATATTCGGTGGTATGGCTGGCCTACGGCATGCGGCTGATTTCCACCGCGCTGCTGCAAGTGGGCCCGGAACTGGAAGAGGCGGCGCGCGCGGTCGGCGCATCGCGCGGCCAGGTGACGCGCGACGTCACCATCCCGCTGGTCAAATACGGCCTGCTGGGCGCGTGGCTGATGGTGTTCCTGATCTTCGAGCGCGAGTACTCGACCGGCGTCTACCTGCTGTCGCCGGGCACCGAGGTGATAGGCGCGATGCTGGTGTCGCTGTGGGCCACCGGCTCCACCGACCTGGTGGCGGCGCTATCGTTCATCAATATTTCGCTGGTGGCCATCGGCCTGGGCGTGGCCCTGCGCTTTGGCGTGAAGTTACATAATTAAGTCAAAATAAAATGAAACGAGACCTCATCATGAATGAACTGACCGTCAACGACCTGCACCTGGACTACGGCACCGGCGCCCACGCCAACCAGATTCTGAAGGGCGTGTCCATGCATCTGCAAAAGGGTGAAGTGGTGGCGCTGCTGGGCCCTTCTGGCAGCGGCAAGACCACCTTGCTGCGCGCGGTGGCCGGACTGGAAAGCCCGAAGCAGGGCACCATCGCCATCGGCGAGCGCAATGTGTTCGACGGCGCGAAGAACTTTGAAATGGCGGCCGAGCACCGCAACCTGGGCCTGGTGTTCCAGTCCTACGCGCTGTGGCCGCACAAGACGGTGTTCGACAACGTCGCCTACGGCCTCAAACTGCGCAAGATGGGCAGCAGCGAGATCAAGGACAAAGTCAGCGACGTGTTGAAGAACCTGGGCCTGGGCCACCTGGCCGAGCGCTTCCCGCACCAGCTGTCGGGCGGCCAGCAGCAGCGCGTGGCGATCGCGCGCGCGCTGGTGTACAACCCGCCGGTGATCCTGCTGGACGAACCGCTGTCCAACCTGGACGCCAAGCTGCGTGAAGAAGCGCGCGCCTTTCTGCGGGAGCTGATCGTGCGACTGGGCCTGTCGGCGCTGATGGTCACGCACGACCAGGCCGAGGCGATGGCGATCTCGGACCGCATCCTCTTGCTCAACAACGGCAAGATCGAGCAGCAAGGTTCGCCGCAAAGCATGTACGAAACGCCGGACACCCTGTTCACCGCCGAATTCATGGGCAGTAACAACCGCCTGCCGGCCAAGGTGGTACAGCGCGACGGCACCCGGGTGATGCTCGATATCGGCGGCACGCCATTGCAGGGCACCGCGCGCGGCGCCGGCGGCGGCGAGCCGTCGACCATCATCCGCGTGGAGGAAGTGAAGGTCAGCGCGACGCCGGTGGAAAACGCCATCGAGCTGCCGCTGCTGACCTGCATGTACCTGGGCGACCGCTTCGAGTGCCTGTTCAAGAGCGAGGGCGGACCGGAAATGAGCTTGCGCGCCTATTCCAAGTACAAGCTGGAAGCGGGCAAGTACTGGCTGCAGCTGCCGGCCGATAAACTCTGGGTGTTCTGATCCTGTTCATGTCCCGGACCGCCGTTCTGGCGCGTCCGGGGTATACTTCGCTTTCGCGTCCTCGCGCGAAACATGTCCGCTGCACTCCTGAAACAATCCGCCGTCTTGCCGCACCCGCTTTCTCTGTCCAAAAACGTGAACTTTGGCGAGGTGAGCCCCGTGAACTGCACAGTAGCCGGGATTAAATGATAAATTAGTTGCTATAAGGCCATTTTTTTGAATTGAGCGCAAGAACTGTCGCTTATAATTTGAAAAGTACGTCGGCTGGCATTTCTGCGGCATGTGGGCATGAGGTCGTACCTTTTTTTCCTCTCTAAGCTCGGGATAAGCAAATAACATGCGTACGAACGGTGTCAGTTTTTCTATTTCGCGCCACGCCGAATGGGCGCCGGGACTGGCCGCGCCCGAGGCTTGGGAGCAGTGGGCGCAGGCGCCGTTTGCGATCCAGGCCGGTGCGGAGCCGGGCGTCAAGGCGATGCCTGCGATGCTGCGCCGCCGCGCCGGGTTTCTCGGCAAGATGGCGCTGGAAGTCGCTTACCAATGCCTCGACGGCCGCAGCGATATTCCCACGGTCTTTTGCTCGCGTCACGGCGAGGTCGCGCGTGCCTTGGACTTGTTGAGCGACCTGGCGCGCGGCGAGCCGCTGTCGCCGACCGCGTTCAGCATGTCGGTGCATAACGCCATCGTCGGGCTGCTGAGCATAGCCCGCGGCGACCGCGCCAATCAACTGGCGCTGGCCGCCGGCGCGGCCACCATCGAACACGCCGTCATCGAGGCCTGCGGCCTGATGGCGGACGGCGCGCCGCAAGTGCTGCTGGTGGCCTGCGAAAGTCCTCTGCCGGAGTTGTTTGCGTCGTTCCAGGATTGCGACGAACAGCCGCATGCCTGGGCGTGGCTGCTGACGCCTGCGGCGGATGACGCGATTTCATTGAGCTGGAGCGCGAGCGCCGAGCCGGCGACGACCGGCATGCCGCCCGGCTTGGAGGTGGCGCGCTTCCAGCTGTGCGGGGCGCGGCGGCTGGATCGTTTCGATGGGCGCCTGCGCTGGCGCTGGAGCCGCGATGCGTGACCGCTTGCCGGCCATGCTGTCGCGGTACTGGCGCGTGTTCGCCACAGGCTTGAGTTTTCTGGTGTTCGGTATCAGCGGACTGCTGTTGCGGGTACTGGTATTCCCGGCGCTGAACCTGGTTGTGCGGCAGCCGGATAAACGCGTGAGCGCGGCCCGCACGCTGATACGCTGGGCGTTGCGCGGCTATGTGGATTTGATGCGCGGGCTGGGCGTGCTGCGCTACGAGATACGCGGCGTCGAGAAGCTGGACCGGGGCGGCCTGCTGATACTGGCCAACCATCCGACGCTGATCGATACGGTGTTCCTGATGGCTTTCGTGAAGAACGCCGATTGCATCGTCAAGGGCGCGTTGTGGAATAACCCGTTCATGCGCGGGCCGTTGCGCGCGGCTGCTTTCATCAGCAACGAGGGCGGGCCGGAGCTGGTGGGCGATTGCATCGCCTCTCTGCGCCGCGGCAATAACCTGATCGTGTTCCCGGAAGGGACGCGCACGCCGGGCAGTGGCGTGATCAGCATGAAGCGCGGCGCGGCCAACATCGCGGTGCGTGGCGCGCGCGACATCACGCCGGTGTTGATCCGCTGCGAGCCGGCCACGCTGGCCAAGGGCGACAAGTGGTGGCGCGTGCCGCCGCGCCGTGTGTTGATCAGCATCGACGTCCAGGATGACCTGGAGGTCGCAGCGTTTACAGAGGACGGCGCCAGCGACGTGATGGCGGCGCGCCATTTGACTGAATTTTTACAGAATTATTTTACCGGGAAGTGCCAAAGCCATGCTTGAACTGGAAGTCAAAGAATTGATCATCGATGTGCTGCAGTTGGAGGACATCACCCCCGCCGATATCGATAGTGCGGCGCCGCTGTTCGTCGAAGGCCTGGGCCTGGACTCGATCGACGCGCTGGAGCTGGGCGTGGCCCTGCAGAAGAAGTACGGCATTTCGCTGTCTGCCGATTCGGAGGACACCCGCCGCCATTTCGCCTCGGTGCAGGCGCTGGCTGCGATGATCGATAGCCATAGAAAGAAATAAGGGAGCGGGCCATGATAGCTTTGAACGACATGAGCAAAGACCAGTTGCAGATCCTGGTGGTCGATCTGCTGGCCGAGATGTTTGAACTCGACAAGGCCGACCTGAGCGCCGGCTCGAACCTCTACGCCGACCTGGATATCGACAGCATCGACGCGGTCGACCTGGCGGTCAAGCTCAAGCAGCTGACCGGCAAGCGCCTGCAGCCGGACGTGTTCAAGACCATCCGCACCATCGGTGACGTGGTCGACGCGCTGGCCGGCATGACGGAGCAGGCGGCGTAAGTACGATGCCGATGACAGTCTTGACGGTGGCGCTGACGCTGCTGTATCCCTTGGCGATCTGGTTCGGGCATGGACGGGTGGAGCCGCGCTGGCTGGCTGGCCTGCTGTTGCTGGCCGTGGCCACGCGCCTGCCCGCGTTGAAGCTGAGCGGCGTGGCGCGCTGGTCGGCGGCGGCGGCGCTGGTGCTGGTGGCCTGCGCGGTCTGGAGCAATCTGCTGTTGCCATTGAAGTTGTACCCGGTGCTGGTCAATGCGGCGCTGCTGGCGGGCTTCGGCTACAGCCTGGCGACGCCGATGTCGGCGGTCGAACGCATGGCGCGCCTGCGCGGCGAGGACTTCCCGCCGGTGGCGCAAGCCTATATGCGCAAGGTGACGCAGGTGTGGTGCGGCTTCTTCGTCATCAACGGCATGATCGCCTTCGCCGCTGCGCTGTGGATGTCGGAGGCCGCGTGGTCGCTGTATACCGGCGTGATCTCCTATGGGCTGATGGCATTGCTGTTCGGCGCGGAGTATCTGGTGCGCCTGCGTTTCAAGCGCTTGCACCATGTCTGACCGGATCGAAAACCTGTACGCCGCCATCGCGGCGCGGCCCGCCGACGGCGTGGCCGGCTGGCGCGCCGGCGCGGTTGTCAGCAATGCGCGTTTGCTGGCGCGCGCGCGCGCATGGCACGCGCTGCTGCGCGGCCAGCCGGGCAGCGACTTCGCTTTGTACCTGGACGATAGCCTGGAATTCGGCGCAGCCTTGCTGGGTGCCTGGCATGCCGGCAAGACCATCTGGCTGAGTGCCGATACGCTGGAAGCCAGTTGCGCCGCCTTGCGCGCTTCGGTGGACGGCTTCCTCGGCCAGTTCCCGGCGGCGCTGCTGCCGCTGCAGCCGGCGGAATCGGACGACGCATCCACCGCTGTACCGATGGGCGGCGCCCTGTCCACCGACTTGCCGGCGCTGGTGGTGTTCACGTCAGGCAGCACCGGCGCGGCACAAGCCATTCCTAAAAAACTGTCGCAGCTGGCGAGCGAAGTCGAAACGCTCGAAGTGCTGTTCGGCGCCGCCGCCGGCGACGCCGCGGTGCTGGCGACCGTCTCGCACCAGCACATCTACGGCCTGCTGTTCAAGGTCCTGTGGCCGCTCAGTGTCGGCCGCGCAATCCACGCGCTGAGCATCAGCTATCCGGAACAACTGGTGGCCGGCATCGCCGCCGGTCCGTGCGTGCTTGTGGCCAGCCCGGCCCACCTGAAGCGCTTGCCGGAGCATCTGGACTGGCCCGGCGCGGCGCGCATGGTGCGGGCGGTGTTCTCGTCCGGCGGTCCGCTGGCGGCGGAGACGGCGCTGGCCGCCGGCTGCATGCTGGGCAAGGTGCCGGTGGAAGTCTACGGCAGCTCGGAGACGGGCGGCGCCGCCTGGCGCCAGCGCAGCGGCGTCACCGACGACGCCTGGCAGCCTTTCCCGACCGTGGCATGGCGCCTTGGCGCGGCGGACGACACGCTGGAAGTGCGCTCGCCGCACCTGGCCGACGACAACTGGCTGGCGCTGGCCGATCGCGCGGCGCGCGTCGGCCAGCAGCGCTTCCTGCTGCTGGGCCGCAGCGACCGCATCGTCAAGATCGAAGAAAAACGCATCTCGCTGAGCGCGATGGAAGCGGCGCTGCTGGCCAGCGGCATGGCCGCCGAGGTGCGCGTCGTGCTGTGCGAACCGAGCGCCGGTGAACGCGAGCGGCTGGCGGCGTTCATCGTGCCGACGCCGGCGGGGCGTGCGCTGCTGGATGCCGAAGGCAAGCCCGCGCTCAATGCCCGCCTGCGCGCCGTGCTGGCGACGGTGGTGGACGCGGTCGCACTGCCGCGCCGCTGGCGCCACCTGGAACAGATGCCGCTCAACGCCCAAGGCAAGACCACGCAGGCCGCCTTGCTGGCGCTGCTGGACGGCGATGACGGCGCGGTCGGCCGTCGTCCGCGTTTGCCGCAATTGCGCGAGCTGGAACGCGAACTGGATCGCGAACCGCAGCGCATGCTGCTGGAAGTGAGCGCGCCCGCCAACCTGCTGTATTTCGACGGCCACTTCGATGCGGCCCCGGTGCTGCCGGGCGTGGTGCTGGTCGACTGGGCGATCCATTACGGCCGCCAGTATTTCACGCTGCCGCCGCGGTTCAAGGGCATCAACGCGCTCAAGTTCCAGCAGGTGATCCAGCCGGAGACCCCGGTGCAGCTGGAGCTGCTGCACGAGGTGGCCAAGGGCTGTCTGCAATTTCGCTATGTGTCCGAGGCGGGGCAGCACGCCAGCGGTCGCGTCATGCTGGGAGATACTGATGTCTGATTTCAAACCCTGCATCGTGGTGCCGGTCTATGACCACGAACACGCGATCGGCACGGTGGTGGCCGGGCTGTTGCGCCACGGCGCGCCGTGCATCCTGGTCGACGACGGCAGCGGCGCCGCCTGTGCCACCGTGCTCGATGGGCTGGTGCTGCAGCATGATGGCCAGGTTACGCTGGTGCGGCTGGCGCAGAACCAGGGCAAGGGCGTCGCAGTGCTGAGCGGCTTCCGCCGCGCGGCGGAGCTGGGCTACACCCATGTGCTGCAAATCGACGCCGACGGCCAGCACGAAACCGCCGACGTGCCGAAATTCCTGGCGCAGGCCGCCGCCCGCCCGGACGCCATCGTCGCCGGCCATCCGGTCTATGACGAGTCGGTGCCGAAGGTGCGCCTGTATGGCCGCTACGCCACCCACATCTGGGTCTGGATCAATACCCTGTCGTTCGACATCAAGGATTCGATGTGCGGCTTCCGCGTCTATCCGGTGGCGCCGGTCAATGCGCTGGCGGCGCGCTGCCCGATCGGCGCACGCATGAACTTCGACACCGACATCCTGGTGCGGCTGTTCTGGGATGGCCTGCAGGTGGTGAACCTGCCGACCCGTGTCTGCTATCCGGCGGACGGCGTGTCGCACTTCCGCATGTGGAGCGACAATGTGCGCATCACGTGGATGCACATCAAACTGTTCTTCGGCATGCTGCCGCGGATTCCCCGCCTGCTGGCGCGCAAAGGGCAGGTCCGATGAACGCGCGGGGTGTGCACTGGGCCTCCATCAACGAGATCAGTTTCGTGGCGGGCATGCAGCTGCTGTTCTGGATCTGCCGCGTGTTCGGCCGCTGGCCGTTCCGCGTGGTGCTGTACCCGGTGCTGGGCTGGTATGTTCTGACCAAGCCGCGGCCGCGCCGCGCTTCGCAGGCGTATTTGCGCCGCATGGCCGACTACACGTCCACCCCGGCGCCGGGCGTGCTGCGCCACTTCGCTGCCTTCGGTGAGAGCATCCTCGACAAGATGCTGTTGTGGGCCGGCCTGTTCAAGCTCGATACGGTCGACCTGCACGGCAGCGAACTGGTGGTCGAGGCATTGGCGGCGGGGCGGGGCGGCCTGCTGATCTGCTCCCACCTGGGCAACCTGGAGCTGTGCCGCGTGCTGTCGCGCCAGCGCCGCGACCTCAAGCTGACGGTGCTGGTGCACACCAAGCACGCGCAGGCCTTCAATGCCATGCTGGGCCGCCTCAATCCGGACAGCCAGCTCAATCTTTTGCAGGTGACCGAGATGTCGCCGGCCACCGCCATCCTGCTGTCCGAGCGCGTGGCGCGCGGCGAGTTCGTGGTCATCGCGGGCGACCGCGTGCCGGTGTCGCACAATCCGCGCGTGGCGCTGGCCGACTTCATGGGCGCGCCGGCGCCGTTCCCGGTCGGCCCGTATGTGCTGGCCAATATCCTGCAATGCCCGGTGTACCTGCTATTCTCGCTCCGCCACGGACGCCGCTCGGCGCTGTATTTCGAAGCCTTCCGCGACGTCGTGCGCATTCCGCGCCAGGGCCGGGACGCCGCCTTCCAAGAACTGGCCGGCGATTATGCGCGGCGGCTGGAGCATCACTGCCTGCGCGCACCCCTGCAGTGGTTTAACTTTTACGATTTCTGGCACCTCCCTCAATTGGAACGACCCGATGCACCTCGCTGACATAGCCGAACTCAATTCCACGCCGCGTACCGTGCGCTTCGACCAGAACCGCCTGACGATAGAGGACATCGTCGACATCGCGCAGGGCCGCGCCGTTGCCGCGCTGTCGGACGATCCGGCCTTCCGCGCCGCCATCGGGCGCGGCGCCGACTTCCTCGACCGCCTGCTGCGCGAGGACGGCACCGTCTACGGCGTCACCACCGGCTACGGCGATTCCTGCACCGTGGTGGTGCCGCCGGAACTGATCGCCGAGCTGCCGCACCACCTGTACACCTACCACGGCGTAGGCCTGGGCGAGTACTTTACGCCGGCGCAGACGCGGGCCATCCTGGCGTCGCGGCTGGCGTCGCTGAGCAAGGGCTATTCCGGCGTCAGCGTCGAGCTACTGCTGCAGATCACGCGCCTGCTCGACGCCGGCCTGTTGCCGCTGATTCCATCCGAAGGCTCGGTCGGCGCCAGCGGCGACCTGACGCCGCTGTCCTACCTGGCGGCGGTGCTGTGCGGCGAGCGCGAAGTATGGCGCGACGGCGTGCAGGTGCCGGCCGCGCAGGCCTTGCGGGAAGCCGGCATCACGCCGCTGCGCCTGCGTCCGAAGGAGGGGCTGGCGATCATGAACGGCACCGCCGTCATGACCGCGCTGGCCTGCATGGCCTACGACCGCGCCGCATACCTGGTCCAGCTGAGCACCCGCATCACGGCGATGGCATCGTTCGCGATGGACGGCAACGCCCACCACTTCGACGAGGTGCTGTTCTCGGTCAAGCCGCACGGCGGCATGCAGCAGGTGGCGGCGTGGCTGCGCAGCGACCTGCCGACCGACCAGTGGGAACGCAACGGCAAGCGCCTGCAGGACCGCTACTCGATCCGCTGCGCGCCGCACGTGATCGGCGTGCTGGCCGACGCCATGCCGTTCTTCCGTTCGTCGATCGAGAACGAACTCAATAGCGCCAACGACAATCCGCTGATCGACGCCGAGAACGAGCGCGTGCTGCACGGCGGCCATTTCTACGGCGGCCACATCGCCTTCGCGATGGACGGCATGAAGAACGCGGTCGCCAACCTGGCCGACCTGCTGGACCGCCAGATGGCGCTGCTGGTCGACAGCCGCTACAACCACGGCCTGCCGGCCAACCTGTCCGGCGCCACCGGCGCGCGCGCGCCGATCAACCACGGCCTGAAGGCCTTGCAGATCAGCGCCTCGGCGTGGACGGCGGAAGCGCTCAAGCTGACCATGCCCGCTTCGGTGTTCTCGCGTTCGACCGAGTGCCACAACCAGGACAAGGTCAGCATGGGCACCATCGCCGCGCGCGACTGCCTGCGCGTGCTGGAATTGACGGAGCAGGTCGTGGCCGCGCTGCTGATCACCGTGCGTCAGGGCGTATGGCTGCGCTGCCAGGTCAACCCGGAACTGCAACCGCAGGCCGCGCTGGCGGCGATGCAGGAGGCGCTGGGCGCCGACATCAAGCCGGTCGAGGAAGACCGCCGGCTGGAACCGGACCTGCGCCTGCTGCTGGAACGCATCCGCGCCAAGGCATGGGGTCTGTATGCGCCGCACTAACAAGGAAAGCCGCTGGTTCGCGGAAGTCGAGATGCAGGTGCAGTTCTTCGACCTCGATCCGATGGAGATTGTCTGGCACGGCCGCTACGTCAAGTACCTGGAAGTGGTGCGCTGCGCGCTGCTCGACAAGATAGGCTACAACTACCCGCAGATGAAGGCGTCCGGCTATTCGTGGCCGGTGATCGACATGCAGCTGCGCTACGTGGGCTCGGCCACCTTCGGCCAGACGCTCAAGCTGCGCGCCGACATCGTCGAATGGGAAAACCGCCTGAAGATCGACTACCTGATCACCGACGCCGCCACCGGCAAGCGCTTGAACCGCGCCAGCACCACCATGGTCGCCGTCGATCTCGCCACGAAGGAGATGTGCTTCGTGTCGCCTCCCGTGCTGTTTGAAAAATTGGGGATAGAACCTTTATGAAGCTGTTGAAATCGATATTGCTGGCGACCGCGCTGGCCGCCCTGAGCCCGGCCCACGCCGCCGCGCCGGTCGCGAAGATCCAGGCCATGCTGGCCAAGCCGCCGGCCATGTGCGGCCGTTTCGACCAGAGCAAGCAGCTGGCCGGCATGAAGAAACCGCTGGCCTCCAACGGCCGCTTTTGCGTGGTCGCCGGCAAGGGCGTGTTGTGGCGCACCTTGCAGCCTTTTCCCAGCACGCTGCGGCTGACGCGCGACGAAATCGTCAACTACCAGGGCGACCGCGTGGCGATGCGCCTGGACGCCAAGACCGAGCCGACCGTCCGCATGATCAACAACGTGCTGTTCTCGCTGCTGTCCGGCGACCTGGGACAACTGGAGACGCTGTTTGAGGTGGATGGCACGGTTGACGCCAGCAACTGGAACGTCGTGCTCAAGCCGCGCCAGGCGGGGCTGGAGAAGGCGATCGGCATTGTCAAGCTCGAAGGCGGCGCCTACGTGAAGACCATCGTCATGGGCGACGCCGCCGGCGACCGCACCACCATTGTGTTCTCGGCGATCCAGGCCGGCGACGCCGCGATGACCAAGGAAGAGGCGGCGCTGTTTTGAACCGTACGCGCCAACTCGCGCTGCTGTGGGCCTTTGCGGTCTGCCTGCTGCTGGGGCATAACGCCTATCTGTGGCTGGTGCAGCGCATCGTGCCGGACACCGACATCATGGCGCTGTTGCCGGTGCAGGAGCGCGATCCCTTGTTGCAGCAGTCGTTCAGCCATATGGTGGATGCGGCGCAGCAGCGGGTGGTGGTGTTGGTCGGCGCGGCCGACTGGGACGACGCCAGGCGCGCCGCCGACGCCTACAGCGCCGTGCTGGCCGCCCACAAGGACATCTTCGCAGCGACGCCGATCAACGAGCAGACCCAGAACGACTGGCTGTCGCTGTTCCAGCGCCATCGCCTGACGTTGATGACGGCGCAGCAGGAAGCGCAGCTGCGCACGCAGCCGCCGCAGTTCTGGCTCGAGGCGGCGCTGGGCAAACTGTATAGTCCATTCGGCGGCCCGAACCTGGGTTCGTGGCAGGACGATCCGTTCGGCCTGTTCGCCGGCTGGCTGCAGGAGCGCGTACAGGAAACCCCGGTGCGTCCGCGCGACGGTCACCTGTTCGTCGCCGACGCGCAGCGCCAGTACGTGCTGCTGCCGTTGACATTGAAGGTGCCGGCGTTGTCGATGACGGCGCAGGAAACCGTGCTGCCCTTGCTGAAGCAGGCCGGCGACGCCGCCCGCAAGGCGGCGCCGCAAGTGGAGTTGATACAGGCCGGCGTGATCCTGCACGCGGCCAACGCCAGCGCGCAGGCCAGCGGCGAGGTGTCTACCATCGGCATAGGCTCGCTGCTGGGCATCGTGTTGCTGATGTGGTTTGCCTTCCATTCATTCAAGCCGATTTCGCTGATCCTGCTGTCGATCGGCATCGGCTGCCTCGGTGCGCTGTCGGTGTGCTGGCTGCTGTTCGGCCGCGTACACCTGATGACATTGGTGTTCGGCGCAAGCCTGATCGGCGTGGCGCAGGACTACGGCATCTACTTCCTGTGCAACCGCCTCGCGGCCGGCGAACAACTGACATCGCCGGCGTTGTTGAAACGCCTGCTGCCGGGCCTGGGCCTGACCTTGCTGGCGGCGGTGATCGGCTACATGGGACTGGCGCTGACGCCGTTCCCCGGCCTGCGCCAGATGGCGGTGTTCTCCGCGCTAGGCCTGGTGTTCGCCTGGCTGACGGTGGTGTGCTGGTTCCCGGCGCTGATCGGCAGCCGTACGCTGAAGAGCGGGGCGCTGGTGCGCGTCTATGGCGCGGCCTTGCAGCGCTGGCCGCTGCTGCGCATGAACCGCGCCACCTTGCTGGCCGCCGTGGCGTTCGCGCTGGCGGCGGGCTATGGCGTCAGCCGGCTGGGCGCCAACGACGACATCCGCCTGCTGCAAAATCCGCCCAAGCACCTGATCGCCGACCAGCTCAAGTTGAGCAAGCTGCTGGACGCGCCCACGCCGGTGCAGTACTTCCTGGTGCGCGGCGACTCCGTCGAGACGGTGCTGCAACGCGAGGAGGCGCTGAAGGCGCGGCTGGACGTGATGGTGGCGGCGCGGCGCATCTCCGGCTACCAGGCGATGTCGAACTGGGTGCCATCCGCGCGCACGCAGGCCGCGCGCCGCCAACTCATTGAAGAAAAGCTGCTGGCGGCGGATGGCCCGCTGCACGCGATCGCCGCACAGACCGGTGAGGACGCGCAATGGGTCGCCGCCACCGCCGCCGGCTTGCGCCGCGCCGCCGCGCCGCTGACGCTGGACGATTTCCTGAAGACCCCCGCCAGCGAACCGTGGCGCCACCTGTGGCTGGGCGACGTCAAAGGCGCATACGCCAGCATCGTCGCCCTGCGCGGCCTGTCCGGCGCCGCCGTGCCGCAGGTGCAGCTGGCCGCCGATGGCTTGCAGGGCGTGCAGTGGGTCGACAAGGTGGCCGAGATTTCATCGGTGCTGGGCCGTTATCGCCAGTATATGAGCTGGGTGGTGCTGGGCGCCTACGTGGTGGTGTTTGCGCTGCTGTACCCGCGCTACCGGCGCCGCACCTGGCGCGTGCTGGCGCCGACCGCGCTGGCCAGCATCGCCACGCTGGCCTTGCTCGGCTTGGCGTCGCAGAATCTCCAGCTGTTCCACGTGCTGGCGCTGATGCTGCTGCTGGGCGTCGGCGTCGACTACGGCATCTTCATGCAGGAGCATCCCGACCGGCGCGACCGCACACCGTGGCTGGCGGTCGGCATGTCGGCCGCGAATACGATTTTGTCCTTCGGTTTGCTGGGGCTTAGCTCCACTCCGGCGTTGCAGGCGTTCGGCCTGACGATGCTGCTGGGGACCGCGCTGGTCTGGTTGATCGTCCCTTGTTTTGGCTTGACTAGTGAAAGCAAACATGACTGACGCGATGAACATCGAAGCCGTCGAAATCCTGATCGTCGGTGCCGGACCCGCAGGTTCCGTGGCCGCCGCGCTGCTGCGCCAGCAGGGGCGCCAGGTGCTGGTCATCGAACGCGAACAGTTCCCGCGCTTTTCCATCGGCGAGAGCCTGCTGCCGCAAAGTATGGCCTACCTGGAGCAGGCGGGCATGCTGCAGGCCGTGGTCGAAGCGGGCTTCCAGTTCAAGAACGGCGCGGCGTTCATGCGCAACGGCCGCTATACCGATTTCGATTTCCGCGACAAGCATTCGGCCGGATGGGGCACCACCTACCAGGTGCAGCGCGCCGACTTCGATCATATTCTGGCCAGGGAAGCGGAGCGTTTCGGCGCCGAGGTGCGCTATCGCCATGAAGTGTTGAATATCGAACTGGGCACTGGCGGCGCGCCCGCGCTGATCACGGTCAAGGGGGCGGACGGCGTACAGTATCAGGTGAACGCCGGTTTCATCCTGGATGCCAGCGGTTTCGGCCGCGTCCTGCCACGCTTGCTGGATCTGGAAACGCCGTCCAATTTCCCGGTGCGCGGCGCGATCTTCACGCACGTCGAAGACGGCATCCACGGTGGCGGTTTTGACCGCACCAAGATCCGCGTGACGGTGCATCCCGAGCATTGCGATGTCTGGTTCTGGACCATTCCGTTCGCCGGCGGCCGCTGCTCGTTGGGTGTAGTGGCGGAGACCAGTTTCCTCGACCGCTACCAGGGTAGCGCCACCGAGCGCCTGCGGGCGATCATCGCGGAGGAAGCGTCGCTGTCGGCATTGCTGGAGAACGCCAACTGGGATACGCCGGCGCGCCAGATCGTCGGCTATTCGGCCAACGTCGACAAGCTGTGGGGCGAGGGCTACGCCTTGCTGGGCAATGCCGGCGAGTTCCTCGATCCGGTGTTCTCGTCGGGCGTGACCATCGCCTTCAAGTCGGCCAGCCTGGCCGCCGCGGTGCTGGAGCGCCAGTTCGCCGGCGAACAGGTGGACTGGCAGGCCGACTTCGGCGCGCCGCTGCGCAAGGGCGTGGATACATTCCGCGCCTTTGTCGAATCCTGGTATGCGGGCGGCTTCCAGACCATCATCTTCCATGAGAAGCAGCAGCCGGAAGTGAAACGCATGATTTCAGCCATCCTGGCCGGCTACGCCTGGGACCTGAGCAATCCGTTCGTCAAGGAGACGTCGCGCCGTCTGGCGGCGCTGGAGGCGGTATGCGCGCAGGGCTGATGCGCCGCTGCGCGCCGTTGCTGGCGGGGCTGCTGCTGGCCGCCTGCGCCACCACGCCGCCGCCACAGGCCCGCCTGGGTTTGAAGTTGGCGCCGGCGGCGCTGGGCGCTTCGATCAGCGTGCAGCAGCACTTGCAGGTGGAGCGCAACGGCCGCACCGATGATCTCGACGTCGCGCTACAGGTGGAGCCGGACGCGATCGACGTCGTCGGCCTGGCGTTCAGCCAGCGCGTGCTGACCATGCACTACGACGGCAAGGAACTGACCTCGTGGCGGCACATGATGCTGCCGTCGCAGGTGCGCGCCGAGGACGTGCTGGAGGATATGCAGCTGACCCTGTGGCCGGCCGAGGCGATCGCCGCCGCGCTGCCGCCGGGCTGGCGCGTCGCCGAGCAGGGCGCCCACCGCACGCTGTTCCTGGACGACCAGCCGATCATGCAGATTTCCTACAGCGGCACGCCGCGCTGGAGCGGCACCGTGGTGCTGGACAATTTACGATATCGCTATAAGCTGACGATACAGTTTGCGGCGCCAACCGACTGAGAACGACGTATGTTGAAATTTTATTTGAATGCTTGCGGCATAGTCTGCGCGATGGGCGACGGCCCGGCGCAGGTCAAGGCGCGCCTGTACGCGGGCGAGACCGGCGTGGCGGCGACCGATAGCTGCTCTCCCGGCCGCGAGCTGCCGCTGGGCCGCGTGCGCGGGGAACTGCCGTCCGTGGCCCACCTGCCGCCGTCGCAGCGCAGCCGCAACAACGCGCTGGCGCTGGCGGCGCTGGCGCAGATCCGCCCCCAGGTCGATGCCGCCATCGCGCGCTACGGCGCCGACCGCGTTGGCGTGGTGCTCGGCACCAGCACCTCCGGCATCGGCGAGACCGAGCTGGCCATCGCCCGCCATGTGGCCGAGGGCGCGCTGCCGCCGGACTTCTGCTACGGCCACCAGACCATGGGATCGCTGGCCGAGATGCTGGCGCGGGAACTGAACCTGGCTGGTCCGGCCTATGTACATTCCAGCGCATGCTCGTCGAGCGCCAAGGCGATGGCCGGCGCCGCGCGCCTGATCAAGATGGGCTTGTGCGATGTCGTGCTGACCGGCGGCGTCGATTCGCTGTGCGCCTTCACGGTGGCCGGCTTCGCCGCGCTGGACTCGGTCAGCGCGGCGCAGTGCAATCCGATGAGCGCCAACCGCGACGGCATCAACATCGGCGAGGGCGCGGCGCTGTTCCTGATGAGTGGCGAGGCCGCGACGCCGACCACGGTTGCCTTGCTGGGCTGGGGCGAGTCGTCGGACGGCCACCACATGTCGGCCCCCGACCCGGCCGGCGTGGGCGCGCGGCTGGCGATGACGCAGGCGCTGGAACGCGCCGGGGTGACGGCGGCGCAGATCGACTACATCAACATGCACGGCACGGCGACGCGGCAGAACGACGCGATGGAATCGGGCGCGATTGCGGCGCTGTTCGACCTCGAAGTGCCGGTCAGTTCCACCAAGCCCTTCACCGGCCACACCCTGGGCGCGGCGGCCGCGATCGAAGCGGCGTTGTGCTGGCTCGCCATGCAGGACGATAACCCGCAGGGCCGTTTGCCGCCGCACCTGTGGGACGGCGCGGCCGATCCTGCGCTGCCGGCGCTGAACCTGGCGGCGCCTGGCGCTGCGCTGGGCCGTCCGTTGCGTCATGTGCTGAGCAGCTCATTCGCGTTCGGCGGCTCGAATGCGGCGCTGCTGCTGGGGAGGACCGCATGACGATGCCCGATGTGCGCGAACTGGTGCCGCATACGGGCCAGATGATGCTGCTCGACCGCGTGCTGAGCGCGGACGCCGACGACCTGTGCGCCGAAGTGCGCATCCACGCCGGCAGCGTGCTGGGTGGGGAAGAGGGCGTCGGCGCCTGGGTCGGCATCGAATACATGGCGCAGGCGATCGCCGCGCATGCCGGCTGGCTGGCCAGGCAACGCGGCGCGGCGGTCAAGGTGGGCTTCCTGCTCGGATCGCGCAAGTATGCCTGCGGCGTGCCGTTGTTCGCCAACGGCAGCGTGCTGCTGGTGCATATACATCGGGTGCTGCAAGGCGAGAACGGCCTGGGCGCGTTCGACTGCCGCATCGATGTCGCCGGCGGCGCCAGCGCGGTGGCGACGGCCACGGTGACGGTGTTCCAGCCGGATAATGTCAATCAATTTCTCAACGATGGAAACGCAGTATGAATCAGAATAAGTCCATGAGCGTGCTGGTGACGGGGTCGTCGCGCGGCATCGGCAAGGCGATTGCGCTGCGCCTCGCGCGCGACGGCTACGACGTGGTGCTGCATTGCCGCAGCCAGCGCGCCGAGGCCGACGCGGTCGCGCTGCAGATCGCCGGGATGGGCCGCGCGGTGCGCGTGCTGCAGTTCGATATCGGCGACCGCGCCGCCACCGCCGCCGCGCTGGAAGCGGACATCGCGCAGCATGGCTGCTACTACGGCGTGGTCTGCAACGCCGGCGTCGCGCGCGACAACGCCTTCCCGGCGATGTCCGGCGAGGACTGGGACATCGTGCTGAAAACGAACCTGGACGGCTTCTACAACGTGCTCAATCCGCTGGTGATGCCGCTGGTCCAGCGCCGCAAGCCGGGTCGCATCGTCACGCTGGCTTCGGTGTCGGGATTGATCGGCAACCGCGGCCAGGTCAATTACAGCGCGGCCAAGGCCGGCATCATCGGCGCCACCAAGGCGCTGGCGCTGGAGCTGGCCAAGCGCGCCATCACCGTCAACTGCGTGGCGCCGGGACTGATCGAAACCGACATGACCAGCGAGGTGCCGATGGAAGAAGCGCTGAAGATGATACCGGCGCGCCGCGTCGGCAAACCGGAGGAGGTGGCCGCCGCCGTCAGCTTCCTGATCGGCGAAGAGTCGGGCTACATCACGCGCCAGGTCATCTCTGTCAACGGTGGCCTGGCATGAGCCGCCGCGTCGCCGTCACCGGCATGGCCGGCATCAGCCCGATCGGCAACGACTGGGCCACGATACGCGAGCGCCTCGGCCAGTACCGCAACGCCGTGGTGCGCATGGCGGACTGGGAGGACTACGAAGGGCTGAACACGCGCCTGGGTGCGCCGGCCGCGCCGTTCTCGCTGACCGAACGTTATAACCGCAAGGCGACCCGCAGCATGGGTCGCGTCGCCCTGATGGCCACGCGCGCCAGCGAACTGGCGCTGGCCGATTCCGGACTGCTGGAGCACCCGCTGCTCAAGGGCGGGGACATGGGCGTGTCCTTCGGTTCGTCGGCGGGCACGCCAAGCGCCATCGGTGACTTCGGCCGCATGATGGAGGAACGCAGCACCAAGGGCATCAACGCCACCACCTACATCAAGATGATGGCGCATACGGCGCCGGTGAATATCGGCGTCTTCTTCGGCATCACCGGCCGCGTGATCACCACCTCCAGCGCCTGTACTTCCGGCAGCCAGGGCATAGGCTACGCTTACGAGGCTATCCGCGGCGGCAAGCAGCTGGCGATGGTGGCCGGCGGCGCCGAGGAGCTCTGCGCCACCGAGGCGGCGGTGTTCGATACCCTGTTCGCCACCAGCACCCGCAACGACGCCGGCCACACCACGCCCCGGCCGTTCGACGGCGGCCGCGACGGCCTGGTGATCGGCGAGGGCGCCGGCTGCCTGATCCTGGAAGACCTGGCGCACGCGCAGGCGCGCGGCGCCGCGATCCACGCGGAGCTGGTCGGCTTCGGCACCAACAGCGACGGCTGCCACGTCACCCAGCCGAATGCGGCCACCATGCAGACGGCGATGCAGCTGGCCTTGCGGGACGCCGGTTTGCAGCCGTCGGATATCGGCTATATCAATGCGCACGGCACCGGCACCCAGCAGGGCGACATCGCCGAGTCGCAGGCGACGCTGGCGGTGTTCGGCGGCCGCACGCCGATCAGTTCCCTCAAGAGCTACACGGGCCACACGCTGGGCGCCTGTGGCGCGCTGGAGGCCTGGATCAGCATCGAGATGATGCGCGAGGGCTGGTTCGCGCCGACCATCAATCTGGATGCGGTCGATCCGGCATGCGCGGCGCTGGACTACATCGTCGGCGAAGGCCGGCACCTGCAATGCGAGTATGTGATGTCGAATAACTTCGCTTTCGGCGGCATCAACACCTCGCTGATTTTCAAGCGCCACGTCGAATAAGATGAGCGCCGCCGCCTCGCTCTGGATGGCCGATGTCGATGGTGTAACGGACGAGGATCTGCTGCGCCTGCGCGAGTGGCTGTCGGCGAGCGAGGAGGCGCGCTGCCGGCGGTTTGTCCGCGCCCAGCGGCAGCGCCAGTTCGTGGCCGGCCGCGTGCTGTTGCGCATGGCGCTGGGCTCCTTGCTGGGCGTGGCGCCGCGCGACATCGAACTGGAAGACCGGCCCGGAGCCGCGCCGTTGCTGAAGGCGCCCGTGCCGCGGGGACGGCTGCCGGGCTTCAGCATCGCGCACAGCGGCCGCTGGGTGGCGGGCGCGGTGAGCGCGCAGACGGCGCTGGGACTGGATATCGAAGTGCGCGATGCGCAGCGCGATCTGGCGGCGCTGGCGGCCCAGGCCTTCGACGCGGACGAGCTGGCGCAGTGGGCGGCCTTGGACGAGGCTCAGCGTGTCGCCGGCTTTTACAGTTTGTGGAGCGGGAAGGAAGCGCGCTTCAAGCTGGGCGAGACGGCGCGGGCGCACCGGCTCGATTTGCCGCATGAGGAATTGTCGGTGGTCTTGTGCAGCGCGTTGCCGTTGAAGGCGCCGCCACGGATAGAGCTGATTACGCTGCCGTGATCAGCGCCACAGCCAGTTCCATATGCCCGGCAAGGGTGGTTTGACGCTGGCGTCGTCGACGGTGCTGGCCAGCGCGGCGCGTTCCAGTTCCTCGCGGTCGTCGTAGAACGGCTTGGCGGCCAGCGGCACCTCGAGTTCGCGCGCGACGTCGAGCAGGATCTCCATGTATTCCTGGATGTGGCGCGAGGTGTAGGTGTTCACGTCGTGGAAGGTGACGACCACCGGCGTGCTGCCGTCGACCGCGGGCATGGCGCCGGCGGCCCAGCGTTTGCGGGTCTCGGCCAGGTGGGTGAGCATGTTGGAGCGCTTGTGCCAGCTGAAGTTGACGCCGTAGATCTTGCCGTCGTTGGCACTGAGGTCGGTCAGCAGCATGCGCATGCCGTGCTGGTGGTAGGAGGCCAGCGTATCGGCGTCGTAGGCCCAGAACGGCGGCCGCACCAGCTTGGGGGCGACGCCGGTGACGGTGGTCAGGTCGTCGACGCCGCGCTGCATCGATTCGTCCAGCTCCGCGCGGCTCATGAGGCGGTGGTTCGAATGGAAGGTGGTGGCGCTGTGCAGCGCGACCACGTGGCCTTCGTCGTATTCGCGCCGTATCAAGGCCCGGCCGACCGCCGTGCCGCCGCCATGCCAGGCGCGGGTCTGGGTGAAGAAGACCGCCTTGATGTGGTCCTGCAGCGGATTCTTGGCCAGCGTTTCAAGGATATGCACGGTCGGATTGTCGCTGTCGGCCGCCGCCGGGCCGTCGTCGAAGGTCAGCAGGAAGCGTATCGGAGCGAGCGCCGCATCCTGGGACGCGGCGCAAGGGCTCAACAACATAGCGCAGAGTACAAGCAGCAGGCGGGGAAAATGGTTGGACACGGACGGTCGGCATGGCGCGAGGAACGGGAACGATATTGTACGTGGAATTGCCGGCGCAGCCGCGTTCTCGCGGATTACCGGGATGAACGTTACCCGCGCCATTGGCATGCGCAGGGCGGGTCCTGTTTTTTCGGCTTTTACTAAAACGCTATAACCACTACTACCCAACGCTAACCACCGATATTTCGTGCGAGTTTGCGATATTTTCGGAACTAAACGCTGCTAAGTGGCTCTAACGAATATAGATGAGAGAAATTGGTACCGCTTAGCGTTCGGCGAGGAAATTTTAGTAAGTGTTAGCGCGCTGTAGTAGAGGTCAGTAGTGGTTAGCGGCGTTTAGTAAAAACCGATTTTAGGGAACCCCCACCATGTCCAAGTACAGCCTCCATTTCCCGATCCGCGTACCCGACGATGTGCTCGTCGAGTTGGGCGAATTCACAGGTACTTTCTGCAGTGGTGGGGGCGGAAATCAAGTACGACGGGCACGCGGTATCGCCGTCCAGCTTTGCGAACCTCTACGGCAGCGGCAACCGCAATGCCTGGAATTCCGTCTGGCTGCGCCTTCCCGGTAGCGATGAATGGTTGCTTGCCGAGGTCTGCCGGTCGGCGCGGAAAGCGGCGATAGCGCGGTTGCACGGGGACGGCGCGCAGGCAGACAGCCAGCGCTCACGGGCGCCAGAGCTTAAACTGGCTTAGTCGTCCAGGCTCCACACATACTGCATCCTGGTCCAGGATTGCTGCGGCACGCCGTCCACGGTGCCGGGCTTGAATTTGCACAGGCCCAGGCCGGTCTGGGCCGCGCGGTCCAGTTCACGGAAGCCGCTGGATTTCTCCACCTTCGAATCGGCCACCCGGCCGTCGGTACCGATCAGCAGTGCCAGCGTGACGACGCCGGTATCGCCGTTGCGCAGCGCGGACTTGGGATAGTCCGGCTTGGCGCAGGCCTTGGCGTCCACCACCGCCGCCACCAGCAGCGGCGCCGCTTTCACCACTGTCTTGGCGCCCGGTTCGGCGATTCCCGGCCGGGATGGCTGGGATGGCGGCTGCTCCGTCAGCGGCCGCGCCGTCACTGGCGGCGGGTTGGATGGCAGCACCGGCGTTTCCACCTGCGGCACGAAGATGTCCGGCGGGGCCAGCTTGGGCAGCGGCACGTCGGGCGGCAGCACTTTCGGTGGTGGCGGCACGGGTGCGGTCGGCGTCAGGTCGATCACCGATTCCCTGGTTTTGAACACCGTCAGTTTGGAGCCGTGCAGGAAGGCCGCCAGCAGCGCTACGTGCAGCAGGGTCACGACGGTGAGACCGGTGAGATTCTTTTTCTGATGCATATGTGCTCCTTGGTGGTGGTGGGGATTGCTATGTGTTGGAGGTATACTATTCCATGTAATAGCAAAATAAAAGGATATTTCTGGAATATTTTGCGCCGGGATGGTGTGGTATGCTTCCACCATCGGGTAGCAAATATTCCAGGAGGTAGCAGTGAAGAAGATACGGGTCATGCTGGCGGACGATCATCCGATCGTGATGACGGGCTTCGCGATGTCGCTCGAAGGGCAGGGGTTGCACGTGGTGGGACAGGCGCGCACGCCGGAAGAAGCGCTGGAACAGTTCCGGCAGCTCAAGCCGGACGTGACGGTGCTGGACATCCGCTTCGGCGAGCAGTTGACCGGCCTGGACGTGGCCAAGCAGATCCTGGCGCAGGCGCCGGACGCCGCCATCGTCTTCCTCAGCCAGTTCGACCAGGACAGCCTGATCAAGGAAACCTACCGTCTCGGCGGCCGCGCCTTCATGACCAAGGATTGCGACCCGGCCGACCTGGCGGCGGCGGTGCGGCGCGCGCATGACGGCGAACTGTACTTCCTGCCGCAGATCGCCGAGCGGCTGGCCAACCTGTCGGTGCGCGGCGACGCGTCGCCGCAGTCGCAGCTGGACGAACGCGCGCTGGAGATCTTCACGCTGATGGCCGAGGGCCTGACCAACGCGGAGATCGCCGAGAAGCTTGACGTCTCCACCAAAACCATCAGCAACATCAGCCAGGCGGTGAAGGAGAAGCTGGGCGTGCACCGGCCGGCCTACATCACGCGGCTGGCCGTCAAGCACGGCCTGATCGAGCCGTAGGGGTATGCGTTTTGATTTCTGGCGCCACTGGAGCGTGCGCGCGCGGCTGCTGTGCGTCACCGTCATCCCGCTGGCCTATATGTTCAGCACCTTCGTCTGGTACGCCTACCATTCGCGGCTGTCCGAGGTGCGCGAGGAGATGGCCGAGCGCGGCCCGCTGGTGGCCAAGGTGCTGGCCGAAAGCAGCGAATTCAGCCTGCTGTCGCGCCGCTACGATGACCTGCGGCTGACCATCAACGGCCTGCTGCGCTCGGACGCCAGCATCTACCGCATCGAGGTGCTGGACGCGCAGCGGCATGCGCTGGTGCAGGCCGCCGCGCATGCGCCGGGCCAGCCGGACGCCCGCTACTACGAGGCGCCGGTGCTCAAGCGCCTGATGTTCGTGACCATGCTGGCCGCCGACGGCAAACCCTACCTGAAGGACAAGCCGCCCGGCGCCAGCGGCATCGCGGTCGAGACGATGGGCTATGTGCGGGTGACGATGTCGCCGTCGGCGCTGCTGCTCAAGCAGACGCGCCGTTTCTACGTCGAGCTGCTGGTGGCCAGCCTGGGCCTGATGGCCTGCGCGCTGCTGGCGTGGCAGCTGTCGACCGGCTTGAACGCATCGCTGCAGGCGTCGATGCAGGCGCTGCGCGCGGCCGATGCGGAAAAGCGCCGCCTGATCCGCAAGGTCAACACCGCCGTCGAGGATGAGCGCAAGAGCATCGCGCTGGAGATCCACGATGAACTCAACGCCACGCTGATCGCCGCGCGGCTGGAGGCGCAGCGCATCGTCGACGTCAGCCAACCGGGCGAGGTGCGCGAGCGCGCGCAGTCCATCATCAAGCTGGCGCTGGGGCTCTACAACAGCGGCCGCACGCTGGTGCGGCGCCTGCGTCCCGAGGTGCTGGACATGCTGGGCCTGGACGGCGCGGTGGAAGAGATGGTGCGCCATTACGATCGCGCGCACGCCGGCTGCCGCTACAGCTTCCGCGCCGACGGCCAGTTCGCGCAACTGGAAAGCGGCATCGGCATCTCGGCCTACCGCATCATGCAGGAGGCCCTGTCCAACATCGCCAAGCACGCGCGCGCCACGCAGGTGACGGTGAGCCTGTCGCTCGATGGGGCCGGGCTGCGCATGGAGATCGCCGACAACGGCAACGGCTACGACGCGGCGCTGGCCTCGCCCGGCATCGGCATCGTCGGCATGCGCGAGCGGGTGGCGGCCTTCGACGGCCGCATCGACATCAGCACCGCCATCGGCGCCGGCACGCGCATCGCCATCTTCATTCCGCAGGCATGAGGCCATTCGGTGTATAGTCAAACCGTGACTTCAACGCGAGATTCATCATGGAAACCGCAGTCGTTGCTGATACTGGCCGTCCGCAACTAGAGCAGTTGCTGGCGGCCTATTCGGAGGGCCGAATCAGCCGCCGCGAACTGGAGCAGTCCAGCGGGCTTTGGTTCGGCGAGATATTGAATGAGCTGGCCCGCCGTGGCTTGCCTTTGCCGCGCGTCGACAGCCGTTTGCATTTCAACGAGGCGCAGCGCAATGTGTTCGAACGGGTGTTCGGATGAACATCGCCTTGATCGTGACGAACGCCGGGCCGCTCATTACGCTGGCGGTAGCCGACGCGCTCGACACGCTGACCTTGCTGGGTGTACGTGTCGTCATTCCGGACATGGTGCGGTTCGAGATCACGCGCCACGCCGGCAAACCGGGCGCGCAGGAGCTGCTTGCGTGGCTGGATCTCAATCGCGACGCCGTGGAAATCGGCGACACCGAGGAGTATGTTGAGTTTTCAGCCTTGCTGGCGTTGAACCCGGCGCTGCGCACGCGCAATCGCGGCGAGATGGCGGCGGCCGAAATTTTGGCCCGCGAACTGGCGGATGGCATCGATGCCGGTCTGCTGCTGTTTGAAGACTCCGATGTTCGCAAGACCAATTTCCTGGTCCGTATTCCCGACAACGTCCTGATCCTGTCGACATCGACCTTCCTGCACGGCCTTCAGCGGCGGCAGCTGATTCCCGACGCCGAGCTGATCCTCGACCGCGCCACCACGATACGCGGCCCGACCGCGCGTGCTGCCGGCGCGCTTGCCAGCAGCGGAGCCGAGGATATCCTGAGTGCGTGGCTGGATTGATCTGGCGCTAGCTTGTTGCTTGTCGGCATGTTTGGATCGCGCGGCATGGGGTTATAATCCGTTCAACCTTTCCGTAACACCCATCAGAACGGATGCCGCAGACATGAGCCAGCCCAATCAGTTTTCCCTGTTGTCGCAACGCCGCTTCGCGCCGTTTTTCTGGACCCAGTTCCTCGGCGCGTTCAACGACAACCTGTTCAAGACCGCGCTGGTGGTGATGCTGACCTTCGACGCGATGAGCTGGACCACGCTGTCGCCGTCGCTGATCACCAACCTGATCCCCGGCCTGTTCATCCTGCCCTACGTGCTGTTCTCGGCCACCGCCGGACAGCTGGCCGACAAGTTCGAAAAGTCCGGCCTGACCCGCTTCGTCAAATGGCTGGAGGTGGCCATCATGTGCATCGCCGGCCTGGGCTGGATGACGCACACCCTGTGGCTGCTGGTCACCGCCGTGGTCGGCATGGGCATCCACTCGACCCTGTTCGGCCCCGTCAAATACGCCTACCTGCCGCAGCAGCTCAAGCCCGAGGAACTGATCGGCGGCAACGGCGTGACCGAGATGGGCACCTTCGTCGGCATCCTGCTGGGCGAGATCCTGGGCGCGGTGCTGGTGGTGCAAAAGCCCAACGGCATCGCCTTCGAAGCCGTCGCCACCATCGCCGTTGCGCTGCTCGGCCTGGTCGCCAGCTACCGCATCCCGCTGGCGCCGGCGCCTGCGCCGGAGCTGAAGGTCAGCTGGAACTTCATCGGCGAATCGTTCCGCAACATCAACTTCTCGCGCAAGAACCGCGTGGTGTTCCTGTCCATGCTGGGCAACTCGTGGTTCTGGTTCTACGGCGCACTGGTGCTGGCGCAGTTCCCGGTGTACGCCAAGGACTACCTGCACGGCGACCACAGCGTGTTCGTGCTGCTGCTGACGGTGTTCTCGCTGGGCGTGGGCAGCGGCTCGCTGCTGTGCGAACGGCTGTCCGGCCGCAAGGTGGAGATCGGCCTGGTGCCGTTCGGCTCGATCGGCCTGTCCGTCTTCGGCGCCGACCTGTATTTCTCCAGCCAGGGTTTCAGTGCCGGGGCCGCCGCGCTGGCCGCCGGCCCGCACCTGGACGCCTTCGCCTTGATGGTGCAGCACGGCATGTGGCGCATCCTGGCCGACGTGCTGTTGATCGGCATGTTCGGCGGCTTCTTCATCGTGCCGCTGTTCGCGCTGATCCAGACCCGCTGCGATCCCGCCCACATGTCGCGCACCATCGCCGGCATGAACATCCTCAACGCGCTGTTCATGGTGGCGGCGGCCGGCCTGGCCATCGTGCTGCTGGGGCAGGGCTTCACGATCCCGCAGCTGTTCCTGGTGACGGCTGCGCTGAACGCGGTGGTGGCGGTCTACATCTTCTCGCTGGTGCCGGAATTCCTGATGCGCTTCCTGGCCTGGATGCTGATCCACACCGTGCACCGCGTGCGCCTGATCGACGCCGAGCGCATTCCGGCCGAAGGCGCGGCGGTGCTGGTGTGTAACCACGTCAGCTACGTCGACGCCATCGTCATCGGCGCGGCCAGCCCGCGGCCGATCCGCTTCGTGATGGACCACCGCATCTTCAAGCTGCCGCTGCTGGGCTGGATCTTCCGCACCGCGCGCGCGATCCCGATCGCGCCGGCCAAGGAAGACCCGTGGCTGATGGAGAAGGCCTATGTCGACATCGCCCAGGCGCTGCACGAGGGCGACCTGGTGTGCATCTTCCCGGAAGGCCGCCTGACCAGCACCGGCGAGATCAATGCATTCAAGGGCGGCGTGTCCAAGATCGTCGAGCGCACCAAGGTGCCGGTGATCCCGATGGCGCTGCGCGGTTTGTGGGGCCATCTGCTCAGCCGCAGCGGCGCCAATGTGTTCGAGCGCGCCTTCCGCACCGGCCTGCGTTCGCGGCTGGCGCTGGCGGTCGGCGTGCCGGTGCCGCCGCAGGACGTGACGCCGGAAGGCTTGCAGGAGCGCGTGCTGGAACTGCGCGGCGATTGGAAGTAGGCTTTGCTTACGGGTGGTTACAAAGTGGTTGTAAAAAGATACAAGTTTTCTTTAGAATAAGTCGCTGCCTTACCAAGGCCTTGCACACTCTAGGGGAAACCATGCACGCACAAAAAAAACTGTTCGCCGCACTGGCTGTCGCCGGCGCCTTCACACTGGCCGGCTGCGGCGGTGGAGACTTCATTCCCACCCCGGTCTTCTTCCCGGACTACGGGACGCCGACGGCATCGACGGTGACGATCGACTTCAACCAAGGTATCGACGGCTGGACCTCCGACGTCGCCGACTACTACGACAAGGACCGGCCGACCGAAGTGGCGTCGGGCTGGAAGGACTTGCCGGCGCCCCTGACCGGCAAGGGCTACTACCTGGCTTCGCATAACAACAGCGACGACCTGCTGACCTACGCCAGGCGCCAGCTGGACGGCTTCGTGAAGCACGCGAAGTACCTCGTCACCTTCGAGATGCGCTACGCGACCGATGCGGCCACCGGCTGCATGGGCGTCGGCGGCTCGCGCGGCGAGAGCGTGTGGATGGTGGCGGCGGCCAGCTACGACTACATCAAGACCCTGCCGCAGCCGAACGGCAGCTATCGCGTGAACCTGGATCGCGGCAACCAGGCCGTCTCCGGCCCTCAGGGCAAGGTGCTGGGCACGCAGGGCGTCGAAGGGTTGAGCTGCTCCGGCGGCAAGTGGGCCAGCACCACGCGCAAGTCGAGCGACGCGATCGAGGTAACTGCCGACAAGGATGGCCGCATCTGGATCATGCTGGGCGCCGATTCCGGCTTTGAAGGCAGCAACGCCTTCTACCTGCAAGGCGCGACCATCAACATCAAGCCGCTGTAAGTCAGCGCGCGGCCTGCACCTGCTCGCGGTTCTGGCGCGCGCCGGCCAGGCGCACGATCTGGTCCAGCTCCACCGGCTTGACCAGGTGGTGATCGAAGCCCGCCTCGCCCGAGCGGCGGCGGGCGTCGCCCTGGCCCCAGCCGGTCAGCGCGATCATCAGGATGCCGTCGGCGCCGGGGCGCTGGCGGATCGCCCGCGCGGTCTCGTAGCCGTCCATGCCGGGCATGCCGAGGTCGAGGTCGAGGATGATCAGGTCCGGCGGATGCTCGGCGCTGGCGGCGATGGCGCTGGCGCCGTCGTACACCGCGTGCGCGTCGAAGCCGTCGATCTCCAGCAGCGCCGCCAGCGAATCGGCGGCGTCCTGGTTGTCGTCCACCACCAGCACCTGCAACTTGCGGCCGTCGACGTCGCCGGCCGCCGCCGGCAGCGCGGGGTCGTGCGCGGCGCCGCCCAGCACCGGCAGGCGGATCGCGAATTCGCTGCCCTGGCCGGGACCGGCGCTGCTGGCCTCGACCGAGCCGCCGTGCATCTCGGCGAAGCGGCGCGCCAGGCTCAGGCCGATGCCCAGGCCGCTGGAGAACTGGCCGGCCACGGTCTTGCTTTGCTCGAACATGCGGAAGATGCGCGCGATCGCTTCGGCGTCGAGGCCGATGCCGTTGTCGCGCACCGTCACCAGCAGTTCGTCGCCATGGCAGCTGGCGGCCACCGCCACCCGGCCGCCCTGCGGCGTGAACTTGACCGCGTTCGACACGATGTTGGCGACGATCTGCACCACCCGCGCATAGTCGGCGTCGAGCAGGACGTCCTCGGCCGGCAGCTGCCAGGCGATGTCGATGCGCTTGGCGTCCGCCGCTTGCAGGCACAGCTCGCCGACGTGGTTCATCACCGCCGCCAGGCTCACCTGCTGGCGTTGCAGGTTGATCTTGCCGCTGGTGATGCGGGCCACGTCGAGCAGGTCGTCGACCAGCCGCGTCAGCAGCCGCACCTGGCGCTCCACCATGTCGCGGATGCGCGCCACCGGCGGCGCGTCCGGATACATATGCGTGAGCAGCGAGACCGAGGTGCGGATCGGCGCCAGCGGATTGCGCAGCTCGTGCCCCAGGCTGGCGAGGAACTCGTCCTTGCGGCGCGCCGCCTCGCGCACCTGGTACTGCTTGTGGCGCGCGCGCAGCGTGGCGTGCACGGCCGTGATCAGGGTCAGCGTGCGCACCGGCCGCTCCATCAGGTTCAGGTTGCCCAGGCCGGCCACGGCCTGGCGCACCGTCGGCGTATCGGCGCCGCGATGGGTCAGCAGGATGATCGGCAGGTCGGACCAGTCGGGCTGGCGCGCCACGTGCTCCTGCAGCAGCTTGTAGCCGCCCGGCGCCAGCGCTTCCTCCACCGTCAGCACCGCGCCGGCGCCGCGCTCCAACTGCGCCGCCAGCTCCGCCAGCGAGCGGCAGACGTGGCTGTTGATGGCCGCCATCGCCAGCACCTTGGCCGCCAGGGTGGCGTCCTGGCCGGTCGGCGCGTAGATCAGGATGCGCGTTTCCATCGGCGTCAGCCGGCCGGAAGATCGCCGGCCACGGCCAGCGTTCCGTTGTAGGTGGGCACGCCGGTGAGGATGCCGTGGAAGTCGTTCAGCACCGGCCCGACGTGGATGCCATCCTTGCAGATCCGGAAGCGGCGGATGGTGCGCTCGTGCGCGCTGCCGCGCTTCTTGAACACGGAGATCGCCTGCCGCACCTCGCCCTCGGCCTCGAAGTAGCGCAGCATGATGACGTTGTCGGCGATGTAGCTGGCGTCGATCGCGGTGGTCATGCCGCTGCCCAGCATGCCCTGCTGGACGCCGACCACGATGCTGACCACGCCGCGCTGGCCCAGGTAGGTGAGCAGCTCGTGCAGGTAGATGGTGAGGAAGCGCTCGTCCGGCACCGCGTTCAGGTAGCCGTTCAGGCTGTCGATGACGACCACCCGCACGCCGCGCTCGAGCGCCTGCATCACCGCGTGCGAGAACTGGCCGGGCGCCAGCTCGGCCGGGTCGATCTGCTGGATCGTCAGCAAGTTGCGGTCGATGGCGTCGGCCAGCCGCATGCCGACCCCGGCCGCGCGGTTGAGCATATTGTTGCGCGCCTCTTCGAACAGGAACATCGCGCATGGCTCGCCGCGCTGGGTGGCGGCGTGCACGAACTGCGCCGCCAGCGTGGACTTGCCGGTGCCCGGCGGCCCGGAGATCAGCGTGCTCATGCCTTCTTCCAGGCCGCCGCCGATCAGCTGGTCCAGCGCCGGCAGGCCGCTCGACAGCTGGCGCCGTTCGCTGACCACGCGGCTGGCCGCCGCCTCCAGCCGCGGGAACACCTGCAGGCCGCCGCGGATGATCTTGTAGTCGTGGGCACCGCCGCGGAAGGCGATGCCACGGTACTTGACCACGCGCAGCCGGCGCCGCTCGGCGCCGTAGGCCTGGTCGGCCAGTTCCAGGGTCAGCACCGCGTGCGCCACGCTGCGCACCTGCAGGTCGGTGCTGAGGGCGGTGCGGTCGTCGAGGAAGATGGTGGTGCAGCTGCGGCTGCCCAGGTACTGCTTGAGCGCGAGCACCTGGCGCCGGTAGCGCAGCGGGCTTTCCGCCAGCAGCTGCAACTCCGACAGCGAATCGAGCACCACGCGGCGCGGCTGGTGCCGTTCGATGGCGGCGGCGATGCGCTGGATGGTGGTGCCCAGCTCGATTTCGGACGGATGGAAAATGGTGTACTGCTGCTCGGGGTCGAGCACGTCCTCGCTGGGCAGGATCTCCTCGATGTGGATGCCGTCCATGGTCCAGCCGTGCGACTGCGCCACGCTCAGCAGTTCGACGGCGGTTTCGGCCAGCGTGATGTAGAGCACCGGCTCGCCGTGGCGCATGCCCTCGTTGAGGAACTGCAGCGCCAGCGTGGTCTTGCCCGTGCCCGGTGCGCCTTCGACCAGGTAGAGCCGGTCGCGCGTCAGGCCGCCGGCCAGCACCTCGTCCAGGCCGGGCACGCCGGTCGAGAGAAACAGATGCGTAACGCTGTTCTGTGCTTGCATGGGCGCGGTCCGAAAAATGGGCGCCGCAGTCGCCAGGGCGCGGCGGATATTCGGCTGATACTACCTGAAATGGAGGAAGCGGGATTTTCGATAGCAAACGTGCGAGGCCAACGCGGCCTTAGCCTAGCAGGCGCTGCTGCGCGCCATTCTGCTTGTCGAGATACATCGCGCGGTCCGCGCGGTTGAGCAGCATCTCGATATCCTGCGGGTCGTCCGGATGGTGGATGGCGATGCCGATGCTGGCGCTGAGCGAGACGGTGGCGGTCTTCAGGCGGAACGGCTGTTGCAGCGCCGGCCGCAGCTTGTCGGCCGTTTCCTGCGCCGCGTTGTCGCTGTGCAGGTTTTCCAGGATGACGATGAACTCGTCGCCCGCCAGGCGGCCCACGGTGTCGGTCTTGCGCACGATGTGCTGCACCCGCGCGGCGAACTGGCGCAGCAGTTCGTCGCCTTCCTCGTGGCCGTAGCGGTCGTTGATCTGCTTGAAGCGGTCGAGGTCGAGGAAGAACACGGCGCAGCTGTGGCGCAGGCGGCTGGCGCGCTGGATCGCCTCGGTCAGCGCGGCCATCAGCGCGCGCCGGTTGGGCAGGCCGGTGAGCGTGTCGCGCAGCGCCATCGCCTCCATCGATTCGAACAGTGTCTTGCGCTCGCTGATGTCGTGCAGGAAGGCGATGAACAGGTGGCCGCTGCTGCGCGGCACATAGGCCAGCGACACTTCCACCGGCAGCTCCTGGCCGGCGCGGTTGCACAGGGTCAGTTCGATGCGGCGGTTGAGCACCGTGTCGGCGCCGCAGTCGGCCAGCTGGCGCATGTCGCGCTCATAGGCGCGGCGCAGCAGCGGCGGCAGCACCATCGCCGCCAGCGGCTGGCCGATCACCTCGGCGCGGCTCCAGCCGAACAGCTTCTCGGCCTGGCGGTTCCAGTCCAGCACCACGCCGCCCGGATCGAGGGCGATGAAGGCGTCGTGGGCGTTGTCGAGGATGGCGCGCAGTTCGGCCGCGCGCTCCTGCAGCAGCCGCTGCGTACTTTGTTCCTGCGCCAGCGCGCGCTCCAGCAGCAGCGCCTTGCGGGCGATCTCGCGGGTGCGCTCGGCCACGGTCGATTCCAGTTTCTCGTTCAAGCCGCGCAAGTTGCCCAGGTGGTCCTGCTCGTTGCGCACCAGCCCGGCCAACGCCTGCGACAGCACCTGCGCCTCGTGGAAGCTGTCGACCAGCGGGATAGGCGGCAGCGCGTCCGGCGGCGTGTCGGCCGGCGCCCCCGAGCGCTGTTCGATGTTCCTGCTGAGCGCGTTGAGCGGCCGCGTCAGCCGGCGCGCCGCCGCCGACGCCGCCAGCGCCATGGCCACGCCGAGGATGGCGCCCAGCAGCAGGATCTGACGTTCCAGCGCGCGGGCGCCGGCCAGCGCCACGTCCTCCGGCTGGCGCACCAGCACCGACCAGGTCAGCGTGGCCGGGTTGTTCAGGTCGCCGGTGCGGGAGAAACCGGTCAGATAGCTGCGGCCGTCGGGCCAGGTTTCCTTCAGCGAGCCCGGCGCGCCCGTTTGCGACAGCGCCAGGCTGGTGCTGCCGATGGTCTTTTCTTCGGTGCCCTTGGGGCCGAGCATGACGGTGCCGTCGCCGCGCACCACGAAGATGTCGGCCGAATACTGCTGGTCGGCCGGCGTCAGGATGGTCTGCACCAGGCGCCGCGCCCAGTTCCAGCTCATGTGCACGCACAGCACGCCGCGGTAGCTGCCGTCGGTGCGCCGCACCGGGCCGGCCGCGTCGACGAAGCGCCACGGGTCGGCGCTGTACGGCAGTTTTTTGCCGAGCAGGCTGGCGGGGTGGAAATCGCCGGCGTAGAGCTTGTCGCGGCCGCCCTTGAACCAGGCCCGGCCGCTGACATCCTGGCCTTCGAGCAAGCCCTGAGTGGCGGCGTAGACGCTGCCGTCGGGATTGGCCAGGCCGATCCAGGCGTAGTCGGGGAAGGTTTTTTGCAGGCTTTCGAGCACCTGGCGGATCTCGGTGGGGGATTTGGCGTCGCGGATCTGCGGCAGCTCGGTCAGCAGCTGGACGTCGCCGGTGGCCTTCTGCACCACGCGGTTGAGCGAATCGCGCATCTGCCACGACAGCTGCTGCAAACGCAGGCCCGCTTCGCGCTCGGCGTAGTCGATGGCGAAGTGATCGACCAGCACCAGCAGCGACAGCACCGACATCAACACCGTCGCGGCCACACCCACTGTCACCAGCGTGGTGAGGCGCGGCCGGGCCGTGCGTGGAGGGGGCTGCGATGTCATGGCGCGGGCCAAAAAAGATGTCTGAAAGAAATTAAATTCATTGTAGCACCGGGCGCGGCGCCTACCTCCATCCCCCGGAGAAATTCACCGCCGCGCGCCACGCTTTGTCGTGCCATGGACAAAAACACGCTTGACTTAATTAGAATGATCGTTCATTCTACTAACTTATGCACATTTTTTATACAGAAAGTCCCATCATGGAAGCTCTTTTCTGCAGGACCGCAGCCCTGATCACCGCAGCCGTGTTCGTTGCCGGCTGCTCCAAAACCACGACCGAAGCACCTCATATGCAGGTGGCGGAAGTGGGCGTTTTTAAAGTGGCGCCGGAAGCGCTGCATATCACGACCGAACTGCCGGGCCGCACCGCCGCCTTCCAGGTGGCCGAAGTGCGCCCGCAGGTCAGCGGACTGATACAAAAACGCCTGTTTGTCGAAGGCGCCGACGTCAAGGCCGGCGTGGCGCTGTACCAGATCGACGCGGCCAGCTACCAGGCCTCCTACAACTCGGCCAAGGCGGCGCTGGCCAAGGCCAGGGCCAACCTGATGACCAGCGGCCCGAAAGTGGCGCGCTACAAGGACCTGGTGGCGATCGAAGGCGTGAGCCGCCAGGACTACGACGACGCCGTCGCCGCCAACGAGCAGGCCAAGGCCGACGTGGAATCGGCCGCCGCGGCGCTGGAGCAGGCCGCCATCAACCTCCAATACACCCACGTCGACGCGCCGATCAGCGGCCGTATCGGCCGCTCGGCCATCACGCCGGGCGCGCTGGTGACTGCCAACCAGAGCGCCGCGCTGACCACCGTGCAGCAGCTGGACCCGATCTATGTCGATGTCACGCAATCGAGCGAGGACCTGCTGCGCCTGAAGCGCGAGCTGGAAAGCGGCGGCTTGAAGCAGGCCGGCGGCCAGGCCAGGGTCACGCTGCTGCTGTCGGATGGCAGCAAGTACGCCGAAAGCGGCAAGCTGCAGTTCTCCGATGTGACGGTCGATCCTGGCACCGGCAACGTCACCCTGCGCGCGCTGTTCCCCAACCCGAAGCACGATCTGCTGCCTGGCATGTTCGTGCGCGCGGTGCTGGAATCGGGCGTCAACGAGCAGGCCATCGCCGTGCCGCAGCAGGGTGTGACCCGCAACGCCAAGGGTGAGGCGACCGCGCTGGTGCTGAACAAGGAAGGCAAGGTCGAACAGCGCGTGCTGGTCACCGGCGGCACCATGGGTGACAAGTGGCTGGTCAAGTCCGGCCTGAATGCGGGCGACCTGCTGATCGTCGAAGGCGTGCAAAAGGTCAAACCGGGTGCGGCGGCCAATGCCGCCAAGCCTGCCGCCGCCGTGGCAGCTGGCGGCGCCATGCCGTCCAACGCCAAGAGCGCCCAATAAAGGAGCATCACCATGTCACGTTTCTTTATTGACCGCCCGATCTTCGCGTGGGTCGTCGCCATCGTCATCATGCTTTCGGGCGTGATCGCGATTCTCGGCCTGCCGATCGCGCAGTATCCAAGCATCGCACCGCCGTCGATTTCGATCAGCGGTTCCTATCCCGGCGCCTCCGCCAAGACGGTGGAAGACGCGGTCACCCAGGTCATCGAACAGAAGATGAAGGGCATCGACGGCTTGCGCTACATGTCCTCGTCGAGTGACGGCACCGGCGGCATCGGCATCACGCTGACCTTCAAGAGCGGCACCAACCCGGACATCGCCCAGGTGCAGGTGCAGAACAAGCTGCAACTGGCGACGCCGCTGCTGCCAGCCATCGTCACCCAGCAAGGCCTGGTGGTGGCCAAGGCCACCAAGAACTTCATGATGGTGCTGGGCTTCGTCTCCGAAGACGGCAGCATGAAGCAGGCCGACCTGGGCGACTACGTGGCCGCCAACGTCATCGATCCGCTCAGCCGCGTGGAAGGCGTGGGCGACGTGACGCTGTTCGGCGCCCAGTACGCGATGCGCATCTGGCTCGATCCGGCCAAGCTGCAAAGCTATCAATTGACGCCGGCCGACGTGACAGCAGCCATCACCGCGCAGAACACCGAGGTTTCGGCCGGTGAACTGGGCGGCACGCCCGCCATGCCGGGCCAGCAGCTCAACGCCACCGTCTCGGCGCAGAGCCGCTTGCAGACCGCCGAGCAGTTCGGCGCCATCCTGCTCAAGACCGCCGCCAGCGGCGCCACCGTGCACCTGCGCGACGTGGCCCGCATGGAGCTGGGCAGCGAGAACTACAACGTGCTGGCCCGCTACAACGGCAAGGCCGCCACCGGCGTCGCCATCAAGCTGGCCACCGGCGCCAACGCGCTCGATACCGCCAACGCCGTCAAGGCGCGGATCGCAGCGCTGGAGAAGCAGTTCCCGGCCGGGATGAAGGCGGTGATCGCCTTCGACACCACGCCGTTTGTCAAGCTGTCGATCGAGGAAGTGGTCAAGACGCTGGTGGAAGCGGTGATCCTGGTGTTCCTGGTGATGTACCTGTTCCTGCAAAACTTCCGCGCCACGCTGATCCCGACGATGGCGGTGCCGGTGGTGCTGCTGGGGACTTTCGCGATCCTGTCGGCGCTGGGCTATTCGATCAACACGCTGACCATGTTCGCGGTGGTGCTGGCGATCGGCCTGCTGGTCGATGACGCCATCGTGGTGGTGGAAAACGTCGAGCGCGTGATGACGGAGGAGGGCTTGTCGCCGGTCGAAGCGACACGCAAATCGATGGGCCAGATCAGCGGCGCGCTGGTGGGCATCGCGATGGTGCTGTCGGCGGTGTTCGTGCCGATGGCCTTCTTCAGCGGCTCCACCGGCGTGATCTACCGCCAGTTCTCGGTGACGATCGTTTCGGCCATGGTGCTGTCGGTGCTGGTGGCGATGATCTTCACGCCGGCGCTGTGCGCGACCTTGCTCAAGCCTGTGGCCAAGGGCCATACGGCGATCGACACCGGCTTCTTCGGCTGGTTCAACCGCAGCTTCGACCGCAGCAGCTTGAAGTACCAGGGCTGGGTGGGCGCGCTGCTGAACCGCAGCGGACGTTCGCTGATCATGTACGCGCTGCTGCTGGCGGTGCTGGCCTTCGTGTTCGTGCGCCTGCCGACTTCCTTCCTGCCGGAAGAAGACCAGGGCGTGCTGTTCTCGCAAATCCAGCTGCCGACCGGCGCGACCCAGCAGCGCACGCTGAAGGTGATCGAAAAAGTCGAGCAGCACTTCCTGAACGAAGAGAAGGATTCGGTGGCGTCGGTGTTCGCGGTGGCTGGCTTCAGCTTCAGCGGCAACGGCCAGAACACCGGTATCGCCTTCGTGCGCATGAAGGACTGGTCGGAGCGCAAGGGCGCCGGCCAGCGCGTGACCGCCATCGTCGGCCGCGCCATGGGCAGCTTCTCGCAGATCAAGGATGCGATGGTGTTCGCCTTCGCCCCGCCTGCGGTGCTGGAGCTGGGTAACGCCAGCGGTTTCGATCTGCAGCTGCAGGACCAGGGCGGCGTCGGCCACGAAGCACTGATGGCGGCGCGTAACCAGATGCTGGGCATGGCGTCCAAGAATCCGGTGCTGATGGGGGTGCGTCCGAACGGACAGGAAGACACGCCGCAGTACAAGATCACCGTCGACCAGCAGAAGGCGACGGCGCTGGGCTTGTCCATCGCCGATGTGAACAAGGTGCTGAGCACCGCCTGGGGTAGCGCCTACGTCAACGACTTCGTCGACCGTGGCCGCGTGAAGAAGGTGTACATGCAGGGCCAGCCCGATTCGCGCATGTCGCCGGAAGACCTGGGCAAATGGTTTGTCCGTAATGCCGACGGCGAGATGGTGCCTTTCTCGGCCTTCTCGACCGGCAAGTGGATCTATGCGTCGCCACGCCTGGAGCGCTACAACGGCCTGCCGTCGACCGAGATCCTCGGCATGCCGGCGCCGGGCCAGAGTTCGGGCGTCGCGATGGCGGCAATTGAAGAGATGGCGACCAAGCTGCCGCCGGGTATCGGTTTCGAGTGGACCGGCCTGTCGACGGAAGAACGCGACTCCGGCTCGCAGACCACGCAGCTGTATGCGATCTCGATTCTGATCGTGTTCCTGTGCCTGGCCGCGCTGTATGAAAGCTGGTCGATTCCGTTCTCGGTGCTGCTGGTGGTGCCGCTGGGTGTGATCGGCACGGTGCTGGCGACGTATGTGTTCAAGCTGTCGAACGACGTCTACTTCCAGGTTGGCTTGTTGACCGTGGTGGGCCTGGCGGCGAAGAACGCGATCCTGATCGTGGAGTTCGCGAAGGAGCTGCAAGAGCAGGGCGTGGAATTGAAACAGGCGACCTTGCAGGCCGTGCGTCTGCGACTGCGTCCGATCCTGATGACGTCCATCGCCTTCGGTCTTGGCGTGCTGCCGCTGGCGATCAGCAGCGGCGCCGGTTCCGGCAGCCAGAACGCCATCGGCGTCGGCGTGTTGGGCGGGATGCTGTCTGCCACCTTCCTGGGCATCTTCTTTGTGCCGGTGTTCTTTGTACTGGTGCGCGGTTTCTTCAGCAAGAAGGCCGCCGCCCCTGTTGCTGCTGTCGAGGTACATTAATCATGAAAAAATCTTTACTCACTATGGCTGCGCTGGCGATGTTGGCTGGTTGCAGCCTGGCGCCGGTGTACGAACGTCCGGCGCAACCGGTGGCGCAAGCCTGGCCGGCCGGCGACGCTTACAAAGGCGTGCCGGCAGCGGCGGCTGATGCCAAGCCGGTATCCGAAATCCAGTGGCGCGAATACTTCGCCGACGAGCGTCTGCGTCAGGTGATCGCGCTGGCGCTGGCCAACAACCGCGACCTGCGCGTATCGGTGCTCAACATCGAGAAGGCCAAGGCGCAGTACAACATCGACAGCGCGGCCTTGTTGCCCAAGCTGTCGGCCAACGTCAGTCAGAGCGCGTCGCGCACGCCTTCGACCATGACCGGCACCGGCGAAGCGGCCATCAGCCGCCAGTACAGCGGCGGTTTGGCGATGGCCTCGTATGAGCTGGACTTCTTCGGCAAGGTGCGCAATCTGTCGGATGCCGGCTTGCAGACCTACCTCGGCACCGAGGAGGCGCGCCGCGCGCAGCAGATCACGCTGGTGGCCGAAGTGGCCAACGCCTACCTGACGCTGATCGCCGACCAGCAGCGCCTGAAGCTGGCGGCGGAAACGCTGCGCAGCCAGCAGACTTCCTATGACCTGAGCAAGAAGCGCTTCGATTCCGGCGTCACCTCCGGCGTCGATATGTACGAAGCGCAGACCAGCGTCGAATCGGCGCGCAGCGACATGGCGGTCTACACCGCGCAAGTGGCGCTGGACCAGAACGCGCTGACGCTGTTGGTCGGCAGCGGCGTGCCCGCGGACTTGCTGCCTGCCGGCGAGCTGGATGCGGTAACGCAGCTGGCCGCGATTCCTGCAGGCCTGCCGTCGGACCTGCTGCAAGCCCGTCCCGATGTGCAGGAAGCCGAACGCGCGCTGCGCGCCGCCAACGCCAACATCGGCGTGGCGCGCGCCGCCTTCTTCCCCAGCATATCGCTGACGGCGTCGGGCGGCAGCGCGAGCAGCAACTTGTCCGGCCTGTTCAAGGCGGGATCGTCGACGTGGAGCTTCGTCCCGCAGATCAATTTGCCGATCTTCGACGGCGGCGTCAATCGCGCCAACCTGAATATCGCCAAGGCCAATCGCGACATCTCGGTGGCGCAGTATGAGAAGGCGATCCAGGTGGCGTTCCGCGAAGTGGCGGACGCGCTGGCCCAGCGCGGCACGCTGGACGAGCGCATCGCCTCGCAGCAGGCGCTGGTCGATGCGGCCGACAAGAGCTTCCGCATCCACGAGGCACGCTACCGCAAGGGGGCGGACTCGTACCTGAACGCGCTGGTGTCGCAGCGTGCACTGTACGCGGCGCAGCAGGGCCTGATCTCGGCGCGGCTGGGCAAATCCAGCAACGCCGTCACCCTGTACAAGGTGCTGGGCGGCGGCTGGCAGCCGGAGGTCGCGCAGCAGCGCGGCTAAGGTGGCCGGGGCGGCGGGCGCAAAGTGTTGCGCGTCCGCCGCCTTCGACTGCTGATAAATTGACAAAAATCGTCAGCTTCGCCACAGTACCGCCTCAGGCAAGTTCGTTACCCAAGGAAGACCCCATGACCGCACCCATCGTAAAACGACGCACCGACCCGGAACGCGCGCAGAACCGGCGCAACCAGGTGCTGGAAGCGGCCGCCATCTGCTTTGCGCGCAGCGGCTTCCATGGTGCGAGCATGTCCGAAATATCCAAGCAGGCCGGCATGAGCGCGGGCCATATCTACAACTACTTCGACGGCAAGGACGCCATCATCCTGGCCTTTGTCGCCCGCGAGGCCGAGCATGTATCGGGCCTGTTGCGCGACCTGGCGTCGCGCGAAGATCCGTTGGAAGCGATACTGGAAGATGCCCACATCCACATCGACGAGTCGCTCGACCCGCAGCCATGGAGCGTGCCGCTGGAGATGTTTGCCGAAGCGTCGCGCAATCCGGTCATCGCCGCCAAGATGCGCGAAAACGAAGAAGTCTCGCGCGCGCAATTGCGCGACTTGGTCAAGCGCGGCCGCGAACAGCGCAACCTGCCGGTGGACGACGTGCTGCTGGACGGCCGTCTCGACACGCTGATCTCCTACTTCCACGGACTGACGATACGTGCGCTGTATCGACCGAACATGAACCGCGCCAGCCTGGTGGATGCCTTCCGCATCGCCATGCGGGCGTTGTTGATGACCTGATTTGTCTCGTATTGTTTCCGTCCGCAGCAAGCGGGCGGAGGCTGTTGTACCATGATCGCTCTCCCATTCCAGCCTATCGGAGCATCATGACATCCTACGTAATTCCCGCCCATGACATCGTCGGCCTGCCGGTCGCCGGTACCGCCGATTTGTTCCCTGTACGCCGCGTCTACTGCGTCGGCCGCAATTACGCCGCGCACGCGCGCGAGATGGGCTTTGACCCGGATCGCGAACCGCCATTCTTCTTCTGCAAACCCAACGACGCGCAAGCCGTTGTCCCTGTGGCGCCGGGCGCAGTGCTGGACCTGCCGTATCCGCAGGTGACCAGCAACCTGCACTACGAGTGCGAACTGGTGGTCGCCATCGGCAAGGGCGGCAGCAATATCGCGGTGGAAGACGCGGCCGGACATATCTTCGGCTACGCGGTGGGGCTGGACATGACGCGCCGCGACCTGCAATTCAAAATGCGCGACGCCGGCCGTCCCTGGGAGATCGGCAAGGCCTTCGACTATTCGGCGCCGGTGGGCTTGATCCACCGCGCGGCCGAAGCGGGCGATATCAACCGCGCCGCTATCGAGCTGGCGGTGGAAGGCGTGACCAGGCAGTCGGCCACCATCGATCACCTGATCTGGTCGATCAACGAGACCATCGCCAATTTGTCCACGCTGTTCGCGCTGGCGCCGGGCGACCTGATTTTCAGCGGAACACCCGAAGGTGTGGGCGCCGTGGTGCGCGGGCAAACGCTGGTGGGCAAGGTGGACGGTCTGTCCAGCATCGCCGTCAAATTGGTGTAAATCGTTTATAACAGTGCGTCGATCGCCGTCAAGGCGGCGAGGGCGCCCATCGCCAGGCCCACATCGAGCGGGTTGCCGACATCCGGCTCGCGCGGATTAATCCGTATCATGCGGCCGTTGTGATTCTTGAGCACACGCTGGCTGAAGTGGCGCACCGAGGGGACCACCGCGCCCGCGCCCAACTCGATCACCAGCGGGCGCTGCGCCGCTTGCAGCAAGGATTGCAGGCGCGCCTCCTGCATCACCGTGCGGCGTTCGTTCCATCCCCAGTCGCCGAACATCAGGATATTCGGCCGCGCCATGCCGCCGCAGTGCGGGCATAGCGGCGCGGCGTTCAGCAGGTGGCAAGCTTCGAGATCGACTTCCGGCACGAAGCTGTCGGCGCTCCAGATATCCGGGCCGCAGGGTTCCATGCATTGCAGATGATGGATGGAGCCATGGTATTCGTGGATGGGGTGTGGGTCGTAGCCGGCGCGTTGGAAGTGGCCGTCCACATTGCTGGTGAAGACGCCGTAGCCGGCCGCCATGCCTTCGCCCCACGCCTTGAGCAGGGCGAAGCCGGCATGCGGCGTGGTGTTGCGGTAGAGCTGGAGGCGATGGCCGTAGAAGCCCCATGCCAGTGTTGGATCGGAGCGGAAGGTGTAGGGCGTGGCGATGCTGGAAAACTCCATGCGCGCGCGGCCGAGGGCGGGGTAGACCTGCCAGAAGCCTTCGTTGCCGCGAAAATCGGGCAGGCCGGAGTCGACGCCCATGCCGGCGCCGGCGGCGATGACCAGGGCGTCGGCCTGTTTGACGAGGTCGGCGGCTTGGCTGAGGGCGGCGAGTTCGGCGGGGGAAGACATGCAGGCTTTCGATGGCGAGCAGAAGCTTACATCTTACTCCTGCGCGTGGCGGCGCAATGTTGCAATGCAGCGAAAAGCAAACATGACAAATACTTAAAGGCACTGCTATAATTCCAAATTCGTCGGGGCGTAGCGCAGCCTGGTAGCGTACTTGCATGGGGTGCAAGGGGTCGGAAGTTCGAATCTTCTCGCCCCGACCAATAGAATCAACAGCTTAGGCCAGTCTTCGGACTGGCCTTTGTTGTTTTTACAAGTCTGTACCCCAATAAATACCCCAACAAACTTCTTTTAGCGGTCAAACCCCAGTCTCACGATTTTCTGCCGGTGTTGGGGTACAACTGCGACTGGCGTGGATACGGCTTACTACCCAGGCCAGCACCTCTTCCCGAACCCATGCCGAAGCATGCCTGGTTATCTTAACCCGCGCCGGGAATTCGCCGCGCTTGGTGTAGGCGTAGACGGTGCTGCGCGACAGCCCGCAGATCGCCATCACTTCCGGCAGGCGGATCATTCGTGTGGTGCGGGGCAGCGGTGATCGTTTCATGTCTTCCTCCATTGTCTAGGTGCTGCCAGCACTGTCCTCCGATTGCCGCGCAAGTGCGACCCGAAATGGGCCCCGTTTTTGGCCTCGATTCTTCGCCAGCTTCGTCGACAAATAAATCGATGAGAATTTTAAGTCGGTGATGCCGGCGCGATGTCAGGTGGAGGACAATATGCTTTTCGAAGCGAAGGAATCGTCCTTTGCGCAACTTGGCATCACGCCAGGCGTAGCGCTCGTCACGCGCCCTTAGTCTCCACATTTGTTTTTAGATTGGCTTCGCCTTTGAGCGAGCCCGCGATCAGCCTGGATAGGCTGCATCCATATTGCGCATCCTTCCCCTGAGGAAGATGCGCGTCAAATCGTGCGCATTCACGCACCGTCCCCACCTCACGCGGCGTTCTGCCGCCGCGTGCATGTCGATACGCCGCCCTGGTCTGCGGCGCAAACCGCGCGTCGTTACTGGCGGCCTGCTGCCAGTGACGACGCGCTAGCAACCAAGCGCTATATGGGCTCCGCCGCTGTTTTCTCAGTGACGCTGGCCAGTGACAGCGGATCTACCGCTATCAGCGCAGCAGAGCGCTGCTTGCCAACCTTGCCCCTCGTGGGCCGACAACGTGTGCGAGGCACACCCCATGGACCCTGGGTAACTGGTCCCACCGCGATCAAGCTTCTACAAGGGGCGGATCGCGGCGCCATACGCGCATGCGGCGCGGGCAAGCAGTGAACATACCGCATACACGGGAGTGGTGTCCCGGGGCCTTTACAAACCGTCCTTGCTGCGGCAAGCACGGTGGCCAGAAACACTGACCTGACTCGATCACACCAAGTTTGATTTTAGGAGCATGCGATGCGCGACTTGAACTATCAACTCAAGCAGCTGTGCGACCGCAATCGCGATGGCAGCTATGCCACGCAGTCCGACCGCGCGCGGATACTCTCGCACGTCGCCAACCAGTTGCACGATCTCGGATATCGCCATATGAATGCTGACAGTCTGCGTCCCAAGCATGTGGATGCGCTGGTGCAGCAGTGGAAGGCCGATGGCGTCTGCGCCGGCACGATGAAGAACCGTATGAGCGCCATGCGATGGTGGGCGCAGAAGATCGGTAAGGACAACATCATCGCGCGCGACAACGGCAGCTACGACATCGACAAGCGCACCTTTGTCACCAATATCTCCAAGGCCAAGGTGCTTGACGAGGCGCGCCTGGCGAAGATTACGGATGCGTACACGGCGATGTCGCTGCGTTTGCAGTCCGCGTTTGGTTTGCGGCGGGAGGAGAGCATCAAGATCGTTCCCGCGTGGGCCGATGGCGGCGATCGACTGAAGCTCAAGGACACGTGGACCAAGGGCGGAAAGTATCGCGAAATCGCCATTCGCACGCCGGAACAACGCACCGTGCTCAATGAGGCCAAGCGGTGCTGTGGTCTAATTTGCCCGGACACCTCAATAGGTGGAAAATCCACCATCTGAGGAGTTAAAGCATGACAACAAGAAAACGTAAGACATTCGAGCCCAGCCTGAAGCTGGAAGTGGTGCGGATGAT